>NZ_JAUHIR010000022.1:32500-109389 GCF_032381375.1 Bradyrhizobium sp. SZCCHNR1017 | reverse complement strand
CTCCAGCAGAAGCGCTTGACGAGCTGCTGTCACGAATGAAAACACTTGGTGTTGCGACCACCGCTTGAGCCCGCCGGTCGCTCCGGCTGGACCTGTGGTTCCTGCCCCGTGCATTTTCTCCGCACGGGGGCCACGGGCCTCGGCCGAGGCTCGGTCTTCCCTGCGCCCTCTCGTTTCGAGAGGAGATCGATCAGCACAGCTCGGGCCCATCGCGCCGCGAGAGCGCGAAGTCATGTCTCGACGCGGCGCATCTCAAGTTGGCCGATGGCCGTGAAGGCGAACGCGCCTCGCGAAGAAGGCCCGGCGGCCGGATGCCGCAGCGGCCGGCCGCGGGCGCGCGCTCCGGATTGACCGGGATCAAGAGCGCTCGCGCTTGCTCCCTTAAGCCCCTACAACTCTGTTGTTCGTTGTGATCAAGAATGGACGTCGTGGTGCCGCAAGATCCAATCGTGCCTCCATCTGGCTTGCGGCGGCGGCTCGGACTGCCGCTGCTGGTCCTCTACGGCACGGGCGTGACCGTCGGCGCCGGCATCTATGTCCTGATCGGCGCGGTCGCCGGTCATGCAGGAGTCCATTCCTCCTGGGCCTTTGCGCTGGCGGCGTTCGTGATGGCGTTCACCGCCGCCTCCTATGCCGAGCTTGCGACCCGCTATCCCGTGAGCGCCGGCGAGGCCGCTTATGTCCGCGCGGCTTTCAAGTCGCGGCTGCTGTCGACGGCGGCCGGCACGCTGCGGCTCGCCACCGGCATCATCGCGGCGGCCGCGGTGACGCTCGGCGGCGCCGGCTACATCCGGCAACTGATCGATCTGCCGACGCCGCTGATCGCGATGGCCATCGTGGTCGCGCTCGGCATCGTGGCGTCCTGGGGCATTCTCGAATCGGTGATGCTCGCCGGACTGCTGACCTTGATCGAGACCGGCGGACTGGTGTGGATCGTCGTCTCGGCCGTTCACTCCGGCGTCGCGTTCGGCCCTGCCTTGCTGACGCCGCCGCCGCTCGATCTCGGCGTTCTCTCCGGCATCACCTTCGCCGGCCTGCTCGCGTTCTTCGCCTTCGTCGGCTTCGAGGACCTCGCCAACGTCGTGGAGGAGGCCAAGAGCCCGCAGCGAAGCATTCCGTGGGCGATGGCGCTCACGCTGCTGATCACCTCCGTGCTGTATGTGCTGATTGCTGCGATCGCGGTGACCGCTGTGGCGCCGGGCGTGCTGTCGGCCTCTCCGGCGCCGCTCAGCCTGGTGTTCAATGCCGTCGCAGGCATCAGCCCCGCCACCTTCACCGCGATTGCGATCGTGTCCACGCTCAACACCGTTCTCGCGCAGATGACGATGACGGCGCGCGTCGTCTATGGCATGGCGGGGCAGGGCGACCTGCCGCGCATCGCCGGCCAGGTCGATCCGCGCACCGGAACGCCGCTGATCGCAACCGGCCTCGTCATGCTGGCGGTCGCGATCCTCGCGCTGGCCTTCCCGCTGGAGCGGCTGGCGGAAGGCACCTCGCTCGCGACGCTGACGATCTTCGCCATCGTCAATCTGTGCCTGCTCCGCATCCGCATCCGGCGCATCGGATCGGATGCCGCCGATGTGCGGGTGCCGCTATGGGTCCCCGCACTTGGTCTCGTCACGTGTATGCTGATGATCGTCAGCGCGTTCGTCGCGGCCTGAGCGGACCGATGGGACACCTTGCGGCGATGTACCGGGTTGCCCGATGTCACCCGGCGCAGACCTGGCGGTTTGACGTAGGATCATGTCGATGCCGGATCTCATGAGCCTCAGTCCCGCGATCATCGCGATCGTCGTCGCGCTCGTCATCGGGTTGCTGATCGGTCTGGAGCGCGAGCGCCGCAAGGGCGAGGGGCCCGGGCGCTCGCCCGCGGGCTTGCGGACCTTTGCCGTCGCGTCGCTGGCCGGCGCGGTGAGCATGCTGATCGGCGGCAAGCTGCTGCTGGCCGTCGTCACCGCTGGAATCATGGTCCTCACGGCGATCGCCTATTGGCGTTCGCGCAGCGACGATCCGGGACTGACCTCGGAGGCGGCGCTGATCCTGACCGTCCTGCTCGGCGGCCTCGCCACCGAGCAACCTGCTCTGGCGGCGGGCGTCGCCGTCGTGCTGGCGGTGCTGTTGGCGGCCCGGCCGGTGCTGCACGACTTCGTCCGTTCGGTGCTCAGCGAGAGCGAGCTCAAGGACGGCCTGATCTTTGCCGCGGCCACGCTGGTCGTGCTGCCTCTGCTCCCGGATCAGCCGATCGGTCCGTACGGCGCGCTCAACCTGCGCGGCATCTGGACGCTCGTCGTCCTGATGATGGCGATCGGTGCCGCCGGACATGTCTCGATGCGTCTGCTCGGCGCACGCGGCGGGCTCGCCGTGTCCGGCTTCGCCTCGGGCTTCGTCTCCAGCACGGCCACGATCGGCGCGATGGGCGCACGGGCGCGCAAGGCGCCGGAGCTTGGCGGCGCCGCGGCCGCCGGCGCGGCATTGTCGACCGTCGCGACCATCGCCCAGCTCGCCGCGGTGCTGGCCGTCACCAGCCTTCCCGCGCTGCAGGCGCTGCTGGTCCCGCTGCTCTGTGCCGGCGCGGCGGCGGCGATCTACGGCGCGATCTTCACGATCGTCGGGTTGCGGCAGAGCGGTTCCGCCGACCTGCCGCCCGGACGCGCCTTCAGCCTGCCGGGCGCGCTGTTGCTGGCGCTGACGATCTCTGCGGTTCTGGTGCTCTCGGCCGCGTTGCGCGAGGCGTTCGGCGAAGCCGGCCTGGTGGCGAGCGCCGCCGTCGCCGGTCTGGTCGATACCCATGCGCCGGCGGCGGCCGCGGCCGCGCTTGCCGCGTCGGGCAAGATCGGCGCCGCCGATGCCGTGGTTCCGGTGCTCGCGGCGCTGTCGGCGAACACGATCAGCAAGATCGTGGTGGCGTGGACCAGCGGCGGGTCGTCCTTCGCCCTGCGCCTCGTCCCTGGCCTCGTCCTCGTCATCGCCGCCGCCTGGGCCGGCGCCTTCGGACCGAGCCTTGCCCATGGTCTTGCCGATGTGCTGGTCGATCCGTGAGCGCGACGTCCGCGCAGCACCTACGCGCTGCGCGGCAAGCGCTCGACCGCGGCAGCAGCACCGCTGCGATGCTGGACGAGCCACGCGATGGCGTCGTCCTCCTTCATCGGCTTGCCATACAGCCAGCCCTGTCCATAGGAGCAGCCGAGCATGCGAAGGCACTCGGCGTCCGCCTCGCTCTCGACGCCCTCGGCGATCATGCGGTGGCCGAGCGGCAGCGCCACCGCGGTGATGGCCGCGACGAGCTGCTGATCCCGTCGGTTGCCGGCGATGCCGTGGATGAAGGAGCGGTCGATCTTGATGGTGTCGATCTCGACCGCCATCAGGTTCGCGATCGAGGAATGGCCGACGCCGAAATCGTCGATCGCAAGACCAAAGCCGTATTGGTCGATCAGCTTCAATTCGTCGGCGCAGCGCTTGGGATCGAACATCGCCTCTTCGGTCACCTCGATCTCGATCCGGTGGGGATCGACGCCGTAGCGTTCGGAGACGGTCTTGAGGGTCTGCGCCGGCGAGTGAAGCGGGAATTCCCGCGGCGAGACGTTGATCGATACCCGGATGCCGTGCGCCTTCTTGCGGTCGAGCGCGCGCAGGAACGCGCAGACGCGCTCGCCCACGAACTCCGTGAGCTGGCCGGACAGGCGCAATCGGATCGCCGCGGACACGATGTCCGGCGGCGGGATCAGTCCGGCGCTCGGGTGCTTCCAGCGCAGCAGCGCCTCGAAGCCGATGACCTCCTGCGTGGCCATCGCGACCTGGGGCTGGAATTCGACGTGGAGCTCGCGGCGGGCCAGCGCGGCGGGCAGCTCGGCATCGAGCCGGCGCTGCTGCGTCAGCTCGGACTGCATCTTGGCGTCGAACACGCGCATGCAGGCGCGGCCGTCGTCCTTGGCGCGATAGAGCGCGACGTCGGCGCGGGCGGAGAGCTCTTCCAGATCGATCGGGCCTTCCGCATGCGCCGCGATGCCGATCGAGCAGCTGACGGGCAGCACCTGGCCCGCGATCGCGAGCGGCTGCGCGAGGGCGGCCATCAGCCATTCGGCGAGTGCGACGGACCGGCTCGCCACGTCGTCGCCCTGCATGACGACGACGAACTCATCGCCGCCCAGGCGGACCGGCAGATCGTCGCCGCGGCAGGCGGATTGCAGCAGCGCGGCGATGGCCTGAATGACCCGGTCGCCGGCATCGTGGCCGCGCGCGTCGTTGATGGTCTTGAAGTTGTCGACGTCGATCAGGAGGAATGCGACCCCGCGTCCGGAACGGCACGCCGCGGCGGCCACGGTGCGGAAATGGCTGCGATTGGCGAGCCCGGTGAGCGAGTCCGTGCGAACCAGACGCTCCAAAGCGTGGTTGGCCTCGGCGACGGATTCCGCCAGCACGGTCGCCTCGATGGCGGTCTTCTGGCTCGCGATGAAGTTGCGCTCGCCGAGCCGCGCTGCGCGGAACAGCATGAAGGTCAGGAAGGCGACGTCGACCGCGACGATGTAGTCGACGTCGCTGCCCGAGATCAGCATCCGCAGCACGGTCGCGCCCATCAGCGGCGCGCCGAACGCGATCGCCATCCTCGAATAGGCGAGACTCTGGATGATGGCCCCGGTGGTGGTGCCGGCCATGATGAAGACGACGTCGTTGACGTTGTGCGCGTGGGAGAAGGCCGGCAGCGCGATCGGGACGATCGCCCACAGCACGCCGCTGGCGAAAGCCATGATGGTGAGATTGCGCAGCACGCGCTGTGGATCGCGCTCGATCCGTCCGGACGATTTCAGGTACGACACCCATCCGGCGCGGAACGCGGCGAAGACGATGGCGGCGCCCAGCCACCAGAAGATGAGGGTGCCGCCCTCCCTGAGATACAGCAACAGCGCCAGCGACGTTGCGATCGCCGCATTGGCGAACATCGTGAGGGAAATGTTCTGCAGCGAGCTGGCTGCCTGGGCTTTCGCGAGCGCCGCCGCTTTGCACTCGGTGGTTGCGGTCTGCATGCGCGGAACGGACGGCCCTGCTGGATCGGTGACGGAAGCGGGCAGCCATGGCGGCGGCCCATGCGGCAACGCGCGAGCATGCTGAACAGGGACCTAAAGTGGAGTTAATCCAGTCCGATATATGGCCGGACGGCCGGGCCATTCGGCCTGCGGATCTGGCGGCCGGGCGTTCGCAGACTCCAGCGAGAGCAGCATGTCGCCGCCGCCGGGGCGATGTCCAGCATCAACACCGACATCGGGCCGATCCGCTACGGATCGAGCTCGGTGTCCCAATAGAGATAGTCGAGCCAGCTGTCGTGCAGGTAGTTCGGCGGGAACAGCCGGCCGTTGCGATGGAGCTGGTGGACGGTTGGCGCATAGGGCGCCTGCTTGGGGAACATCTTGGCCTGCTGTGGCGTCAGATTGCCCTTCTTCAGATTGCAGGGCGAGCAGGCGGCGACGACGTTCTCCCAGGTGGTCTGGCCACCCTTGCTGCGGGGGATGACGTGATCGAAGGTCAGGTCGTCGCCGGAGTGGCAGTACTGGCAGGCGAAACGGTCGCGGAGGAAGACGTTGAAGCGGGTGAAGGCCGGATGCGTCGACGGCTTTACGAAGGATTTCAGCGAAACCACGCTGGGCAGCTGGATTTCGAAGGACGGACTTCGGATCGCGCGGTCGTAGTATTCGACAATGTTGACGCGATCGAGAAACACTGCCTTGATCGCGTCTTGCCACGACCAGAGAGACAGCGGGTAGTAACTCAGCGGCCGGAAGTCCGCGTTCAGCACCAACACCGGCCAACCGCCTTGCGAGACATGTGCGTTCAAGTAACGCTCCTGGCCTCCATAACGGCTGCGAAGCAGCATGCCCTCACATACTACATGCAGCGTGACGGGATTGTGAAGCCCCAAGAATGGCTTGACATGGCTTCTCCCGCCTTTGGAGCTGCCGTCCAAAGCGCGTCAGAACCGTGGCAGAGCGCCCGATCGCCGCACTGCAAATCAGTTGCATCTCTTCCGGCGCGACGACGACCAGCAGGACGACCAAGGTCAGCCCGGGACCCGCTCCAGCTTCTGCAGGCAGCGGTGGATCCTGACCTCGTCCGGCATCGGCCGGTCCAGGAAGCTCGTGCTCCAGTTGGTGACGCCGACCTCGCCGACATAGATGTCGCCGCGGCTGTCAATGGCGAGGCCGTGCGGGGCCAGGAAGCGGCCGGTTTCCAGGCCCGGACCGTGCTCGCCGCCGAGCCGGGCGATGCGCTGGCCGGTGGCGTCGGTGATGGTCAGCCGCGGTCCGAGATTGGGAACGTTGAGGTTGACCGGCATGCCGGGGCCGAGCTCGCCGATGATGAAGGTCTTGCGCCCCGCGCCGCAGGCGCACAGCGCGCAGGGCCGATGCAGATTGTTCCACTGCGTCTCGTAGCGGCCGTCGCCGTCGAAGATCTGGATGCGGTGGTTCTCGCGATCGGCGACGTAGACAAAACCGTCGGCATCGGTCGCGATGTTGTGAACGATGTTGAACTGGCCGGGATCGGAGCCGGGCTCGCCCCAGCTGCGGATCAGCCGGCCGTCGGGTGTGTATTTGTGGACCCGCGCATTGCCGTAGCCGTCGGAAACGTAGATCTCGCCCGAGGGCGACAGCGCGGTGTGGGTGCAGCGGTTGAACGGCTCGCCGCTCATGAACGGCGTCGGACGCTCCGGCAGGCCGATGGTCAGGAGCACCTTGCCGTCATCCGTGCATTTGCGCACGGTGTGGTCGCCATCGTCGGTGCAGTAGAGATTGTCCTCGCTGTCGATCGACAAGCCGTGGGCGCGACTGAACAGGCCCTCGCCCCAGCTCTTGATGAAATTGCCGTCGCGGTCGAACACGATCATCGGATGGGCGCCGCGATTGAAGGCGTAGACGCGATCCTTGCTGTCAACGGCAACCGAGGCGACGTCGGTGAGCGCCCAGCCTTCGGGCAGCTTGGCCCAGTCCTTGACGACGCGATAGCTGTAATTGCCCGTTCCGAGAATGGACATCGCCTCGCCTCCCTGCCTCTGCGCAACCTCGGTCCGGGCAACGCTACACGGGTTTGGTCGCGGGTGAAAACCTGCTTACGTCGCCATCGTCAGCATGTGGCCCTCATGCGGCGGAATATGACCTTGCAAGGTGTCGAGATAGACGCGCTGTACGGCCTCCGGTCCGCGTCCTTCCGTGATCGTGAGCCAGCCGTCGAGCCGCGGAGCGAAGTCCCGCCACGCCGCGCCGAGCCGGCTTTCGATGCCGCCGGGTCCCCATTCCCTGGCACGCTTCCTGATCTGGTCGGGCGCGAAGAACCAGGTGGGCGGGGCACCGGGAAGCACCTCTGCGTCATCGCTGCCGTCCTGATGCGTCAGCCCGACGCGGCCGGAATAGACGAGGTTGTCGCCGTAGTGCCGATGCAGCGCGGCGCGGAGGCTGGCGTTGCCGGCCATGTCGACGAACGCTGCGCGCGCCCCCGCGTCGAGCCCGTCGACCGCGTCGTAGGTCACGACCGCGTCGTAGCAGCCGAGCGAGCGGACGAAGCCGGCATTCGATGGCGAGGTCAGCCCGATCACGCGGATGTCCTTGCGCCGCGTATGCAGGAGGTGGGCGAGGCCGAACGCGGTCTTGCTCGAGGCCGAGGACAGGATGACGGTTGTGGCGCCGAAATGAGCCTGTTCGGCGAGAAAGTCGTCGACCAGGAACGACAGCATGAACAGCGGGCGCAGCAGGGCCTGATCATCGCCTTGCCGTCCGGCAAAGGCGGGATCGTCGCCCACCCGCGCATAGGCGTTGTAGACCGGCGCGACGCCCTGGCGGTGCGCGGCCGCGTCGCGCAGGCCGCGCTTGCCGACGTCGGCGGCCTCGATGACGAGATGCGTCGCCATCGGGAAGTAGCCGAACAGGCGCTCGCCTTCGGCGACGGCAGGATGGCGGGACGCGATCACGTCGCCGAAGCCCCACACGGGAATGATGCCGAAGCCGTCGGGCGCGGGAAACAGTTGCCAATATTTCAACTGCTCGCCGAGCAGCGCGTAGGTGATGTTATTGGCGGTGAAGGCGAAGCGGTCGACCTTCACCAGCAGCGCCTCGGCAGGAAGCGCGTCGCCATCGGGAAGCTCGGTGACGATCGTCTTGCACTGCTGCAGATCGCCGCGCGCGACGATGAAATCGGACGATTGCATGATGAAGACCTCGGCCGTTCGTTTGCTGTGCGTCGTGGCGCGATCCTGGCCGACATCGATGACCGTTTTGCAACCCCAACTTTGTTTGAAACGCCGTTCACCGGAGTTGTTAGTTCGCCGGAGTGATCACGCCCTCGCGCTTCTTGACCACGCGGTAATAGCTCCACCACAGGTGCGCCGCCGCGCCGCGCAGCGGGCGCCAGCCTTCCGCAAGCGGCATCATCTGCTTGGCCGTAGGCCGCGTCGCAAGCCCGAGCCCGACCTTGACCGCCTCCTGCACGGCGAGGTCGCCGGACGGCCAGGCGTCGCCATGGCCGAGGCAGAACAGCAGGTAGACGTCGGCGGTCCACGGCCCGATGCCGGGCAGGGCGGTCAGGGTGGCGTGCGCGGCGTCGGCGTCCTCATTGGCGAGCACGTCGAGGTTCAGCCGCCCGGCGCCGAGCTCGCGCGCGATGTGCTTCAGCGTCTTGATCTTGGCGGCAGAGAGGCCGAGCCGTCCCAGCCGGTCGGCGCGGGCGCGGCGGACGGCGTCGGCATCGAACGGATCGAATGCCGCCTGCAGCCGGCCCCAGATCGCGGCCGCGCTCGCGGTCGAGAGCTGCTGGCCGCAGACGATGTGGGCGATCCCGGCGAAGCCCGGCTCACGCCTCCGGAGCGCCGGCATGCCGGTCGCTTCGAGGACGGGCGCCAGCCGCGCGTCCTGCTTCACCAGGTCGCGGATCGCGTCCTCGAGAACGGCTTGGCTGCCGAGGTGAAGGGTCATGGCGTCGCCGAACGGGCTGGGCCATGTCGCGCCGGGTGGACGGCAGGAAGGCCCAGGGCTAAGGCAGCATCAGTCACGGCTGGAACTCTCATGAGCTTGCGTAGCATCCCCTCCGACATGGCCCGCCACAAGGTCGCCGGGATCGACTCCCTGCTGGATCGCGTCGTTGCCGAGCACGGCGTGTTTCTGCCGCTCGCCATCGAGAGCGGCAGCCGCGCCTGGGGCTTTGCCTCGCCCGACAGCGACTATGATTGCCGGTTCGTCTATGTGCGGCGCGCCGCCGATCATATCAAGCCATGGCCGGTGCGCGACGTCATCGAGTTTCCGCTCGAAGATGATTACGACGCCAACGGCTGGGATCTGGCCAAGGCGGTACAGCTGCTGCTGAAGGGCAATGCGGTCATCATCGAATGGCTGCGGTCGCCGGTGGTGTATCGTGGCTCGGCTTGGTTTCGTGATGACTTTCTCGCCTTCGCCAGGAGCGTGGCGAGCCGCGATGCCGTGGCGCGGCACTATCTGCATCTCGGTGAACGGCAGCGCCGCGCGTATTTCGGCGACGGCACGGAGGTTGCGCAGAAGAAGATCTTCTACGCGCTGCGGCCAGCCGCGACGCTGCGCTGGCTGCGCCTGCACCCAAGGGAAGCGGTGGCGCCGATGCATTTTCCGACCTTGATGGCGGAGTGCGATCCACCCGCGGTCTTGCAGGCGGAGGTGGCCGAGCTGATGCAGCGGAAAGCCTCGACCCGCGAGCTCGGCATCGCACCGCTGCCGCCCGTGGTGGCCGCGTTCGTCGATGCCGAGTTCGAGCTGGCCCGGTCGGCCTTCAGCGAATGCCGCAGCAGTACGGCCGAGATGATGCAGCAGGCAGAGCACTTCTATCGGACCGTGGTCGAGCGTCTGGAACGCGAAACGCAGGCAGGAGAGGCGCAGGGCTCTGTGGCGTCGAACTCATCATGATGCCACCCGTTTTCCGATTCGCCCCCAGCCCCAACGGCTATCTGCATCTCGGCCACGCTTTTTCGGCGCTGTTGAACTTCCAATGCGCGCAGCGGAGCGGCGGCCGCTTGTTGCTGCGCATCGAGGACATCGATCCGACCCGCTGCCGCCCCGAGTTCGAGCAGGCGATCTATGAGGACCTCGCCTGGCTCGGCATCGCCTGGGAGCAGCCGGTGCGGCGGCAATCGGAGCACCTTGCCGAGTATCGCGCTGCGCTGGACCGGCTGCGGGGCATGGGGCTGGTCTATCCGAGCTTCGAGAGCCGGGCCGAGGCCGCGCGGATGGTCGCGCAACGGGATGCAGAGGGGGCTTGGCCGCGCGATCCGGATGGCGCGCCGCTCTATCCGGGGACGGCGACCTCGCTCTCCGAGGCGCGCCGTGCGGCACTGATGGCCAGCGGCGCGCCCTATGCCTTGCGGCTCGACATGGCCGCCGCGGTCGCGCGCGCCGGCCGGCCGGCCTGGGACGAGCATGGCGCCGGGCCTTCGGGCGAGAGTGGCAGGGTCGCAGCAAGGCCGGAGGCCTGGGGGGATGTGGTTCTGGCGCGCAAGGAGACGCCGACCAGTTATCACCTCTCCGTCGTGCTCGACGATGCCCTGCAGGGGGTGACCGAGGTGGTGCGTGGACAGGACCTGTTTCATGCCACCAGCGTGCACCGGCTGCTGCAGGTCCTGCTCGGCCTGCCGGCTCCGGCCTATCGGCATCACCAACTGATTCGCGACGCGCAGGGCCACAAGCTGTCCAAGTCCTCCCGGGCGACGGGATTGCGCGCCTTGCGTGCGGAAGGCGTCTCGCCGGCGGAAATCCGACACAGGATCGGCATGGTCTAGCCGCGTCCTGCCGCAAGCCCCGATGTCTCCCCACGTTTCCGGCGGGGACAACCTCCGGGGCATCGTGACACCCGGAAACGACCGTGCCATGCTGCTCAATGGCGCGGGTAATCGGGAGCTTCAATCGAAAGCGGCACGACGAGACATGACAGTACAAGTGCCCCTTCGTTTTTCGGAGTTCATGTCACAGGGGCCATGATGAAGCGCGTTCGGAAGATGAGTACGGGGCGTCGGGCCCGACCGGCCAGGCCGGCTGCGCCCAGGCCCGCCGGCGCGTCCAGAGCGCCCGCGGAAAAGGCGTCCTCCAGGACGACATCCCCGAGGATGCCGTCGTCCGCAGCACAAGCGCCGAAGACACAAACGCCGAAGACCAGGGCCGCGAAGGCGGCGCCGGCCAAGGAGCGCACCAAGGCGCGACCGCTCAAGAAGCACGTTCCTCAGGTCACGGCGATGGCGGGGAGCCGGCGAAGCGCGGCCAAGTCCGGAGTGAGGAAGCCAGAAACCGCGATGTCCGTGCCCAAGGCTGCCGCTGGATCACCAGGAGTCGTCGAAGCTGCGCTGGCGGTGTTCGCCCATGAGGTGCGCACGCCGCTGACTGGCATTCTCGCCATCAGCGACCTGCTCGCCACCTCCGAGCTTGGCGAGCGCGAGCGGCGCTGGGTCGATACGATCAAGGCCGGCGCGGAGCATCTGTCGAGCCTCGCCACCCTGTTCGTCGATGCCGCCAAGGACGAGACCACCGGCGCGCTGCCGCGTGAGGATCTGTTCGATCTGCGCGTGCTGGCGCGGGCCGCCGGAGACTCGCTGTCGGGCCGCGCCGCCGCCAAGGGGCTGGATGTCAAGGTCCACGTTTCCGACGACTTGCCGGGACTCGTGATCGGCGACCCCGTGCGGCTGCGCGCTGCGCTCGAGAACCTGATCGACAATGCGGTGAAGTTCACGGAGCAGGGGGGCGTGGCGCTGGAGGTCGTTCCGGCACGCCGCGGCGGTCGCGGCAAGCCGAGCAGGGGCGCAGGCCGAGGCGCGGGCAGGGGCAGCGCCGCGATCGCCTTCCACGTCTCGGATTCGGGCATCGGCCTGACCCTGAAGGAGATCAAGCGGCTGTTCCGGCCGTTCAGCCAAGCCAATGTTTCGATTGCCTCGCGCTTCGGCGGGGCCGGACTCGGACTGTCCTCGGTCCGGCAACTGGCGCGCGCCATGGGCGGCGATGTCGCAGTGGCGCCGCATGAAGGCGGCGGCACGACCTTCACCCTGACGGTGACGCTGACCGTTGCGGCCACACCGCACGCCACCGCCGGCGGATCGGAAGATGGTGTCGCGCTCGCGCCGACGCGGCCCCTGCGGATCCTCGGGGTGGAGGACAATCCGTTCGGCCGCGTGGTGCTCAACACCATCCTCAACGAACTCGGCCACCAGGCCGAGTTCATCGGCCGCGGCGAGGCGGCGCCGGAGCGGATCGCGGCCGGCAATTACGATGCGGTGCTGATGGACATGGTGCTGCCCGGCATCAACGGCGTCGAGGCGATTGCTCGCATTCGCAAGCTGGACGCGCCCCACGGGACTATCCCGATCATCGGCGTGTCCGGACGCGGCGAGGACGAGGCGGCCTCGCAGGCTGCCGGCGCGGACGCGTTCCTGCTCAAGCCCGTTTCGCCGCGGGCTCTAGCGACTGCGCTTCTTGGAGCGACACGCCGCGCGGCAGCCGCGACTTGATGATCGAAGCGTTCAATTCGCCGCCATACACGAAGATCGCGGCGATGAAATACAGGAACACCAGTGCGATGATCACCGATGCGAGCCCCGCATACATCGTGACGTAGTTGTTGGCGAAGCGCGCCAGGTACTGGCCGAACACGATCCCTGACACCAGCGAGGCGATGAAGGTGAAGACGATGCCGGGCAGGATCTGCATGAAGCTGCGCCGCCCCGCCGGCAGCCAGGCGTGCAGGATGAACAGCGCGACGACCAGCGCGCTGATGGTGATGCCGTAGCGCGTCAGGTTGACGAAGCGCTCGTTGGCTTCGACCGCCAGCGGCAGGTAGCGCCGGGCGGTGGCGAGCATCAGCGGGCCGAGCACGATCAGGAACGACATCGCCAGCGCCGTGAACGCGGCGACCAGGGTATAGCCGATCGATTCCAGCCGCAGCCAGTACCAGCGGCGCTGCTCGATCACGCCGTAGGCGCGGTTGAGCGCGACCCGCAGCGCCTCGACGCCGTTCGAGGCGAAGTAGACCGCGAGCACGGCGCCGATGGTCAGCGCATCGGTCCGGGTCGTGGTCAGCACGTCGTGGATCTCGCCGGTCAGCGCATCCGCCACCTGCGCCGGCCAAGTCTCGAGCATCAAGGTGGCGGCCTGGTCGGCCAGGTCCTTGGAGCCGAGAAAGCCGGCGAGCGAGGTCAGGACGATCAGGAAGGGAAACAGCGCCATCAGGGTCGACAGCGCGATATGGCTGGCGATCGCCCAGCCGTCGTCGGCGAGGAAGGTGTAGAACGCGTCCATGACGACGTGGAAGATGTAGCGAAGCGCCTTCACCTGTCCCTGCACTCCGCGAAAGAACGTGATTTGTACAATCCGATATTACGGGTCCAAAAGCCAGAAGTTGCAGCGCCGGCTGCGCGGATCCGCCATGGCGCTCTTGCGTTTGCGGTGTTATCTAGCACCGATGGCTTCACTTCTTGGTAAATTCATCCTTCCCATCGCCGTTGGCGCGGTCGCCCTGGTGCTGTTTCTCGGCCTCGTCAACATGACGCGCGGCGGCTCGCCGAACCTGTCGCAGAAGCTGATGCGCTGGCGGGTGATCCTGCAGTTCGTCGCGATCGTCGTTGCCATGGCGGCGATCTGGGCAATGGGGCGCTGAGACCGAGACGCCGAGGCGTCGAGAAACGGACGTTGAGAACGCAGCATGGTGGTCCTGAATCGCATCTACACACGGACAGGTGACGACGGTACGACCGCGCTCGGCAATGGCGAGCGGCGTCCCAAGTACGATCTGCGCGTCTCCGCCTATGGAACCGTTGACGAGACCAACGCTGCGATCGGCGTGGTCCGGCTGCATCTGGCCGATGCGCCCGAGATCGATGCGATGCTCGGCCTGATCCAGAACGATCTGTTCGACCTCGGCGCCGATCTCGCCGTGCCGCAGCGCGAGGGCAAGGCGGAGCGGCTGCGCGTCGTCGCGAGCCAGGTCGACCGTCTGGAGCGCGACATCGATACGCTGAACGAGCGGCTCTCGCCGCTGACGTCGTTCGTGCTGCCCGGAGGGACTGCGGCGGCGGCGCATCTGCATGTGGCGCGTACCATTTGCCGCAGGGCGGAACGGATCATGACGGAACTCGCCGGCAAGCTTGACGAGCCGGTCAGCGAGGCCGCCATTCGTTATATGAACCGGTTGTCGGATTTCCTGTTCGTGGCCAGCCGGGCGGCAAACCGGAACGGCGCCGGCGACGTGTTGTGGGTGCCGGGCCAAAACCGTTAACCCGCAAAACCGTTAACGCGGGGGCGTGCGGGCCTGCGTTTTTTCCCCCTCGCGCGTTGACCGGGGGGTACGGGGGCTTTAGGTTCCGCGCCCGAAAGGTCAACCCCGGACAATTTAGAGCGAAAGAGGATCGATGAAGGTTCTGGTGCCGGTCAAGCGGGTGGTCGATTACAACGTCAAGGTCCGCGTCAAGAGCGACGGATCGGGCGTTGAGCTCGCCAACGTCAAGATGTCGATGAATCCGTTCGACGAGATCGCCGTCGAGGAAGCGCTGCGGCTGAAGGAAGCCGGCAAGGCGACCGAGGTGGTGGTGGTCTCGATCGGGCCCGCGCAGGCGTCCGAGACGATCCGCACCGCGCTCGCGATGGGCGCCGACCGCGGCATCCTGGTCAAGGCCGAAGGCAACGTGGAACCGCTGGCGGTCGCGAAGATCCTCAAAGCCGTGGCGCAGGACGAGCAGCCGGGTCTGATCATCCTCGGCAAGCAGGCGATCGACGACGATTCCAACCAGACCGGCCAGATGCTGGCCGCGCTGCTGGGCTGGGCGCAGGCGACCTTCGCCTCCAAGCTCGAGGTCGAGGGCTCCGATTTCAAGGTCACCCGCGAGGTCGACGGCGGCCTGCAGACCGTGAAGCTCAAGGGGCCGGCGATCGTCACCACCGACCTGCGTCTCAATGAGCCGCGCTACGCGTCGCTGCCGAACATCATGAAGGCGAAGAAGAAGCCGATCGCCGAGAAGACCGCCGCCGACACCGGCGTCGATCTCACGCCGCGGCTCGAAGTGCTCAAGACCACCGAGCCGGCGGGCCGCAAGGCCGGCGTCAAGGTCAAGGACGTCGCCGAGCTCGTCAACAAACTCAAGACCGAGGCGGGGGTGCTCTGATGGCCACGCTGCTGATTGCCGAACACGACAATGCATCCATCAAGGACGCGACCAACAAGGCGCTGACGGCGGCGACAGCCCTCGGCGCCGATGTCGACGTGCTGGTCGCGGGCCAGGGCGCCAAGGCTGCGGCCGAAGCCGCCGCCAAGCTCGCAGGTGTCAAGAAGGTGCTGCTCGCCGATGATGCGGCCTACGCGCATGATCTCGCCGAGCCGCTCGCCGACCTTGTCGTCAAGCTCGCCGCGAACTACGACGCGATCGTCGCGCCCGCGACCTCGCGCTTCAAGAACGTGATGCCGCGCATCGCCGCTTTGCTCGACGTGATGCAGGTGTCGGAGATCATCAAGGTCGTCGCGCCCGACACGTTCGAGCGGCCGATCTATGCCGGCAACGCGATCCAGACCGTGAAGTCGAAGGATGCCAAGAAGGTCATCACCGTGCGCACCTCGACCTTCGCCGCCGCAGGCGAGGGCGGCAGCGCGTCGGTCGAGACCGTGGCGGCGGCCGGCGATCCGGCGCTGTCGACCTTCGTCGGCGAGGAGGTCGCCAAGAGCGACCGTCCCGAGCTGACGTCGGCCAAGATCATCGTCTCCGGCGGCCGCGCGATGCAGAGCCGCGAGAACTTCGCGAAGTACATCGAGCCGCTCGCCGACAAGCTCGGCGCCGGCGTCGGTGCCTCGCGCGCCGCGGTCGATGCCGGCTACGCGCCGAACGACTGGCAGGTCGGTCAGACCGGCAAGGTCGTGGCGCCGGAGCTGTATGTGGCGGTCGGCATTTCAGGCGCCATTCAGCATCTGGCCGGCATGAAGGACTCCAAGGTGATCGTCGCGATCAACAAGGACGAGGACGCGCCGATCTTCCAGGTGGCCGATTACGGTTTGGTGGCCGATCTCTACCAGGCGGTTCCCGAGCTGACCGAGGCGCTCGGCAAGCTCGGCAAGTAACGCTCAAGACACCGGCCGCGTGGGACCGCGGCGGCCGGTGTTCTCACTTCCAAGGGCATGGGCGGGCGCAGCAGGCGTGCCGTTCGGGTGGATGACAACATGGCTCAGATCAACAAGCTCGGAGTGATCGGCGCAGGACAGATGGGCAACGGCATCGCGCACGTTGCCGCGCTGGCCGGGCTCGACGTGGTGCTCAACGACGTCACTGCCGACCGGTTGAAATCGGGCATGGCGACCATCAACGGCAATCTGACCCGCCAGGTCGCGAAGAAGGTGATCTCCGAGGACGCCCGCAACCAGGCGCTCGGCCATATCTCGATCAGCGAAACCCTCGATGGCCTCGCCGATTGCGATCTCGTCATCGAGACCGCGATCGAGAAGGAGGACGTCAAGCGCAAGATCTTCCACGATCTCTGCGCCGTCCTGAAGCCGGAAGCGATCATCGCCTCCAACACCTCGTCGATCTCGATCACGCGGCTCGCCGCCTGCACCGATCGCCCCGAGCGCTTCATCGGCATTCATTTCATGAACCCGGTTCCGCTGATGGAGCTGGTTGAGCTGATCCGCGGCATCGCCACCGACGACGCCACCTTCGAGGCGGCCAAGGAGTTCGTCGGACGGCTCGGCAAGCAGGTCGCCGTTTCCGAGGACTTCCCGGCCTTCATCGTCAACCGCGTGCTGCTGCCGATGATCAACGAGGCGATCTACACGCTCTACGAGGGCGTCGGCAATGTCGAGGCGATCGATGCGGCGATGAAGCTCGGCGCGCATCACCCGATGGGGCCGCTCGAGCTGGCCGACTTCATCGGTCTGGATACCTGTCTGTCCATCATGCAGGTGCTGCATGAGGGGCTGGCGGATTCCAAATACCGGCCGTGCCCGCTGCTGGTGAAATATGTCGAGGCCGGCTGGCTCGGCCGCAAAACGCAGCGCGGCTTCTACGACTATCGCGGCCCCAAGCCGGTGCCGACCCGCTGATTTTACCGCCGCCGGGCTCGACCGATACGCTTCGTTAAGGCACACGGCTTAACCTCGCCGTAACGAGAGGTTGTACGCGTATGGACATGAGCTTGGTGGCTGCGGTCATGGCGCAGCAGGCGAGTGCGACACAGCAGCAGGTCGCCACGTCGGTGCTGAAGCAGAACCTGAACGCCCAGAAGGATGCGGTGCTGACGCTGCTCGGCGGCGCGCAGCAGACATTGTCGCTCGCCAATGCCGGCCCCGGCGTCGGCGGCAATCTCAACATCGCCGCCTGAACCCGAGGCGATGCGACAGCATCGAACCCGGAATCTCGAGATTTCCGGGTTCAGCCCTGACGGGCTGCCCCGTGATGACGCGTTGAACTACAGGCCCGCGGCGGCCTTCGATGTCGCCGCCTGGATCAGCTTGACCGCGTCGGCGCTGTCCCACTCGGCGGGACCCGCGATGGTCGCGATCTCGCAGCCATTGCCGTCGACCAGCACCGAGGTCGGCATCCCCAGCGCGCGGCCGACCGCCTTCAGATCCTGGAACACCTTGGCCTTCGGGTCACTGAAATAGGTGAGCTGCGTCAGCTTGGCGTCGGCGAGGAACGTCTTTGGCTTCTCCGGGTCGCGGGTGTCGATGTTGACCGCGACCACCTGGAAGGCGTCGCTGCCGAGCTTGGCCTGCAGCCCGTCCAGCGCCGGCATCTCCTTGCGGCAGGGCACGCACCAAGTCGCCCACAGGTTCAATAGCACCGTCTTGCCACGGAAATCCGACAGCTTCTTCGCCGCCCCCGTGCCGTCCTCGAAGGTGAGATCCGGCAGCCGCAGCGGCACTGTTGCCGCCGTCAGCGCCGCCACCTCGCCCTTGATCAGCGGTGCGATCCGCTTGGCGGTGTCGACCGCCGCTTGACAGGCCTGGTCGCCCGCCGGCCGTCCCTTCAGCAATCCGCCAAAGGTCACCACCGCGATGCCAGCCACGGCGACCACCGCCACGGCACCGGCCGCGAGCAGCGTCCGCCGCGAGGATGCGGGGCGGGCAGGGGACGGGTCAGGCTTATCGTTTGTCATCTCGGGTCGGTTGCGGCTATCAGAGGCGCGAATTTCGGGATACCGGACGGTGTGTCCCGTCCAGCGGCGGTCAGCAAGGTCTTGGAAGCGGTTCAGGCATGAGCAACACGATGTGGGGCGGACGGTTCTCGGAGCGTCCCGACGAGATCATGGAGGACATCAACGTCTCGATCGACGTCGATCGCCACCTTTACGCGCAGGATATCGCCGCTTCCAAGGCGCACGCCGCCATGCTCGCCGCCCAGGGCATCATCACCGCGGGTGATGCGAAAAATATGGCTAAGGGTCTAGACACGATTTTGTCAGAGATCACCAAGGGTTCGTTCGAGTTCAAGCGGGCCCTGGAAGACATTCATATGAATGTCGAGAGCCGGCTCTCCGAGCTGATCGGCCCGGCCGCCGGCCGCCTGCACACCGCGCGCTCGCGCAACGACCAGGTCGCGACCGACTTCCGCCTGTTCGTCCGCGACACCATCGACGACATCGACGCGGCGCTCGCCGCCTACCAGCACGCGCTCGCCACCCGCGCGCTCGAATACGCCGGCACGGTGATGCCCGGCTTCACCCATCTGCAGACCGCCCAGCCGGTCACCTTCGGCCACCATCTGCTCGCCTATGTCGAGATGGCCGGGCGCGACCGCGGCCGCTTCCTCGATGCCCGCAAGCGGCTCAATGAATCGCCGCTGGGGGCCGCCGCGCTCGCCGGCACCTCGTTCCCGATCGATCGCCACGCCACCGCCGAGGCGCTCGGCTTCGAGCGCCCGATGGCCAATTCGCTGGACGCCGTGTCCGACCGCGATTTCGTGCTGGAGACCCTCTCGGCCGCCTCGATCTGCGCCGTGCATCTGTCGCGCTTCGCCGAGGAGATCGTGATCTGGACCTCGCCTTTGGTCGGCCTGATCAAGCTGTCGGACAAGTTCACCACCGGCTCCTCGATCATGCCGCAGAAGCGCAATCCGGATGCCGCCGAGCTGGTGCGCGCCAAGACCGGCCGCGTCATCGGCGCGCTGAATGGCCTCCTCATCGTCATGAAGGGCCTGCCGCTCGCCTATCAGAAGGACATGCAGGAGGATAAGCAGGGCGCGATGGAGGCGTTCGCGGCGCTGTCGCTCGCCATCCGCGCCATGACCGGCATGGCGCTCGACCTCGTGCCGGACGAGGCCCGCATGAAGGCCGCAGCCGGCGAGGGCTATGCGACGGCGACCGACCTCGCCGACTGGCTGGTGCGCACGCTCAAGATGCCGTTCCGCGAGGCCCATCACGTCACGGGCCGGATCGTGGCCTTGGCCGCCAAGCAGGGCGTCGCCCTGCACGAGCTGCCGCTGAAGGCGATGCAGGAGGTCGAGCCGAAGATATCAGCCGAGGTGCTCGGCGTGCTTTCGGTCGAGTCCTCGGTGAAGAGCCGCACCAGCTACGGCGGCACCGCGCCGAAGAACGTGGCCGCGCAGGCCAAAGCCTGGCTGAAGCGGCTGGAAAAACAGCGAAAGTAGGGCTCCCGTTCGAAATTTGATCGGCCCGGCGTGGCACTCCCGCACTCGTCAGGCCGGTGCATTCTCTGTATGGTGCCGCCCGCATGGGGATTTCACACGTGAATCGCGCTCGCCGTCCAACCTCCGCCGCCCGGGTCCTGCTCGTCCTCGGCGCTTCAGCCCTTCTGCTGGCCGCCTGCGGCCGCAAGGGTCCGTTGGACCTGCCGGCCAACTCCCCGCCGGCGCCGCAGATGTCGGCCGCTCCCGCCGACACCGCGACGGATGCCGCCAACAAGCCCGGCCTGTTCAACTCCGGCTACGGCGCCGACGCCGCCCCCGCCGCCACCCGCGGCCAGAAGAAACCCTTCATCCTCGACCCGCTGCTCGACAGCAAATAGAGCTCGAACTCCCTCTCGATCAGCGCTCGATGCCACCCTCCCCTGGAGGGGGAGGGTCGCCTCACGGTGAGCGAAGCGAAACGCGAGGCGGGGTGGGGTGATCTCTCCACGCGCACCGTCCTCGCGGCTTCACCCCACTCCGCTCGCCCGCTTCGCGTGCGATCGACCCTCCCCCTCCAGGGGAGGGTGGCAGCGCGGGTTTGACAATCCGCCCCATTTCCCGGCAATTCGCCGCCACAATCATTCATCTCGCAGCCCGCGCGCGGACCTGACCCATGAACCACTTCGACTACCGCGACGGCGTGCTGCACGCCGAGGCCGTCAATCTCGCCGGGCTCGCGGCCACCGTCGGCACCCCGTTCTACTGCTATTCCACCGCCACGCTGGAGCGGCACTACCGCGTGTTCGCGGACGCCTTCGCCGGCCAGGACGTGCTGATCTGCTACGCGATGAAGGCCAATTCCAACCAGTCGGTGCTGCGGACGCTCGCCAAGCTCGGCGCCGGCGCCGACGTCGTCTCCGGCGGCGAGCTGAAGCGTGCGCTGGCAGCCGGCATCCCCTCGCGCAAGATCGTGTTCTCCGGCGTCGGCAAGACCGAGGCCGAGCTGCGCGCCGCGCTCGCGGCCGACATCCACTGCCTCAACATCGAGTCCGAGCCCGAGCTCGACCTGCTGGCGCGCCTCGCGGTCGAGACCGGCCACACCGCCCGCATCTCCGTGCGCGTCAATCCGGACGTCGACGCCGGCACGCACGCCAAGATCTCGACCGGCAAGTCGGAGAACAAGTTCGGCATTCCGTTGGAGCACGCCCGCCGCGTCTATGCCCGTGCGGCGAAGATGCCGGGCATCAAGGTCACCGGCGTCGACGTCCATATCGGCAGCCAGATCACCGATCTCGGTCCGATGGAGACCGCGTTCCGCATCCTGACCGAGTTCGTGCAGACGCTGCGCGCCGACGGCCACGACATCTCCCATGTCGATTTCGGCGGCGGCCTCGGCATCCCCTATCACATGGACCGCGCGGTGCCGCCGGAACCCGCCGCCTATGCCGCGATGGTCAAGCGCGTCAGCCACAATCTCGGCTGCACCCTGATGTTCGAGCCGGGACGGATGATCGTCGGCAATGCCGGCATCCTCGTCGCCAAGGTGATCTACGTGAAGCACGGCGAGGCCAAGAACTTCGTCATCATCGACGCCGCGATGAACGACCTGATCCGCCCGACGCTCTACGAGGCCCATCACGACATCCTGCCGGTCATCCAGCCCGCGCCAGGTGCGCCGTCGTTCGTCGCCGACGTCGTCGGCCCGGTCTGCGAAAGCGGCGACTACCTCGCGCTCGACCGCACACTGCCCGAGCCTGCGCCCGGCGACCTCCTCGCCATCATGACATCAGGCGCCTACGGCGCCGTGCAGGCCTGCACCTACAACACCCGCGCGCTGGTGCCCGAGGTGCTGGTCAAGGGCGACCAGTCCGCCGTGATCCGCCCGCGCATCGAGGTGGAGCAGCTTATTGCGATGGATACACCGGCGCCGTGGTTGTGAGGGCGGGCTGACGCGCAATCCTGCTCTAATCGCCAGCGTGCCGATGACGGAAGGCTCCGCGATCTCAGTCTCACCCTCCCCTGGAGGGGGAGGGTCGATCGCGCGCGAAGCGGGCGAGCGGGGTGGGGTGATCTCTCCACTGGCATCGGTGGGCGTCGAGAGATCACCCCACCCCGGCCCACATGCGCTTCGCGCATATGAGCCGACCCTCCCCCTCCAGGGGAGGGTGACTGCGGGTTGATCTCGAAGTCGCGCTCTTCCGCCTAGTTGGCGCTCATACCGCTTCGTAAGCCTCGATCTTCTCGATGTCGGGCGCGAGCATGTCTTCCGCTGTTTCGAGATCGAAACGGGCCTGCATGTTCATCCAGAATGCATCGCCGGTCTTGAAGAATTTGCCGAGCCGCAGCGCGGTGTCGGCCGTCACGGGTTTCTCTTCGCGCGCAATGCGCTCGATCCGCGTGCGCGGCGCGTTCAGCGCGGCCGCGACCGCATAGGGCGTGAGCTTGAGCGGGACGAGGAACTCTTCCCGCAGGATTTCACCGGGATGAACCGGCGGCAGTTTCTTCGCCATCTGCGTTCTCGCGTTCGTTGGCTACGCCCGGCCTGAAATTGCGGTGGAAATTGCGTCCATGACAGCCTCCAGCAACCGGTGGCTCGCCTTGGCATCCCGGGGGACGCTCTGAGCCGGGCTACGCCACCAATAAGTTTCCCAGTCCTGGTCGCCCATCTCCATCGCTGCAATGTCCCGGAGCTCAGCCAGCAGTGGTTCGAGCTCGTCGTCCCTGAAGAACTCGATCAGGAAGACGCCAAGCCGCTCTTCTGATGAGAAGACTTTGGCAGTTCCCTGAAAGAGCGCGCCGGCCATTCGATCGAAGAGCTTGTATCGCGTGGGGTCGATGGTGCTCATTGTCGGACGTCACCACTTGCGGGCGGGAGCGGGGCCATCGCATATGTCTCCGCGCGCTCGTATCTTACTCTACTCGCTTCTCCACTCCACCCCAGGACCCCCACCCATGAGCATTCGCGTCGGCATCGTCGGGATCAGCGGTTTTGGCGGCGGCGAGGCGATGCGCCTGGTCGCGGGGCATCCCGAATTCGAGCTGGTCTACGCCGCGGGCGAGGGCAGCGCAGGCCACCGGCTGGCGGAGCGCTTCCCCGGCGTGCCGGCTAGGCTCGCCGATCTCGTGATCGAGAAGTGGGACCCCGCGCGCCTGCCGCAGCTCGACGTGCTGTTCGCCTCGCTCCCCACCGGCGCCTCGCGGGAGGCGCTGGCGCGCGTGCCAAGCAGCGTGAAGATCGTCGACATCGGCGGCGACCACCGCTACGCCGACGGCTGGACCTACGGCCTCGCCGACGTCTGGCCCAGGGAGATCGCGGGCAAGACCCGCATCGCCAATCCCGGCTGTTTCCCCGCGGCCGCGCTGACCCCGCTGGCGCCGCTGCTGGCCGACAAACTGATCTCGCCCGACAACATCGTGATCGACGCCAAGACCGGCATCTCCGGCGCCGGCCGCGGCGGCGACAGCAAGTTCGGCTACGCCGAGAGCAACGAGAACCTGATCCCCTACGGCCTGCTCAGGCACGTCCACATGCCCGAGATCGAAAGCACGATCGCGCGCCTCAGCGGCGGCAGCGCCGCCGGCCTCGTGTTCACGCCGCATCTGGTGCCGATGACCCGCGGCATTCTCGCCACCATTTACGCCCGCGGCCGCGCCACCACCGCGCAGTGCCTCGACGCCGCCCGCCGCTTCTACGCCGACAGCGCCTTCGTCCGTGTCACCGACAAGCCGCCGCAGACCAAATGGGCCACCGGCTCCAACCTCGCCTTCGTCAGCTACGCCGCCGACCCCGAGCGCAACCTGGTGATCGCGCTCGGCGTCGTCGACAATCTCGGCAAGGGCGCAGCCGGGCAGGCAGTGCAGAATGCGAACCTGATGTGCGGGCTGCCGGAGACCGCGGGGCTGGAGGGGGCGCCGGTCTGGCCGTGAGGTCGGCCGCGATTGTCACAGCAGCGGGAGACGGCACGGGTGATCAAACGGCGTCTCTCCTCAGCGTTTGATCCGGTGCACCGTCACCGTGGTCCCCACTCAGAAGCCCGTCGAGAGCGCGACCTCGCGCCATCGGGCGATGATGGCGGCGTCGGAGGCGTGCTTCGCCTCGATCGCCGCGACGGTGTCGGCCCCCAGTGGTAACCGCACCGGCGGGTCGGGCTCGCCGGCGAAGTCGACGAGCACCCGCGCGAGCTTGTCGGGATCGCCGGGCTGGGCGCCGTTGACGGTGCCGGCGTTCGCGCGGACCCGACCTGCCGTCGCGCTGTAATCGGGGATCACGATGCGGCTGACCTTCAACGACGAGGCGTCCATGAAGTCGGTCCGGAAGTAGCCCGGCTCGATCGCCGTCACATGGATGCCGAGCGGATTGAGCTCGGCGCGCATCGCCTCCGACAACGCCTCGACGGCGAACTTGGTCGCGCCATAGACGCCGAAGCCGGCCGAGCCGCGATAGCCGCCGATCGACGAGATGTTGAGGATGCGGCCGGACCGTGCCTTGCGCATGTGGGGCAGAATGGCGCGGGTGACGGCCAGGAGCCCGAACACGTTGGTGCGGAAGACGGCCTCGATCTCCTCTCGGCTGGTTTCCTCGACCGCGCCCATCAGGCCGAAGCCGGCGTTGTTGAGGAGCACGTCGATCCTGCCGAAGCGGTCGATCGCCGCCTGCGCCGCCGCGACCGCCTCGCTCTCCCTGGTCACGTCGAGCGCGAGGGCCAGGAGGTCGGGATGCGCCCCGATGCGATCGACGATCGCCTTCGGATTGCGGGCGGTCGCCACGACGGCGTCACCTCTGTCCAGCGCCTGCTGCGCGACCAGCGCGCCGAAGCCGCGTGAGGCCCCTGTGATGAACCAGACTCTCATCGGACTATTCCTCGATATTGCCGTTGCGTGTGAGGCTCGCGGGTCGCGCCGGCTCATGCCGCCGCGATGTCGATGGCGATCTTGCCGGTGCCGCCCGTCTTGAGCGCGTCATAGGCCGCACCGACGTCCTCGAGCGCGAACCGGCGCGAGTCGAGCAGCGGCGTGAGCTTGCCGGATTCCACCAGCTGTGCGGCCTGGGCGAGGATCTCGCCGTGATGCCGCCGTCCCTTGCCGTCGAGCAGCGGCAGCAGCGTGAAGACGCCGGAATAGGTGCCGCCCTTGAACGACAGCGGCGCCAGCGGATGGGTGCCCCAGCCCAGCGACGAGGTGACATGGCCGAACCGCGCGACCGCGGCGAAGGCTGTGTCGAGCGCGCCGACCGTGTCGTAGACGATGTCGAAGCCGCGGCCCGCCGTGATGCGCTCGACGGCGTCGGCGATCGGTTCGTTGCGGTCGATGAAAACAGCGCCCAGGCGCTCGATCACCGGCCGGCTCTCTGGACGTCCCGTTGCGAAAACCGTTGCGCCGAAGGCGAGGCCGAGCTGGACGACGATGTGACCGACACCGCCGGCGCCGCCCAGGACGAGCAGCGTCTGTCCCGGCCGGATGCCGACGCGATCGACCAGACCTTCCCAGGCCGTGATCGTCACCAGCGGCAGGACGGCCGCCTCGCGCATGCTGAGGTTCGCCGGCTTGGCCGCGAGCAGATCCGCGTCGGCGCTGACATATTCGGCCAGCGTTCCCGGGTGGCCGCCGACCCCGCCGACCATGCCGTAGACCTCGTCGCCCGGACGAAACCGGGTGACGCCTTCGCCCGTGGCCTCGACCGTGCCGGCCATGTCCAGGCCGAGGATGGCGGGAGCCGGTTGCCTGGCATGCGCGGCCTGGCCGGCATGGATCTTGGTATCGAGCGGGTTGGTGCCGGCCGCGGCGATGCGGACGAGGACCTCGCCGGGTCCCGGCGCGGGGCGGCTGATCGGGGTGACGCGCAGCGGCGCGCCGGTTTCGTGGAGAATGGCAGCCTTCATCGAGATGGTCATGGCGACCTCCTGTTGTGATGGAGGCATCATCGGCCGTCGTGCCATGAATGGACATCATCGAGTTCGTATGTAATCCATTCAATTTTGAATGGGCGTCTCGTGTCCGTCACCCCCGTCGTCGAAAGGCCTCGCATGGAGTGGAGCGACCTGCGGATCTTCCTCGCCATCGCGCGCGAGGGCACGCTCGGCGCGGCCGCGCGCCGGCTCGGCCTGTCTCAGCCGACCATGGGACGCCGCCTGGCGGCGCTCGAAGCGGCCGTGAGCCAGACGCTGTTTCAGCGCACGGCCGAAGGCTTCGTGCTGACTCACGAGGGCACGGCGGTGTTGGCCCACGCCGAGCGGATGGAGGAGGAGGCGCTCGCGTTCGAGCGGCGCCTGGCGGGCGCGCAGGCGCAGCTCGACGGTTTTCTCAGGATCTCGTCGTCGGATTGGTTCGGCCGCCTGATGCTGACGCCGGTTCTGGCCGAATTCGGCCGGCTGCACCCGCGCGTCTGTATCGAGCTCTTGACCGACGCGCGGCTCTACAGTCTTCCCCGCCGCGAGGCCGATCTCGTGTTTCGCATCCGCGCGTTCGACGAGCCGGAGGTGATCTCGCGCCGGCTCCTGCACATCCCCTATGCCGTGTACGGCCCGCTCGACGGCCCGCAGGCCGTCGAGGGCGATGGCCAGGGGATCAGGGTCGTCACCATGGACACGGCCTTCGCCGACATGCCCGATGCGCGCTGGCTGGCGAAGCGACTGCCGAAGGCCGAGGTCGCGATGCGCAGCAACAACCGCGACGTTCAGGCCATGCTATCAGCGCAAGGCGCGGGGCTCGCCGTGCTGCCCCGGCCGCTCGGCGACGCGACGCCGGGCCTGCGGCCCGTCGACATCGGCGAGCAGCCGCCGGGGCGGGACACCTATGTCGGCTATCACCGCGATCTGCGCCGGCTCGCCCGGCTGCGGGCGCTGCTCGACCTCGTCATCTCGCAACTGGCGTCCGCGTGAGATACGTTTGACACTGCGGCGCTCTCGATCTCGTCGGCGCTCCGGATCTCGTCCCTCGCGTGCCTCGATTTTTGTGCAGTGTCACCGCAATCCAGCGCAGTGCCTCGACGCCGCCCGCCGCTTCTACGAAGGCAGCGCCTTCGTCCGCGTCACCGACACGCCGCCGCAGACCAAATGGGCCACCGGCTCCAACCTCGCCTTCGTCAGCTACGCCGCCGACCCCGACCGCAACCTGGTGATCGCGCTCGGCGTCGTCGACAATCTCGGCAAGGGCGCAGCCGGGCAGGCGGTGCAGAATGCAAACCTGATGTGCGGGCTGCCCGAGACTGCGGGGCTTGAGGGGCGCCGGTTTGGCCGTGAAGGGCTTTGGCGAGCTTTACGGTGGTGGTCTTGGAGTGCGCCGCCCATTGAGCGCCGCTTTTTCACCCGGTCACAAGCTGTAGTGCGTGTGCCACGCAATAGTATAGCTTCGTCTCATTCGCCGCAATGCGGGGGCGTACGGTGGAACTATCGCCATCTCTTCCGACACCGCCTCGTGGCCAATCCGAAGGATCGACCATCAGCAAAATGTGTATCCAGTTTGACATTAGTTGCTTATAAATAAGGCATGTATGTCCTGCAGCCTCAGGTTGATCGAATGCCTGACGAAATTGCCTATATCTGTCGGAATTTGAACGCGCGAACTTTGAAGACCGTTGAAGACTTCCAGAAGGAGGTTTCGCAGATCATGAGCGAGGCCACTTTGGCCGGAGCTCTTCATAACTCGCGAACATTCATTCGCTTTTGGGAGGTAGGAGTTCAGCTTCTCGAGCGGGATATTAATTCTGCGATTCAGTTCGTCTACAACCACACCGGTCAGCATACCGGTGAGGTTTACGACCAAGTCGCGTATTGTTCGAGCCAAATGGTGGAGCGGATTCTCCAAGATGTCAGAGCGCGTGCCGGGGTGAACGATCAGGCTTTTGGCGGTGGTTATGCCGAGATTGTGGACCGTATGCAGACCGCGATGCAGGAGAAGCGGGAGCGGTTACTCGACGACTTCAAGCACGGGATGATAGGGAGCGAGCGGTTGAAGAAGGACGCCGTTGTCAACGTTATCAACAACCAGACTAATAGCCCTGGAGCCATCCAACAGGTCGGTGTCGGTGACAATTTTTCACAACAGGCGTTCGCTCAAAATCATCAAGAATTAGTGCTCGCGATCGAGAAGGCTTTAGCCTCACAAGAGTTCGCAGAACTCCAACAGGATCAAAAAGAGGCTTATAGCGATACGGCACTGGTAGTTAAGGAGGAGGCCGCGAAAGCCCAGCCTGACGCCGGCAAGCTCAAGCGGTGGGGAAGGCGATTGGTTGATCTGGGGAGGGATTTGGGAATGAAGGTGGCAACCGCCGAAATCGTCAATTTGCTGGCGAAGATGTTTGGCGGCTGACACTACTCGCGGCTAAAAACGAGCTCGGTGTAATGGTGCGCGGTCAAATAAATCGTTCTTAGCGCCCTAGGGCTGTCCTCTCCGTAGAGCGCATTGTAAGGGTTGAGCTTGGCCATCTTGGCAAGGGTGTAGACTCTTCTCTCATAGAATAGACGGGCCAGAAGCCAGACGGTCCTCAAGCGCAAGGACCCTTCCGCAGACAGATCCCCATCGCCGCCGTCTTTGATGTTCATGTGAAGGAAGGTGCTCTCAAGCTCGTCCATATATGGAAGGCGAGTTTCGACAAAGTCGGGCAGGCCGTCCTGATCCCAGCTGTGTGCGATCTTATTCCTGTAGCCCCGCAACTTGTCCAGGGCGAGCAGCACATCCGAATGAACCATATCAAACGCGAACGCGAATTGTATACGAGCAAATAGGTTGGAGATGGGGCCAAAGCGGCCGAGCATGCTGCTCTTTCCTCCAGGAATATCATCTGGCAGGAATTGCCTGAACATTTCCTCTAGTTCGTTGTCGGCAAATGCGCAGGCAATCACGGGTACGAACCGAATATCCTCGCGAACGAGTTGGCTCATGGCCCGTTGCAGATCGGAGACATCGAGAGGAGCTGTGTCGACGCCGATAGCGAATTGCTCTCGTCGCTCTCTTTCGTAGGCGCGCAGCGCCACCATCGCCGGAGTATTTTGTTCTTGTTCGGACATGAGATCACATTGAGATTGAGTTTACTGACAATATCGCTTTCGGACTACGGCGCCCGTGCCCTTAATAGGGGTGAAGTCTGTGTGCAGGAGTTAAGTGCATTGGACTGCACCGTCACGTGATCCGAGTTTGGGTCCTAACCGGTCCAGGCAATCATGCTTCGTCCCCGGAGATGGGTGCCCAAATTTGCTTTAGCGGCAACTTGTTCTTGGTCTCTTCCGAAAGATCATTGTAGGCCCGGAAAAGCGCCTTCAGCAGGTCAGGCATTTGCCAGAGCCGCAGCTTGAAGAAATGATGGTCGAGTTCTCTATGCGCTGGTGCGTTAACCCCTCCGATGCTGACCAAAAGTCCGGTGCTCGCTTGGACATTCGACATGGAGCCGATGAGGCGCAATACCACGTCGTGGTTAGCCGCCCCATCGCCAGACTTCACCTGAACGCACATTCGGTCTTGACCAAGCCCAAAAGCGCCACCTGCTGCGAGAATATCCACCCCGCCATCTGGGCCGGGCGGTGACACTCTTGTGGTATAACCTTCAACGCGGAGAATTTCCGCGACCAGCTCGGCCAGCGCATGGCCAGCGAACTCTGATTTAATCAGAGATATAATCTGCTGATTGGCGATCTCCTCGATATCGCTCGCATAGTCTCCCGCTTCTGGCTCGTCATCGGTGGCGCGCACGGGGGCAGTTCCCTGAGTACCAAGCAGCGCTCCTGGATCTAGCCCAGTCTCGAGCACACTGCGCACCCGCTCAAAAGCACCGTTGCGCTTGATTTCACAAATTGTCATGAACGCGCCGAATGAATGACGCAAGTCTTGCTTGAACGTGTCGCGTGGAACTGCGGACTTTAGCCATTCCACTGTACGAGAATGCCGATAGGGGTCGTCGCTGTTATAGACGTACTCACCTGTGACTCTTCCAATAGCGACGCTATTCGTGACCTTCCGCGGCATCACGGCGAGATCTCCGATCTGGATAGTATGAGCGAATTGATTGAGCTGCGCGGCGAAGTTCTTGAGCGTGTTCTGTGCCAACTCTGGAAGGGCCTGCTGCAAATGACCCAGGATTGCGTCGCGACTCGGCCGGCTCGTGAGATCACCAACTTCGAGAAACCCGGGCAGAAGCCTGTTCTGTTCTATTGCAGCAAGCTCACGTTCGCCGTGTTTTCCAGCGCGAACAATCCAGAGGCGAGGCATCAGGTCGTCTCCCGCTAACGTGCCGCTAATGTGATTGTCAGCCTTTGGGCAGCACCAAATTCAGGCAGGCGTCGGCCACAGCCGCGTCGCTTCCGTTCAGCAGTTTCTCGAAGTGCGTGCTTTGCTGGAGCGCTTTGAGCATCATCTCTGCATCCCCAAATACGCCGCCAGCGTCGATCTCGAAGGGCTTACCGGTCGTCTTCTCGTTAACGATGCGCACAAAATCCTGGAGCGCCAACCAGAACTCTTCCCAGTCCTCGAAGCTTGCGTGGCCGAGAACTTGGCCCTTTCGGATAACGTCGCGGTCGGCATGCGCGCCGAGCTTGTGTCGGGCGGGTAGAATCTGTTCGCGCAACTTTTTCATGCGTTGATGGAGCCCGTCAAGCTGCTTGTAGGTCTCGGCGTCCGACACGAAGCTATTAGCAAACAGCTCGACGGTAAAATTCTCATTGCCGCCGGAAGTTGCACGGTCAGTGATCCGGCAAGCGGCGATGATCATCATTTCGGTGAGAGTCTGGCCAACGTCAGCGAAGAAGGTTGGCGCTATGCTCTCCATCAAATTGCGCTCATCCTGAGTGCTGTCCCGCCATATTCGCATCATGAGCACCCAAACCGAGCGGATATAAACGCAGTGCTCGGAGAACGTTTGGATTTCCTCCTTCGACACCGGCGTCGATGGCTTTGTCGGTCTGGCCGCATCGGCAGCATCGAGCGCAGCTCGAACGACCTCCCGCCAGAAGGCCTGATGCTCTGGCTTGTAGAACAGAGGATCTGTAAACTTTCCTCCGTTCGCCTTTTCGGCTGCTGCCGCCGCCGCTGCCTGGACTTGCTGTTCGGTCCGCATGACGATCTCCCCAGGACCGCTAATTTAGGTTGCGGCTGTGGATCAGCATATAGGGATTCGGGTATAATTGCGCCAACTCCGTCGCAGCGCGCACCGTGTAAGCCTATACGGTAACGCTGCATTCAACCATTCTGATAGCTCCCGCGCACGCATTGACTAAGCCCACGATGGGCTTGACGTAGCGGCGGACGGGCTTTGCCCTTGGCCCTTGCGACCATTGATTCGACTCCCGGCGCCTAAAGCCGCTGCCGTATGCCCCGCAGGCAACCAACTTCACGAATACCTTCAGCCCGGCTCATCCTGTTCAGCCGTCGTACAGAAAAATTTCCTGTTGCGCTTTATCCGAAATCATGATCTACTCCCGACATCCCGTCCCGCTGAGGGGGCGCTTCGCGATCGTCACGGACGTCGGGTGCGGGATGCGGTGGGCGCACTGGGTCGCAGCGCGGGTCTCTCGCGCGGACGAACGATCCCGGTGCGACGAGGAAGTCGCGTGGTTCTGGCATCGCGGTGCTGATGCCAAGTTGGCGGTGACGAACCGCCGGCGACGGGGGCAAGACAGCCGTTCCCCGGGAAGATCGCGTATAAGTCGTAACACCATCGCGCAGGGAAGGCCGGGTGATCTCGGCTGAGCCTGTGGTTCTGCCGCGTGCTTTCTTGCTGCACGCGGACCATGGGCGCCGGCCGGCGCCCGGTCTTCCCTGCGCCCTCTGTTCGAGGAGGGTGAGATGTCGGGTATCACTCGGGCGCAGATGGCGTCGCGAGAAGGATGGTGCTCGTTTTGCTAATGATTCCTCCGCGAGTGTTTGATCATGTGCATCGTGACGTTCGCCACGACGTCATTGCGAGGAGCGCAGCGACGAAGCAATCCAGAGTCACGCCCGCAGCCCCTGGATTGCTTCTGCGCTCGCAATGACGGGAGTTTGGGGTGGGCGGCGGGCGTCACACTCGGATGTCGATGTCGTCGGGATGCCCCGCTGTCGTCTGGGTGCCCCGTAGCTTTCCGGGAACCGGTCGGTCACACTCCCGTGTGAACCGCGGCTGGCGGCGGGAAAGCCCGCGCAGAGCGGGTGCCTCACGGCTGCCTTTGTGCTAGGGTGAACATCCGGGCAACCTGGAGAGATTGTTGAGCGGCATCACCCCCGAGCCGGCCGGGCCGGCAAGCAGCACGCCCGATGGCCTTGCGCATGATGGCTTGGCGCGGCTCAAGCTGGCGCAGGCGCTGAAGCGGGCGCGTCTCGCCATAGCCTGGGAGCGCGGCTGGCCGCATCTCGCCCGGCTGCTCACGGTGGTCGGTCTGTTCCTGATCGTCTCCTGGGCCGGCCTCTGGCTCGGCCTGCCGTTCGCGGTCCGCATGATCGGCGTCGGGCTGTTTCTGCTGCTGCTGCTCGGCGCCGCCGTGCCGATGCTTAGATATCGCTGGCCGACCCGCGACGAGGGCCTGGCGCGGCTCGATCGCGGCTCGGGCATCGCCCATCGCCCCGCCACCGCTCTCACCGACACGCTGACCACCAAGGATCCGATCGCGCACGCGCTGTGGCAGGCGCAGCGCGAGCGCACCTTGGCCTCGATCAAGCGCATCCGCGCCGGCACGCCGCGGCCGCGGCTGTCGCTGCACGACCCCTGGGCGGTGCGCGCGCTGGTGATCGTGCTCCTGGTCGCGACCTCTATCGCGGCCGGCGACGAGCGGCCGATGCGCCTCGCCTCGGCGTTCGACTGGAACGGCGTGCTGACGCCGGTCACGGTCCGGGTCGATGCCTGGGTCAAGCCGCCGCTCTACACCGCGAAGCCGCCGATCATCCTGTCCGCCGCCAACAAGGAAGGCGCGGTGCCGTCGAGCGGCCCGATCGTGGTGCCCCAGGGCTCGACGCTGATCGTGCGTTCCAGCGGCGGCAATCTCGACATCATCACGTCAGGCGGCGTCGCCGAGGCGGCGCCCGGCGAGGTCGCGGCCGGCGAGGCCGCGCCGAAAGGCACCACCGAGAAGCACTACACGATCAAGACCGACGGCACCGTTCACGTCCGCGCGCCCGCAGGGCAGCCGCAATGGGTGTTCGCGGCGACGCCGGACAAGCCGCCGGTCATCAGCATGGCCAAGGACCCGGAGCGGCAGGCGCGCGGCTCGCTGAAGCTGTCCTACAAGCTCGAGGATGATTACGGCGTCACCGAAGCCCGCGCCAAGGTCGCTGCGCGGCCTGTCGAAAGCAAGGCTGCCGAAAGCAACGAAAGCAAGACGGCCGACGCGCCCGCCGCACGGCCGCTGTTCCAGCCGCCGGAGTTTCCGCTGGTGCTGCCGAACGCGCGCACCCGCAACGGCGTCGGCCAGACCGTCAAGGATCTCAGCGAGGACCCGTACGCCGGCGCCGACGTCACGCTCACGCTGACGGCCAAGGACGAGGCCGGCAACGAGGGCACCAGCGAGCCGTTCGAGACCAGGCTGCCGGAGCGGCTGTTCACAAAACCGCTGGCGCGGGCGCTGATCGAGCAGCGGCGCCTGCTGGCGCTCGACGGCAACCGCAACGGCGACGTGTTCACCGCGCTCGACGCGCTGGCGATCGCGCCGGAGCTGTTCACGCCGGAGCCCGGCCAGTATCTCGGCCTGCGCTCGGTGACGCGCCAGCTCGAGGCCGCGCGCACCGACGATGCGCTGCGCGAGGTCGTGGCGAGCCTGTGGGCGCTCGCGGTCACCATCGAGGACGGCAACATCTCCGACGTCGACAAGGCGCTGCGCGCGGCCCAGGACGCGCTGAAGCAGGCGCTGGAGCGCGGCGCCAGCGACGAGGAGATCAAGAAGCTCGCCGAGGATCTGCGCAAGGCGATGGACAACTACATGCGCCAGCTCGCCGAGCAATTGCGCAACAACCCGCAGATGGCGCAGCGGCCGCTCGATCAGAACACCAAGGTGCTGCGCCAGCAGGACCTGCAGAACATGATCGACCGCATGGAGCGGCTGTCGCGGCAGGGCGACAAGGAGGGCGCGCGCGAGCTGCTCGAGCAGTTGCAGCAGATGCTGGAGAATCTGCAGATGGCGCAGCCCAACCAGGGCGGCGACAACGACATGGAGCAGGCGCTCAACGAGCTCGGCGACATGATCCGCAAGCAGCAGCAGCTCCGCGACAAGACGTTCAAGCAGGGCCAGGACTCGCGCCGCAACCGCAACAAGCAGCAGGGCGACCAGGACCAGGGCATGGGCGACCTGCAGCAGGACCAGCAGGCGCTGCGCGACCGCCTGAAGCAGCTGCAGGACCAGCTCGCCAAGCGTGGCATGGGCCAGCAGGGCGAAAAGGGACAGAAGGGTCAGAAAGGCCAGAAGGGGCAGCCCGGCCAGCAAGGCGAGCAGGGGGATCAAGGCGACCAGGGCGATTCCGGCGACGGGCTCGACGATGCCGACAGCGCGATGGGCGATGCCGGCAGCCAGCTCGGCGACAACAATGCCGACGGCGCCGTGGAATCGCAGGGCAAGGCGCTGGATGCGCTGCGCAAGGGCGCGCAGAGCCTCGCCGAGGCGATGCAGCAGGGCGACGGCGACCAGCCGGGCGACGGCCCCGGCCAGCGCGCCGGCCGCCAGCAGGGCGCGCAGCAGACCGACCCGCTCGGACGCCCGATGCATCCGGGCCGCGACATCGACGATTTCTCGCAGAAGATTCCCGGCGAGATCGACGTGCAGCGCGTCCGCCGCATCCTCGAGGAGCTGCGCCGCCGGCTCGGCGATCAGTCGCGGCCGCAGCTTGAGCTCGACTACATCGAGCGGCTGCTGAAGGACTATTGAGGATGGATCGGCCACGGGAGATCATCCCCGTGGCTCATCGTTGTTTTGACCGGAGGCCGCGCAGTTCAGTAGCGCTTCTCGGACAGGATGCGCGCCGCGTGCTGCAGCCGGTCGACGGAGCGCTCGGTGTCGGTCAGCGCGCAGCAGCTGACCAGCGTGTCGATGATCGCGAGCTGCGCGACGCGGCTGCTCATCGCCTCCGGGCGATAGCGCGTCTCGTTGGCGACGGTGTAGAGCAGCACCTCGCAATGCGCCGCCAGCGGCGACTTGCCGAGCCGGGTGATGCCGATGGTCCGCGCACCCGCCGCGTGCGCCAGCCGCGTCGCCAGCACCGTCTCGACCGTGCTGCCCGAATGCGACACCGTGACGGTCGCGACGTCGGGCCCGGTCATCCCGGCGCTGACCGCCTGGACATGCGAATCCACGATCGCATTGGCCGCCAGCCCGAGCTGCAGCAACCGGTACGACAGGTCCTGCGCAATCGGCGCCGAACTCCCGATGCCGTAGATCTCGACGCGCCGCGCCTCGCGCAGCAGCTTCGCCGCCTGCGCCAGCGCGTCCATCGACAGCAGCCGCCGCGTCTCCTGCAGCGAGGCGGCATGCGCGGCGAAGATGTGGTCCGTCACCGTCGCCGGATCATCGCCGCGATGCAGGTCCTCCTGGATCAGCCGGACCGGCTCGATCAGGTCCCGCGCCAGCATGATCTTGAGCTCCTGGAAGCCGCGTACTCCCACCCGCCGGCAGAACGACACGATCGTCCCCTCGCTCACGCCGCAGGCTTCCGCGACCTCGGTGATCGACATGTGGATGAACGGCTCCGGCCGGGCGATGACCAGCTCCGCGATCTGCCGCGCTTTCGGCGGCAGCTCGTTCTGCAGCTCCCGAATACGAAACAAGATGCCGTTCACGCCCGGCCCAGAACGAAAGGTCGATCCCGTCACGCTGTGCCCCGATACGCTGTGCCCGATGCTGAGAAAATCTCATTCAGATTCATTTTGTAAATAAAAATTTCACAGCGCTGTCAAGTCGCGCTGATACGCCAGGGACGTTCGCAGGAGCAGGTCGGGATCGCCCCGCCAACCCTGAATACGTTCTTCAAGATTTCAAAAGGTCGTATCAGCATGACAACACGTCGCGATTTCTTGGCAGGCGCCACGGCGGCGGCTGCCTTCGCCAGCATCCGCCAGGCGCTGGCCATTCCGGCACGGCGCCGGACCGGCACCATTCAGGACGTCAAGCACATCGTCATCCTGATGCAGGAGAACCGCTCCTTCGACCACTACTTCGGCACGCTGCGCGGCGTCCGCGGCTTCGGCGACCGCTTCCCGATCCCGCTGGAGAGCGGCAAGCCGGTCTGGTTCCAGTCCGACGGCAGCCGCGAGATTCCGCCCTATCACCGCGACTCCACGACCTCGAACGCGCTGGTGGGCTACGGCACGCCGCACTCCTTCGGCGACAGCCAGGCGGCGTGGAATCAGGGCAAGATGGGCTATTGGGCGAAGTACAAGACGCCCTATGCGATGGGCTATTTCGGCCGCGACGACATTCCGTTCCAGTTCGCGCTCGCCGAGGCGTTCACGATCTGCGACGCCTACCACGCCTCGATCACCACCGGCACCGATCCCAACCGCATCGTGTTCTGGTCGGGCTCCAACTTCAATCCGGCGCTGCGCGCGCAGGGCATCAACTCCACCACCAACGATTCCGAGCCCAACAACCTGCGCTGCTGGCCGAACCCGCACAATTGGGTCGCGGGTCAGGCGCAGCCACAGGCGACCTACAAATATGTCGGCAGCGACTTCGCCTGGGACACGCTGCCCGATCTGCTGAACAAGGCCGGCGTCAGCTGGCACATCTATCAGGACATGAACGACAACTGGACCGGCGCGATGCACGGCTGCCTGGCGTTCTCCAGCTTCCGTCATGCCCAGCCGAACGATCCGAACTACGTGCACGGCCTGACCGGCGGCCCGGATTATCTCGACCGGCTGAAGGCCGACGTGATGGCCGGCACCTTGCCGCAGGTGTCGTGGATCCTGCCGACGCAGGCCAACTCCGAGCATCCCGGCGGCGGCAGCCCGACCCGCGCCGGCAATTTCACCGACCAGGTGCTGGAAGCCCTGACCGCCAATCCCGAGGTCTGGAGCCAGACCGTCTTCTTCCTGACCTTCGACGAGAATGACGGCTTCTTCGATCATCTGCCGGCGCCCGCAGTGCCGTCCTACGACATCAACGGCAAGCTGATGGGCAAGGCGACCTTGCCGCTCGACGGCGAGTATTTCTCCAATACCGTCGGCAACGTGCTGACTGCGACCGACACCATCAGCGGCAACATCCGTCCCTGGGGCCTCTCCGCGCGGGTGCCGATGTATGTCGTTTCACCTTGGAGCAAGGGCGGCTGGGTCAACTCGCAGGTGTTCGACCACACCTCGATCGGTCGTTTCCTCGAGAAGCGCTTTGCGATCAAGGTCGACGCCATCAGCCCCTGGCACCGCGCCGTCTCCGGCGATCTCACCTCGGCGTTCGACTTCGCCAGCCCGAACGATCCGCGCTTTCCGGAGCTGCCCGACCAGAGCAACTGGCAGGCCTCGGACGCGCATCAGAAGACGTTGCCGGCGCCGGTTGCGCCCGCGACGCCGCAGCCGCTTTTTCAGGAGAGCGGCGCGCGCTATTCGCGTCCGCTGCCCTATATCCTGCACGCCACCGCGAAGGTCGACGCCGCGGCGGGCAAGGTGAAGCTGCTGTTCGCCAACACTGGCTTTGCCGGCGCCGTGTTCCACGTCTACGACAAGCAGCATCTCGATCTCATTCCGCGCCGCTACACCGTCGAGGCCGGCAAGATGATCGACGATGAATGGAGCGTCGGCAGCGATGGCCTGTATGATCTCTGGGTGCTCGGCCCGAACGGCTTCCATCGTCATTTCAAGGGCGACCTCGACAAGGTCAGGTTGTCGAATGCCGCGAACCCGGAGATCTTCGTCGGCTACAACGTCTTCGAGGGCGGCCTGCACATGCAGCTGCGCAACGACGGCCATGCCCGCGTGAGCTTCACGGTGAAGTCCAACGAGATCTATGGCCCGTTGCAGGCCGTCACCGCCTCGGTCTCGGCCGCGCTGGAGCCGCAATGTCCCGGCTTCGGTCCGCGCCCGGGCTTCCATCCGGTGGGTTTTGGCGTGGTGCCGGGCTTCCGGTCGGCGCCCGACTTCGATGCTCCCGGCTTCGGCTTTGGCGCACCGACCTTCTTCCCCGGACCGAGCCATGGCGGCCCATCGACGTCGTGGACCGTCAAGGTGTCTGCGCCCGGCCGTCACGGCGAGCTCTACTGGCATCTGCGCAAGTCCGGCCTGTGGTACGACTTCGTCGTCACCAGCGACACCGACGACAGCTTCTACCGGCGCATCGCCGGACATGTCGAGACCGGCCGTCCCTCGTTCAGCGATCCCGGCATGGCGCTGGCCGATCGCTTCTGATCGATGCATCCACGAGATTTGCGGAGGGCGCCCATGGGCGCCCTTTCGCTTTGCGTCAGCCGCTGCCGAGATCGTGGATCGCGGGTGACAGTTGGCCCGAGGAGATGTTCAGCGTCGCCAGGGTGATCGGCAGCTTGAAGCGGCGCGGCCCTGCGCTGCCCGGATTCAGGTAGAGCACGCCGTCGCGTGTCTCGACGCCTGCGCGATGCGAATGACCGGACACGACGATGTCGATACCCGCCGTTGCAGGGTCGATCGCGAGGTCGTGGACGTCGTGCACGACATGGACGGCACGCGTGCCGAGCCTGACGGTCTCGGTCGCAGGATATGCATTCGCCCAATCTGCCGTGTCGATGTTGCCGCGGATCGCAGTCACCGGCGCGATCAGGCGAAGCCGCTCGACGATCTCGTGCCGGCCGATATCGCCGGCGTGGATGATGTGGTGGACGCCCGACAGACATCGCACTGCCTCCGGCCGCAGCAGCCCATGAGTGTCGGAGATGATTCCAACTTTGAGCATCGTTTCCTGCCGGCGTGATGGGCATCGCCTCAGGCGATCGTGAGAATCTCCAGCTCTTGTCCGGTGACCTCGACCATGTCGCCGGCCGATTTGCCCATCAGCAGGCGAGCCACAGGGGAGACATAGGAGATCATGCCGCGCTTCGGATCGGCCTCGTCCTCGCCGACGATGGTGTAGGTCTGGACGCGGCCGTCGCCGCGCTTGAACGTCACCGTGCTGCCGAACGCGATCTGCTCCGTCGATGTCGGCGCCGGCATCACCTGCGCGGTCCGCACCCGCGCTGCAAAGTAGCGCGCGTCGCGCAGCGGCAGCGCCGACTCCCGTCGCCGCTCGTTGACGTCCTCGATTCCCTGGGCCGCTTCAAACGCCGCCTGCGCTTCGCGCAACTGCTCCTCGAGCGCCTTGAGTCCGGTCGCGGTCACGAGATTCGGATGCGGCGAGACCGGCCGGTCGGGCAGTTGCGTTTCGGCCGCCGTCTCGGCGCTCTCTTCCTTGGTGAATGCGACGCTCACGCCGGACTCCTGAAAAGGGCCGCGAGATGTCGCGGCCCTCAGGGAGAGATCATGCCGGCTGCGCGGATTTCAAGCCGTGTCGCATGCCGCGCGCGAGCGCGCTTGACAGCAGCGGCTACGCGCATTCTAATATACGAACTATAGTTCGCAATCCGAACCTTAGAAAATCGAAATGCCGGTCGTCAAGGCCGGCGTCAAGCAGGAAACGTCGGAGCCTCCACGTGGACGAGGACAGCAAGGCTGGCAAAAGCGTCGTGCAGTCGCTGGCCAAGGGCTTTCAGGTGCTCAATGCCTTCACCAGCGAGGAGCCCGAGCTGGTGCTCGCCGACGTTGCGCGCCGCGCGGCGCTCGACAAGGGCACCACGTTCCGACTGCTCAACACGCTCGTGATGCTCGGCTATGTCGAGAAGGTCGGCGACTCCAGGCGCTTCCGCCTGACGCTGAAATGCCTCGATCTGGGCTTCAACGCGATCGCGCGCTCGGAGCTACGCACACAGGCGCGCCCGATCCTGCGCAGCCTGGTCGGCGAGATGAACGAGGCTGCCTCGCTCGCGGTGCTCGACGGCAGCGACATCGTCTATGTCGAGCGCATCCAGGCGGGCCTCGTCCGGCTCGGCGTCGACGTCCGCATCGGCAGCCGCGCGCCGGTCTATTCGACCGCCGTCGGCCAGGCGATCCTGTCATTGCTGCCGGTCGAGACGCAGATCGAGGTGCTCGAGGCGCAGCCGCGCATCAAGCGCACCGAAACCACGATCACCGATCTCGACGCGCTGCTGCAGCGCCTGCGCCAGGTGAAGGCTGCCGGCTACGCGCTGTCAAATCAGGAAAATGCGCCGGGGCTGTGCGTGCTCGCCGGGCCCGTCATCGACCGCGACGGCATTCCGCTCGCGGCGATCAGTATCGCTGCGCCCACCATGCGCATCACCGCGGACGACTTCGAGCGGCTCGGCGTGGCGCCGCTGCTCAGAGCGGCAGCCCAGCTGTCCCGGGCTCTGGAGGCCATGGGCGGGGCGACTGCGACGGTCGCGAAACGATGAACGTCGATGTGACGAAACAGGAGCAAGCATGAGCGTCATGACCAATTTCAAGGGGATCATCCCGGCGATCGCCGTCCCCTTCAACGCCGACCATTCGATCGACGAGGCCGAGCTGACGCGCTATGCGGCGTGGCTCAGCAAACGACGCGGCATCGTCGGCATCATGACCAATGGCCACACCGGCGAGGTGTTCAGCCTCACGGCGAAGGAGCGCGCGGAGGTGACGCGCATCGTCGCCAAGGCGCTCACCGGCATCTGCCCGACCATCTCCTCCGTCGTGTGCGAAGGCATCAAGGACGGCATCGAGCATGCGCTGATGGCGAAGGAAGCGGGCGCGACTGCTCTCGACATCATGCCGCCCCATCACTGGCTGCGCTTCGGCTTCAAGCGCGAGCACTGCCTGGATTATTTCAGCGCCATCGGCGAAGCCACCAGGCTGCCGTTGATCGTGCATGTCTATCCCGCCTGGACCCGCGCCTCGTTCTCCTCGGAGCTGCTCGCCGAGCTCGCCCGCCTCGACCACGTCCAGGCATTCAAGATCGGTACCCGCGAGATGAACAAATATGCGCGCGACCTCAAGGCGATCCGCGCCGCGGCGCCGCACAAGGCGCTGCTGACCTGTCATGACGAATATCTGCTGGCCTCGATGGTGCAGGGCGTCGATGGTGCGCTGGTCGGCTTCGCCTCGCTGATTCCGGATCTGATCTACGATCTGTTCGCTGCCGTCACCGCTGGCGACCTTAAGCTTGCGATGAAGCTGCAGGCCATGATCGATCCGCTCAAGGACGCGGTGTATGGCGGCGGCGAGCCGACCGGGGAGGCGCATGGCCGCATGAAGGCGGCGATGCAGGTCGCCGGCGTGATCCGCGATGCCACCGTGCGGCCGCCGACGCATGCGCCGAGCGCCGAGGAGATGGCCGCGATCCGCGCCGCGGTGGCCGCGGCCGGGTTGACGGTGAAGGCTGCGGCCTGAGCTTGCGAGAGGCGACGGCCGGTGCCGGCCGTTGCCCCGTGATCACAACAAAAAGACACCGGGTGGACGCTGATGCTGACGATGGATGTCGACGATGCAACCCGGCGCGCTGCGGCTGTGCCCGAGGCTGTGCTCATCGCGATCGATCAACTGTCGAAGACCTACGTCTCGGCCTCCGGCGCGGCGGTCCATGCGCTGAGCCGGATCTCGCTGGATATCAAGCCGGGCGAGTTCGTCTGTGTCGTCGGTCCCTCCGGCTGCGGCAAGAGCACCTTGCTGCGTCTGCTCGCGGGGCTTGATAGTTACAGCGACGGCCGGCTGCTGCTCGATGGCGAGGCCGTCGCCGGTCCCTCGCGCAAGGTCGGCGTCGTGTTCCAGGCGGCCAACCTGCTGCCGTGGATGACGGTGCGCGACAATGTCGGGCTGCCCTTGCGCGTCGGCGGCAAACATGCGCCGGCCGGCGATCGCATCGAGCAGCTGCTCGCCGTTACCGGTCTCGGCGATTTCGGCGACAAATATCCCTATGAGCTGTCCGGCGGCATGCAGCAGCGCGCCGGGATCTGCCGCGCGCTGGCGCGCGATCCCGAGATCCTGCTGATGGACGAGCCGTTCGGCGCGCTCGACGCACTGACGCGCGAGCGGCTGAACCTCGAGCTGCAGCGAATCTGGCAGGAGAACCGCAAGACCGTCCTGCTGATTACGCACTCGATCTCGGAAGCCATCTTCCTGGCCGACCGCGTCATCGTGATGTCGGCGCGTCCCGGCCGCATCCTTGCCGATCTCCACGTGCCGATCCCGCGGCAGCGCAGCTTCGACGACATCGTGCTGCATCCGGACTATGCGCGGCTTGCCAGGGAAGTTCGCGGGCTGCTCAATGCACAGGAGCACGGCCATGACTGATCTCGCCAACGTCGCCGTTTCAGCCCTGTCGCAGAAGCCCGCAAGCCCCCGGCGCCGCGTCAGCCTGGGCTCGCCGATCGCCTGGATCGGCCTCGCGGTGCTGATCCTGAGCTGGATCGCCGCGGTCAACCTGCTGAACATCCCGTCCTACATCCTGCCGAAGCCCGAAGCGGTCGTTCGTGCGTTGTGGTCCGGGCTCGCGGTCAGCCCGGCCAGCCCGCTCGGCTATTACCTGCCGCTGTGGAGCACGCTGAGCAACGCCGCCGCCGGCTGCGCCATCGGCGTCGGGCTCGGCCTCGTCATCGGCTCCTTGATGGCCGAGGTCGAAGCCATCGAGCGCCTGGTGATGCCCTATGCGTTCGCGCTGCAGAGCCTGCCCAAGGTGGCGATCGCGCCGCTGATCGTGATCTGGTTCGGCTTCGGTGACGGCTCGAAGGTCGCGATCTCGGCGCTGCTGTCGTTCTTCCCGGTGCTGATCAACAGCTTCACGGGGCTGCGCGCCGTCGAGCCCGAGCGTATCGACCTGATGCGCTCGCTGTCGGCCTCGCGCTTCGAGACCTACCGCATCGTCAAGCTGCCCAACGCCGCGCCCTTCATTTTCGCGGGCCTCGACATGGCGGTGGTCTATGCACTGCTCGGCGCGATCGTGGCCGAATTCCTCGGCGCCCAGCGTGGCATGGGGGTCGTCATCACGCAGGCGCAGGCGGTGTCGGACGTCGCCGGCGTGTTCGCCGCGCTGATCATTCTCGGCGTGCTCGGCATCGTGCTGCATGGGATCGTGCGCTGGTGCGAGGCCAAGGTCGTGCACTGGGGCGCCAACCGGAAAAAATAGGACCACAGGGAGGAACGAAGGATGGTTTCGCGCAGGTCATTCCTGAAGAGCAGTGCCGGCGCGGCGCTGCTGATGAGCGGCGCGCCGGCCGGCCTGATGGCGGCGGACGCGAAGAAGCTTCGCTTCGGCGTCGGGCTCAAGGCGCTCAACGCCACTATCATCAATTGCGTGATCGGCGAGGCGCTCGGCTACAACGCGCAGGAAGGGTTCTCGCTCGACGTCCAGGCGCTCGGCACCAATGCCAACGTCCAGGTCGCGACTGACCGGGGCTCCGTCTTCGTCGGCGTCGGCGTGCCGTCGACAGCGCTGCCGCTGCTCGCCAAGGGCGAATGGAGTGGCGCGAAACTGTTCTATCAATATACCTATCCGTACAAATGGGACATCGCCGTCCCGCCCGGCTCGGGGCTCAAGAGCTACACGGACCTCAAAGGCAAGAAGATCGGCGTGTCCGACTTCGGTGCCACCGAATATCCCGTCACCAAGAACGTGCTGAAGGCGCTGGGCCTGGATCCCGAGAAGGATGTGAGCTGGGTCGCGGTCGGCAACGGCACGCCGGCGGGCGTCGCCCTGCAGCGCGGCGTGATCGATGCGCTCGCTTATTTCGATACTGGCTTCGGCCAGATCGAGGCGGCCGGCATCGAGCTGGCCTATCTGCCGCGTCCGACCACGATCCCGATGGTCGGCGGCCAGTTCCTGATGGCGATGCCGCAGACGTTCGAGAAGGACAGGGATCTCCTGGTCGGCTTTGGCCGCTCGGTGTGCAAGGCGTCGCAATTCCTGCTCGCCAATCCGACCGCCGGCGCCAGGGCCTTTCTCAAGATGTACCCGGAGACGGCGCCGCGCGGTGCCAGCGAGGACGCGGCGGTCAAGGCCGTGCTGCAGTCGATCAGCCGCCGCATCAAGCTCTACGCGCCGCCCTATGCCGATACGAAGATGGGCGGGATCAACGAGCAGGAGTTCCGCACCGAGGCCGCGATGAACGGGCTGGACATCACGGACTATGCTGCGCTCTACACCAATGAGCTGATCGACAAGATCAACAATTTCGATGCGGTGAAGGTCAGGGCCGAGGCGGCTGCGTACAAGGGATGACGGCACAGGACCACGACAGCAGCTCGGGCCTTCGCCATGCGGTGGTGACCGGAACCAGCTCGGGCATCGGCCGCGCCATCGCCGAGCGTCTGCTGGCGGACGGCTGGCGCGTGACCGGCATCGACCGCGCGGCCTCGGTGCTGTCGCACGAACACTTCGGTGGCTTCGAGGCCGATCTCGCCGAACCGCAGACGCTGATCGCGCGCCTTGCTGACGTCGGCGCCGTGACCGCGCTGGTCCACGCCGCCGGCTACATGCGTGTCGGCCGTCTCGGCGAGTTGCAGGCCGAGAGCAGCGAAGGGATGTGGCGCGTCCATGTCGGCGCCGCGGAGGCGCTGGCCAATGCGCTGGCGCCGCGCCTGCGCGAAGGCGGGCGCATCGTGCTGATCGGCAGCCGCACCGCCAATGGCGCGGCCGGCCGCAGCCAATACGCCGCGACCAAGGCGGCACTCACCGGCCTCGCGCGCTCCTGGGCGATCGAGCTGGCGCCGCGCCTGATCACCGTCAACGTCGTCGCACCGGCTGCGACCGACACGCCGTTTCTGCGCGATCCCAGCCGCGCCGGCATCGCCCCGGTGCTGCCGCCGATGGGGCGCTACGTCGATCCGGTCGAGGTGGCTGCGCTCACCGCCTTCCTGCTGTTGCCGGAAGCGGGCGCCATCACCGGCCAGACCATCACCATCTGCGCAGGCGCCTCGCTCTGAAACGGCGCGTGCGACCCCGACCAGGAGAATGACCATGACCGTTCGTATCGTCGACGTCCGCGAGGTGACGAAGCCGATCTCGTCGCCGATCCGCAATGCCTATATCGACTTCACCAAGATGACGTCGAGCCTGGTCGCGGTCATCACCAATGTCGAGCGCAATGGCCGGCCCGTGGTCGGCTACGGCTTCAACTCCAACGGCCGCTACGGCCAGGGCGGCTTGATCCGCGAGCGCTTTCGCGCGCGCCTCGTGGAAGCTGACCCGACATCGTTGCTCGATGCCAGCAAGGACAACATCGACCCGGACAAGGCCTGGGCGGCGATGATGATCAACGAGAAGCCCGGCGGCCACGGCGAGCGCTCGGTCGCGGTCGGCACGTTGGACATGGCGATCTGGGATGCGGTCGCCAAGATCGCCGACAAGCCGCTGTTCCGTCTGCTCGCGGAGCGGCACGGCCGCAAGGCCGAACCGCGCGTCTTCGTCTACGCTGCCGGCGGCTACTACTATCCCGGCAAGGATCTCTCGGCGCTGCGCCGCGAGATGTGCGGCTATCTCGAGCGTGGCTACACTGTCGTGAAGATGAAGATCGGCGGCGCGCCGATCGACGAGGACCGCCAGCGCATCGAGGCCGTGCTCGCCGAGATCGGCCCCAACAATCAGCTCGCGGTCGACGCCAATGGCCGCTTCGACCTGGAGACTGCGATCGCCTACGCCAAGATGCTGCGCGACTATCCGCTGTTCTGGTACGAGGAGGCGGGCGATCCGCTCGACTATCACCTGCAGGCGACCTTGGCCGATTTATATCCCGGCCCGATGGCCACCGGCGAGAACCTGTTCAGCCACCAGGACGCGCGCAACCTCATCCGCTACGGCGGCATGCGCCCCGATCGCGACTGGCTGCAGTTCGACTGCGCGCTGTCCTACGGCCTGTGCGAGTATCTGCGCACGCTCGACGTGCTCAGGACCTATGGCTGGTCGCCGTCGCGCTGCATCCCGCATGGCGGTCACCAGATGTCCCTCAACATTGCCGCCGGCCTCGGCCTCGGCGGCAATGAGAGCTATCCCGACCTGTTCCAGCCCTATGGTGGCTTCCCCGACGGCGTGAAGGTGACCGACGGCCACATCACGATGCCCGACCTCCCCGGCATCGGTTTCGAGGGCAAATCCGATCTCTATGCCGAGATGCGCGCGCTCAGCGCGTGAAGCTGAGCGGGGCGTCCGACGGCCGCCCCAGCGTCATTGCGAGCGCAGCGAAGCAATCCAGATGGTCTCCGCAGAGGGATTCTGGATTGCTTCGCTGCGCTCGCAATGACGGAGGAGAGAGGATCAGTTCCTTCAGCGACCTTTACGCAGGCGCGAGCCCATCAGGCACGTCCGCGCTCCATCGCACCCATCGCTGTCGTCCCGGGCAAGCCGCGATGGCGCGAAGCGACGGCGTGGCGCCGACCCGGCAACTGTTATGTTGATGGAGTGATCGCATGAGGTTTTCGGTCGCGCATCATGGCATTCAGGATGGTTAGAAGCTTCCTGGCGACGGCGATGAGGGCGAGCTTGGCGGGTTTACCGGCTTGGCGCAGACGGTTGTAAAAGATCTTGAAGCGATCGGCGCGGCGGACGGCGTTGAGGGCGGCCATGTAGAGGGCGTCGCGGACACGCTTCCGGCCGCCGCCGATCTTGCGCTTGCCACGATACGCCCCGCTATCGCGATTGAAGGGAGCCAGGCCCGCAAGAGCGGCTACCTCCTTTGGCCCGAGATGGCCGAGTTCCGGCATCTGGGTGATGAGTTGCATGCAGGCGACGGGTCCCACACCGGGCACGGAGCGCATCAGCTGTGCCTGCTCCGCAAGCACCGGCTCGGCTTTGATGAGCGCGTTGATCTCGGCCTCGATCTCGACGATCTCGTCATTGAGGACCTCGATCAGGCGGCTGATGCGTTCGGCCATGGCGCGGTCCTCGGCCTCGCTGCGGCGGTTCTTTTCCTGGGCGCGCATGGCAACCAGTTGATCCCGCCGTTTTGCAAGCCTCGCGAGGGCGCTTTGGGCAGGCGTCATGGCCTGCTCGGTGGCTGGCTGCATGGCGCGCCCAAAGGCTGCCAGCGTTCGCGCGTCGATCGGATCGGTCTTGGCGAGTTGGCCGCTGGCGCGGGCGAAATCGCGAGCTCGAGCCGGGTTGATCCGCGCAAAGCGGATGCCCGCCCGACGCAGGGCCTCGCGCAGTTCGAGGTCGTAGACACCCGTGGCCTCAAAGACCACCAGAACATCGCATCGCCAACGCGCCACCAGCTGTGTGATGGCCTGTGGCCCGTTGGCGATGCGCTCCGGCGCCCCCACGGCTTCATCAAAAATATCGAGATAGGGTTTGCAAACGTCGATTCCGACGCAACGAAAAGGTACGATCACGGTGCCTGTCCCTGTGATGCGAGGTCTGTTGGCGCAGCCTCGTGCAACTGTTCAGGTTGATAAATGGAACGGGCGGGAGACCGAGCCGGCTCACGGCGTCTAGCGCCAAGGACCCAACGGCTTCCCGCCCACCATCATCATGGCAGACTTTCCAGACACAGGGACCCATACCCCCAGGGCGATGTGATGGCGCGAGATGTGGGACCAGTCTTGTCCCTCAACGGCGGCGGTGGCTATGGATCCCTGCGTTTGCAGGGATGACAGCGCGGACTGCAGCAACGTCGAGGATCATCGTTGGCGCGCTACGCCTTCGCAGCCTTCGACGCCAGCGCGTCGGCGACCGCGGTGCGGATGTCGGCGATCGAGAAGGGCTTGGTGATGACGTCGTGAGCGATCGCGCTGAGATTCGACGCCCGCTCGCGCTGATGGGCGAAGCCGGTCATCAGCAGGATGGTCAGGTCGGGAAAATCGCGTGCCGCCGACAGCGCCAGCGCGATGCCGTCCATGATAGGCATTTGGATGTCGGTCAGCAGCAGGTCGAAGGCGCCGGCCTCGCGCGTCAGGATGTCGAGCGCCTCGGCACCGTCCTGCGCCGTCACGATCTCATGTCCATCCATGGCAATGGCGCGCGCGACCAGGGTCCGCATCGAATCTTCGTCGTCGGCGATCAGCACGCGCGACATGTCGTTTCGTCTCCGTGTCGTGGGCCCCGCGGGCGACCCACGAGACCGGAACCATCATGCACTGCCGGCGGCGAGATCGCGCCGGTTGAAGAACCGTATATCGATATTGCGGCCTTCGGGAGGGGGCGAGGCGAGCCGCGACTTGAACGTCGTGCGCTCGCCGGGCTTGAGCGCGGTCTGCTCGAGCAGCGTGTTCCAGGCGTAGATCTCGGTGCCCTGCGCGTCACGGACGCTGAAGCGCAGCCGCGGCAGGTCGACCGATTTCTTCGTCAGGCTGACGATCGTCCCCTCGATCACCAGCACCGGCTTGCCGTCGACGGTTTCGGTCGCCACCTTCAGGTCCTTGAAGGTCAGGCCGCGCAGGTTCACTTCGAGCCCGACCAGCTTGTAGAACGACGCCGTCTGCGGCAGCAGCCTGACGACGTCGGCGCGCCACACCACCAGCGCAATCGTGAGCGCCGCCATGGCGGCCGTCAGCACCGGCAGGTTCAACACCCTGTTGCCTGGGAAATCCGGCAACGTCGGGCGCCTGATGAGCTTGCGGAGACCGGCGAGGCGCGACGCCCCGCTCTGCGCCGGCTGCCCGGCATCGGCCGTGTCGTCGTCGGGCTCGGCGAGGGCATCCTCGGGCCAGCCGGCAGCCAGCGGCGGACTTTCCACGTCGGGCGTCCGTTCGTCGTCGTCTTCCTGGCGCGCGAGGGCTTCCCACTCGTCGGCCGCGTCACGGGGCGCGGCCGCCGCGCCGGCCTCCGCCATGGCAGGCATGGGGGCGGGCGCCTCGACCGCATCCTCCGGTCGTGCCAGCCAGACCTCCTTGCAACGGGAACAGCGTACGTTGCGGCCAGCCATACCCAGGGTTGCCACGTCGATGGCATAAGATGTCGTACAATGAGGGCAAACGATGAACATCGCGCCTGTTCTCCAACGGCCATTGCCGCTTTGTTTCCGACAGTTCGTGCTACAAGGACCGCCATGTCGACGAACATCGGAACTCAATCGCGCCAATGGTACACGGCGACCGTTAACGAACCGGAAACCATAACGGGCGCTCAATCGGGCCATCGTACCGCTGAGCTTGGAGCGTGCGGGTCTGCCGCGCACGCGGTCGAACGGAGCTGACGCTTTGGTTCGGTTCGAAAATGTTGGGCTGCGCTATGGATTGGGGCCGGAGATTCTCCGTGACCTCAGTTTCCAGATTCCGGCCCATTCCTTCCAGTTCCTCACCGGCCCGTCGGGCGCGGGCAAGACCTCGCTGCTCAAGCTGTTGTTTCTGTCGCTGCGGCCGACCCGCGGCCTGGTCAATCTGTTCGGCTACGATATCTCGCTGCTCAGCAAAGAGGAGATCGCCGATCTGCGCAAGCGCATCGGCATCGTGCTGCAGGACTTCCGGCTGCTCGATCACATGACGACCTATGAGAACGTGGCGCTGCCGTTTCGCGTCATGGGGCGGGATGAATCGAGCTACCGCAAGGAGGTCATCGACCTCCTGAAATGGGTCGGCCTTGGCGAGCGCATGGACGCGCTGCCGCCGATCCTGTCGGGTGGTGAGAAGCAGCGCGCGGCGATCGCGCGCGCCGTGATCTCGCGGCCGCAACTGCTGCTCGCGGACGAGCCGACCGGCAACGTCGATCCGACGCTCGGCCGCCGCCTGCTGCGGCTGTTCATCGAATTGAACCGCTCGGGGACGGCGGTCATCATCGCAACCCATGACATCACGCTGATGGACCAATACGAGGCCCGCCGGCTGGTGCTGCATCAGGGACGATTGCACATCTATGAGTAGCGTAGACGATCGCGGCCTCCTGGTCGATCTCGGCGACGACCGCCCGCAACTGCCGGCGCAGGCCCGCATCGTGTCGCCGATCGTGCCGCGCGCCTCGATCGCCGGCCGCGCGCTGGTCGCCGTGGTGGCGATCATGACCTTCCTGGCCTCGATCACGACCGGCGGCGTGCTGCTGGTCAGCGAGTCCGCGGCCGAGTGGCAGTCGGAGGTGTCGAGCGAGATCACCGTCCAGGTTCGCCCCAAGACCGGCCGGGACATCGAGCGCGACATTGCCCTGGTGACGGAGGCGATGCGGGCGCAGTCCGGAATCGTGGAGGTCCGGCCGTTCACCAAGGAGGAATCCAGCAAGCTGCTGGAGCCGTGGCTCGGCAGCGGCCTGTCGTTCGACGAGCTTCCGGTGCCGCGCGTCATCATCGCGCGCGTCCAGCCCGGCACCAGCTTCGACCTCAACGCGCTCCGCAGCCGCGTGACCCAGGTCGCGCCGACCGCCAGCGTGGATGACCACCGCGCCTGGATCGAGCGCATGCGCTCGATGACCGGCGCGACGCTTTTCGCAGGCTTCGGCATTCTGCTGCTGGTGATCGCGGCCACCATCATCTCGGTGTCGTTCGCGACCCGCGGCGCGATGGCCGCGAACCGGCCGATCGTCGAGGTGCTGCATTTCGTCGGCGCCGGCGATCGCTACATCGCCAACCACTTCCTGCGGCACTTTCTGCAGCTCGGACTGGAGGGGGGCGTGATCGGCGGCGGCCTTGCGATGCTCGGATTCGGGTTCTCGGAGTCGATCGCCAACTGGTTCTCCGGCACTCCCGTCGGCGATCAGTTCGCGGCGTTGCTGGGGACATTCTCGCTGCGCCCGCTCGGCTATGTCGCGATCGCGCTGCAGGCCATCGTGATCGCCGCGGTGACCGGCTGGGCCGCACGCCGCACCCTGTTCACGACGCTGGCGAGCATCGACTGATGGCGGCTTCTATCCCCAGCCGTCTCGTTGCGGATTTCACTTGGCCCGAAAACCGCCTAAAATCGTCTGCGCCGGGGTGAGGCAGGACGGGGTGAGCTGGGTCACGAACACGGCGGAGGTCGCGCGCCAGGATCGGCGGCGAGCGAACGTGATCGGGAGGCCGGCGAAACCTGCCTGCGTTCCCGGACTTGAACGACGGGATCGCGCGACGGCATGGCGCCGCGCGCAGGCAGGCAAGGACAAGCCAGGCGTTGCATGGAGCCGGAGACTGACCATAGCAGGCGAAAGCTGCCGCTCACCGTGGCGGTGTGGCGGACGCTCGCGGGCGCCGTGGCGACGCTCGGGGTCGGCTTCTTCGTCGCGGCGGTCGGCTTCGTCGGCTTCCTCTCGCAATTGCGGGGCGCCGAGATCCAGCCCGAGCGCAAGGCGGACGGAATCGTGGTCCTGACCGGCGGCTCGTCACGCGTATCGGACGCGGTGGAACTCCTGGCGGGAGGCTATGGCCGGCGGCTGCTGATCTCCGGTGTGCACCCGACCAACGAGGCCAGCGACATCACCCGGTCGCTGCCCGAGGCGCGATCATTCATCAACTGCTGCGTCGATCTGGATTATTCGGCGATCAACACCCGCAGCAACGCCGCGCAGACGCGGCGATGGGCGAGCGAGCGCGGCTTCAAGTCGCTGATCGTCGTGACGTCGAACTATCACATGCCGCGGGCCATCGTCGAACTGTCGCATGCGATGCCGAGCATGGATCTCATTCCCTATGCGGTCGTCGGCGAGAAATGGCGCGACGAGCCGTGGTGGACCAGCGCGCCGACGGTGCGGCTTCTGCTGTCCGAATATGCCAAATATGTCGCCGCCGAGATGCGGCTGCGGCTGGCCGATCTCGGCCTCGATCTCGCGCCCGAGTTCGATCCGCCAACCGGCTCGGTGTCGCGCCGACCGACGACGGCGCAAGCCAATTGAACTGGGTTTCTGATGGTCTCGATCTTCCTGCGTTCGCTGCTGTTCAACATCCTGTTCTACCCGAACTTCGTGCTCTGGGCGCTGATCGCGTTGCCGACCCTGGCTATGCCCCGCAAGGCGCTGCTGCGCGTCGCCAACTGGTGGGCGCAGAGCAACATCTTGTTGATGCGCGTCGTCTGCAACATCCGCGTCGAATATCGCGGCGTCGAGAAGATCCCGAAGGGGCCGCTGATCGTCGCCGCCAAGCATCAGTCGATGTGGGAGACGATCTCGCTGCTGCATTTCTTCGATGCGCCGTTCTTCGTTCTCAAGCGCGAGCTGCTGCGGATTCCCCTGTTCGGACAGTATCTCGTCAAGGCGGACATGATCGCGATCGACCGCAGCTCCGGCGCCCGCGCGTTGAAGCAGGTGATGCGGCGGGCGGCGGAGGAGGTGAAGCACGGCCGTCAGTTTGTGATCTTCCCGGAAGGCACCCGGCGTCCGGCGGGCGCACCGCCCGACTACAAGGGCGGGGTCGGCCTGATCTACACGGATTGCGGCGTACCCTGCCTGCCGGTGGCCCTGAATTCGGGTCTGTTTTGGCCACGCCGCACATTTCTGCGCTATCCGGGCACGCTCGTCGTGGAGTTTCTCGATCCGCTGCCGCCTGGCCTGCCGCGCGATGAGTTCATGGCGCGGATTCAGAGCGTCATCGAAGAGGCGACCGGCCGGCTCGTCGCCGCGGGGCAGGCGGAACAGGCGCAGTTGTTTGGCCGGGTGCCGGCACCGGTGAAGGCTTGAGGGCTATGTCTTGCTTGGCGCAGGATGCAGCGAGTGGCCGTCATCGTGCAGCATCGTCGCCAGCCGATGCAACTGCGCGTCGCGAAAGCCCTGCGCCTCGATCGCCTTCACGGTCGAGATCACGTAGTCGCGATTGGCGCCGGACTGGCCGTGACCCTGGCGTACATGGCGCAACTGCTCCTGCGGCGACAGCCGGCCTGCATATTGCACATGGCCGCGATCGACCACGTAGACCAGCGCGCTCACCCGCTCGCGCGCGTCGTTTTCAAGCCAAACCGAGCGCGTCACTTCGCGATAGACCGAGGTCACCTGCTCACGCGCCCGCAAATAGGCGATGGTCTCGTCGCGCTTGTCTGCTGCCACCCGGAACGCAATGCCGCGACACGCGCCGCCGCGATCGAGACCGAGCACGAGGCCCGGCTTCTCCGGCGTTCCGCGGTGGACGAACGAATACACACAGAGCGCGCGATGCTCGCCGATCAGCCGCGCCGGCACCTGCTCGAGAAAAGCGAATCCGGGCCGCCACATCAGCGAGCCGTAGCCGAAGACCCAGAGGTCGCCGTGGGGAAGGTCGCGTTCGGAGAGGGTCATTGCGGACATCAATGCGGAAGCCTAAGTGTGATGCTCGCGAATTGTTAATTTAGATACACAATCCGTGATCGCCGAATTGCCAAAATTGCTGCCCAAAGGGTGTCCTGCATGTCTCGTTTGCCGCAAGCGCGCCGCAGGCGCTCTCGTTGGGGGCTCTTCATAGCTCCCGTTCTGCTCCTGATCGCCGCTGTTGCGTGGAGCGCATTCTGGTTCTTCGCCGCTTCGCAAGTGGATGTCCAGGCCGACGCTTGGCGTGCGCGCGAAGCAAAATCGGGACGCGTCTATGACTGCGCGAAGCGCTCGGTCGCGGGCTTCCCGTTCCGGCTCGAGGTCCGCTGCACGGATCCGAGCGTGGACCTGTTCTCGCAGGCCGCCGGCACGCCTTTGATGAATGCCAAGCTCGACGAGATCCTCGTCGTCGCCCAGGTGTGGGACCCGAAGCGGCTCATCGCGGAGTTCAAGGGACCCGCGACGATCGCTGATGGGCGCGGACCGACCTCGTTCTCCGCGAACTGGCGCGTCGGCGAGGCCAGTGTCCGCGGCCTGCCAGGGCCGCCACAGCGCGCCGACCTCGTGTTCGAACAACCGACCATCGACCGCATCGAGGGCGGGACAGTCGTGCCCGCCGCGCGCGCCGATCACGTCGAGTTGCACGGCCGCTTCGCCGACGGCACGCCGTCCGACCATCCGGTGCTGGAGACTGCGCTGCAGATCGAAAGCGGCAGCATCCAAGGCAGCCATCCTCTGCTTGCCGAACCGTTCAATACCGACATCCAGGCCCGCGTCACGGGTCTCAAGGACTTCCGGCCCAAACCCTGGCCGGAGCGGTTTCGCGAGATCCAGGCGGCGGGCGGTCATGTCGAGATCGTCCAGTCGCGCATCCAGCAGGGCGAGCTGCTGGCCGTTGCGTCGGGCACGCTCAGCCTGACCGCCAATGGCGGCATTGATGGCGAAGTGCAAATGACGGTGGCCGGGATCGAAAAGGTCATTCCGGCGCTCGGTCTCGACAAGATGCTCGAAAACGGCGTGCCGCAGGGGACGCTCGATCGCGTAGCGCCGGGTGTGAAGTCGCAGGACGTCAACAACCTGCTCGGTGCGCTCGACCGCGCCATTCCCGGCCTCGGCAAGGTCGTCAAGCAGAACGCCAATGTCGGCGTCGCGCTCGGCATCAATGCGCTCGGCAAGGAGGCCACCCTCGAAGGGCGCAAGGCGCGGACCTTCCCGTTGCGCTTCTCCGATGGCGTCGTCGTGCTCGGTCCGTTCAAGGTCGCCCGCGTCCCGCCGTTGTTCTGACCTCAGCTCTTCTTCAACTGCGGCAGCGGCCGGCCGAAGTCCGGCGCCGCCGAATCCTGGCCGATATCGACGATGCCGCGGCGGATCGCACGGGTGCGGGTGAAGTGATCGAACAGCGCATCGCCGTCGCCGCGGCGGATCGCCCGCGTCAGCTTGGAGAGGTCCTCGGTGAAGGTGCCGAGCATGTCGAGCACCGCATCCTTGTTGCTCAGGAAGATGTCGCGCCACATCGTCGGGTCGGAGGCGGCGATGCGGGTGAAATCGCGAAAGCCGCCGGCGGAGAACTTGATCACCTCGGACTCCGTCACCTGCGCCAGCTCGTCGGCGGTGCCGACGATGGTGTAGGCGATCAGATGCGGCAGATGGCTGGTGATCGCGAGCACGCGGTCGTGGTGATCCGGCGTCATGATCTCGACCTTGGCGCCGAGCGCCGCCCAGAACGCGCGCAGATGATCGATCGCGCCGGCGTCGACGCCGTCGGGCGGCGTCAGGATGCACCAGCGGTTGATGAACAGCTCGGCGAAACCAGAATCCGGTCCCGAATTCTCGGTGCCGGCGACCGGATGCGCCGGCACGAAATGAACATGCGCTGGCAGATGCGGCGCCATGTCGCGAACGATGGCGCCCTTCACGGAGCCGACGTCGGAGACGATGGCGCCGGGCTTCAGATGCGGCGCGATCTCGGCCGCGACCGGACCGCACGCTCCGACGGGAATACAGAGGATGACGAGGTCGGCATCCTTGACCGCCTCCGCGTTGCTCGCCACGACGCGGTCGACGAGGCCGAGTTCGGCGACGCGCGCGCGAGTCTTCTCCGAGCGCGCGGTGGTGACGATCTCGCCGGCCACGCCCTGCAGCCGCGCCGCCCGCGCGATCGAGCCGCCGATCAGGCCGAAGCCGATCAGCGCGATGCGTTCGAACCGCCCCGCGACGCTCATTTCGCCCTCATGAATTCGCTGAGAGCCTCCACGACCAGACGATTGGCTTCCTCGGTGCCGATCGTCATGCGCAGCGCGTTCGGCAGCTTGTAGTTGGCGAGCGCGCGCAGCACGAGGCCGCGCCGGGTCAGGAATGCGTCGGCCTCGACCGCGGTCTTGCCCTTGTCGGTCGGGAAGTGGATCAGGATGAAATTGGTGACGCTCGGCGTCACCTTCAGCCCGAGCTTGCCGATCTCCTCGGTCAGCCAGTTGCGCCACGTTTCCGTGTGCGTCTTCGACATCTGCTGATGCGCGGTGTCCTCGATCGCGGCGACCGCGGCGAGCATCGCCGGCGAGGAGACGTTGAACGGCCCACGGATTCGGTTGATCGCATCGACGATGTGCGCCGGGCCGAACATCCAGCCGACGCGGAGCGCCGCGAGGCCGTGGATCTTGGAAAAGGTATGGGTGACGACCGTGTTCTCGGTCGTCGCCACCAGCTCGAGCCCGAACTCGTAGTCATTGCGCGCAACGTAGTCGGCATAGGCGGCGTCGAGCACCAGCACGACATGAGACGGCAGGCCGGCACGCAGCCGCTTGACCTCGTCGAACGGGATGTAGGTGCCGGTCGGGTTGTTCGGGTTGGCGAGCCAGACCAGCTTGGTGCGCGGCGTCACCGCGGCAAGGATGGCGTCGACATCGGTGCGATACTCCGTCTCCGCGGCAACCACGTTCCTGGCGCCGCAGGCCATGGTCGCGATCGGATAGACCAGGAAGCCGTGCGCGGTGGAGATCGCCTCGTCGCCTTGGCCAAGAAAGGTGTGTGCCAGCAGATTGAGGATCTCGTCGGAGCCGGCGCCGCAGACGATGCGGTCGGGATCGAGGCCGTAGGTGCGGCCGATCGCCTCGCGCAGCACCCGGGAGGTCCCTTCCGGATAATCTTCCAGATGCGTGGCCGCGCTCTTGAACGCCTCGATCGCCCTCGGCGAGGGACCAAACGGGGTCTCGTTGGCCGACAGCTTGAAAACCTTGCGGCCAGGCTCCGGCTTGGGACTCTTGCCCGGCGTGTAGGGCGCGATGTCGAGGATGCCGGGGTTCGGCACGGGGCGGTTCATCATCAACTCCGGAAAATCGTCACTGGCGCGAGGCGTCTCAGCTCGGAACCGTATAGCGTTTCGCATGGCCGCCGACGAGGGCCGTCGAGCGGACCGAGGCGCCCGCCGCGATCAGGGCAGCCTTGATCTTGTCGAGGTTCGACGGCGCCTCGATCGACACCAGCAGCGCGGCGCCGTCGAAGGCGGTATCGGGCACCGCGACCACGTCGGCCAGCGGCGACAGCGCGCGCGACACCTGCGCATTCCAGCCGGAGACGCGGATGCTCCAGGTCTCGACCTCCAGCACGAGCGCGTCGTCGGCGACCCGCGACACCGCGAACACCGGCAGCGCCGCCGGATGGTCGGCACGCTCAATGAACGGCATCCGGGCGATGATCTTCGGCGCGCCCACGGGCTCGAGCGTGATCCACCACGGCGTATGGCCCGATGTCGTCGATACCAGCGCCAGATCGCCCTTCGAGCGCGCCACGGCTTCGACGGCGGCCTGGGCGCTGAAATGGGCGACATAAGGCACCACGAAGCCGAAATGGAACCTGGCGGAATCGCGCATCGCGGATTCGCCGACCGACACGTCGGCGTGAACCGAGAACGGCGCCTGCACGTAAGTGAACGTCGAGACGATCACGCGCCAGATGCCCTCGACGGTGTCGAGCGGCAGGATGCCGCGATGGCGCTGCACCAGGCGCCGCATCATGTCGGCCTCTCGCGCCGGCCGGAACGCCGAGCCGACCTCCTGGGTCTTCTTGACCTTGATCAGCCGGTCGATGATGTCGGCCCTGTTCATCAGGAGCTGATGGACCTGCTCGTCGATCGCGTCGATCTCCTTGCGCAAATCGGCAAGCGAAGGCGGGGCAGGCGGCGGGTTGGACATGGGCTGGTCACTCTTCGCAGGCCACCGGTTAACGTGCGGCCGACTGGAACGGATGTCGTTCTCTCCGATGCGGGAGACGCGCGCAACAGCAAGTTTACCTTGTGCCGCCTAGGCTTGGCTGGTTTGCAGCCGTGGGGCGCCCGATCGGCGGTCAACCCCAGCTTGCCTTGACGCGGAGCGCCCGCGGGACTAGTTTCTGCCTGTTCCGTGGTCATTTGAGCCGGCCGGCTTGCAGCCACGTTAAAAAACTCGCTAAACAGGCCGGGGACGTTATCGATCCCGGCCGAACCCCAGTTCAGGCCGGGTTTTTCATGGCCTGATATGTCACGTGGTTCGGGAGCCCTTGCCGGATGGCCGGGGTGAGAGACATGACAGGCCTGACGCCGAAACCCACCTCCGCGCTGCGCACGATTGCGCCCGAAGAGCGCTCGCACGAGGTCGATCATCCGAGCTCGCTGGTCGCGCAGTTCGGCGCTGACAAGCCGCTCAGGCTCGATTGCGGCGTCGACCTGTCGCCGTTCCAGATCGCCTACCAGACCTATGGCGAACTCAACGCCGACAGGTCCAACGCGGTCCTGGTCTGCCACGCCCTGACCGGCGACCAGCACGTCGCCAACCGCCATCCCGTCACCGGCAAGCCCGGCTGGTGGGAGACGCTGGTCGGCCCTGGCCGCCCGCTCGACCCGAGCCGTTATTTCATCATCTGCTCGAACGTGATCGGCGGCTGCATGGGCTCGACCGGCCCGGCCTCGCTGAATCCCGCCACCGGCAAGGTGTGGGGGCTCGATTTCCCGATCATCACCATCCCCGACATGGTGCGCGCGCAGGCGATGCTGATCGATCATCTCGGCATCGACACGTTGTTCGCCGTGGTTGGCGGCTCGATGGGCGGCATGCAGGCGCTGCAATGGACAGTGGCCTATCCCACCCGCGTGTTCGCGAATCTCGCGATCGCCTGCGCCACCCGGCACTCGGCGCAGAACATCGCCTTCCACGAGCTCGGCCGCCAGGCCGTGATGGCCGATCCCGACTGGGACCACGGCCGCTACGGCGACAAGGGCACTCATCCGCATCGCGGCCTCGCGGTGGCACGGATGGCCGCGCATATCACTTATCTGTCGGATGCCGCCCTGCATCGCAAGTTCGGCCGCCGCATGCAGGACCGCGAACTGCCGACGTTCTCGTTCGACGCCGATTTCCAGGTCGAGAGCTATCTGCGCTATCAGGGCTCGTCCTTCGTCGAGCGCTTCGACGCCAACTCCTATCTCTATCTGACGCGGGCGATGGACTATTTCGACATCGCCGCCGATCATGACGGCGTGCTGGCGGCGGCGTTCCGCGGCATCCAGACCCGCTTCTGCGTGGTGTCCTTCACCAGCGACTGGCTGTTTCCGACCGCGGAATCGCGGGCGCTGGTGCATGCGCTCAATGCCTCCAGCGCGCGGGTGTCGTTCGCGGAGATCGAGACCGACAAGGGGCACGACGCGTTCCTGCTCGACGTCCCCGAGTTCTTCGAGATCGCCAGCGCCTTTCTCGATTCCGCCGGCAAGGCGCGCGGCCTCAACGCCGCGAACGGAGGCTGAGCCATGAGCATGCAGGGCGTGTTGCCGCTGAACGGCTTTTCCGGCGGCGAGGTGCTGGCCTATCGGCCGGATCATCTGCTGGTCGCCGGCATGGTCGAGCGCGACTCCAAGGTGCTCGACATCGGCTGCGGCGACGGCGATCTCTTGCAGCTGCTGGAGAGCCGCGGCATCGACGGCCGCGGCATCGAGCTGTCGCGCGAGGGCGTCAATCATTGCGTCGCCAAGGGGCTCGCGGTGGTGCAGGGCGACGCCGACACCGATCTCGTCGACTATCCCGACGATGCGTTCGACTATGTGATCCTGTCGCAGACCTTGCAGGCGACGCGGCAGCCCAAGGTCGTGCTGGAGAATCTGCTGCGCATCGGCCGTCGCGCCATCGTCACCTTTCCGAATTTCGGCTTCTGGCGGCTGCGCCTGCAACTGCTCGTCGGCGGCCACATGCCGCGAACCGACAATCTGCCCTTCACCTGGTACGACACGCCGAACATCCATTTCTGCACCATCAAGGACTTCGTGCAGCTCTGCGATGAGATCGGCGTCAAGATGGAGCGCGCCGTCGCGCTTGATAGTTACGGCCGTCCCTTGCGCGTCGCGATGCCCTGGTGGTTCTGGAACATGTTCGGCGAGCAGGGCGTGTTCCTGCTGAGCCGGGCGGAGAAGGGAAGGTAGGGCAGGGGGCGACCGTTCCCAGGGGGCTGGGATGATCTCTTCGACACGATCGCAACTTAGAGCGTGCATGAGGACGGACGTGGATGGCCGGGACAAGCCCGGCCATGACGAGCTTGGGGTTGGCGGCTTTTACTTTTCAAAGAGCCGAGAGCGGTTGAAACAACGTGCTACGTTCCCGCGGCGCATCTGCGCCCGAGCTATGCGTCATGCATCGCCTCCGATAACGAAGAGGCGCAGGGAAGGCCGGATGCTGACCGCACCCATGGCCCGCCTGCGGAAAAAATGCAGGCGGCAGGAACCACAGGTACGAGCCGGAACACCCGTCCTTCCCTGCGCGATGGCTGAACGGCTGCTTCGCGTTCTCCCCGGTGCGCCGGGCTTTCTGGCCACCGTCGTCCGAGTGATGCAGAACACCACAACAAACTTGGCATCAGCGTCGGGATGCCAGGACCGCGCGACTTGACCGTGCGCATCGGAATTGTTCGTCCGCGCGAGGCAAGCCCCACGCGCAATCCGACACGCCCATCGCATCCCACACTCAGCGTTCGTGACGACCGCGATACGCCCCTCTTGCTGCGAGGCGGGACGCGCGGAAATCTGCGCCTGATTTGCCCGACGGCGCAAGTGCCAAGCGTGCGACGAACTAACACGACGGGCAATTCGCGCATGACGCTCATGCGCAAACTGCCCGTCGTGCAACGACGCCGCTTCGTCGCTGTGGCTGGGCCGGCAATCTACAGCAAGCCGACCTTGTGCATCATGTCGCGGATCTGCGCCGGACTGGGATCACCGACCGCCGGGCTGGACCACTCGCCGGTCGTCGTTGCCGGGCCCCGGGCAACCGAACCGGATCCGTTGAGCTTGCCATTCGGCGCCTGCGGCGCCAGCGTCGGAGACGTCGCGCCGTTATGCGCGCCGCGCGCCAGTCCCAACAGGCGACGGAGCACGTCGAGCGAGGGATCGGCCGCGGGCGCGGAGGCCACGCTCGCCTCCAGGCCGAGGGCGCGCATCGCATTCGGCAGCCCGGCTCCTGCACGATTGGGATCGCCGAATTGCAGCGGCGTCGATGTCTCCTTCAGGATCTGGAACAGCCGCTCGACACGCCGCGCGTCGCGCGTCGCGAACTGGCCCTTGAAGTCGGGATGATGCGCCAGCACGAGCGCGGCGAGACCGGTGACGTGCGGCGTCGCCATCGAGGTGCCGTCCCAGGCGCCGAAGCCATCCGCCGGCAGCGAGGACACGATGCCGACGCCCGGCGCGCAGACGTCGATCTCCGGCCCGAAGCAGCTGAACTTGGCCGGAAAATATCCGTCGGTGCTGCGGAAGCCATCCAGCGCCTGCTGGGCGTGGAAGCTGTCCTCGGGAAACTCGCCCCATTTGCCCATCGCGGCGACCGACAGGCAATGCGGCGTCGAGCCGGGAAACTGGACCGGCCCCGACGAATTTCCCGCGGCGACGATACAGGCGAGGCCCATCTGCTTGGCCCGCAGAATCCGCTCCTCGATGATCTGCGACGGCTCGCCGCCGCCCAGGCTCATGTTGGCGACGTCGATGCCGTTCTCCATGCAGTAGTCGAGCGCCGAGACGAGATCGCTGAACCGGCCCCCCGGGAAGATCCGGCAGACATGGATTTCGGCCGCCGGAGCGAAGCCGCGAATGCCTCCGCCGCTGCCGACAGGCCCGCCGGCGATGATCCCGGCGCAATGCGAGCCGTGGCCAATCGTATCGATGGTCCAGCTCGCGGGATCATTGCCGACGATGCTCTTGCCGATCGTGACGCCGTGCAGATTGCGATGGGTTGGTGCTGCGCCGGAATCGATCACCGCGATCTTCACGCCTGCGCCATTGTAGGCGAGGGGAACGCGGTCGAGGCCCATCGCGCGCTGGCCCCATCCCAGCAATTGCTGGCCGGGAAAGCCGCGCAGGTAGGCGCCCAGCGTCTTCGCGGCGATGCGGTTCACGCTGTCGGGGGTCAGTTGCGGACGATCGAGCCAGAAGGTCCAGTAATCGACCCGCGGCTTGATCAGGATCGAGCGGATGGTGTCGGGCGTCTCGCCCTGAATCTTGAGCGTGACGCGGCCGCTGGCGTCGGTGACGCCCTGAACCGGCCATACGCTGCCGAACACGTACACTTCCACCTCCGGCAGCGGGCCGCTCTCGCCGACCACTTCGATCGTCGTCGAGAACCCGTCGGCCAAGGGAATGAGAACGCCGGGATTGGGAAGCTGATGCGGCGCCGGCACCTGCGGGACGGTCGGATCGAGCATGTAGGTGAGCGGCGCATCGCGCTCGACCGCGAGTCGTGCGCCGGCCTGGGCCTTCAGCAATTCGGCCTTGTCGGGCGCCATGCGGGCCAGCACCATCGGGCCGAGCGGGGCCTGTCCCGGGTCGGCGCTCTGGAAGCCGAGCAGGCGCGGCGGCTGGATGGTCTTCACCACGTCGATGTCCGGAGTGTTTGTCAGTTGCTGGACGATGAAGTCGGCGCTGAAGGTCGCAAGCCCCGTCTGCTGTCGCGGGGCCAGGATGTACTGCGCCCGCCGCTGCGAGATCGTTGCGACGGGTTGGTCCGCTGCCGGCGGCGCCTTGCCGCCGTCCTTGCCGCCGTCGCTTCGGCCCGTGCCTTGCGCGGCAGGGGCTGCAGCGGCGGCTACCGGCGTTGCCGCCCGCGGTGCGGCAACGGCCTCGGCTGGTGGCTGCTCCGCTCCGGGCCGTGCTCCGGTGCCGTTGACGGCCGTGCCGGCCGCATCCTTCGGATCCGAGATTTCAGGTTTGCTTCGTGCGGCCATTTGCGGGCTCCTTCATCCTCGCTCGTGACATCGTCGGGGGGCGCGGCTGAAGTCAGCCGGCGCCAAAGGGTTTCAGCGGAGCATTCGGCTCCACCACGATCGTGCTGAAAGTCGATCGGAGGCGGTCGGCCTGGCTCTTCGTCATCGACAGGATGACGACGTCGGGCGCGACCTGACCGACGCGTTTCACGCCGGGCTCGCGGCTCAAATGATCAGCAAGCTGGCCGGACTTGACCGGCTCGCCTTGCACGATGAATTCCTGCTCTGAGTTCGGATCCGCCATGCGTCGCTCCCTCCATGTCAGGTCGGCGGTGGGCGGACTGTTCGTGCGCCCACCGCCTTGCTTGCTTGGACCCGCGTTGCGAATGGCGCGGGTCGCTGCTTCAGATCCGCCGTCCTAGTGCATCGTGCCTGCGGGCTGGCCGGTGCTGAAGATGCCGAGCGTGTGCCCGATGTTGAGGCCGGTCTGCGCGCCCTGTCCGATCTTCTTGAGCACGCTCCAGAAGCCCTGCAGCTCCATGTCGGTCGGCTGCGCGGCCGCCGCCTGCTGGCCCGGCTGGCCGGCGCTGAAGATGCCGAGGTCGTGGCCGACGTCGAGGCCGGTCTGGACGCCCTGACCGATCTTCTTGAGCACGCTCCAGAAGCTCTGCAGCTCCATGTCGGTGGGCTGCGCGGCCGCCGTCTGCTGGCCCGGCTGGCCAGCGCTGAAGATGCCGAGGTTGTGGCCGACGTCGAGGCCGGTCTGGACGCCCTGACCGATCTTCTTGAGCACGCTCCAGAAGCCCTGCAGCTCCATGTCGGTCGGCTGCGCCGCTGCGGGTGCCGCTTGCGGACCGGTGCTGAAGATGCCGAGGTTGTGGCCGACGTTGAGGCCGGTCTGGACGCCCTGACCGATCTTCTTGAGCACGCTCCAGAAGCCCTGCAGCTCCATGTCGGTCGGCTGCGCCGCTGCGGGTGCCGCTTGCGGACCGGTGCTGAAGATGCCGAGGTTGTGGCCGACGTTGAGGCCGGTCTGGACGCCCTGACCGATCTTCTTGAGCACGCTCCAGAAGCCCTGCAGCTCCATCTCGGTCGGCTGCGTCGCAGCGGTTGCGGCCTGCGGGCCTGCGCTGAAGATGCCGAGGTTGTGGCCGACGTCGAGGCCGGTCTGGACGCCCTGTCCGATCTTCTTGAGCACGCTCCAGAAGCCCTGCAGCTCCATGTCGGTCGGCTGCGCGGCGGCTGCGGCCTGCGGGCCGGCGCTGAAGATGCCGAGGTTGTGGCCGACGTTGAGGCCGGTCTGGACGCCCTGACCGATCTTCTTGAGCACGCTCCAGAAGCTCTGCAACTCCATCTCCGACGGCTGCTCGGTGCCGGGGCCGACCGAGAACGGCGCGAACCCGCCCGCGATTCCGCCGATGGCGCCGCCAAAGTCGCGGCCGGTCTTGCCGCCGATCAGGCGTCCGATCGCCTGTCCGGCGAACCTGCCGAGAACGGAGCCGAAGATCCCTTCGGGATTCAATTGACCATAGTCCTCAGTCGACTGCTGCATGCCACTCATGTTGAGCCTCCTCGCTCGTTGTTTGATCTTCGAGCGGCGCGCCGCTTGACCTCATCAGGCGTAGTTGCTGCGCGACGTCGATCGAGGGCGATGTTGCGCGCGTGGCCGTGATGCAAGTGTCAAGCGGGGCGTGAAAGTGCCGTCAAAGTCGATCATGTGTGGAACGCATGGAGCAAGGTCACGCGGATCGTCAGACGCGTAGCATGCGCCTGATTTCGCGCTGCAGGCTCTCGGTTTCGCTCTCCGGCGTGGCGCCGACCTGCTTGCGCAGGATGGTGCGGCAGAAGTCATATTGACGCAGGGCGTCGGCACGGCGGCCCTGCTGCGCGTAGCAGCGCATCAAGGTGCGGTGGACGTCCTCCTGCAGCGGATCTGCGGCCAGCACACGCAATGAGAACGTCGTGGCGATCTCCACATGTTCCCGGCCGCCGACGTCCAGCAGGCCCGCGATCGCCCGGATCGCCCGCGTCTTCAAGCGTTGACGCTCGGCGGAGAGCCATGCCTCGAACGCGCAGGACGTCGAGCTGATGCCGTCGAGCAATTCGCCACGAAACAGCGCGGCGGCGCGGGCCATGGTTTCCAGATCGCCGAGCTGCAGCAGCACCTCGAATTCCTGTACGTCGGTCGTGACGGCGTTCGGATGGATGCGGATGTCGTCGCGTTCCGCCGAGATCACCTCGGTGCATTGCGGCAGCACCCGGCGCAGCGTCAACAGCGCCTGGCGCAGGTTTGCGCGCGCGTTGTCGCCGAAGCGGCCTTCCCACAGGAGGGCGGCAAGCTTGCTGCGTGAAATGCCGTGCGGAGAGGTGAGGGCGAGATAGCCCAGGAGCGTTGCCGCCTTGCGGCTTGGGATGACGACCTGCTCGCCGGAGACGCGTCTGATTTCAAGACCGCCAAAGAGATTGATACGCAGCAGACTCATTGTCTCTCTCCTCTGAATGGCGACTCGCTGCGATCGGCGCCTTGCCTGCAGAAGTCGAGCTTCTCGTGCGATGAGATTGAGCGGCTGCAGCCCGATCAGGTCTGCACGGTCGTCGCCGAACGGCGAGCCGCCACGCTGTCGTTGTCATCGTCGAAATGAGATCGGCAATGCAGTTAAGTCTGTCCGAGCAACGTTCGGTTCAATCTTGGATTGTAGGACGAAGCGAGACCGTGCCGTTGTGGCTTGCAGTATGCACTCCATCGGGTCCAGTCTGGGCGCAGCCGGAACCGCACGCTGTGAGCTACGCCACACTCCACGTCGGACACCGTCGTGCCGCATGCTCCATGGTCAGGAAGATTGGATTGTTCCGATGAGATCGTTCCGCAAGGAACTTTGGTTCCAGACACCGGGCCGGCGGGCTTTCATCAACATTACGGGCGACGTCGAGGCGGCGCTGAAGGAGAGTGGCGTGCGCGAGGGGCTCGTGCTCGTCAACGCGATGCACATCACCGCGTCGGTCTTCATCAATGACGACGAGAGCGGGCTGCATTTCGACTACGAGCAGTGGCTAGAGAAGCTGGCGCCGCACGAGCCGGTCGCGGGCTATCGGCACAACCGGACCGGTGAGGACAATGCCGACGCCCACATGAAGCGCCAGATCATGGGGCGCGAGGTCGTAGTCGCGATCACCAATGGCAAGCTCGATTTCGGCCCGTGGGAGCAGATCTTCTACGGCGAGTTCGACGGCGGACGGCGCAAGCGCGTGCTGATCAAGATCATCGGGGAGTAGGGGGCGGTGTCGCCGTTTCCGGATGCGTTGACGCCTCCGACTGACCCATGTCGTCACGGCCGGGTTGGTCCGTGCCACAATCTCCGCTGTCGTCCCTGCGAACGCAGGGACCCATACCGCGGAATCTATCGGTGAGGCACAACTACCAGCCATCGTCCCATTGAAGCCGGTGGTTATGGGTCCCTGCGTTCGCAGGGACGACAATGCAGGGCTGCGAGGCGTCGGTGATTCAGCCACGAAGGAGAGGCGCTTCCGGAGGTCATCACACCATCGACCTTGGATCCCGCAGGCCCCAACGGCCGGCCTCGACCAGGGTGATGAAGCGCTCCACGGCCTCATTAAACAACGCCGGCTCCTCCAGATTCAGCACATGGCCGGACTTCGGGAAGAACGTCAGTCCCGACGCCGGCAGGTGCTGCTTGAGGAACAGGCTCGGCTCGATGCAGGCGTCGTCCTCGTCGCCGCAAATGATCAGCGCGGGCGTGGCGACGCGGCGGATCGCATCCGTCATGATGTAGATCGAGGGCCTCGCGCCTTGAAAGCCGCGCATGGTGTTGGCCGAGCCCCTGGCGTCGTGGCGAGCGAGTGCGGCGTAGAAATCGGCGTGGCCGCGTGGGTCCTTGATCAGGAAGGGAATGCGGCCGGGCGCCTCGCGGGTGACCTTGGCGGTCTCGGCCGAGCCGAGGGTCTCGAACTGCTCGGCCGTGGCGCGGCACTGGGCGCGGAAGGCGTCGAGCTGCGTGAGGTCGGAGCCCGAGCCGACGCCGGCCAGCACCATCGAGCAGATGCGGCCGGGCGCGTTCAGCGCGACCTGCAGCGAGGAGTACGAGCCCATCGACAGGCCAACGAAATGGGCGCTGTCGATGCCGAGATGGTCCAGCACCGCCAGGGCGTCGGTGTAGAAGTGCACGTAGCTGTAGACGTCGGGCGCGGCCGGCACCTCCGAGGGCGTGTAGCCTCGCGCGGAGTAGGCGATGCAGCGGTGGCGGCGCGCGAAATAGCGCAACTGCGGCTCCCAGTTGGTGTGGTCGGCGGCGAACTCGTGCAGGAAGATGAGCGGCGTGCCGGCGCCGACCTCTTCGAAATAGAGGCGAACGCCGTCTTTGGCCGTTGCGTGGGGCATCGTCAGCTCCTCCCGTGTCACGTGCCGCATGTTGACGAGTCGCGCGACACGCGACAATGGCCGGGCCAGTAGCCTTGTTTTCGCCTCAAGATAGACCCGGAATCACCCTCTCGTCGCCAGTCTTTCGCCGCCGAAGGTCATGGTTTCGTCACACCGCGACTTTTTACGGACCCCGCTGGCGGCTTGCAGAGGGGCCGCGCTGAGGACCAGGGGGTGCCAAGTCAGGGTACTGGGGGAAGTAACAGAAGGATTGAGTATGGTTGTGTCTACCCTTCGCCGGTCGCTTCACGTCGTTGCGCTGACCATGTGCTCGGCAGTCGTCGCCGTCACCGCAACACCGGCATCGGCCCGTCCGCATCACGGCTCGGGGCATCATGCCCACCGCAGCCACGGCGGCCATCACTACGCAGGGCATCATCACCACCGGCGTTCCGTCGCCCGGCTGTCGCGCTGGGAGCGCGGCGTGGCGCGGGTGCAGGTGAGCGGCGTTGCCGACGCGCAGGCCAGCGTCATGATGCCGGGAACGGCGTCCGACGGCATGGCGTCGTCCGGCGGCTTCGGCGGCGGCAGCAGCGTCGTTTCCGCGGCGCGCAGCTTCATCGGCAGCGGCAATCCGACCGGCCGGCGCAGCCTGTGGTGCGCCCGTTTCATGAACATGGTGCTGGAGCGCACCGGCCATCGCGGCACCGGCTCCGACATGGCGCGCTCGTTCGCGAGCTATGGCCAGCGCGTCTCCGGCCCGCAGGTCGGGGCGATCGCGGTGATGAGCCGCCGCGGCGGCGGCCACGTCGGCGTGGTGTCGGGCGTCGATGCCCAGGGCAACCCGATCGTCATCTCCGGCAACAACGGCAACCGCGTCCGCGAGAGCGCCGTGTCGCGGGGGCGGGTGTACGCCTACGTGATGCCGAACTAACCAATCTCGAACTGATGAATCGAGCCGTCGAGGCTCGCTCGGTGTGCGCCTCCCCCGCTTGCGGGGGGAGGTCGCATCGCATCTTCGATGCGATGCGGGTGGGGGAAGTCTCTCCACACGAAGATCTCGCGTGGGGCGGCCCCCACCCTCCCCCGCAAGCGGGAGAGGGGGCGCGCCGCCGATGCAGCCAGCGCTCGAACTACGTCAGCCGCGGCTGCTCCACGGCGAGTTCGTCGCCAACGGCGATATCGCCGGCTTCGATCACCTCGGCATAGATGCCGCATTCATTGTTGCCGCGCCGGGTCATCAGCGCGGGCGGGATGTCGAGGTCGCGGGCGGCCGTGTCCGGGTCGACGTTGACGGCGGCGCAGCGGGTGGTGGTCTTCACGACCTTGAGCCGCGCCGAGCCGATGCGCAGCGTCTCGCCCATGAGCGAGGTCTCGTGCCAGGCCGGCCAGCCGGTGACGTAGACGTTGGCGCGGAAGCGCAGCGGGTGCACGGGAGCGCCGACCAAGGTCTCGATCTCCGCGATGGAGGCGAGGTTGATGATCGAGACCACCTTGCGCGCCAGATCCGTAAAGGCGTAACCACCGCCCGACAGCAGCTTTGGCGGCCCGCGCAGCTCGGCGGCGAACTCGCCCGCGAAGAAGCGCTCGATCGCCGCGCGGCCCTCGGCGCTCTCGAGATCGCCTTGGGCGACGATCGCGCCGTCCTTGCGGATGGTGAGGATGTTCGTCGCGTCGTCGAAGATGGTCTTGAAGCCGGCGAGGCGCTCATTGCGCATCAGCATCAGATACGCCGTCTTCGGTTTCCAGACCGGAGCTGCGGGATCGAATCCGCTGGGACCGTTCTCGAGCGCGTAGCGGCGGTCGGCCGGCAGGGTCTGGCCGACCCGCAAAGGCGCCCTCTGCAATGGTTCCGGGGTAAGGCCCTTGACGGGATAGCGGTACAGGCCGGCGATGCGCGCGGGAGGGGTCTGGCTCATGCCGCCTCATAGGAGATTCCCTTGGCCGCGGCCAGGGCACACGAATTTGTGAAGCGGCCTCTTCCGTTTTCGCACCGCCTTCCCACATTTCCACTCAAGCCGGGCGCAAGCCGGCGACGTCAATGGTTGCGGCGTTGATGGACGTCAACGTGCGCGGTCCGAAACCCAATGAAGATGCTGAAGCCGTGCCTTCGGGGCGTCACAGCAGGCTGAGGGAAACATCATGAATATCGAAAAATATACCGAGCGCGCGCGGGGCTTCATCCAATCGGCGCAGTCGCTGGCGATGCGCGACGGCCATCAGCAGTTCTCGCCGCTGCATCTGCTGAAGGTCCTGCTCGACGACGGCGAGGGACTCGCGGGCGGTCTCATCGACCGCGCCGGCGGCAATTCGCGTGCGATCCTGAAAGCGACCGAGGATGCGCTGGGCAAGCTGCCGAAGGTCTCGGGCAGTGGCGCCGGGCAGATCTATCTGTCGCCCGAGCTGGCGCGCGCCTTCGACGCGGCGGAAAAGGCGGCCGAGAAGGCCGGCGACAGCTTCGTCACGGTGGAGCGGCTGCTGCTCGGCCTGACGCTGGAGAAGAACAGCGAAGCGGGCGGCATCCTCGCCAAGGGCGGCGTCACCGCGCAGAACCTCAACGCAGCGATCGAATCCTTGCGCAAGGGCCGCACGGCCGACTCGGCGACCGCCGAGAATGCGTATGACGCCTTGAAGAAATATGCCCGCGACCTGACCCAGGCGGCGCGCGACGGCAAGCTCGATCCGGTGATCGGCCGCGACGAGGAGATCCGCCGCACCATTCAAGTTCTGTCGCGTCGGACCAAGAACAACCCCGTGCTGATCGGCGAGCCCGGCGTCGGCAAGACCGCGATCGTCGAGGGCCTCGCGCTGCGCATCGTCAATGGCGACGTGCCGGAGAGCCTGAAGGACAAGCGGCTTTTGTCGCTCGATCTGGGCGCGCTGATCGCCGGCGCGAAATATCGCGGCGAGTTCGAGGAGCGGCTGAAGGCCGTGCTGCAGGAGGTCACGTCGGCCGAAGGCAGCTTCGTGCTGTTCATCGACGAGATGCACACCCTGATCGGTGCCGGCAAGGCCGACGGCGCGATGGATGCGTCGAACCTGCTGAAGCCCGCGCTCGCCCGCGGCGAGCTGCACTGCATCGGCGCGACCACGCTCGATGAGTATCAGAAGCACGTCGAGAAGGACGCCGCGCTGGCGCGGCGGTTTCAGCCGGTCTACGTCACCGAGCCGACGGTCGAGGATACCATCTCGATCCTGCGCGGCCTAAAGGACAAATACGAGCAGCATCACGGCGTGCGCATCACCGACTCCGCGCTGGTGGCGTCGGCCACGCTGTCGAACCGCTACATCACCGACCGCTTCCTGCCCGACAAGGCCATCGACCTGATGGACGAGGCGGCGGCGCGGCTGAAGATGCAGGTCGACAGCAAGCCCGAGGAACTGGACTCGCTGGATCGCGAGATCATCCGGCTCAAGATCGAGCAGGAGGCCTTGAAGAAGGAGAGCGATCTCGGCTCCAAGACGCGGCTGCAGGCGCTGGAGAAGGAGCTCGCCGATCTCGAGGAGAAGTCGGCGGCGCTGACGTCGAAATGGAGCGCCGAGAAGGACAAGCTGTCCAACGCGCAGAAGCTCAAGAGCGAGCTGGACGGTCTGCGCATCGAGCTCGCCAACGCGCAGCGCCGCGGCGAGTATCAGAAGGCGGGCGAGCTGGCCTATGGCCGGATTCCCGAACTTGAGAAGCGGCTGGCCGACATCGAGGCCAAGGAGAATGCCGGCGAGATGATGGAGGAGGCGGTCACCGCCAACCACATCGCGCAGGTGGTCTCGCGCTGGACCGGCGTGCCGGTCGACAAGATGCTCGAGGGCGAGAAGGACAAGCTCCTGCGCATGGAGGACTCGCTCGGCAAGCGCGTCGTCGGCCAGTTCGAAGCCGTGCATGCGGTCGCGACCGCCGTGCGGCGCTCGCGTGCCGGCTTGCAGGACCCGCACCGGCCGATGGGCTCGTTCATGTTCCTAGGGCCGACCGGTGTCGGCAAGACCGAGCTGACGAAAGCGCTCGCCGAGTATCTGTTCAACGACGAAACCGCGATGGTCCGGCTCGACATGTCCGAGTACATGGAGAAGCACTCGGTGTCGCGGCTGATCGGCGCGCCTCCCGGCTATGTCGGCTATGACGAGGGCGGGGCGCTGACCGAGGCCGTGCGGCGCCGGCCGTACCAGGTCGTCTTGTTCGACGAGATCGAGAAGGCGCATCCGGACGTGTTCAACGTTCTCTTGCAGGTGCTCGACGACGGCCGCCTGACCGATGGCCAGGGCCGCACCGTCGACTTCCGCAACACGCTGATCATCATGACCAGCAATCTCGGCTCCGAGTTCCTGGTCAATCAGCCGGAGGGCGAGGATACGTCGGAGGTGCGCGAGCTGGTGATGGGCACGGTGCGGAGCCATTTCCGACCCGAGTTCCTCAACCGCGTCGACGAGATCATCCTGTTCCACCGCTTGCAGAAGAGCGAGATGGGTCGGATCGTCGAGATCCAGTTCGCGCGTCTCCAGAAGCTCCTGGAGGAGCGCAAGATCACGCTGTCGCTCGATGGCGACGCGCGCGACTGGCTCGCCGCCAAGGGCTGGGATCCGGCTTACGGCGCACGGCCGTTGAAGCGGGTGATCCAGCGCAGCGTGCAGGATCCGCTCGCCGAGATGATCCTCGCCGGCGACGTGAAGGACGGCGATCACATGACGATCTCGGCCGAAGGCAATGTGCTGACCTTCAACGGCAAGGTGCCGCACACTGCCGAGATCGCGACGTTCGAGGCGCCGATTCCGAAGCGCAAGCTGAACTGAGCGGCGTTTCGCCGAACTGAAACGGAAGCGGCCCGCGCTGAGCGATCAGCGCGGGCCGTTTTCAGTTGAACGCGCCTTTGGGGGGGCGAGGGGTCTCGCTCACCGGCTGACCTGGATCGGGCCGGCGTCCGAGATGCGCGAGGCGCCGGTGCCGCGGCTGGTCATCATCTGGTCGACGCGGTCGCGCTCCTTCTCGAAGTTGGCCATGATCGGGCCCTCGAGCGACCGGCCCCGCGGCAGCTTCACGCGCATCGGGTCGACGAAGCGGCCGTTGACCAGGATCTCATAGTGGACGTGCGGGCCGGTCGACATGCCGGTCGAGCCGACGAAACCGATGACCTGGCCCTGGCGCACGCGCTTGCCGGGCTCCATGCCCTTGGCAAACGCCGACATGTGGCCGTAGGCGGTCTCGTATCCGTTGTTGTGCTTGATGCGGATATATTTGCCGTAGCCGCCTTCCTGGCCGACCTTCTCGAGCACGCCGTTGCCGGAGGCGAAAATGGGGGTGCCGTAGGCGGTGGCCCAGTCGACGCCGGTGTGCATCTTCACGAAGCCGAGAATCGGATGGCGGCGGCCGCCAAAGCCGGAGCGCATGATCGCGTTGTTGACCGGCTTGCGCACCAGGAACTTCTTCGCGCTCTTGCCGGTCTCGTCGTAATAGTCGACGACACTGTCGTCGGGGGTCTGGAACCGGTAGTATTTCTTGGTCTCGCCGCCGACCGTCAGCGAAGTGAACAGCACCTCGGTCTTGTCGTTGTTGCCAGGCTTGTCGTCGTCGTCGCCGGCATAGAAGACGTCGAACGAATCCCCAGGCTGCACCTTGCGCTGGAAATCGACGTCGTAGGAGTAGATGCGGATCATGTCCTCGATGACCGGCGCGGGCACCTTGTTGCGCATCGCCGTCTCGTAGATGCTCTGATAGAGGCGGACACCGGTGCCGTCATCCTCCTCGTCATTGGTGTTGTCGGCGGTCTCGGTGACCGTGTTCATGCTCTGCGCGTCCACGGCGACGTATCGTCCGAGGTCCGACAGCGCGGCCACCGCCTCGATCATGGTGTCGTTGGCGACGATGACCCGGAACGGCTGTAGCCGGGCGCCGGGGGCAGGGCTGGATGGCGCCATCAGGATGCGCAGTTTCTCGCCTTCCTTCAGGCCGCCGTCACGGCCGCGCGGGCCGAGCTGGGCGGCGATCGCCTTGGCTTCGTCGGGCGTCGCGCCCTGGTCGCGCAGGATCGAGGCGACGGTATCGCCCTTCTTGACCAGGTGGACGCGCTCGCCGAGTGGATTGCCGCCGGTGATCTGGTCCTTGGTCTTGGGGAGCAAGGTGACATTTTCCGGCACCACCCGGGTCTCGAAGCCGGCGTAAGGATCGGGCAAGGTGCCGTCATTGGCATAGGACAGTTTCAGGTCGCCGCCTTGGACGGCCTGCGCGCCGGCCGCGTCGGCGGCGGCATTGGCAAGCGAGGCGTAGCGTACGCCGCCATTGTTGCCGCGCCAGTTCGCCGCATCACGGACCCGCATGACGATTTCGTCGAGCGCCACCGAGGTTGCGATCTTCGCCTTGGGGAGCACGGCGGCGAGATCCTTGGTCACGAACGAGACCTCGGCGTCGGGCTCGACGGCCTCGGGATTGTTCGGATCCTCGCCGGACCCTGTCTTGTCGTTGTCGGTGTCGCTCAGCAGGCGCTGGGCGTTGAACGGCGGGATCTTGGCGGAAAGATCGCTCGTCGTCATCGACAGGTTGCCCGAGATCCGGACATAGGGACGGACCCGGATGAGCTCGCGCGATCCCGCGCGGGTCACGGTCGAGATGCGCACCACATTGCGGGCCGCGGCCGCTTCGCTCGGCGGCGGCAGGCGGTCGCTCTTGCGCAGGGTGGCGACGCGGTCATTGGCACCGAAGGCGCCGCGCAGCGCGCTCTCCATCCGCTCCGGCATGCGCGCGAAGGTCATTTCGCCGTCGAGCGAGGCGAAAACGGCGCCGCCGATGAGGGCTGCGCCGCATAGACCCGTCAGAATCGTACCAGAGAACCATTGTACGGAAACGCGGCGGCGGTCGATCACCGCGGCCTCGGAGCCATCGACCGATAGCGGCGGCTCATGACCGAGATCGATCATGCCGACCTCGCGTCCATACCCCCCGCGTGACGTCCGATGGTTCAACCTTCGTCCCCCAAATTCAAAGTCAGCACCGAGATCACTCAGCTGCCGGTTGGCTTAACGTCCAAGACAAACGGCTCGGAATGATGGCGCGCTTCTGACGGTTCGAGACTCTCTGGCTGGAAAGCCGGAATCCGCAAACCGCTATTGTTCTTCAGGATCTCTCGATGTCGTCTCGGCCGTATCAGGCGAAGGGCTCGCCACTTCCTTGATCTGGATCATCCTTGAATCGATGGCAGTCCCCGCTGGACCCAAATCAACCCAGGTCGATGCTTAACAAATCGTCGCAGGATTGTGGCCCAAGTGGGGCACGAAGTCCGCAAGAAGTCGGGGTTCTCCTGCTGTCCGGAAAAAAATGATTCGATGCGACGATTTGTTGACATTGGGCGTTGACACCCCGATCGGCCCCCCCTATAAACCCGATCACTGAGCGCGGCGCCGCTTCGGGACACACCGAGGCGAGCATTCGCGCCAATATTGCTCCTCACTTCTGTTGAGTGATGCACAACCGGGTAAAACCCGGTTGCTCATCGACGTCGGAAGATGTTGGGCGCCCCTCCATCCGAGGGTGGGACCGAGGTCCCGGGCTGTTTGACAAGTGAAGATGAAGAAAGAGAAACGTGGACGGCGGAGTCCTTGCGGGTCTCGGGATTGAGGGCTTCGGCTTTTGGTTCTGGGATCGGACGAGAAGACTTCGGCGGACAATGTTTCAAAGGTAACACCATGGTATTTGCGCTGTGAAGCGTGGGTACTGATTGGTGGGACCTCGTCAAACGTTGTGATCAGCCGGTTCAAAGCTTCAAGTTCAACTTGAGAGTTTGATCCTGGCTCAGAGCGAACGCTGGCGGCAGGCTTAACACATGCAAGTCGAGCGGGCGTAGCAATACGTCAGCGGCAGACGGGTGAGTAACGCGTGGGAACGTACCTTTTGGTTCGGAACAACACAGGGAAACTTGTGCTAATACCGGATAAGCCCTTACGGGGAAAGATTTATCGCCGAAAGATCGGCCCGCGTCTGATTAGCTAGTTGGTGGGGTAATGGCCCACCAAGGCGACGATCAGTAGCTGGTCTGAGAGGATGATCAGCCACATTGGGACTGAGACACGGCCCAAACTCCTACGGGAGGCAGCAGTGGGGAATATTGGACAATGGGGGCAACCCTGATCCAGCCATGCCGCGTGAGTGATGAAGGCCCTAGGGTTGTAAAGCTCTTTTGTGCGGGAAGATAATGACGGTACCGCAAGAATAAGCCCCGGCTAACTTCGTGCCAGCAGCCGCGGTAATACGAAGGGGGCTAGCGTTGCTCGGAATCACTGGGCGTAAAGGGTGCGTAGGCGGGTCTTTAAGTCAGGGGTGAAATCCTGGAGCTCAACTCCAGAACTGCCTTTGATACTGAAGATCTTGAGTTCGGGAGAGGTGAGTGGAACTGCGAGTGTAGAGGTGAAATTCGTAGATATTCGCAAGAACACCAGTGGCGAAGGCGGCTCACTGGCCCGATACTGACGCTGAGGCACGAAAGCGTGGGGAGCAAACAGGATTAGATACCCTGGTAGTCCACGCCGTAAACGATGAATGCCAGCCGTTAGTGGGTTTACTCACTAGTGGCGCAGCTAACGCTTTAAGCATTCCGCCTGGGGAGTACGGTCGCAAGATTAAAACTCAAAGGAATTGACGGGGGCCCGCACAAGCGGTGGAGCATGTGGTTTAATTCGACGCAACGCGCAGAACCTTACCAGCCCTTGACATGTTTGGGACCGGTCGCAGAGACGTGACCTTCTCTTCGGAGCCCGAAACACAGGTGCTGCATGGCTGTCGTCAGCTCGTGTCGTGAGATGTTGGGTTAAGTCCCGCAACGAGCGCAACCCCCGTCCTTAGTTGCTACCATTTAGTTGAGCACTCTAAGGAGACTGCCGGTGATAAGCCGCGAGGAAGGTGGGGATGACGTCAAGTCCTCATGGCCCTTACGGGCTGGGCTACACACGTGCTACAATGGCGGTGACAGTGGGAAGCTAAGGGGCAACCCTTCGCAAATCTCAAAAAGCCGTCTCAGTTCGGATTGGGCTCTGCAACTCGAGCCCATGAAGTTGGAATCGCTAGTAATCGTGGATCAGCACGCCACGGTGAATACGTTCCCGGGCCTTGTACACACCGCCCGTCACACCATGGGAGTTGGCTTTACCTGAAGGCGGTGCGCTAACCAGCAATGGAGGCAGCCGACCACGGTAGGGTCAGCGACTGGGGTGAAGTCGTAACAAGGTAGCCGTAGGGGAACCTGCGGCTGGATCACCTCCTTTCTAAGGATGGCTCTTCAGCATGATCTTCGGATCGGCTGGTCTTCGGACCGGTCAGCTATCGAGCTGTTTTAGAAACATCAGGGGCCATCAAGATCGCCAGATCTTGCTTGAGCTCCATTGGCGGGATTTCGCCGTCTTCGTTTCTCTTTCTTCGCGGACGAACACGCTGCCTGGGGCTGCGCGGTTGCTGCATTTGCCCTCACGGGCAGGGTGGCGACGAGCTTCGAGCGTTAGGGCTTGTAGCTCAGTTGGTTAGAGCGCGCGCTTGATAAGCGTGAGGTCGGAAGTTCAAGTCTTCCCAGGCCCACCACTTTCTGGCGTCTCTCACTCTCTGGTCTGGCTTGGCATTCGTCTTCTGGTTACGGGGCCATAGCTCAGCTGGGAGAGCGCGTGCTTTGCAAGCATGAGGTCGTCGGTTCGATCCCGTCTGGCTCCACCAGATGGTCTGATTGCCGAGCGATCGCTTGACAGCGCTGGTTCAACATCGTCCGCGAGACAACATTTCGCATCTTCTGATCCTCACCGGGATTACAGAAGACTGCGTGTTATCTGACATCGTGAAGAGGAGATCGATCCGAGTTGGGTCGTGCAATGGAGCGTCACCGCGCAAGCGGTCCGCGCTTCGACTATGCACCGACACTTCACTATCTCCGGGTCATTTCGGCGCAGGCTGGAAGCTGTGAAGCATCCTGTCTGTTGTAAATGACTCTGTTGGCGACGCTTGACCGCATTGCCATCGGTTCGATCTTAAGAAGCAAGCTGGTCTTTCTAATCAGTGTCCTGCGGCTTCCAACGCTTGTCCCTCGGGGCAGGTGGGGAGCTGACAACATTCTGCCGAGTGTGTGGACATTGATAATGAGAGCAATCAAGTGCCTTAAGGGTGTTCGGTGGATGCCTTGGCGCTGAGAGGCGATGAAGGACGTGCTACGCTGCGATAAGCCGTGGGGAGCTGCGAAGAAGCTTTGATCCGCGGATTTCCGAATGGGGAAACCCACCTTCGATAGCCGGAACTCCAAGACCTTAGGTCTTTGGGGTTCAAACAGGAGACTGTGAGAATTCAAGGCCGTGAGGTTTTGGATTTCCGGTTATCAAGAGAAGGTATGAGACTTCTGAATACATAGGAGGTTTCAAGCGAACCCAGGGAACTGAAACATCTAAGTACCTGGAGGAAAGGACATCAACCGAGACTCCGCTAGTAGTGGCGAGCGAACGCGGACCAGGCCAGTCATGAATGTAAGCCAACCAGAACCTGTCAGGAAAGCAGGGCCTCAGAGGGTGATAGCCCCGTATGGGTAATGCGAACATTCATGCTCGAGTAAGGCGGGACACGTGCAATCCTGTCTGAACATGGGGGGACCACCCTCCAAGCCTAAGTACTCCTCAGCGACCGATAGTGAACCAGTACCGTGAGGGAAAGGTGAAAAGCACCCCGACGAGGGGAGTGAAATAGACCTGAAACCGG
>NZ_JAUHIR010000022.1:0-27500 GCF_032381375.1 Bradyrhizobium sp. SZCCHNR1017 | reverse complement strand
TGCCGTGGAACATCAGCATGCCGCCGGGCTTTCCGGTCGGCGCGACGATGCCGCCTTCCGCGACCAGCCGCGTCACCGTCGCCTCGTCCAAGGTCCACAACGGATAGGACGTGGTCGCGAGATCATGCGACGCCTCGAGGTCGCCGGCATGCTGGCTGCGCGGCACCAGCATCAAGGGGCCGTTGATCGGCATCACCTCGTCGAGGAAGATCGCGATGTTCATCGCGCGCGGCTCCGGCATGCCGTCGTCGCGCTTCCAGGTGCCGTAGTCCTGGTGCCATTGCCAGACATCACCGGTGAAGGCCGATTTGGCGTTGATCTTGAACTGATGCATGTAGACCTTCTCGCCGAAGATCTGCTCGATCGGCTCGATCATGCGCGGATGCGCCGCGAGCACGCGGAAGGCGTCGTTGTAGAGGTGGGCGGCAAACGCCGTGCGCGGCGCGCCGCTCTTCTCGCGCCAGACCTCGGGACGGTTAGCCGCATAGATCGCCTCGGCCTCGCGGGCGAGAAAGGCGGTCTCCTCGGGGCTGAACAGCTCGGGCAGGAACAGCCAGCCCTCGCGGTTGAAGAATGCGATCTGCTCCGGCGTCAGCTTCATGGCCGTCTCCCTCGCCTTGGTTTCCTCGGATGAGGCGCCCGCTCTTTGCGCCGGGCTGCCCCTGCGCCGTGCTCCCATCCTTTCGGCCTGCCGATGGACATCACGGTGCTTCCGCTGTCGACATTGGCAGAATCCGGGTGGATCGCAACATTCTCCAAGCCTAAGTTGACTGGCAGATGATACGGGGCAGAGCGGCGATGGAGTCCGTCATGTCAGAGCAAAGCTTTGCAATTTTCGAGACCGCGATCGGCGCTTGCGCGATCGCATGGGGAGCGCGCGGCATCAATGCGGTGCAACTGCCGATGGGCGGCGTCGCGCAGATCCGCATCCGAATGCAGCAGCGTTACGAAGGCATCGGCGAAGCCGAGCCGCCGCCGCATGTGCGGCGCACCATCACGCGGATCACGGCGCTGCTTGCCGGAGAGCCGGATGATCTCAGCGATGTCGACCTCGATCTCGACGGCGTCAGCGCGTTCCAGCGCGGCGTCTACGAGATCGCGCGCCGGATCCCGCCGGGCCGGACCCTGACCTATGGTGACATCGCCAAGCAGCTCGGCGGCGTCGAGTTGTCGCGCGAGGTCGGCCAGGCGCTCGGGCGCAACCCGTGCCCGATCGTGGTACCCTGCCATCGCGTGCTGGCGGCGGGCAACAAGCCCGGCGGCTTCTCCGCCAATGGCGGTGTCGAGACCAAGCTGAAGATGCTGGCGATCGAAGGCGCCGCGGTGAACCATACGCCGAGCCTGTTCGATTGACGGGCGCGGTGACCGGCGCCGCGCCCGTGTCTCAGACCGCCTCGCAGGCGAAGCCGTTGCCCTTGCGGGTAATGCGGCCGACCGAGGGCGACGGGAAATGCGCGGTGCAGCACAAGGTCGCCGTGTCGCAATAGCGCTCCAGAAATTCGCGCCGCGTCACCGCCGCCTGCTTGGGATCGACGTCGAACCTGGGTGACAGCTCGGGAAAGCTGAGCTGCAGCGGCGTGTGGATCAGGTCGCCGGCGAACACCGCATCGTCTCTGCCCCTGCCGACGGCGACTGCGATATGGCCGGGCGTGTGGCCCGGCGTCGGCAGCAGCCGGACATGATCACCGATCGCGAATGCGTCGCCGACGATGTCGGCGCGCCTGGCCTCGACCACCGGCAGCACGCTGTCGGCGAATGGAGGCACCTCGGCCTTGGCGTTCTGCGCCACCCAGTAGTCATATTCGCGCTGCGCGAACACGTAGCGCGCGTTCGGGAAGGTCGGCACCCAGCGGCCGTTGTCGAGCCGCGTGTTCCAGCCGACATGATCGGTGTGCAGATGCGTGCACATCACGACGTCGATGTCGTCGACCGATACGCCCGCGGCCGCAAGCGCAAGCATGTAGCTGTCGTCGGTCTTCATGTTCCAGACCGGCCGCGCGCGCGGCTTGTCGTTGCCGATGCAGCTGTCGATCAGGATGGTGTGGTGAGGCGTCCTCACCACGTAGGACTGAAAGCACAGGATCAGCGTGTCCTGCGCATCGAGGGCACCGGCCGCCTGCAGCGCGCTGCGCTCTGCCGCCAGCATCTCCGATGTCAGCTCGGGAAACATCTCACGCGCCGGCAGGAACGTGGTTTCCTGCTCGATGATGCGATGAATGGTCGTGTCTGCAACCGAGAACGTCAGCGTCACGGCAGCTCCTGTTCAGGGATCAAGCCGCCGGCGGCACCGAGATCTTCACCGATTCGCGCTCGAGCATCTTGTCGTGGAACGCGTCGAGTGCCGGAAATGCCTTGCGCCAGCCGCAATCGGCGAAGCGGAAATCGGCATAGCCGAGTACGCAGACGAGTCCGATCGCGACGATGTCGAACGGGCGCGTCATCAAATCGGGCTGCGCATTGAAGCGCGCCATGCCCATCCAGGCCCTGTTCCAATGATCGTCGGACCAGGCCTGCCAGCGGAGGCCCTCGGGCCGCACCATCGCCTCGTAGCGGCACAGCAGCATGGAATCGAGCATGCCTTGCAACATGGAATGCTCGCTCTTGACCTTCCAGCGCGACGGGCCGGAGGCGGGGATCAGCTTGTTGCCGCCGGCGAGCTCGTCGAGATATTCGACGATCACGTAGGAATCCAGGATCACGTCGCCATTGTCGAGGATCAGCACCGGCAGCTTCTTCAGCGGCGTGATCTTCGAATACTCCTCATTGGCCTGGCCCGGCACCACGGCCGCGGGCACGAATTCGAGCCGGTCGATCAGCCCGAGTTCGATGGCGGCGATGCGCACCTTGCGGGCGAATGGCGAGGCGGGCGAGAAGGTGAGTTTCATCGGAAGTGTCCTCTGGCTGGTCATTCCGGGGCGATGCGAAGCATCGAACCCGGAATCTCGAGATTCCGGGTCTGGCGCTACGCGCCATCCCGGAATGACTCACAAGTCGATATCGCGCCTTACGCCTCGATGATCTCCTGGCGCTGCTCGCCGAGGCGCTCGATGCCGAGCGTGACGACGTCGCCGACGTTGAGGAAGGTCGGCGGCTTCATGCCCATGCCGACACCCGGAGGCGTGCCGGTGGTGACGATGTCGCCGGGCAGGAGCGTCATGAACTGCGAGACGTAGGAGATGCACTTCGCCATCGAGAAGATCATCGTCGCGGTGGTGCCGGTCTGGCGGCGCTGGCCGTTGACGTCGAGCCACATCGACAGGTTCTGCACGTCTGGAATCTCGTCCTTGGTGACGAGCCACGGACCTACGGGACCGAACGTGTCGTGCGACTTGCCCTTGGTCCACTGGCCCAGGCGCTCGATCTGGAAGTTGCGCTCGGAGACGTCGTTGCAGATCGTGTAGCCCGCGATGTGGTTCAACGCCTCGGCCTCTGAGACGTATTTGGCGCGGGTGCCGATGATGGCGGCGATCTCGACTTCCCAGTCGAGCTTGGTCGAGCCGCGCGGCTTCTCGACCTGATCATAGGGACCGCACAGCGCGGTGTTGGCCTTGAGGAAGAAGATCGGCTCGGCCGGGATCGGGTTGCCGGTCTCCTTGGCATGGTCGGAGTAGTTGAGGCCGATCGCCACGAATTTCGAGATGCCGGTGACGGGGGCGCCGAGCCGCGGCTTGCCGGCAACGGCGGGCAGGGAGGCCGGATCGAGCGCGGCGAGCTTCTTCAGGGACTCCGGCGCATAGGCCGCGCCATCGAGGTCTTTCACATGCGCCGACAGGTCGCGCAACTGGCCGGATGCGTCGATCAGGCCCGGCTTTTCCGCGCCCTTCTCGCCGTAGCGAACAAGCTTCATTGGTTTCTCTCCCTCAATTCCCTGGTATTCCAGAGCCCTGTCATGGAGCATGGCGGGAGGAAATTCAACCTTGCGGGCTATGCGTCGCCGCTGCCCTGTAATGCCTCGAAGCGGAAGGCGGCGCCGTCCCGCCGGATATGGCCGGCATGGAAATGGCCGCCGATCACCAGCGTCTCGGTGTCGGCAAAACGCGAGAACAGCGCCCGCCGGGTCGCGATCGCCTGCGCCGGATCGGAATCGACCGTCGAGCTCCAATCGAGACGCGCCATCTGGCAGGGATGGTGGGCGACGTCCCCGGTGAGCACGGCCTGCGCGCCATCCGAGCGGATGTGCAGGCTGACATGACCCGGGCTGTGCCCCGGCGTCGGGATCAGGGTGATCTCGTCGGTGATCACCGCTTCGCTTCCGACGAACTCCGCGCGTCCGGCGGCGACGATCGGCTGCACGGAATCGGCGAAGGTCGCCGTCTCGTCGGCGGCCTCGCTGTGATCGCGCCAATGCTCATATTCGGTGCGGCCGAAAACGTAGCGCGCATCGGAGAAAGTCGGGACCCAGCGGCCGTCGACCAGCCGCGTATTCCAGCCGACATGGTCGACATGGAGGTGGGTGCAGATCACCATGTCGATGCTTTCAGGCGGGAGGCCGGCAGCGCTCATCGTCTCCAGGAACGGTGTCGCGCGGTTGTTCCACATTGGCACGCTGCGGCCCTGCTTGTCGTTGCCGAGCCCGGTGTCGACCACGATCCGCATCGTCGGTGTTTCCAGCACCAGGGTGTGGATCGACATCTTCAGCCGACCTTCATCGGTCGCAAAATCGGGCGTGAGCCAGGACAGCTCGCGGATCGTCTCGGGTGTTGCCTGCGGCAGGATGAAGCGGGTGCCGCCGACGGTCTCCAGCTCGACGAATTTGGTGACCCTGACCCGGCCGATCGTCCAAGACATGCGCGCTTCCTCGTCCTATTCTTGATGCCGGTCACGATGCCGCGCGGCTTGTTCCGGCGCAATGGATCAACTGCCCGGAACAGGCGTTGCTGCAGTCCGTCCATGAGGAGAACGCCATGCCAGAGCTGACGATATCGCCCGAGAAGGTCGCCTTCCTGATCGAAAAGGCGCGCGAGTTCGACGTCAAGGAGCAGGCGACCGATGAGGAATCCGGCTCGAATGCCGTCGATGACGACATGGTCGACGTGCTCCAGGATAGCGGCGATGATCCCGTGGTGCGCGAGATCACCGGCTTCATCAACGCGATGACCGAGGACGAGCAGACCGATCTCGTCGCCTTGATGCGGCTCGGCCGCGGCGACGGCGATATCGACGAGTGGGACGATCTGCGCCGCGAGGCCGCCGGCCAGCGCGACCGCCACACCGCGCGTTATCTGCTGGGCGAGCCGATGCTCGGTGACCTGCTGGCGGAGGGCCTCGATGCGTTCGGCATCGATTGGACCGAAGGCCGCACCACGGCGGATTCGTCGAGCCCAAGCCAGCGCGACGAGGACGAGAAGCGGTAGGTCGTTCGGAAAGGCAGAGTCGCTGTATTCATAGCGCGGATGGCAAACAGAACTCACAGCTTTATTAGTTGGATTCGAATTCCTATTGCGCCGGCACTGCGCTCCCTCGCCCCGCTTGCGGGGAGAGGGTTGGGGTGAGAGGGACTCTCCACAGACACCGCGTTCGCGGAGAGCCCCCCTCACCCCGATTGCATCTCGCGATGCAATCCGACCTCTCCCCGCAAGCGGGGCGAGGTGAAAGCCCGGGATCGGCGTAGCAGGTTTCCGCGCCAGACCGCCCAAGGAAGTCTGTCTTACAGCGTGCCCGGGAAGGCGCCGCCGTCGAGCAAGATGTTCTGGCCGGTGATGTAGCCGGCCTTGGCGCCGCACAAGAAGGCGCAGGCGAGTCCAAATTCCTCGGGATCGCCGAAGCGACCTGCAGGGTTCGTCTTGGCGCGGTCGGCGAGGATCTGCTCCGGCGTGACACCGCGCTTCTCGGCCTCGCCCTTTGCCGTCGAGAGCAGGCGGTCGGTCTCGAACGGCCCCGGCAGCAGCGCATTGATCGTGACGTTGTTGATCACGGTCTTGCGCGACAGGCCGGCGACGAAGCCGGTGAGGCCGGCGCGGGCGCCGTTGGAGAGGCCGAGAATGTCGATCGGCGCCTTCACCGCGGCCGAGGTGATGTTGACGATGCGGCCGAACTTGCGCGCCATCATGCCGTCGACGGTCGCCTTGATCAGCTCGATCGGCGTCAGCATGTTGGCGTCGAGCGCCTTGATCCAGTCGTCGCGGGTCCAGTTGCGGAAATCGCCGGGCGGCGGGCCGCCGGCGTTGTTGATCAGGATGTCCGGATCCGGGCAGGCCTTCAGCACGGCGGCGCGGCCCTCGGGCGTGGTGATGTCGCCCGCCACTTCCGTGACGGTGACGCCAGGATTGGCCGCGCGGATCTGGGCCGCGGTCTTCGCCAGCACTTCGGCGCCGCGCGCCGTGATCGTGACATGTACGCCTTCATTGGCCAGCGCGATGGCGCAGGCGCGGCCCAGGCCCTTGCTGGAGGCGCAGACGATGGCGCGGCGGCCCTTGATCCCGAGATCCACGATTGATCACTCCGATATGTCAGTGAGGCTGGAAGAAAGATGGGCGCATTCTAGCCAACCGAATTGCCGCTGATAAGAGCAGCCGGCCTGTGCCGAATTGCATGGCTCGCTATGACCGGAGAGGCGGCGCCGCCGTGTCCGTCAGATGCGCCGTTCCTGCTTCAGCCGGTCGATCAGGCTTGCGAGCTCCGGAGGCAGCGAGCGGAAGCCTTTTGCGCCTGCGAGCGAGAGCATCGGCCGCAGGCGTGATCCCTCGAGGAAGCGCGGCTGACGCTCGGGGGGAACGATCCTGTCGAACACCAGCACCAGCGTGGTCGCGACCATGCCGGTGCGCACGGCGCCCAGCAGAGCGCCGCCGAGCCGGTCGCCAAAACCGGCCTCGGAACCGATCGCTTCGTCGAGCAGGATGCGGCCGATCTTGCCCAGCGCCATGCCGATGACGACGAAGGCGGCGAAGAACTGCAGCCAGTTCTGTGCCAGCGGAGTGCCGTGCACGTCGCGCAGTTGCGGGCTCATCGCCGCAACCGCGCCCATCGCCAGCGGCATCGCGAGCAGGTAGGCCAGAATCGTGATGGCGCTGCGCAACAGCCCGGTCGAGAAGCCGCTGTAGACGGCAACCATCAGTGCGGCACAAGCGGCGAGGTCGAAAGCGTTCATGGTTGCTCCGCCGCGGTTGTAGGCCGGGCCCGGTAAACGATTCCGGTTTGCGCTACTTCAAATCGTCTGTATCAATGCGCCGCAACAAATGAGCAACCGTGGGAGGAACCATGTCCGAGCTGTTCGACGTCAGCCGCGAGGTGATCCTGATCACCGGCGCGAGCCAGGGGCTCGGCCGGCAGTTCGCCCGGGTTCTATCGGCACGTGGCGCCGCCGTCGCGCTCGCGGCACGCCAGACCGGCAAGCTCAAGGCGTTGGAGGCGGAGCTCAAGGCAAGGGGTGGTCGCGCCGCCGCGGTCGAGATGGACGTGACGAGCATGGCATCGATCGTCAGGGGCATGGATGCGGCCGAGGCCGCGCTCGGACCCGTGACGGTGCTGATCAACAATGCCGGCATCGCGGTAGAGAAGCTCGCGGTCGAGCAGAGCGAGGCGGATTGGGACGCCGTGATCGGCGCCAATCTGAAGGGCGCCTATTTTGCCGCAACCGAAGCAGCTCGGCGCATGGCCGCGCGCAAGACCGGCGGCAACATCATCAACATCGCCTCGGTGCTCGGCTTCAGCGTCGTCAAGTTCATCTCGCCCTATGCGATCTCCAAGGCCGGCGTGGTGCAGGCGACCAAGGCGCTGGCGCTGGAGCTCGCGGCGAGCGGCATCCGCGTCAACGCACTGGCGCCCGGCTACATCGACACCGACATCAATCACGAGGTCTGGGAGACGCCGGCGGGCGAGAAGCTGGTCAAGCGGATCCCGCAGCGGCGCGTCGGCCACGAGAGCGACCTCGACGGCGCGATCCTGCTGCTGGCGTCCAACGCCTCGCGCTACATGACCGGCAGCGTCGTCACGGTGGACGGCGGCTTCCTGCTGACGTGAGACCCTGCTGATCGGCAGGTTGATTTCCCTCGATGGCGAGCCGTCTCAGCCTTTCAGCTCGCGCTTGATCATGTCGGCGGCCTTCTCGCCGATCATGATGGTCGGCGCATTGGTATTGCCGCCGATCAGGGTCGGCATGATCGAGGCGTCGACCACGCGCAGGCCTAACATTCCGCGGACCTTCAATTCGGGATCGACCACGGCGAGCGGATCGTCGACGCCCATCTTGCAGGTGCCGACAGGATGGTAGACCGTATCGACGCGGGCGCGCAGGATGGCGCGAATGTCGTCGTCGGTCCTGACATCCGACGTGAACAGGTCGCGCTTGCCGAGGCTACGCATCGCCGGCGTCTGCATCAGCCGCAGCGTGGTCTTGTAGCCGGCCACCATGGTTTCGAGATCGTCGGCCTCGCCCAGGAAGTTGGGATCGATCAGCGGCGCGGCGAGCGGATCGGCATTCTTCAAGCCGACCATGCCGCGGCTCTTTGGCCGGAGCAGACAGAAATGGCAGGAGAAGCCATTGCCGTGGCGCTTGCGGCCGTGATCGTCGGTGACGGCCATGCCGAAATGCAACTGGATGTCGGGCACGTCGAGATCAGGCCGCGTCTTCAGGAAGCCGCCGCATTCGGCGAAGTTCGAGGTCAGGACGCCGCGGCGCTCGCGGCGATATTGGCCGATGCCCGCCAGCAGCCGGCGCAGGCCCTTCGGCGACAGCGAAGAAAAGTTGGGGTTGTCGGAGGTGTAGGCGAAGATGAAATCCGGATGGTCCTGCAGGTTCTGTCCGACACCCGGCAAATGGTGGACGCCGGCGATGCCGAGCCGCGCCAGGGCGCTCGCGTCGCCGATGCCCGACAGCATCAGCAATTGCGGGGTCTGGAACGCGCCGGAGGCGAGGATCACTTCGCGCCGGCAGCGGATCTCCTTGACCTCCTTGCCCTGGCGATACTTGACGCCGACCGCGCGCTTGCCCTCGAACAGGATCATCGACGCATGCGCCGAGGTCTCGACCCGCAGGTTGCTGCGGCTGCCGAGATGCGGCTGGATGTAGGCCCGTGCCGCGCTCCAGCGCTCGCCATTCTTCTGCGTGACCTGATAGAGCCCGAGCCCTTCCTGCGTGTCGGCATTGAAATCGTCGCGGACCGGAAACTGCGCTTCGCGCGCCGCCTGGAGAAAGATGTCGTGCACGGGATTGTCGGTGCGCAGCCGGCTGACCGGCAGTGGTCCCGATTGGCCGTGATACGCGCCGTTGAACTCGGCGTTGTTCTCGGCGCGCTTGAAGTAGGGCAGCACGTCGTCATACGACCATCCGGTGTTGCCGAGGGAAGCCCAATGATCGTAGTCGGCGCGGTGGCCGCGGATGTAAACCATGGCGTTGATCGCGGAGGAGCCGCCGAGCCCGCGGCCGCGCGGCTGATAGCCGCTGCGCCCGTCCAGGCCCTTTTGCGGCACGGTGGTGAAGGACCAGTTGTTGACGGGCCCCGCGACCATCAGGAACAGCATGTAGGGCGTGGTCACGATCCAGTTGTCGTTGCGTCCCCCGGCGTCGAGCAGCGCGACGGATGTCGCCGGATCTTCCGACAGGCGGCCTGCAACCGTTGCGCCGCCGCTGCCGCCGCCCACGACGATGAAATCGACCTCGTCCGTCACGCATCTCTCCCTGATGTTTGTCTTGCTTGTTGTTCGAATGTCGTTCCGGCGGCGCGCGGCAGGTGGCGAAGTCATTTGCGCTGAGCGTCGAACTCGGAATCGAGAGTTTGGTCTGCACCCGATCGTCTCGGGATTCCAGGGGGGGGGCGCGCCCTGCGCCCCCGAACGACGATTGGCTAGGACAGGAATCGCAGCAGCTTTTCGATCCGGGCGATGCTGGCGCCGTAGGGGGGGTAGAGATCCTTCATGCGGTTGAAGGGAGAGCGGTAGAACACCGGCTTCAACTTGCTGAAGCTGTTGAAGCCCCATTCGCCGTGATAATGGCCGATGCCGGAGGCGCCGACGCCGCCCATCGGCTGGTTCATCTGCGCAAAATGCAGAAGGCAGTCGTTGATGGTGACGCCGCCGGAGACGGTGCGCGCCAGCACCGTATCGCGGGCCGCAGCGTCAGTGCCGAACCAGTACAGCGCGAGCGGCCGGTCGTGGGCGTTGATGTGGCGGATGACGTCGTCGGATTGCCGATAGGTGATGATCGGCAGCAGCGGACCGAAGATCTCCTCCTGCATGACCGCCATGTCCGCGCTCGCGCCGACCACGATCGTCGGTGGAAATTTCCGCAGCTTCTTCCAGGCCGGATCTTCCGGGCTGGTCGTGCTCAGCGTCCTCGCGCCGCGCGCGATCGCATCGCGCAGCAATCCTTCCAGCCTGGCATAGTGCCGCTCGGAGATGATCGACGTGTAGTCGCCATTGGCCGGGTTGGTGCCGAACATCTGCAGCATGTGCCGGTGCAGCTTGCTCGCGAATGCGTCCCCATGCTGTTCGGGCACGAACACGTAGTCCGGCGCGATGCAGGTCTGGCCGGCGTTGAGCAGCTTGGCATAGGCGATGCGCTCCGCGGCTTCGTCAATGTCGGCGGAGACGTCGACGATGGTCGGTGACTTGCCGCCGAGCTCGAGCGTCACCGGGGTCAGGTTGCGCCCGGCGGCCTCAGCGACGATGCGGCCGACGCGGGTCGAGCCGGTGAAGACCAGATGATCGAACGGCAGCGCGGCAAAGGTCTCCGCGACGCCGTCCTCGATGCCGGTGACGATGAGCTCAGTCGGGTCGAAATTCGCCGCGATGAGCTCCTTGAGCAGCGCGGAGAAGTGCGGCGTCAGCTCGCTCGGCTTGATCATGACCCGGTTGCCGGCGGCGAGCGCGCCGATTGCTGGCGCCAGCGTCAGCTGCAACGGGTAATTCCACGGCGCGATGATGCCGACCACGCCGAGCGGCTGCGGGATCAGGCGGTTGCGCGCCGGCCAGAACTGCAGCGCGGTGGCGATGCGCCGCGGCGCCATCCAGCGCGGCAGCACCTTGAGCGTGTGCCTGATCTCGGCCTGCAGGAACAGCGTTTCGGCAATCGTCGTCTCGACGGCGCAGCGGTGGCCGAAATCGGCCGAGATCGCCTGCTCCAGGCGCTTCTCGTTGTCCGACAGCATCGCTCGCAGCCGCTTCAGGCCGTCCAGCCGTGCCGCGAGAGCGGGCGGGGGCGCATTGCGGGAGGCCTCGACCTGGGCGTGGAACGCGTCGTCGAGCGCCGAGAGGGCTGGGCTCTTCAGGGACTGGTCCATGGACGTCTCCTCGCGTGTACCGCGGCCGCGTGCAGGGCCGTCATTCTGGTTGGCTTAAAGCTGCCGCGTTGCGGGACCCTTGGCAAGCGCGGCGTCGGTTTTGCGCCGCCTGGGCGCGAGCGTGGAGCCAATCCATTTGGGGTGTGTGTCGTCGGTCCCTGCCGCTGCCCCTCGAAGAACTTGTCCTTGTCCCCAGCCCGGGCCGCGCCGTGGTCCCGGCCGGCAAATAGGTCGCTCTCATATGTATTTGTAATGTTGAGGTAATTTCTGCTGTGAGTCGTGCGACAGGCGGTGTCACAATCCGGCAAAAAAACTTCCCGAAAGGCCTTTCCAAACCGGCCTCGCATTGGTACATACCGCCCGCACCCGACGGCCGGCTAGGCCAACGGGCTCAAGCCTTCTCAGGAAGCCTTTGGGATGGATCGGCAGCGCCTCGGTGTCTGCCAGGACCGCCCGGCGCTTCTCTGAAGGTGACGCACAAGTTAACGCGGGGTGGAGCAGCCCGGTAGCTCGTCAGGCTCATAACCTGAAGGTCATAGGTTCAAATCCTATCCCCGCAACCACTTCTGTCATAACTCACTCACCGTCCCGGTCTAACCGCTGGGACGGACTCCGGGAATGAGGGATCCCGACGGCCCAGGTTCGGCTGCGCGCAGCCGCTATCTTTGGGGTTCATCGAGAGTGAAGGACAGACGTCCTCTCGACAGAACCTTGCCTTTACTACGAATCGGAGGGGCGGACGTTCGAATCGTTCCCGGCGCGCCATCGACTGCCCTAGGGGAGCGCCAACACCGCTCACCCCCTCTAGAGCGTTGGCCGTCCGAAGTGCCTCCAAGCGGAGGCACAAAACTTGAAAATACAAAGAATTACAGAAAGCCAGCGGCACGCTCGCGGTAGAATTCGGCCGTATCACCCGGACCGATGCCGCCCCGTGCCAGCCAAAGCGTGCAACAAAACGTCCAACAGGACGTCCAACATTTCGTCCAACAGGGGAGGGAATCATTCCTGACTTCCTCACCCGTCGGAATGGTACCTGGCATTCGCTCGGCGCGTGCCGGTCGAGTTTGCGGCACTGGACCCGCGTGGCATCGTCAAGCATTCGACCAGGGTTCGCTGTCTTCTGACCGCACGGGCCGGAGGGCCACGCGCGTTGCCGATCAACTGAACCAGGAACTTGAGAACCATTGGCAGGAGCTTCTTGCCTGCCAGATGGGCATTGCACCGCAGGGATATAACGAGGCCCGTGTCGGGCCCGCTCGCTGGGCTTTTGCGCAAGCTCGATGAGTGGATCAGGCGGCGGTTGCGCGCCATCGTCTGGACCCAATGGAAGCACGGTCGCACTCGCTTCGATGAGCTGCAACGCCGCGGCGTTGGCCGGGAGCTGGCACTCAAGACCGCCGGCAACCCACGTGGCCCTTGGCGGCTCTCGAACAGTGCCGCGCTGACCATGGCTCTGCCGAACGTCTTCTTCGTATCACGCGGCTTGCCTTACGGCACGCTCGTGCAATCAAGTGCCAAGCGTTACAATTTTCCACATAGCACTTTGGCACAAGAACCAGCTGGCCATCGGCAGCCGACGATCACGGAAAACCAATCCTGAAAAAACGTATGACAGCAAAGATGCGCTTCACGAAAACCTTCGGCGCGTGGGCGCCGCTCGACGCCAGATGCAGCCGGAAACCACGCACATCCTCTGGCTCGGCCTGATCGGGAGAGCGGCCGAGCAACGCGGCGAAGTCCTTGACCCTTTGTACGTAGTCATGTTGGGTCTTCGGAGCGAACTTGCGGATCGCCATGTCTTCGATCATGCGCTGGCGCAACGGGCTGATGGCCTGCTTGGTCATTGGGGATGCTCCTGTCTTGAGTGAGGTGTCGAACCCCTCATCTCAAGACAGGACGCCCCGTTGCGCTATCGTCTTGCCTCCGCCGCCAGCCGCGGAGTCCGCGCGAGCGGTTTAGTCCAATGGACCGGGGGCGACGTTCGATCGGGCAAATACGAGGTTCGCTTTCCCGGACGAGCGGGCGCGGCATCGCCGCGCTGGCGGAGTCGCCTGGTGGCCCCATCTTGGACCCTCGGTCATAGCCGGCGATGTCGCTCTCAGGGGGCAACCGAACGTGAGTCGTCGCACAGCCGGAAGGTTGCTATTGACCTAAACGGCCTTCCTACAGATAGTCTACGGCCTGTCCCGGCAACACGTATCCATACACTCGGAAGCCATCGTCCGTTTCATCCGCGGGCAGATGGATCTTTTCGAGTGCACTCCGAATCTTTTGACGGTGAGATCGGTCTGTCGCGAAAGAACAGTTCACAGGTCACGAGGTCAGCTCACAGCTTGGGCAAATCAATAAAACCCAACCGGATCGCTTTCACAATGGCTACGAGCCGGCTCCCCGTCTCCAGCTTTTCCATCGCGTTTCTAAGATGAAAATTAACCGTGTTCGTGCTGATTTGCAAAACGATACTAATATCCCACGAGGATTTGCCCTGGGCTGCCCAATGGAGGCAGTCAATTTCCCGTTTCGATAGCTTCAGCGATCGATCACCTGCCATTGTTTGGATAACCCTTCTTTTGACGCTTGGACGAGGAGCCGCGTGTGCGCTCGGCACCTCCGGAACATTGTCCATCGCTCTCCGACTTCGTCATCGCATGTAGAGCGGTTGGTCAATGGCAGACCCTCGGCAAAACCGGACCTCCCATGACCGGCTTCAATGTCAAGCCTCATTATGAGTTGAGTGCATCGCGCGGTTCGCGTTTCGCTCGGTAGCGATCCGCGATCAGAGTTCCGAAGGCTCCAAGGAAGGTGAGCATCCACGGTCCGAGCGGCTTCCCATCGGAAAAATATCCGACAAGCATGCTGCCTGCCGCAGCAGCCAAAAGTTGCAGCGCGCTGAGCAATGCTGCGGCACTACCGGCGCTCGACGCGTGCTGGGCCAAAGCGCCGACGCTCGCGTTCGGGAATATCACCCCAGTGCATAGCATAACAATTCCGACAGCTAATACGGTAAGCGCGCCAGACTGGGGCTGCAAAAAAGCGACCAAGGGAAGTCCGATCGAGACCAACAGCATTGTAGCCGAAGCGACCCCAAGCACGGCATCTCCGCCGAACCGATGGAATAGATGGGCGTTAATCTGGGCAGAAAGAATATAGCAGACGGACCATATCGCGTACGCGACCGAATACAACCAGGACGAATATCCATAGAACTCGATAAGAATAGCGGGTGAACTCGTGATGTACGCGTATAGTGTGAACATAGCAAAACAACTCATGACGACATTCGTCACGAAGCCGGGCTCGCCTAAGATCCGCAAGTTCAACGCAAGAACGTGCGCCGGCATAACCGTCATGCGCATTTGTTGTGGCAGCGTCTCGGGAACAAACGCAGAGGCAACTGCGCAAGATATTAGTCCATACCCTGTGCAAAACCAAAAAATCGCCCTCCATCCAAATTCATTAAGCAGGAGCGAACCGCCGATTGGCGCTACAATGGGGCCGACGCCCATTACCAGTATCAGTTTGGCGAGCAGATGTCTTGCGACTTGACCGGTCGCGATGTCACGGACCATCGCACGCGGTATGACCGTAGGTGCCGAGCATCCAAGCGCAGCGAAAAAACGCAGCGCGGCCAGCGATTCGATATCGGTGGCCAAAGCACAACCGGCAGAGGCCGCAGTGTAGACGAGAATGCCGCAGATTAAAGGGGTGCGGCGCCCAAACCCATCGGATAGCACGCCTTGGATAGCTTGACCGAGGGCCAAGCCAATAAACCACGCGGCAAGGGTAATTTGAGCGCTGCCCTTCGGGGCGGCGAACGTGGTTTCGATCGCCGGAAAGGCGGGCAGATACATGACGGTTGACACTGAGCTGATCGAAATCAGAACGCCCAGGATAGTCGGTAGGAGAGGAGACGTTTTCACCGTCATGTTCTCGAAAGTTGGATTGGACTTTGAGGCTAGGCTGCGTCGACTTGCGCCGGTCGCCCTAACGTGCTCGCGACGACCTCACGCAGCGTATCGATCGCAAACGACAGATCCGTAGAGGAAATCGTTAAAGGCGGCAGCAGTTTCACGACATGGTCGTGGACGCCACAGGTCTCGGCGATTACGCCATTCTCAAACAAACGTTTAGAGATCTGATCGGCAAGAGCAACGGACCGGAATGACAAACCCGTGATAAGTCCTCGGCCAACCACGCTTGCCTCGCCGTCCGTAGAGTCAGCAATCGCGGTCAGTTCCCTTGTCAACACATTTGCGTGCTCCTGAACCGATCTCGCGAAGTCACCGTTCGTCCAGTAACATCGGATAGCAGCCGTTGCGCCGACAAACGCAAGATTATTTCCGCGGAAGGTTCCATTGTGCTCACCCGGCGACCAAATGTCGAGGTCAGGGCGGATCAATACTACGGATAGCGGCGCTCCGAGGCCGCTCAGCGATTTGGAAAGTACGACCATATCTGGCTGAACCGCGCTACCCTCGAAGCTAAAGAACGATCCGGTCCGCCCACAACCAGCTTGAATGTCGTCGACGATAAGCAACGCTCCGATCTCCCGGCAGAGCCCAGCGATTCTCTCGATCCAAGACATGCGTGCGGCAGCGAGACCACCTTCGCCCTGTACCAGTTCAACGATCACCGCTGCCGGTCGATCAATTCCAGAGCCTGGCGATGTGAGCATCGCTTCGATGTAATCGCAAACGTCGACTGACGGACCGAAATAACCGTCGTACGGAAGGAACGTAACATTTGTAAGTGCGACGCCGGCACCCGCCCTCTTGACGGGATTCGATGTCAAAGCGAGCGCGCCAAGACTCATCCCATGATAGCCGTTTGTGAACGCCACGACATTGGTACGACCAGTGATCTTGCGCGCCAATTTCAATGCCGCTTCAACAGCATTAGTTCCGGTCGGACCTGTAAACTGAATTTTGTACGTAAGTCCGCGTGGAGCGAGGATGCGATCTGAAAAAGCCTGCAAGAATTCGGCCTTCGCTACCGTATGAAGATCTAGCGATTGAACGATGCCGCTTCCATTGAGATACTCGATCACCGGCGCGACGATAAGAGGGTTGTTGTGCCCATAGTTCAAACTTCCAGCACCTGCAAGAAGGTCGAGGTACTTTCGGCCATCTGTGTCCACCATCCAGGCGCCGCTTGCGGACGAAAAGGTAACCGGGAAATGTCTGCAATAGGATCGCACGTTAGATTCCGCGCAGTCGAATATTGTCGTATACATTGCTTAGTCCCTCTCGTTTAAGACGCACTAGGGCAACCTAGGAAGCTGGATGATTGCGCTCCTGGAGCAGCGAGGCCGACCCGAAGCCGCTATGAGTGCGCAGTCGCTCTAGCATTTCGTCGCGGCTTGACCACATCAGATAAAACGGTTCACCCGGAAATGAGGCTGGTGCAGGCGCGACGATGCAAGGAGCGATATGCGAGAAGGCGTTGCTGCCGAGCGGGAGCGTTGATCGCGCAACCCTCTCAAAGCATGTCGCGCAAAGCCATTCGACCCCGAAGTGCTTGATTGAGAGCAAGCGAGTCATCCGTCCGACGCACGCATTGATTCCCTCCTGTCGGAGTTCGGGCGCGACGAAGGCGGCCCCACAATACGCGACTTTGCCGGCCATGAAGGGGAACTCCGGCGTGAGCAATTCTTCCGCAAACGGCGCCAATCGCGGAGCGAGATCCCAAAAGACCTTTCCCACAGCCAGGTCGTAGCGAAAATCGTGGCTATCGATCAACTTGATGGCTGCTGTCGCAACGCAATGGCCCGATCTGCGCGCGATCGCCCAAAAACTATTTGCTGGCGTAAGGTAGCTGTGTTCTGGATCGTACGTGCTGAGAACTACCTCGCCGGAGAGCTCATAGTAGGCAGCCGCAAAAACGGCGAAATCGCTACCGACTTCGAATGTAAGGCCCAGGCCGGCGAGATAGGCGTGCCCTCGACGAACATAATCATTAATGAAGAGCAGCCAATCGGGAACTGGGTAAGAGCGCATGTGTGTGTACCTTATCGTCTCGCGGTGTTCATTGTGCCTCAACTGAGTTTTCGCTGACCAGGCGCCGAATGCGAACTTTTCCGGTATTGGTCGATGGCAGCGTATCGGCATAAACGTAGCGGGCTGGGTACACGTGAGCTCCAAATAGTCGTGTGACCGTCCGACCAATCGTACGCTCATGCTCTGCTCGCATGGCAGGGGAAACGCTACGTGCGAGCGTGATCAAGTAGAAGGTATGCCCACGGACGACGTCCGGCTCGATCACAATTGTCATTGGCCTGTCTGGAAACACCATTTCAAGCTCGGTCGCGAGGAGTCCGAGACGAACGTTAACGCCGTTGACTTTCACCAGATCGTCTCGACGGCCATTGAGCCGGATCTGTCGCCCCGGATGAATTTCTACGTCATCTTCGATGGTGATGCCGTCGAGATTGGGGCCAAGCTCTCCGCTTGGTGAAGCTGTTGCGCAGCGTGGGCTCAATACACGGAGCCGTCCCTCAAGGTCTGGACCGAGCAGAGTGGTGTCGGAACACAGCTGCCAAAAGCTCGCGTCGTCGCGCGCCGATTGTCGATATGCAATTGCGCCAGTTTCCGTCGATCCGAAGATTTCGCGGAGGGCGTAAGAGGACGGGCGGCCAAAGTTCGGCATGTCCCGAGCAACTCGCGGGACCGGGCCAGCAGAATGGAGGATTGTCGTCGATGGATCGTCCAGAACCCCGGTGCGCATCAACATCTGCCAAGTCGAGGGGAGGCTAGGAATAATTCGTCTCCCGGACGATGGAACGCGGAGGATTTCACCTCCCTGAAGCTGGGGGCAATAGGTCAGGCGAGCGCGCTTGTTGCGCGCGAGTGCGATCCCGCACAAGAAGCCGAAGGCGTGGTTTACAGGAGCGAATGAAACCACTTCATCGACTTGCTCGAGTGCGAAAGCCTGCACAATGCAGTTCGCTTCAAGTTCGACCTGCAGCATCGATCGCCACGCTACCTTTGCCGTCCCAGTCGTCCCTGAGGAGCGTAGACCGATACTTGCACAGAGGGGGATAGTCTGGCGAAGCTGGCTAGCCCGCCAAAAATCGATCGACCAGGGGGCGCATGTGAGCGAGCGATCGAGTTCGCTGCGCACCATGCATCGCTCGTCTGATTTAGAATCGAATAGCAGAGCCTGCAGCTCCGGCCAGGACAATTCCTTGGCCGCTGGTCGGGTGGTCGTATCCATCGCGTCCACGTTCGCGCCTCCTCGGCATTCACTCCGCAGCACCTGACACGTGCTTAACGCTCAACTTTCGTTCGACCAATTGGGCTGCCCGTCGAACAGTCGAAAGATTAAAGGAGAGATCGTCAACACCAAAATCGATCTCGATTCCGAATAGTTCTTCAAGGAGTGAGACCATTTCCATAGCTTTCAGGCTGTCGAAGTTCAGTCCAGGAATGCTTGGAAGGGGCGTGTCGATCTGAGCGAGTTTCAGCTCGAACGGAAATAGTTCGCGCGAAGCGGCTAAGATCTTGTCAACAGTCGTCTCGCCCGGCATTGCGCCCCTCCTTTACTGCGCGATCGCGCATTTCGGCCAATATGACATTCCAATGATCGAACGGATCAACCGGGATCAGTCGTATGAAGAGGCGGTCGTGCGGGAATACGTCTTTCGACGCACTGAGCACACCCTCAACAATCTTGTCACGCCAGGAGCGCTCACGTGTTTGGTCTACCTCGATAGCAATAAACGCGACGGAGGCCAGCGATTTCACATTCGAGCGGGCGAGCGGGGCGGGTCCAGAGAATACGGCACTCGGATCAATGACCAGCCAGCGAGTAAGTACGTGCCTGACATCGACTCCCAGCCGTCCGAAGGTGACCGTGACGCGTCGACAGAAGCGGCCCCGCATAGTGGGGTCTTTGAGGTCGGAGTGGATCGTTAAGGTGGGCATGGCTCAAGCGGTCAACGCGAGAACAGGAAGCGAGAACGCGGGATCATCAGCCTTACGCTTCAAAAGCGTAAATAGCGCTACCGCTAATGGATCCTGGCCGCTTTGCTGTAGCGGCGTCCATCCGATCTCACCGGTCTTGGAAACGAGTTTCGCAAGAAAACGGTCCAGCGAAGATGATGACATAGGGAGGCGATCGTTCTGGCCATAGGCAAGCAACGCTTGGTAGGTCGCATAAAGGCTTGGCAGAGAGGCTCTTGTTTCTCGGAAACCGGACATGATAGACAGTTCGCCGAGACAATTGGCGGTCTTCTCGGCCAAATCTCGTTGGCCAAGGCTGTGCAGTATATAGCTAGCCTGGGCAGTCGCACTTCCGCTTGATAAGCCGCGGGGTGTAGCGGCGGCGCCGTCCGGGCGCAAGCATCGCATAACAAAGCCGGTAAGAGAGCGATGATCGATTTCGTTGTTGGCGTCCCTTCCAAGCGAGGTAAGGATGGCAACCGCGGACATCGATGACGTCATATCAGATCCTCGCCCCACCCAATACCCGAAGCCGCCATCTGGGTTTTGCAACTCTCTAATCCACTCGACCAGCCTTCCTTCCTCGCGGAGCCGCCGGCCCGCCAGGCGGAGGGCCGACACGGCCCATAGTGAACAGCGCACCTCTGCGCCGCGCCCCGGCATATACATTACGCCGCCTTCCCATGGGGTATGTGCCGTTTGGAGCCATTCGCACAGCGTCTCGATAGAGGGATGTCGGGGGGAATTGATGCAGGCGATCATCACTGCCGATGCGGTCGTCAGTGCGTCGCTGGCAAGCGCGATTGGGCGATAGTTGAGCCCTCCCGACGGGACGCTTGTCCGTATAACACTTCGGCGTACGACATCCGCTTGGGCCGCCTCCAGCTTCGAGTCGAGCGCCGCGAGTGCTCCGACAGCCGAAAAGTTTGCCCATACATCGGACTGAGCGCTGCCCTCCCAACGAGTAAACCCCTCCGGCGTCAGTTGGCCGAGTATCCACTCGCGGCACGCTTCCGGCTCGGCTGGAGACCATCCCAGAGCTCGAAGAGCGCTTGTGGCCCGAAACGTCGCCCACATGCATGGCGCTGCGTTCGCATGAAAGCAAAACGCGCCGGTTTCCGCCTGTCTGCTCTGCATCCACTTTAGAAGTTCGTGCCCTTGCCAGGGCAGATCCGGACGCTGTTGGAGAGCTTTAAGAGCGTTAACGGCGTAGTAGACCGCCCTTACATCCGATTGTCGGTGGCCTGGACACCAAGTAAGGCCACCGTCTGGCAATTGAAGCGAGCGCAGCCAAGTTAAGAGCTCGGCCTGGGCGGGAATCTTCGCCCGCACGATTTCGTGGAAAAGACGCGCGGCGTAGTAAGTCGCCCATACGTCCGGCTCCTGCCCGGCGATCATTGCAAAGCCGCCGTTGCCGTGTTGGAGGCGAGCCAGCCAGTCGGCCATTCTTGGAATTTCGGGCACGGGCGCGCCCAAGTCCGTCAATGCTTGGCTGCAGTAGTATGTGGCCCACACGTCTGATATCAGTCCCCGTTGCCACGCGAAGCCTCCATCGCGATTTCGTCGTGACAAGAGGTAATGTATCGTTCCGCTGCGCTCGGGCTCGGGCAGCGTGTACTCCAACCACCTCAGGGTTCTCACACCAGCGTAGGTGGCCCAAAGGTCTGCCCCGCCAGTGCCCGCCCCGCCGTCCCGCAACAGATGCAACGAGCCTGACAGGCGCTCGATGGACGGGTCGAGGCTAAGCTGCGACGGCATTGGAGCGCTTCCAGCTCTTTAGCGACGCCCCACTCTTTGTCGTGATGGGAAGCTGAGCTACAATCTCGAGTTCAAAATTCAGTCCATGATCGCGAAATGATCTGGCCGCATTTTTCGAGAGCTCGTCTAGTCTGTCGCTATAGTCCGGGTCGTGTTCCAGAATGATGCCGACAACTTCGTTATTCCGAACCTTTAGTAGGTATCCAGTGACTCCTTTGGTATTGTAGACCATGCTATCGACCTCGGCTGTGAGGTAATTGCGGCTACCAATTCCGAGCGTCTCTTCTTCGCGCCCTAGAATCTCGAGGTATTTTCTCGAGCTGCTCGTGTCACCTAGTATCTTGACTCTGTCGCCTGTGTCGAAGCGCAGCAGCGGCCTTGCGAATGCATTCAACGTAGTGATGACCAGTTGACCGCAATCCCCTGGCTCGGCAGGCTTGATTCCTTCTGGTGTCGATATCTCACAGATATATGCATATTCCAGAAGCCGGAGAGAGTTGTCGCTGCCTGTTGCGGCAATCGTTCCTGTCTCGGTCGACCCGTAGCTCGCAACGTAGACGTCGGCGTCCCACTCGGACGCCAGCATCTGCCGCAATTCCCGGCAGACGACCTCGCCGGAAAGCATGATGGTGTTTACCGAGGCGGCGCAAGAGCGAAAGGTTCCTCGGATCTTGAATACACGCATCATCTGGATCAGCGTGCCGGGTGATGCAAATACTACCGTGGGCTGAAAGCGACTGCAGAGCGCTTCAATCCGATCCCAGGAAACAATGCCTTGGGTGAAGGGAAAGCATCTCGCGACGCAAGCACTTGCCATTTCGCATACGCCGACGATTAGATCGCCGATAGGTGCGATATCGGACGGCAGCAAGGTCAAGCAGCGGTCATTCGGCCGAATGACCTCTCCCCATTGTAGAAACACACTTCCGTAATTCCAGGCGATATCTTCTGCCGTTCTGCGTGTCGGCGTTGCCGTTCCTGTTGTTCCAGTCGATTCATAGTACTTGACTGCTTGTTCGATAAGGCTGCTCTCGAAATCATCGGGACGCGCCTTCAAGGCAGCTTTAGAAGTAACATCGAGTTGTTGAAAGGCGCCGACGCTAAAGCGGCCCAGATGTGAGTATGCCCGCGACGACTTCGCGATATCCCAAACCCGCGCGAGCTTTCTTTCCTGATACGCGCGGAGCAGTGGAGGACATTCGCTTTGCCAAACGCTTCGCATCTCGGCAAGTGCATTGTTGGCCTCCGACGAGGCGCTCGTCGCTTCAATATTCATCGGAAACTCCGTGGATAGGCCGACAGTGTGACGTCGAGCGGCGATGGAGAGGCTAGAAGTCGAGGAACACGTAGTCGGCGCACTTGCCGCTGCGGTCGTTGATGACGAACGGCTCGCTCGAATCCACCGACAATATCTCGCGAAGGACGTCGTTCTGGACGTCGTCCTCGATGAGCGCCTTCAGGACATCATCATGCGATGGCTCCGCCGCACCGAACTGAGGCCTTATCCGGATCTCGATTCGCTTCACAACGCCGTCGCGCTGACGGAGTATGACCTGGGAATCTTCGATGTTGCGAATACGGCGTACCGCCTGCGCGATCGCTCTAGGCGAGACGTTGTTTCCGTCGAAGAATATTCTGTTGTCGGCGCGGCCCAATACTTTAAACTCAAGAATACGTCCGTCAGCGGTCTGATCGACCGCCTCAATGAGATCGGGAACCTTGTATCTCAGCATTGGGTTGATGACGGCCTCATTCAATGACGTTACGACCAGTGAGCCGTCCACCAACTCGACGTATTGATAGTCAAGGGCCCGGAATTGGTTGCGCGGCATCTCTGGCGTTTGGAAGCCGATCACCCATGGTTCAGTCCCACCGTAAACGCTCCAGAGCTCAGCGTTGGGGAATGCGCGCGTTATAGCCCGTTCGTGAAAACCCTTTAGAGGCTCTCCGGTCCAGAGGACTGCTTGGACCGTCGGCATGTCCCGGCCAAGCTTGACCACATAAGAAGCGATGATCTCCAGCAATGTAGGGTTTCCGGAGATTACGCAGGCCTCGGATTGGAGGAGCACGCGGCCCCAGATTGCATCGAGATCGAGGTCGTTTGCGACATTGCCGAGGTGCAGGTATATCATCCCCTTCGAGAGACAAAGCTCTCGGAAGAAGTGGTTTGCTGACCAGGCCTTGCCGCCAGAAGAGAAATCGACGAAGCGCCGACCAGACGTCCGGGACGTCGGATTCCATGATTGCAGTATCTCTGGGATGTGCTGATGCCGTGGTTGTAACCCGATTTTGGGTTGACCGGTTGTCCCAGACGACATGAATAGATAGGCGCCGCTCCCTCGCCAAGCGTCGGAGATCTCGCGCATGGCGTGCAGGTATCCCTGCTCGGTCAGGAGAGGTACGGCGCGTAGGTCGGCAGGACTCCTGATAGGGTCGGCAGATGTGTACGCCTCAGCCAAGTTCGGAAGAGTGCGGAGGTAGCTCAACAGACGATTGGGAACGGTCCAACACACATCCATCACGCAACATCCTTTTGCATCTAACGGTAGTATGGTAGTATCAGTTGAACTTCAACGCGTCCAATACGAATGAAATATAGGGCGTCTTCTAAAACAGGTATGACATGCCTCAGTTGCGACGTTTCCGGCAATTCATCGTAGTTGCGGAAGAATTGAGCTTCAGTCGGGCGGCTAAGCGCCTCAATATTGCGCAGCCGCCTTTGACGGCGGCAATCAAGGCTTTAGAGGCCGAGCTGGGGCAGACATTGATTGATCGTGGTACCCGCGTTTTTGGTCTGACCACGGCCGGGAAAGTATTTCTCCGTGAAGCAAAATTGACTGTTGCACAAGCTGATCGAGCCATGTCGCGCGTACGAAGCGCAGAGCAGCCCATCGAGGGGCCTCTACGGATTTCGTTCGTTGGGATGGGCGGAGCATACAACCTTGTTCCTCGGTCGTTGCGGCAATTGCGTGCCGAGCATCCGAAGATGGAGCTCGTCCTTGTCAAGGCAACAACCGCACAACAGATGAAGATGCTGCATACGCGGCAGGTGGACATCGCGATCGTTGCTGGCCCCGTGCTCACAGCCGACCGGCTTTCCACGGAGTTGCTATTTTCCAGCCAAATGGTTGCAATAGTTCCCGACAACCATCGCTTCGCGAGCCCTTCTGTGACAACGGTGTCGCTTGTCGACCTCGCGCACGAGAACTGGATTTTATTCCCACCGACCGAGGGGCCAGGGCTTTATGGCAGCATTGTTGCAGCTTGCGCTCAGACGGGCTTCCACCCTTACGTGAGTCATTGCGTACCTGACTTCCAGACCGCGATAGGCTTGGTCGCTGGCGGGCTTGGGATTTCGGTCATTCCTATGTCACTTCGATCGGAGATCCGGCCGGGCGTGGCCGTGCGTCAACTGACCGGATGTGGAACACCTATCAACTATGATCTCCTAATGACCTGGCGGTCCGAACCGGACGCGTCGCCGGCCACTGCGAGCTATATTTCTATCTTGCGGCGGGTCGCGCAACAGGGACCTCAAGAGCCTGATCTGGACGTTCCGGACTTATCGTTGCTGCCAAGTGCACATCCCGAGTTGCCCTAGAACCATCGACGAGCCATTTTCGAATTTTGCACCGCCACTCCCGCGACCCACTAAATCTGGTAGGTCACCCGGGTGAGTTGGTGTGCTTGAGTGGCCGTCGCTCCACGAAGGAGGAGGCGAGAGCAATGATAGCGGTTACAGACAAGGTCACATCGTTCTTCCGCGCATGCAAATTGGAGGACCAATCGGCTACGTCGCCCCTTCCGGAAACGCTCCGCATGTCGCTGGAGGCACGCGTCGAAGCGAGGCAGGATGGAAGCCTTGATGCTGACCGTTGGAGGTCTGAGTGCGGCATCTGGAGCACATGGGCAGATACTCGCTATCGAGCCTGCGCACATCGGAAAGAGTTAGGATCGAACGCACGGGCTATACGCATTGGAGTGAAGGACACGATCAACGTCGTTGGCTTTCCCACGCGTCTTGGTCTGCGGCATCATCGGCACTATCCGGACAGCAGTGCCGCTGCCGTTCGAGCGATAGATACAGAGTTCGCAGAGATAGTCGCCAAGGTTGTCACGACTGAGCTTAACCTCGGTGTTGGCTCCGGCTGTGTCAATCCCTACGTGCCGGACGTTGCTCCCGCCGGCTCGAGTACCGGATCGGCCGTGTCTGTGACAGCCAACATTTGCGACATATCCCTCGGGACGGATGTGCTTGGATCCATCCGCTGGCCAGCGGGAAATTGTGGCGCTGTCGGTCTACGCACGACCTGCGACAGAGCCGACCTTCATGGTATCTTCCCTCTGTCTCCTCAGATGGACGCACTGGGCTGGGTCACACGCAGCGCTGAGGATCTTTTCTTCTTATGGCAACTGTTGCGCCTCGGCGGTCAAGAGAGATCAGCGATTGCGCCTTTAGGCCGCTGCCAAGTCTCGGTTGTTGAGAACGCTTTTGATCGAGGTTGTTGTCATCCTGAAATGCGGGACGCGTTGCATCTTGCATGCCGTCTACTCGAGGACGCCGGGCACCACATTCGATCGGTGCGATTGGACGATCTCTGGGCGCAGCGCGAAGCGGCATGGCAACTCTGTGCTCGCGAGGCTTGGGATGGTTACCGCCTGTGGCAGAAATGGATGAAAACTGAATTGTCGGAATCGACGCAGGCTGCGCTGGAAATCGGAGCTCGCATCGATGATCAATCCTATGGCCGAATACTCGACAGACTTGCAGCGTGCCGCAAAGATATCGAGTCGCGGTTCGACGCGGAGTCTGCCGAGATTTGGTTGCTACCTCTTCACCCGACACCGCCTCGCAGCCTGAGGGACGCTGTGATGCCCAAATCGACCATCCCAGCCTCAGACCAACCCGACTACGAACAACGATTGGGCTACACGCCAATCGCGAGTTTCGCTGGACTTCCTGCAATCACCATGCCGATAAAACGAAGCGAAGTAAGTGGTGCTCCCCTGGCCATTCAAATGCTTGGCCGCCCACACCGAGAAACGCAGCTTATTGCTATAGCCGCCGACTTGGAACGGGTAAGAGGCGATCTCAGATGGAATCCATCTTGAACCGATCAGATCGACGAGAAACTACTTGAGTCCCAGGAGCGAAAGGAAGATCGATGACGGATGCAGTTGTCGTAAGCGGTGGTGCAAGCGGGATTGGCCTTGCGGTCGCCAAGCACTTCCATCAACAGAGCGCTCACGTAGTCGTTCTTGGGCGTCGCGCAGATCGGTTGGAGAAAGCGGCTGAACACCTGAATCGGAGCGGAGGCGTTCCGGTTCTCCCGATTGCCGTTGATCTCACCCAGGCAGACCAAGTACAGCGCGTCTGCGACGAAATCACACACAGGCATAAGGAAATACGCGTTCTGGTGGCGGCGGCCGGCGGGAATGTTGTGCTGACGTCACCGCCCGGTTCATACGGCCCAGACCTCTCGGGTATTGCGAGGCGCTGGACCGAAAACTTCGCATCTAATGTGTTGAGTGCCGTCCTCCTCATCGAAGGCTTACGCAGGCACCTCAGTGCGCCGGGCGGACGGATCATTCTTATCAGCTCTATTGCGGCATATCGAGGGTCGGGCAACGGCTGTTACGGCGCCGCCAAGGCGGCCTTGCACCCGTATTGTTATGATCTCGGCGCGGAACTCGGACCAAAGGGCATCACGGTGAATGTGGTCGCACCCGGCTATATTGCGGAGACTGAGTTCTTCGGCGATCGCTTATCGCCTGAGCGCCGAGAAATGCTGATCGGTCAGACGATGAATAGGCGAGCGGGTCTGCCCTCTGATATCGCCAGCACGATCGGATGGTTGGCCTCGCGCGAAGCCGGACATATCACGGGCCAGATCGTTCAGGTCAACGGGGGGGCTGAGCGAGGAAGATAAGAACTGCTGCGTGCGGCGGAGCGAAACCGCCTTTGGAGGCGCGCCGCAGTTGGCCCGCGTATCCACAACTGACGCTGACGCCATGCCCAGGCTCTTCTCGCTGATCCTGAAGGCCGCGGGCTATGATCCGGGGCCTGAGCCTCGCTCACGGCAGCGCTCGGCGAACGACCCACAGGTGAGATCCTGGCTGCAAAATTGCAGGGCGAGACGATCAGCTTCGGTCCCAAGCTCACGGATGGTCCGTTCACAATGCGATTCGAGCTCAACGGCCGGATGACCTATCCGCACTGGAAAGAGTCCCTTGGACCTGCAGCCGGGACATGACGGTCGCGGAGGATAAGATCTGTATCCTGAACTCGGGTGCCCGTCGTCGCTGTTACATCCCAGCTTGGCCTCCCGTTCATCTTGCAAGCCGCGTTGCCACGACTTTTCGCGATGCCAAAGCTTCAACCAGAAGAGAGCTTCGGAGGGGCGCATGTCGTGCATCTTATCAAACAAAACGCTTGTGGCTATCTGGTGAGTGCAAACCGGCCCACCATTGATACACAAACAAGGCGCCGTCGATCCGCGGGCATGGACTGACCTGCCCCTAAGAATTTCCTCCAGAACGATTTAGAGTCCGGCCTGACGAAGGACGGACAGATGAAGCGAAAGCG
>NZ_JAUHIR010000021.1:0-111602 GCF_032381375.1 Bradyrhizobium sp. SZCCHNR1017 | reverse complement strand
CCGCTACGGCGCTATTTGGGAGCGCGCGTCCGGGCGGCTTTGCTCCACCGAGCTACACCACCTCCGGGGACACGACCCCAAGTAGCCCTTCTGGCCGGACCATTGCGGTGACGGCGATCGAGTTCTGTGTGCAGATTCGCAACTATCAACACCGACATTCACGGGAGGTTGCGGTTCGACCACGGCAACGCGAGGCTGCCACTCCCTCGAGCGTGCTGTTTTTATACGGAAACATAACCTGAGTTCCGGATAGTTGGCACATCCCTCCTTCTGAGAAGAGATCGAGGAGTTCTCCTGCCTTTTGCCAAGTTGCTGCAATAGTGCCGGCTCTGCGGCCCGCATCAGGTGCTTGAGCTTGGCAAAGACCTCCTCGATAGGATTGAGATCCGGGGGCTGTAGGGAGGCAGGAATAGGAGGTGCGCCCCTCTGGCGGAGATGATGGCGCGAGCTGCCTTACCTTTGTGGCTTCCGAGATTGTCGAGGATTACGACATCCCCCTTGGTCAAGGTCGGAGCGAGCTCCTTCTCGACATAGAGCGTGAAGAGTTCGCCATTGATCGGTCCATCGATTACGCAGGGTGCTGAGATCCGGTCGCAGCGAAGTGCCACGATGAAGGTCATCGTCTTCCAACGACCGAACGGTGCGGATGCCTCGAGCCGCTGCCCGCATGGTCCCCAGCCGCGCAGCGGAGCTATGTTGGTCTTGATCCAGGTCTCATCGATAAAGACTAGGCGGGAGGTATCAATGCGATGGACCGTTGGATCGGGTTCAGTTTCGAGGATAGAGCTGCAATTCGATCGCGCGCCCCGCCTGCTCGATCCAAACGCCTGACGCCTCGATCGATGTCACCCGCCATCCCTGGAATGTCTCGTTCTCGTTAATCCAGGAGCCTGCTCCGGTCTTGCTCAGCAGATACGCCTTGCTCGTGCCGCCGTTGATCATGACGCCACCGACCGCGAGGCCCGGATCAGCGGCGACCGGGGGCGGAGCGACCACCGGCATCGGCGGTGGCGGCGCGGGTGGGAGCGGAACGAACGGCTCGCGCGACTTCTGGAATACCGGATGGGCCAGGATCTCCGCATATGTCTCGAGCGGCTGCCGTCCAGCCACGCTTGCCATGGCGCGGGGCACCGGCGCGTCCCACGCCGCGCGGCCGGCGCCGGGGGCTTCTCCGCCCACGACGAGCGTCGCGAGCCTCGCTCCGAGCAGCACATCGAGACACGCCAGGAGCCCTAACACGCCGGCCAGCGGCGTCACCCGCCATCGCGCCAGGCTCCTCATTGGACGGCACCGTAGACGTCGAGCTGTGCCTGAAGCACCGGCTCTTCGGCTACTCCCGGGCGCATGGCAGGTCCGCTCTTCAGCACCGCATTGGCAATGAAGAGATACGGCTTTGCGCTTTCGATGGCGTGAACTGCGCGCATGACGGCCGGCAGCGGTCCCGACAGGTCGATGCGCGCGCCGCTGTACTTGATCTGGTCGACGGTCCGGCCCGGCAGCGATTGAATCGCGCGGGACTGGGCGCCGGCATTGCCCATGATCGCCTTCAGCTTCGTCTGCAGGTCGGCGGCGATCACGTTCTCATTCGCGCCTGTCAGGAACTCCCCGTTCTGGAGCTGCGACTCGGTTTCGGAGGCAAGGCCCGCGACGGCCGAAGCCTGCGCCGCGATCGCGCTCAGCCGTGCCAACAGCGCCTGCTGCTGCTGGATCCGCGCCTCCCGCTCGGCGAACATCGCCGCGATCGGCGCCACGAAGCCCCAGAACAGCAGCGCAAGAAGCGCGAGGTTGACGACGATGAACAAGCCGTGGCGCCCGAGCTCGTCCCTGCGCCTAGTTAATGCGCTCATGGCGCTACCTCCTTGAAGGCATCCGGCACGCGAATCCTGGCCTGCAATGAAAAGCGCTCCCGGCTCTCGATCGGATCCATCGCCACCGGCGATGTCAGCGCGGCGTCCGCAAACAGTTTCGATCCAGCGAGCGTGTTGATCAGGCTCGGCGCCGCCGCCGAGAACCCGGTCATCGTGACCGATGCGCTGCGCAGGTTTGGGCCCTCCACGATCCGCAGTTCGGTCAGCCAGGAATGCTTCGGCAGAATGCGCGAGGCTTCGTCCCAGACGTCGATCAATCCCGGCACTTCGCTGCGCTGCAGACGCAGGCGCGACAGCGTCGTCCGCTGCTCCCGCAATTGATCCACCAGGACGCGAACGCGCTCGGCGCCCTTGCGGGCGACAACGATCTCGGCATCGAGCCTATCCAGCGTGGCCTGTTGCCGGGCGAACGTTAGCGCCGCGATGCCGGACCCAAGAAGGACGGCGAGCGTACCGAGCACTGCGATCACAACGGTGGAGGTCTTGCGGGCAGCAACAGGACGCGTCAGTCGGATCGAGGGTGAGGCCTGATCGTCGCCGAACACGACGAAGTCGATCTGGGCGACCGCAAGCCCCAGCTGATCTGCGGCTAGCTTAACGTGATGGCGCCGCGTCACCCATTGCCGAACCGCGATCCGGCCGTCAGGCGATGTGGCGGTCACGTGGTCGCAATAGATGTCCTCCGCCTTGAACGGAGTCCGGCGCAACAGGTCCTGCGGCACGATGGTGTCGATCGCGCCCTTTGCCTCGCGCGGCAGCACGAGATCGCGACCGAAAACACTGTCCGCCGGCAGACGCAGGCCGAGATCGACGTCGCGCCGATCCAGACCATGACGCTGCAGCATGGATGCGATCGCTGTTGTCACCTTACCTGCATGGGTGGTTTCGCCAGCCTGCACTCCTGATCGCGGATCGTGCAACCGAAGCCGGACCTCCATGTCGTCGCGATCGACCAGAAGTCTCGGCCGGCCGGCCGGCGCCAGCGCGGCCACGAAGCGTTGCGGCAGCAGATCGACCGCTTCCCGGCACCACCAGGCGAACGCCGATTGCGCCCAGTCGCGTGGACTCGCCGCACGAACCGTGGCCAGCAACGCTCCCTTGTCCTTGCTCTCCTGCATCGCTTGTTCCGCCGCCCTATCCCATGCGCGTCGCGCGCAGGACCTCATCGATCGTGGTCTCGCCGCGCCAGACCTTCCGGACGCCGGTCTCGTACATGCTCTGCATGCCCTGGTCGCGGGCGGCGCGCTCGATCGCGGTGTCCGACGCCTTGGCCAGGATCAGGCTCTGACATGCCTCGTCGATGACCAGCATCTCCGCGATGGTCGAGCGTCCGGAGAAGCCGACATCGCTGCAATCGGAGCAGCCGAGCGGCTGGCGAATGTCGGGCTGCGAAAGCGCACGGAGCCCGGTCACGGAGCGCTCGAAGCTCTCCGCCCAATAGGCGGCCTGCGGATGTTGATGGGAACAACGGGGGCAGAGCCTCCGCACCAGACGCTGCGCAATCACGCCCTTCAGCGTCGAGGCCAGCAGATAGTTCTCGACGCCGATGTCGATCAGGCGGGTGATCGCGGACGCCGCATCGTTGGTGTGCAGCGTCGACAGCACGAGGTGACCGGTCAGCGAGGCCTGGATGGCGATGCGCGCCGTCTCGAGATCGCGGATTTCGCCGATCATGATGATGTCAGGATCCTGCCGGAGCATCGAGCGCAGCGCATGGGGAAACGTCAGCCCGATCTCCGACTGGACCTGGACCTGATTGATCCCCGGCATCTGATACTCGATCGGATCCTCGACCGAGAAGATCTTGCGTTCGGTGCTGTTGAGCGCCTTCAGCGCCGTATACAGCGTCGTGGTCTTGCCGCTGCCGGTCGGTCCGGTGACCAGGATGATGCCGTTGGGCTGCTGCAGCAGCGCCTGCAGCGTCGCGATATGCTCAGCGGAGAATCCTAGCTCGGCAAAATCCAGGCTGACGCGATTGCGGTCGAGCACGCGCAGCACGACGCTTTCGCCGAAGGCCGTGGGGATCGTGGAGACGCGGAAGTCGATGTCGATGCCGCGGACTGCGATCTTGATGCGCCCGTCCTGCGGCAGGCGCCGCTCGGCAATGTCGAGCTTCGACATGATCTTCACGCGGGAGGTGATCGCAGCACGCAGGTCCACCGCGAGCACCTGGACCACGCGCAAGGCGCCGTCGATGCGATAGCGGACGAGCACCTGGTCGACATTGGGCTCGATGTGGATGTCCGATGCCCTCGCCTCGACGGCGTTGGTGATGATCTGGTTGACAAGGCGGATGATCGGCGCCTCGCTGGCAAGGTCGCGCAGCCGCTGCACGTCGGATTCATTGGCCTCGGCGCCGCCGGTCGCGCGCGCTTCCTCGCCGCGCGACAGCGCCGGGTAGAGTGCCGCACAGGCCTTGTCGAAATCTGCCGCCGTGAACAGCCGGATGTCGACCGAAAGGCCCGTGAGGAAGGCAAGCGCCCGGATCGGATCGTGGTTGAACGGATCGGTGACGCCGACGGCGAGCCGGCCGTCGCTGCAGCCGAGCGGCAGCACATGATTGTGACGCACGAACTCCGCTTCGACCAGCTCGGGCAGCACAACGTCGATCGGGACCTGATCCGGACGCACCAGATCGAGCGCCAGGAATTTCGACAAGGCGGCGACCAGACCGGCCTCCGACACCAGACCGAGCTTGGTCAGCACGGTGTCGAGCCTGTCTCCGGTGGTTTGCGCCGCGCGTCCGGCACGGTCGAGGCTCATACGATCGACGATGCCTTCGGCCCGCAGGAAGTCGCCAAAACTCTGCAACAGCACGGTCCGGTCCATGTCGGGCATGGAGCGGTGCAGCTGCGCGCGCGGCTCCTCGATGTCTGCGGCGAAGGCGTCGTCCCGCTGCGTCGCAGGCATTGCGGGTCCCATCATCGCGTCCCCCAGCTCAGCACCCAATAGGGCTGCTGCGGATTTTCCGTCAGGCGCACCGCGACCTCGCCTTCGACCACGCGCGAAGCCTGGGAAAACTCGGTCCGGATCGTGAAGGCGCGGCCACGCAGCGCCGTCATCGGGCTGCCTTCGGCGAGGCCGGATCTGGCGCCGTCGCGCGCGGCCAATGTCGCTTCGGCACTCTGCGCGGTCATGCCGGGCAGCGCGCGCAGCACCTCGCGCGGTGCCAATTGCGGATCGACGAACTGCCGCCCCGAATGGACCGTGAGCGCCGGCGCGATCCGGGCGAAGATCGAAGGTGTCATGTCCATGACCAGGAGCAGCTCGTCGACGCTTTGGAACGGACCGTTGCGCGGATGATAGGCGGCGTTGCGCGACGCGTAGTCCCGGTCCTTGACGCCGTTCAGATGCTTCAGCGACGTTGCGGTTCGCCAGTCCACGATCTTGTCGGCCAGGTCAGCGGCGGCCCGCGCGTCCAGCCCTGCTGATAGCAGCAGGCTGTTCAGCATTGCCTCATCGGTCTGGTTGAGGTCGACCCGTCCGAGCTCGTCCTGAATCCGGATGCCGATCTGCGTGCCGTTGAAATCGAGGGTGTAGAGACGGCCGTCGGCGCGCCAGCGGCGGTCCGCCCGGGCATCGAGCAGACCGTCGATGGCGGCGTTCACGCCGGCCTCGACGAGCGCACCGAGAGAGGCCTGATCGACCCCGTTACGGGCAAGGCCATAGGACACGCTGCTCGACCATGACAGCGACAGTGCAATCGCCGTCAGCAGCGCGAGCCCCCAGAGAACCGACAGCACCGGCATGTCGCCCCCTATCGCCCGCGACAGCGCATCGTGAGCGCGTCGTAGACGCAGGCCACATCGGCCTGCACCCGCGGCGCGATCACGAGCTCCGGCCAGTGACGGGCATCGCCGGGACGCATCAGGACCCGCAGCCGGATCAGGCCGGGAGCCTCGCTCTGATCCTTCCAGCTTGTGCTCCAGGCCGCATTGGCGTCTCCCGTTGCTCTTGCCGCATAACTGAGCTCGATCCGATCGATGTCGGACACCAGCAGCGTCCGCTCGGTGTCCTGCTTCACCGCCAGTTCGGGCCGGGACTGCAGAACGAGATCGACCCCGTCACGCCTGCGGTCGGCGAACAGCTTGAAGCGGAAGCGGCCGGCCCCACCGGACACGGCCGGCGCGTCGCTGAGGAACTCGAGGCTCTCGGCCTGGCCGTCGATATCGATGCGCCGCTGCGCCGCGCCTTCGCCCAGCATCATCGGATAGAGATTGCCGATCAGCCGCCGCAGTACGTCCTGCGCCGCGAGCTCACGCTGGAACGACTCCGCGCGGGCGCTGCCGCTGCGCCAGGCCTGCACGCCGAATTTGAGATTGTCGAACAGCAGGACGGCGAGCAGGCTGAACAGCGCCAGCGCAACGAGAACCTCGACCAGGGTGAAGCCGGCGTCGCGATCATCCATCCCGCTTGCTTTCGGCGACGTCATCGGCCTGGCTCACTGCGACTTGGAGACTCTGGGCCCGAGGCGAAGCGTCGAGAGCGCATAGGAGCGCGGGTCCTGCCCTTCCAGCCAGCCGATCTCGACCGAGACCTGATACAGCTCGACCGGGCGTGCATCGCCGCCTTGCGCCGGCCGAAAGGGCTGCATCGCAAGGCGCCACCGATAGCCGTTCGCCGCGGCGCCATCGCGCGTCTCGGTGCGCAGCGGAATCGAATTGCCGACTTGGGCCATGAGCGACTGCGCCAGCGCAACGGCACCAGCCACGCGTTCGGCCATGCCCGTTCGTGACAGTCCGGTCGAGAACAGGCTCATCACCAAAGCGAGGCCGACCGACAGCATGGCCAGCGCAACGAGGACCTCCACCAGCGTGAAGCCGGCGTCGTCGCCGTCCGCGTGCTTCATCTCTGCCGTGGCGGGAGTCACGGCTGCCAGCTCGTCACATTGGCCGTGGCCGAGGTCTCGTCCTCACGTCCCTCGGGCCCGAGCGAGACGATGTCGTAGGTGCCGTGCTGTCCCGGGAATCTGTAGACATAGGGCCGTCCCCACGGATCGTTCGGGACCAGGGTGCCGCTGAGATAGGGCCCGTTCCAGGTGGTCGCGGTGGCCGGCTTCTGCACCAGCGCCCCGAGCCCTTCGGCTGCGGTCGGATAGCGGCCGTTGTCGAGGTGATAGAGGTCGAGCGCCGAGGACAGGCTGCGGATCTGGATCCGCGCCGTCTTGAGCTTGGAGTCGGAGAGATAGCTCAGCACGCGCGGGCCGACGAGACCCATGATCAGGCCGATGATGGTGATGACGACCAGCATCTCGACCAAGGTGAAGCCGGCCTCGCCATCGCGGCCTCTGCGTAAACGAAGCCGGAATTGCCCGCGCCACGCGGCCACGCGCAGCTTCACGGCATCACGACATTTCATCCATCCCAACATGATCGTCCCCTCCCCTCAACACGTCGCGGCGGTCCGCACCGTCCCTGTCAGCCATTCGACACAGAGCCTGATATGATGCCCGTTCAACTCCAGGCTCAGATCGCCGCCGGTCGACGAGCCGTCCGGAAAGAACCGGAAGCCGCCCACGGCGGCGCCCACGCGCGTCGCGGCGGCATAGGTCAGCTTCGCCTGGATGTCCGGCGCAAAGGTGCGCGGCCGGACGACGTCCGAGCTGAAGGTCCGGCGGTCGACGTCGATGGTCAAGGTCATCACGCGGTTCTGCACGATCGCAGCCGAGCGCGTCGCGCGCAGCGCCGACGCAATCTCGCCTGTCGCCGCATCGAGACTCACCGTTCCGGCGCCGCGTGATAGCAAAGGGACAGCGGCGGATACCGTCAGCGCCAGGATGACGAGCACGGCCAGCATCTCGACCAGCGTGAAGCCGGCGCTCGCCTCGTCCCGTCCCACTGCCGCCCGCGCGCTCATCGCCCCGCCAGATCATTGATACTGAGGACGGCGTTCATCACCGGCATGATCAGCGCGCCGATGATCAATGCGATGCCGACCGTCATCGCCGGCGTCAACGCCGCCATGAAGCGATCGACGCTGGTCTGCAGCTGCTTCTCCAGCATCTGCGCCACGCGCAACAGCATTCGGTCGAGCTTGCCCGCCTCCTCGCCGACCGCGATCATCTGCAGCGCGACGGCCGGCAGCGCGACCTCGTTGCGCAGCGCGCGGTGCAACGCTGTGCCCTGCTGGATCCGCTCGATCGCCTGTTCCATGCCGGCGCGGAGATGACGGTTGTCGACGACGTCGCTCGCCGATTTCGTCGCCGCTATCAACGGCACGCCGGCCATCAGCATCGTACCGAGCGTGCGGGCGAAGCGCGCGGTGTCCTGCTGCAGAAGGAAGCCGCCGAGCAGCGGCAGCTGCAGCGCGAGCCGGTCGAGACGCCGGCGGCGGCCGGGATCGGTCAGCACGAATGTGACGACCGCCCCCCCAGCCACGATGGTGGCAACGCTGCCGACCACGATCTCGAGCCAATGCGCCTTCAAGGCCAGCATCAGCTGGATGGTCAACGGCAGCGGCTTGCCGCTCTGGGTGAAGATCGGGGCCATCGACGGGATCACGCCGCCAACGATGATCGCGAGCGTTGCGAGGCTCAGCACGATCAGCATCGCGGGATAGATGAGCGCCGACTGGATGCGTGCACGGATCTCCGCCCGCCGCTCCAGGAGCTCGGCGAGCTCGCTCAGCACCTGTGCCAGCCGCCCGCCGCTCTCGCCGGCGCGCACGACAGCGACATAGTCGGCCGGGAAGATGCGCGGCTGCGCCTGCATCGCCTCCGACAACGGGCGGCCATTCAGGACATCGGCGAGCAGCGCCTCGACCAGGGTGCGCAGCCGCGCTGCCGAGGCCTGCGTCTGCACGATGCGCAAGGCGTCGTCCATTGGAATGTCGGCCGCGCAGAGCGTGGCGAACTCGCGCGTGAAGGCCAAGAGGTCCGCGCGCGCCGCGCCATTGCCGAGCGTGATCTCGCGGTTCCACCATGCCGTACCGGCGCTATCGGCGGCCTGCATCTGGAACGGCGACAACCCCTGCGCCCACAGCGTCGCGCTCGCCGCATCCGCGGACGCAGCCTCGATCGTCCCCTCCGCGAAAGAGCCGTCGGTGCCGTAGGCGCGGTAGCGGAAGCGCGGCATCAGTCGAGAATCCTGCGTCCGGTGTCCTCGACCCGCCGCCGCGCCGGCTGCCGGCGATGCGGCCCCTCGATCGCCATGAAGTGGCGGTACTCCTCGGTCACGCTGCGCGCCTCGTCGAGGCTGCGCATCACGTGCGGCCGGATCAGGATGATCAGCTCGGTCTTGCCGATGACGTTGTCGCGACTACCGGCGAAATTGCCGATAAATGGGATGTCGCCAATGATCGGCAGCTGGCTCCGGCCGGTCGTGCGGCCCTCCTGGATCAGCCCGCCCAGCACCAGCGCGTCGTTGTCGTTGACGACCACCGATGTCCTGATCTTGCGCTGCCGGATGGTCGGCGAATCGATGTTCGACGACGTGGTCGGCGCCACGCTCGACACCTCCTGCTCGATGTCGAGCAGCACCCGCCCGCTCTCATTGATGCGCGGGATGATCGACAGGATCACGCCCGTATCCTTGTAGCTCACCGTATTGACGATCGGCGCGCCGGGCGTCAGGGTGCCGGTCGCAGACTGCGTCGTGATCGGCACCTGATCTCCGATCTGCAGCACCGCCGGCTTGTTGTCCATGACCGCCAGCGACGGCGAGGACACGATGTTGACGTTGGTGATCTGGTTCAGTGTGTCGATCGTGGCAGCGATGTTGGCCGCTGTCAGCGCGTAGGAAAAGCCGGGAAACACCGAGCTCACGGCGCCGGAGGCCGCCTCCGTCAGGGTGAATTTCGAGCTGTGCTTCTGCATGTACCATTGCACGCCGAACCGCAGCTCGTCGTTCAGAGTGACCTCAGCGATCGTGGCCTCGATCAGCACCTGGTTCGGCATCTGGTCCAGCCGCTCGATCACCTGCAGCACGCGCTTGTAATCGGCATTCGCCGCCTCGATCAGGATCGCGTTCTTGGCCTCGTCGGCCACGATCCGCAGCCGCGGCCCATCCGCATCGCCGTCGCGGCCGGTGGGTGCAGCCGGAGCCGCCGCCGGCATGACGCTCGGCGCAGCAGCCACCGGCGCCGCATTGCGCATGCCGCCGAAGCCGCCACTGGTCGCGCCGAGCCCGCCGGTGAAGGACGGCGACGACGATCCGGACAGCCCGCCTCCGGAGGGCGACGGCTGCGACTGCACGCTCGCCTCCTGATAGTTCGGCGCCACGGTGCGCCGCGCGGCCGTCGTCTGCGTATCGGTCGGGAACATCGACTGCAGCACGTCGACCAGTTCCTGCGCTCGCCGGTTCTGCACGGCATAGGTGAAGAGCTGCTTCTCGCTGCCTTGCGCCTGCGCGTCGAGTTTGCGGATCCAGGTCTCGGCGCGGCGCAGATACTGGATCTGTGGCGAGATCACCAGGATCGAGCGCAGCCGCTTGTTGGGCACGAACTGCACCATGCCGGCCATCGGCCCGTCGCGGTCGGAGGCAAATACGCTCTTCAGCTCGGTGGCGATCGCATCGGGCGCCGAGGTCTTGACCGGGATCAGCGCGAACGACATGCCCTTCATGGTGTCGACGTCGAACAGCGCGATCGCATCCATCATCGCCGCGATCTCCTGGCGATTACCCGAGAGCGTGATCAGATTGCGCGCATCATCGACCCGCACCACCCCGCCGCGCGGCGCGATCGGCTCGACCACGCGCCGGATCTCGGAGGCTGAGACATATTTCAGCTGCACCACCTGCAGCCCGTTGCCAACCATCTCGCCGCTGTCAACGACGTCATCGGTGCGATAAGCGCCCGAAGTCGCGGTCTGGTCCGCCGCCACGATGCGATAGATGCCGCGATTGTTGACCACGGCCGCATTATTGGCCCGCAACGCCGCCTGGAACAGATCGATCACCGCCGACCGCGCCACCGGCTTCGGCGTCTGGATCGTGACCCGCCCCTCGATCCCCGGATCGACCGTGTACTTGACCCCGAGAATATCCCCCAGCACCGTCTTCGCCGCCTGCGGCACCGGCACGCCAGCGAGATTGATGGTGACGCCGTCAGCGACATCATCCGCACCGCGCGGCACGGCCCCGGTCGCCGGCTCCCCGACGAACCGTCCGGTGCCTTCCATCACAGTGGCAGGACCACCTCTGTTATCGTCGAGCAGCGGCGAACCCGAGACCCTGCCGGCCCGCGCATTCCCCGCGGGCGATCGCATCGCCGCCTGCGCCTGCGCGGCCGATCCCGCCTCCGCAGCATTCGTGCTCCAGGCAAACGACGACGTGCCCTCCTCAACGGTCTGACACGCCGACAGCGCCAGCACCACCGGAAGCGCCACCCAACCGCGCCAGCAAGCCTCACCACGCACTGCCGTTCACCCCAACCCGAAGCAGCCATGGCTGCTCAACAACTAACAGACGGAGTCTAGAGGGTTTTGGTGGCGAGCGATATTGCTAGCAGGACACGTAAGGGGAGTCATACACATGCTTTGATGTGCGGAAGAACGACAAAACACGATACACAACCTTTAGTTGTATTTTTTACAAACGTAACTTCGACCAGACTTCACCTGCTCGTCGATCACCATGAACGCCGCATGCACCGCCCAATCAACTAATTACGTGCACTGTCACCGCAATACCCAGTGAAGGCCGCACAGGTGAACTGCGAGCCCTGGTCGGTGTTGAGGGTCTCCGGCTTGCCGTGACGCGCGATAGCATCCTCCGCACACACAATCACCTCGACTTCGAACAGCTGCGCTGCCCGTCAACTAACAAGCAGTGTCTAAGGCGTTTTCGTCACCAGAGAAATTGCTTGCGGGATGCGTCAATGAGTCATGCACATGCCTTACTGCAACACTTTGCAGAGACCACAGCTTCACACAGCCCATAGGGGTACACGACCATAACTCGTTTCAGCCAAATTCTGCGCGTCGCTGAAACGCCACACCGCCAGCCAGGTGCGTCGCGACACGAGCTCGTCTTCAAGACGACAACTAATTAAATGCACTGTCAACGTAATTCCCGAGGCATTGCCGGCTCCTTTGATGAGATCGCCTTCCCAATGCCCTGGGAATTCTGGGCCCAACACGTCGACTGGCCTCTCATAGATCGAGATCATCCCGATCATGCCGCGGCGCTTGTCCGTCCGGCGGCTCAAGGGCAATCGCTGACTGTGATGTCGACGCAGAACGCTGACGAGTTCTCTACGGATTCACCACGAAGCAACACGTAGATCGCCCGACAGATCTTCTCGTGAGAAACCGTCGGCAAATGAGGTCCCGCTGCTGCTCGTCGTCACGCTGCCGGCGGAGCTTGCCGCAAATCTGTCGAGGTGACCAGCCACGCCGGGCACGCGCAAACACCCAGGCCCGCAACGCCGAACCTTCCCGCAGCTTTGCCAGGCCACGGCGTCGACGCAACCGACTCGCACACCCTGCGAGACATGCATCGCACTCTTCGCCATCCTCGCTATTGCGCGAAATCTCCCGCGATAGTGTTGACGCTGAACGACCGAAGTCCCGGGCGGTCGACCGCAGACCTTCGCCCTTCAACATCCGGTTATGAAGCTCGTTGCGCTCCGTCGCGCTCAATTGGCTCTATTGTCGCCCCATGCTCACCCTCGATGTATGTATGGGGGTGTTGCGCTCCAAATTGGAATCCGCCTTAGACAGGACCCTGTTACCGAACCCCCAATCACCGGCCTGTCGTCGCCGCCTCATCTACCAACCTCAGACTCACCCGATATTTTCTTAAGCGCGCGACGCATGTCTAAGACGGCATTCGAAGATACCCCGAACTTACCAAATTTCTCATCAACTGCGAAACCGACGTTATCTATTGCTGCCTGTAGTGCACCCCGAACGGGCTTAGCTGGCGGGCCTATATCGCCCAATGTGATCGCAGCAAAAGCCACGACGATGTCTGATCGATCTTTGAGCAGGGAAGCGATAGCCCTTAAAGATTCGTCGCTTATTGATTCCACAGCTTTGCGATCTTGCTGTTTGACGAAAGCAGATAACTGGCGCGCCGCCTCAACGCGCCGAGCGTCCCGCTCTTGCGTTTTCACCTCGTTTACAAGGGACTGAATTTTTAGATCAACCGCTTTCGACTTCGCGTGGCCGACTGTTGCAACCGCAGAGAAGACCAAAGAGAGCATTACTACGAAGATTCGACCAGATCGAAACTGAGCATGTAGATTCATTGGATCACCACTGCGACTCGATGCTGCGCTTAACAGCATTTGTTGCACGACCGAGCCCCAGCTTAGGATCAATTCTTGTTGCGGGAAGTCCGTTGGCCATCCCCACAGATCCTGCCTTAAATGTAGACGGCAGAGCGAGCCCTTCATAAAAACGAGCTTCCGTACTCAAACTGACGTATCCTGTTGTCCCACTATTCGGAAAACCGACCAAAGCATCAGAAGATGGAACTGAACGGACGCTCCCCTTAGGCACGTACCATGCCTCGAAATACGTCTCTTTTTTATACGGTTGTATCCCTTCGACTTCATAGCTGAATTCGACTTTCTGTATTATATATCCTCCTCGCTCGGAGGGGGCTGATAGCTTCCACTCGATCGTCCACGCAAAATCTCCAGTGGCCGTATGCTCTCTGGATATTGTGTCGTACAAGAGGGACCTAGGCTGCTGCCCGCCGCGCATCTGCGCATTTGCGTTCTCCCAATCTTCGCTTGCTTTTTCGTAACTGACCGCGGCTAGATACTGGAACGCACCCGTTATCGCGCCATTCGCAAACTTTCCACCGCCGGCAACCGAAGCCAGACCACCTGCCGTAGCCTGCACGATCGTGCCGCCGGCAAGATCTCCCATATCCGCTCTTGCGTTCGGAAAGAGCGTATTCGTCAGTGGATTGAATGCTGCACTTACCGCTGCTGCAGCCGCTCCAGATCCACACGATCCACCTGATATCACCGACGAGGCGCAGCCGATCGCGGCGCTTCCTGCGATGTTGGCTGCGTAGAGTCCCGGATTGATGTTCGCGAACGACATCGTTCCAGCCAGCGTGGCGCCACCAAGTTGTTGGAACGCGAATGTCGACATCGCCGCGATTGCGCCGGCTTTGATGATATCGCCCAGATTGCCACCGGACAGGCCGGTCACGATCGCCGCCGCCAAACCAGCCGCGATCGGACTCCCTCCCATGCCGATCGTCAGCGCGATCTGCAGGATCGACCGAGCAATCGCGTTGGTCTGGAAGAAGTGGGTGACTGCACGCCAAGCGCTGCTGAACGCCTTGCCGATCGCATTCCAGAAGCAGCCGAGGATGCAGTGGCCGTTGGGATCGGTGAAGGTCAGGGGGTCGTTGCCGACATAGGAATAGCGGTTCCAGCCCTGTGTGCTGAACGGAAACTGAGTGACCGTGTCGGCGCTGGTGAAACGTGCCAGCAGTGGATCGTAGACACGGCCGTTCATGTGAACGAGGCCAGCGACCGACAACTGCTCATGATCGGTGAAGCCGCGCGTGGTCTGGCTGGTGATGCTGCCGGTGGTATCGTCAGAGCCGTCGACGTTGCGGCGCTTGCCCCAGGCGTCGTAGCTCAGGCGCTCGACCAGCAGGCCATTCTCGTCTGAGATCGCCGAGATCGAGCCAAGATGGTCGGTGTGGAAGTAGCGCGTGGTGACGGTCGTGCTGCCGCCCGAAGTCTGCGCCACCCGCATGCCGACGCGGGCGTTGCCGACCAGGAGATAGTCGGTCCATTTCTGTGTGATCGCACCGGGGTTCTGCACCTCGGCCGCGACGCCAAAGGCGGCAATGTAGAGCGTCGTGCCCTCCGGTGTCACCTGCTTGACGCGCTGGTGGTCGGTGTCGTCGACGAAGGAGATCGTCCGCGCCCCCTGCGTGATGCTCGCGGGCTTGTTGTAGGAAGTGTAGACGATACTGCGGCCGAGACCGGAGGTCTGGTTGCCGTTGGCATCATAGGTGAAGGTGGCGCTGATCGTGCCACCCGAGACGCTGGTGACCGCGTGGGGGCGCGGCTGTCCCGCCGCCGGATAGGTGTAGGTGCCGACATCCGACTTGGTCAGAATGTTGCCGATCGGGCTGTAGGCGAACGTCTTAACCAGCGGCGCCGTGTTGACGCTGGTGGTCGACGTCGTCAGCCGGCTTAGCGCGTCATAGACGAAGCTCTCGCTGACATTTGTATTGGCATCGCTCCGCGAGGTGAGATTGCCGAGCCGGTCGTAGCCGAAGCTCTGGTTCTGCACGGCGCCGTTGACGCCGGTGGCGACGCTGAGCAGCGATCCCGTCAGCGGATCGAAGCCACGGGTCGTGACCAGGCCATTACCTGCCGTCTGCTGGGTGAGGTGCCCCTCGGCATCCATCGCATAGGCCGTCCAGTAGGACTGGCCGCTGGCATCGTCCTGCAGCTGGTTGGCGAAGCCGAGGCCGTTGTAGCCATAGCGCGCGGTGAAGCCGGAGGGATAGCTGACCTTGGTCAGCCGGCTGTTGGCGTCGTAGGTCGCGCCCATCGTGTAGGTCGCGCCATCGATGGTGGTCACGACCTGCAAGGGACGGCCGAGGCTGTCATAACTGACGCTGCGGGCAAAGCCGTTGCCGGAGCCTGAGGTGATGCCGGTCGAGGCCAGCTTGCCGATGCCGTTGGCGGCGGTGTCGTAGGTCCAGACCGAGGTCATGTCCGGCTCGACCCGCTGCACCGTCCGGCCCAGCTTGTCATAGCTCACGCTGACCACCTGCCCCTTGGCGTCGGTCTGCGTGGTCAGCTGCCCCAGCGTATTGTAGGTGTAGCTCCAGACGCCGAGATCCGGATCGGAGCTCGATATCTTGCGCCCCCTGATGTCGTAGCTCGCAGTGACGACATTGCCGACCGGATCCGTGGTCTGCACCATGTTGCCGACCGCGTCATAGGCGGCGGTCAATGTCTGGCCGAGCGCATCGGTGACAGAGACCACCTGGCCCTGGCTGTTCTTGACCGTCGTGCGCGTCTGGTTGAGCGCGTTGGTCTCAGTGGTCGTGAGACCATGAAAGGCCGCCTGCGACACGCTGCCGTCTGGCTGCGTCGTCGTCACCACCCGGCCCAGCGTATCGTAGGTGAAGGTCGTATAGCGCGGCGTGCCGCCGTTCGCGAAATACGGCCGACTGGTCTGCGTCACCCGTCCGAGTGCATCATAGGTCTTGGTGGCCTGGACAATGCTACCGTCGAAGCCCTGGGTCTGGCGACCGATCTCGCGCTCCAGTGCATCGAAGAACACGGTCGCCACCGGTGCGATCACGGTCGAACCGTCGGCTGCGTAGGAGGTCTCCTGAATCAGATAGCTCGCGCCTGAAATACAGCTCGCGGTGCCGCCATTGACGCCGCTGCAGAACTGGTAGGACCAGCGGGTCTGGGTGCCGTCCGGCGACACGACCTGAGTCTTGCGGCCGAACTCGTCATAGCTGAAGGTCGTGGTCAGACCGTTCGGTCCGGTGTGGCTGGTCGGCTGGCCGAAACGCAGGTCGTATTGGAAGCTCTCGCTCTGCCCGAGCGCATTGGTGTTCGACGTGCCGAACTGTCCCCGCGCGTCATAGGTGCTCGAGCTCGAACGGCTGACGATATCGGCGCCGCTGACGGTCACGGTCTGCTTGTGGCCGAAGGCGTCGTAGACATAGTCCGTCTGCAGCCGCAGCGCCGGGGTATCCGGCTCGACGACTTCCTGCGTCAGCAGGCCCGAAGCGGCGTCGTAGGAGAACGACGATGTCCGGGTGATGGTGTAGATGTCGGCGACCGGCGTCGATCCTGACCCTGAGCCGGTCGACGGCGTGTAGGTGATGACGATGATGCCCTGCGCGCCGGCCGTTCCCGCCGTGTTGACGCCGGAGCCGCCCGGACCACCGGCGCCGTAGAGACCCGCAGACCCGTTCGCTGCGCCTGGTCCGCCACCGCCGCCGCCACCACTGCCACCGCCGCCGCCCGAGCCATGTGTCGCATCCCACTCGGACCCGGTGCTGCCGCTGCCACCAGCGTTGTTGATCCAGGCGCTGCCGTCCCAATAGCCCGAACCACCGCCGCCGCCGTTGCTGCCGACACCGCCGGGAACGCGGATCGTGCCTGCGCTACCGCCTCCCGTTCCCACGTAGTTGTTGCCGCCCGCGCCCGCGCCGGCGCCGTTCGTGCCGCCGCCATTGCCGCCGCCGCCGGCGCCCGAGCCGTTCTGTCCGCTGGAGCCGCCATTGCCGCCATTGCCGTTCGGTCCCGCAGCGCCGCCGCCGCCACCACCACCATTACTGCTCGCACCGGAGTTGCCGCCAGCGCCGCCCGAGTATCTGACCGTGCCAACGCCGCTGCCTGCGGTGCCGCCAGCACCGCCACCGGCCGCGTTGAGGCCGCTGCTGGCCTGCCCGGAGTTCCCGCCCTTGGCGCAGACCGACTGCCACAGACATGTCGTGCCGGTGCCATTGAAATACGTGTCACCACCGCCCGCGCCTGCATTGGCGGCGCCGCCGCCAGCGCCGCCAAGACCGATCCGATAGCTGACGCTCGAGCCAGGTTGCAGCGACAGGTTGACGGCCTTCGAATAGGCGCCGCCGCCACCGCCGCCTGCTCCCTCGGAAGAGGCATTGGATCCGGCGCCGCCACCACCGCCGGCGATCACCTCGACGGTATTGTTCGCGCTGTTCCAATCGCTCGGGACCGTCCAGCTCGAGCCGCTCGTCAGATAAATCCGCGTTGCCGATGAGGGCGGCGGCGGAGCGGGCGTGTAGTTTATGACGATGATTCCGGACGCGCCGGGCATGCCGGCGGTGTTGTTGCCGGAGCCGCCGGGGCCGCCCGCGCCATAAAGCGCGGCTGCGCCGTTCGCGGCACCGGCGCCACCGCCGCCGCCCGCCCCACTGCCACCACCGCCTCCAGAACCATGGGAGGCGTCCCACTCCGTTCCGGTGCTGCCGCTGCCGCCGGCATTATTCACCCAGGCGCTGGCATTCCAGTAGCCCGCCCCGCCGCCGCCGCCACCACTGCCATTGCCGCCCGGAGCTCCGGCGGAGCCTGCAGTTCCTCCACCGACGCCGGAGATGTTGTTGCCGCCGGCGCCGGCGCCGACACCGCTCGCGCCGCCGCCATTGCCGCCGCCGCCGGCGCCCGAGCCGTTCTGGCCGGAGGCGCCGCCATTGCCGCCATGCCCCAACGGGCCCGCGGCTCCGCCGCCGCCGCCGCCGCCGTTGCTGCTGGTGCCCGAGTTGCCACCCGCGCCGCCTGAATATCTTACGGTCCCGATGCCGTTGGCCAACGCGCCGCCTTGGCCGCCGGCCGCCGCATTCAACCCACTGCTGTTCAGGCCCGCGCCGCCGCCTTTGGCACAGACCGACTGCGCCTGACAGATCGTTCCGGACCCGTTGAAGTAGGTGTCACCTCCGCCGGCACCGGCATTCGCGGCGCTGCCGCCCGCGCCGCCAGGACCAACCCGGTACGTGATCGATGCGCCCGGCTGCAACGGGAGATTCGATATCTTCGAATAGCCACCGCCGCCGCCGCCACCGGCGCCTTCCGTCGACGCGTTCGACCCCGCGCCGCCGCCGCCGCCGCCGATGACCTCGATGGTGTTGTTCGCGCTGTTCCAATCACTCGGGACCGTCCAGGTCGAGCCGCTGGTGAGGAATATCTGCGCCGCGCCGGCGCCTGACGGGACGGCGGAGCTCATCAACAGAGCGAGCGCCAGCCTCTTCAAACCAGCGAAACGACTTGAACGCGACACACGAAATGACACGGCCTTGAACATGGTCAATTCCTCGGCCTGCAACGGCCAGCGTGAGCTCGATTTCGATCTGAATGGGGAAGATGGGCCGCTATTGCGGTCTGCGACTCGTGACTGTCGCCCGCGTCAATCTGCCGAGATACCAGTTCGACGTATCATTGGCGTACGTGTTGACCGTGGTCTTGCTGTTACCATCGGGCGTCGCTACCACGACCTGCGTCGCATTGCCGAAGTCGTCATACTGATTTGTCGTCGTAACCGTCGGCAGTCCGGAGCCATCCAGATCCGTGCCGCTAGACGTGTTTTGCGTCAGAAAGACACGGTATGGCGCACTGGACGGACTGATTCCCGTTCCACCGCCTGCGTTCAGGCACAGATAGGTGTTGACCGACTGGCCGAGCGTCTGCGCGCCAAGCGTTCGGGTAGCTGAGGACACCATGCCGATGAAGGGGAAATCCTGACGAAAGGTCGTCGTGTCAGCAATGCCGGTTGCCAGATCTTTCACAGTCATCTGGCGAAAACCAAGGTAGCCGCGACCACCCAAATCGAGCTTGGCGCCTGCATAGCTGTAGGACGAGCTGTAGGTACCGCCGACGCCGTTGGATTGGTCCAGCCTGGACGCCACGTAGAGGGCCATCTGCATGTCCAGGATGGGGTAGTTACCATTCGTGTCCTTGGTATAGACTGATCCGTTAGTCATAGGTGTATAGGTGATCGATGCCGTTGCACCGAGCCCACTGGTCACCTGGCTGACCAGATCGCCCGAGCCGCCGTTCGCCGTGAGAGTGTAGATGTAACCGTTGTCCATCAGCGCGAAGTCAGACCGCCCGTCACCGTTGAAGTCCCCCCCAAACACGAAGTAGTTGGCGCTCGGCGGCGCTCCAAAGTTCCAGCTGTTTGGCATGGAGATCGTATTGTAGGCAAAGGATCCATCTCCCTTGCTCAGAAACTGGTAGATATATGGCCCATTGCCCCCGATCAGAACAAAATCGGATCTACCGTCCAAATTGAAGTCACCGGCAATCACGTCAAATCCGGTCGTCGGCGGAGTACCGAAATTCCAACCCGGAATTGCGATCTGCACGTAGTCGAAATTGCCGTCCCCCCTGCTCTGGAACATATAGAGCGTCCCCGCTTTGAGCATCAGCCAATCAGTCTTACCATCTCCATTGAAGTCACCCACGACAGGCATGTAGTCGGACGGGGGGATTCCATCCTCGGGCCAACCGAACCGCCAGCCATTGGTCAGATCAATCTGCCGATAACTGAAGGTGCCATCGCCATTGCCAAACGCCTCGTAAAGCGTTGTGCCTCCAAGCATGATGAAATCGGTCTTGCCATCACCATTGAAGTCGCCCGTGATCGGCACATAACGGGTATTCGGATTCCCGAAGTTCCATCCATTATTGATCCAGATCGAGCTGCAACCAAACGAACCAGCTGCATTGCTGATGCACTCGTAGAGATAGTCCTGATTGATCAGGATGAAATCGGTACGGCCATCTCCGTTGAAATCGCCGGAAACCGGAGCGAACGAACCCTGATCCAAGATGGGCCAGTTGGCCGGAGTCTGAACGACTCCGACGCGAAACGTGCCGTCACCGTTACCCAGAAACGGAAAGATCTGCGATGAGTTCACGAAGGCGAAATCGCTCTTCCCGTCTCCATCGAAGTCTCCAACGAACGTCACATACATCGCAGCCGGATAGCCGCCGAAGTCCCAGACGTTCTGCGTCGAATTCACATTGGTGTAGCTGCCATCGCCATTGCTCAGATACGCAAAGATCGACTTGTTCTTCGTCAGGACAAAATCGGTCTTTCCGTCGCCGTTAAGATCCATCAGAACCGGCGTCCAATACTGCATTCGCACGTATGACGATGCGACGAGATTATTCGGATTCGTCGCAACAGACGGCGAGAATGACCCGCCGCCACCGTTACTCCACTGGAACGTCGTTGCCGGAAGACAATTTCCCGAAGCGGCGCACGCCGTCACTGATGTCAATTCGGAATTGCCGCTCGTGCTGCTCTGCTGATAGGAAAGTCGGTAGTCCGAGACCATATTTGCACCGGCATAGGTCTTCACATTGGTCAGGCGAACTACAGTTCGGACGATAGACCCAGCCTGGTAATGCTGAATGACGTCCGGTCGCGACGCATAGGTAAACTGAACAGAGTTATATGGACTGACCCCGGCGACGCTGTTTCCCGTATAGTCGATCCTGCTTGGTAAGGCCTGGCCATTTGCCGCATCGACACTGTAGGTCAGACTCAAATAATTCCCCTTCGTGTCGGTCAACTTGCTAAGGGCCCAAGCCCTCGCGGTCGACTTACCAACTGCAAGGATCTGCGAATCGGTCGTATGGCCAAATTCCATGACCTGTCCCGATTTCGTGCGAACCTCAAACCACGACGGGCCGGTACCCGCGACTCCACGCGAGATCACCCTCGAGAACGATTCGACTTCGGTCCGATATTCGGTACCTTCGGCCCCATAGGCGCCGCTCACTGCAACAAGCCTCTGCCCGTCGAGACAGAAGCGATCGTTTGCATCGAAATTGACGCTGCCCAGCACGCCATCCTGCACGATAGTCCGGGCACAACGCCCGATCGAGGGCAAGCCCCCCAGCGACCAACCGACCCCGACGATGCCGTTTCCGCCCTGACTGTTGTAGTCAAGCGACAAAGATGGCGCGACACCTGCAGATCCCGGCGACAGCGCAATCGGGAGCGAATAGCCTGCAGAGCCGCTCTGGCCGACCGAGACCTTTCCCGGTAGCGACATCGTCTCGGCATAACTTATAGTTGTATTCTGAAAACAAAAAAATGCACTCGCATACGCAAGCGCAGCACTGATTGCTCTACGCGCGCGACGACGTCGAGCGTCGAACTCCAGATCTCTCGTCACCCCTGCCCCCGCAGTCTCTGTACACCCCGAAACACAACAGACATTATTTGTATTTCACGATCAACTGACATTCGAATTTTTTAACAACATGTGGATGAGCGTGGTCTATAAATACAACCTACACCTCCAGGTACCGCACCCTCCTCTACATTTGCGAGCAAAGGTTGTTCGCATGACGCACCCATCGCCGCATTCGACGACACGGCACACAACGCTGAGTACAGAATAACTCCACGACATCCTCGCGCGTGCACGAATTGGACGAATCAGACTCAACGCTTTTGCTGCACGCCCTGCCTCGCTATGAACTCGATGCCGAACTTTGTGAGCCTTGCACCGTCCGCAGGTCTACAGCTCACGTCAGAAGCCGACCTGCACACGTTGCGCTGGATCAGAGCGCTGCAGCGTCGACACGGCCCGAGGAATCGGTTTCTGCTTTCCCTTCAAACCAATCGGGCATGTCCAGCTCCCGCGGAACGCGCATCAATTTCGCGTTCCCGGAAAACACGGTAAGCATCCGTCGTAGGCCGCGGAGGAAGCGGCCGCTGGCTGTCAGCGGGTCAGCGGTTCTCAGATTTCCCTGCGCATCTTGAGGATCTCGATCAAGTTCTCGATGCCGAAGTCGGTGAGGGCCATGACGCCGTCGTCGGCGACGACGTAGACCCAGATGACGCCGTCCTCGATGTCCATTTCACTGGCGACGTCCTGCAGCCAGTCTTCATCTTCGCCGAGGTCCTTCGCGACCTTGGCCACGGTGGTGACGTGATGCACTTTGTTGACGTGCGTGGTCATGCTGCTTGAGCCGAGAGCGCTTTGGCCTGAGGCCCCCACTTCCAGGGCAGAAATCTATCCAGCCGATGCGCCGGATGAGCAGCGATGCGCGCGAGGACATCCGCAAGCCAGGCTTGCGGATCGATGCCGTTCATTTTGGCCGTTTATGCCGCCCGCCGAACTATGCCGAGTTGGGTCGTTTTCCCCAGATTTCTTGCTGACCGGCGTTTGGTCCGTTCGGCATAGTTCGTTCTGTGCCTCCGCTTTCAACAGCGGAGAACAGGAAGATGGAAGTTGAAGAGTACTTGGGCAGCAGCCGGCTGTACCGGCGTCTCAAAAGCGGGTCGCACGGACAACTCGTCGAGCGCTACGCCGCTCGTCTCGTCGAAGAGAGGCTCGTTCGGCATGGCGCGTGGCGTTGCCTCAACGTGGTCAGCGGGCTCCTGAGTTGGATCGCCGGCCGTCGCTACAAGCTGGTCGATCTCGATGAACAGGTCGTTGAGCGGTACCTCCGACATCGAGGCGAGAGGCAGTCTATCCAACCCGGTGACCGAGCCGCGCTCAAGCGATGGCTGTCGGTGCTGCGCGCGGAAGGCGCGATCGCGCCGTTGGTGCTACCACCTCTCACCCCGCACGAACGGATCTTCAAGGAGTTCGATGTCTACCTACGATCAGAGCGCGGCTTGGCCCCGAGATCCATCGTCCGCCATCTCCCGGTCATCCGCAGGTTCCTGCACGAGGTGTGCCCCGGTGGCGCCGCCGCCCTGTGCAAGATCAGCCAAGAAGACGTGATCCGCTACGTTGAGCGCCACGCCCAGGATTGGAGCCCGGGAACAGGCAAGGCGATGCGCTGGTCGTTGCGCGCCTTTCTTCGTTACCTCCACCATCGGGGGCTGAACGCGCGCCCGTTGGCGGATTGCGTTCCGTCGATGCGGCGATGGAAGCTCGCAACTCTGCCGACCTATCTGCCTGCTGCACAGGTGCGGAAGGCTCTCGACGGTTGCGACCGAGAGACGGTCATGGGACGGCGGGACTACGCCATTCTGTTGTTGCTGGCCAAGCTCGGCCTGCGGGCCGACGAGGTCGTGACGCTCACCCTTGATGATATCGACTGGCGCACCGGCGAGATACTCGTTCGCGCCAAGGGCCGACAGCGTGCACGGATGCCGATACCGCCAGACGTTGGCGCGGCCATCGTTGCATATCTGCGCAGTGGCCGCCCAAAGTCGGCGTGCCGACGGTTGTTCGTCCGCACACTAGCGCCGCACATCGGGTTTGCTTCCGGATGTGCGATCACCATGATCGCCAAGGCCGCCCTCGATCGCGTTGGAATCGACGGTTGCGCGCACCGCGGCGCCCATATCTTCCGACACAGTCTCGCTACCGAACTGCTCCGATCTGGCGCAACCTTGTCCGAGATCGGACAGTTGCTGCGGCACGAGAACCACGACACTACCCGGATTTACGCAAAGGTCGATATCGATGCGTTGAGAACATTGAGCCTGCCCTGGCCGGGAGGCGTGCAATGACCAATCTGCGCGCCGCACTCGATAAGTACCTGAGCATGCGCAAGGGGTTGGGCTACAAGTACGAGCACCAGACCCGTCGGCTCGCCGACTTCGTCGCCTTCATGGAGAAGCGCAAAGCCAGGATCATCACGACGAAGCTGGCAATGGAATGGGCAACGCTGCCGCCCGATCGTCATGCATCCTGGGCGCTGCGATTGAGCGACGTGCGCGGGTTCGCGCGCCATGTCGCCAACTTCGATCCGAGAACGGAGGTACCGCCCGTCGGCATGCTGCCCGGATGGAAGCGCGCCAAGCCCTATGTCTACAGCGACGCGGAGATCGATGCGTTGCTGACGGCAGCGCTGGCTCTGCCGCCAGCGGGCGGGCTGCGCCGATGGACCTACCATACCCTGTTCGGGCTGATCGCGGTGACGGGCACGCGTATATCCGAGGCGATGGGCCTGGAGCGTGATGACGTCGACCTCGACGCCGGCGTACTGACGGTCCGGCTGACCAAGTTCGGCAAGTCGCGGCTCGTGCCATTGCATCCGACGACGAGAATCGCGTTGCGCGACTACGCCGACCAGCGCGACGCGATGCTCGGATCACGCTGCGGCTCGACCTTCTTCGTTGCCGAACAGGGAGGCCGCTTGCTGCACCAATACGTTCATCGCGTCTTCTGGCGATTGTCCCGAGAGATCGGGCTGCGGCGCCAAGGTGATCGTACCGGGCCACGCGTGCATGACTTCCGTCATCGCTTCGCCATCCGGACGCTGCTCGACTGGTATCGCGAAGGCAAGGACGTCGAGCAACAACTCCCAGTGCTCTCCACTTACCTCGGCCACGCCTGCGTGCGCGATACTTACTGGTATCTCTCGGCCTGCCCCGAGTTGATGGAAGAAGCGGCGCGGCGTCTCGATCGGCGATGGGAGGTGACGCCATGAAGCCCGCCTGCAATGTCGCCACGTTGATCGAGCGCTTCTTCACCGAGCGCCTCATGCGCCAGCGCAATGTTAGCGGCAACACGATCGCCTCCTACAGAGACACGTTCCGGCTGCTGTTCATGTTCGCTCAGGTGCAGCTGCGGAAGTCCCCATCGGCCCTGACGCTCGCCGATCTGGATGCAACGTTCATCGGCGCGTTCCTCACCGATCTCGAGGTAACGCGCGGCGCCAGTGCGAAGACGCGTAACCTGCGTCTGACGGCCATCCGATCCTTCTTCAGGTTCGTGTCCTTCGAGGAACCGGCACACAGTGCGCTGATCCAGCGCGTGCTCGCCATACCGAGCAAGCGTCACGACAAGCGACAGGTGCACTTCCTGACGCGCCCCGAGATCGAGGCGGTTCTCGCCGCGCCCGATCGAACGACGTGGCTTGGCCGCCGCGATCACACCTTGCTGCTGGTCGCAGCCCAGACGGGCTTGCGCCTCTCAGAGCTGACTGGCCTTGACCGGGATGCCGTCCACCTCGGGTCTGGCGCACACGTGCGATGCGTCGGTAAAGGGCGGAAGGAGCGGACCACTCCGCTGACCACACTCGCTCGGTGTGCGCTCCAGGCATGGCTCAAGGAACCGTTGCGGAAAGGAGCAACAGCGTTGTTCCCGAACGTGCACGGGGGCCGGCTCAGTGCCGACAGCGTCCAGTCCCTGCTGGGAAAGCATGTTCGTGTCGCTCACAAGAGTTGCCCGTCTTTGAAGGCAAAGAGCGTGTCGCCGCACGTGCTGAGGCACAGCGCTGCGATGGAACTGCTGCAAGCCGGCGTCGACTGTTCTGTGATCGCGCTGTGGCTCGGTCATGAATCGGTCGAGACGACGCAGACGTACCTGCACGCCCACCTCGCCCTCAAGGAAGCGGCCCTGGCGAAGCTCAAGCCGTACGAGCCCGGCAAGCGAACCCGCTTCCAGCCGAACGACCGCCTGCTCGCCTTTCTGGAGGCGCTCTGAACGCCAGACTATGCCGAATGGAGTGGGGCTGCCGTGCACGCAATCGACGCGTGCCAGCGTGACAACGGCGCGCCATACCAAACCCGTTCGGCATAGTTCGGCGGGCGGCATAAACGTGCCTATGCCGAGCGCGGCATAGGGCGGTGACGATCAGGCTGTACATGGCCGCGGCGCGCCGACCTCCGCGATCGGAGCCGCAGAACAGCCAGGATTTTCGACCGAGAGCGATGCCTCGCAGGCCACGCTCAGCAGCATTGTTCGAGAGGCAAATCGGCCCGTCATCGAGGAACGCGGTGAAGCTCGTCCAGCGCTTGAGGATGTAGTTGAACGCCTTGGCGATGTCGTGGCCACGGGACAGTTTGGCGAGCTGCTCGCGCATGTAGACCTGCAGATCCTCGACCAGAGGCCGGCTCAGCGTCTGCCGCACCCGAACGCGCTCCTCGGCACTCCTGCCATTGATGGAGCGTTCGATCTCGAACAGCGCATCGATCCGTCGCACCATCTCGACTGCGATCGGCGCGAGCGGGATGTCCTTCTTGCCCGAAGCCTTGCGTCGCGCGTTCTCCTCGATGTCGGCCATGACGAAGAGCGGGCGCCATGACATGGGCTTCGACCAGGCGCAGCAGGGGATCAAGCGCGGCACAGACCGATCCAACTGCGTCCGCCATCGTCGACAGCGCGATCGGCACGCCTTCCAAAGCGTAGCGCTCGGCCTGGCGGTTCATTGGCTGATGCTGGCCGAACTTCTCGAACATGATCATGGCCAACGCGGCGCATGTCGGTGTGGCCGGCAGCGATCCACACGCGCACTCCTGACGGACTCGGGATCATCACGTCCGCCCGTCCGTCAATGCGGCAACAGCAGCCTTCGGCGTCCTCTCATCGACGACGCACGTGATCCGCATCCTGGCTCCGGCCGCAAACTCGATCTCAATTGCGCCGCCGACGGTCGGCTCGATCGGCAGAGGCGCGGCCACTGGATCTGCAACCACCTTTGCCGGAACGAAGTCCAATCGCAGCCCAGCTTCATTCTGTCGAGGCCGTCGCCAGTTGAGGAGCAACGAACGCGAGATGCCGTACCGCCGGGCTGTTGCCGACACCTGCCGGGCCCCCTGCAGGCTCTCCAGCACGATCTTGAGCTTCTCATCCTCAGACCAGCGCCGCCGCCGACCCGTCTCGACCACCTCAAGTCGCCCGATCCGGGCACGGTCCTTATCTCTGTCCATAAGGACGGTTCTCAGCACCAACACCAAATTGCCAAGGCGGCCTTCGGCGGGCTTCGGCGGAGGGTTACGGCAAGAGCGGACGGCTACGCATTCTCGGCGCTCATTGCCGCTGCATTCCCCCGGAACGACCCCAACGCCCACATGGTGCAAGGCACTGATAAGATCCCTTCCGCCGAGATCGACGCACTCGTCTGCACAAACTCCCTAGCTTGACGGACAAGCCGCCACTTTAACGAGAGCAAAAGCGTATCGCTACTTTTTGATACCGAGACTGCGGCACACCGGCCACACCAACTGGCTATATTCACATTACTAACCACAGAGGACTGGCTGCAAGCCAGCTTCCGTGCCATCGCAGATGGTACGCGGGAGGGGTAACGGAGTGCCGATTCTACGTCGATTGTCTTTAATGTTGGGGCTGTTTCTTCTCTGCTTGGCCTTCTTCGCGCTGGCCAAATTGGCGGCCGACAAAGATCCTGGTGGTCCTCCGTGCAGCAGAGGATCCATTGCGAGCATCATGACGGGTTGCCAACCGGCATCGCGCCCCGTGGCAACAGAGGACGTGATGACCTTCCAGAGGCCCGGCGGCATTTCCCGAACGGCACCTCCGAACTAAGCCACAAGATTGCTCCGAATCTGCTGGGCTTCGGTGTGCATAAGAGCGTCTGTCTCGACAGTGTTGCGCTGGCGTGAAGCAGACTGAAACGCTCGCTATGAATTCACTCACTTGGGCAGACCGAGATGTGGTTCGTTCGTCGCAGGTCGAAGGCATCCGCCCCGCCGCCCTCGTCTGCCGGTGCCTTGGTAGCTCAACCCGTGACTTCGTTTCCACATCTCGCATGGTCTAAGGCACGCAACCGTTATCGAGAATCAACATCACAATTGGGAGCGGCGGGACCAGCGGCCGCGCAATTCGCGCGTTGAGTCGAGAGCAGCGGGAGCCGGTCGCCATTCTCCTCATATTGCGCGTATTGGCCGACTTCTTAGAGGCGGCGGTCACGGAGCTCAAAGTTTGGTCGACCGAGACGAACTTCTGGACAAGCTTCGCAGTCAGACGATGTGCAAGCTCGATAGATGCGACAGCAGCTCGGCGCTCGACACATGTCCAGGGCGTCTCTACCCGTTCGGTCGACGACCTGGTGCAGGCCATGGGCATGGGCGGCATCTCCAAGAGCCAGGTGTCGCGGCTGTGTGCCGAGATCGACGACAAGGTGAAGGCCTTCCTCACGCGGCCTATCGAGGGCGACCGGCTGTATCTGTAGATCGACGCCACCTACGTGAGCGTGCGCCAGAACGGGCTCATCGTCTCGGTCGCGGTGATCATCGCGGTCGGGGTCAACAGCGATGGCCGGCGCAAGGTCTTCGGGATGGACATTGGTCCGTCCGAGGCCGAGACGTTCTGGACGGCGTTCCTGCGCAAGCTCGCCCGGCGCGGCCTGCGTGGCGTCAAGCTCATCGTCTCCGACGCGCATGAGGGGATCAATGCGACGGCCGCAAAGATCCTCAACGCCTCCTGGCAGCGCTGCCGCGTGCACTTCATGCGCAACGCCCTGGCGCATGCCGGCAAGAGCGGGCGACGCGTCGTCCCCGCTTTCACTGCCACCGCCTTTGCCCAGGACGACGCCGAAGCCGCGCGGACGCAATGGCGGCGCATCGCGGATCAGCTGCGCCCGCAATTGGCAAAGCTAGCGATCTTCCTCGATGAGGCCGAGACCGACGTGCTGGCCTATATGAGATTCTCCGCCGCGCATCGGGCCACACTACAATCGACCAATCAGCTCGAACGCCTCAACGACGAGGCCAAGCGACGAACTAAAGTGGTCGGCATCTTGCCCAACGCGGACGCCATCACCCGCCTGGTCGGCGCCATCCTGCTCGAGCAGAACGACGAGTAAGCGGTCCAGCGCGGACGCTACATGACGCTGCAAACCACCGCCCTTTGGGCGATGATCCCACCGTCAGCTTCCCGGCGATCGCCAGCTGACCGATCCGGCCTCTGCCAGCGCCCGCCGTCAGCCGCATTCAGCTACACCACGCTAAGGGACACGATCTTGTCTTCACCGACGAGGGCGTCGAAAATCTGATCGAACTGGTCCGAATGCACAAGGAAAGGCCGGATTGCTCAGGCGCCGGCAATCCGAATAATTCGACCAACCTGCGGGCCACGCCGAATGCTTACCTTGACGCTAATTGAAATCCAGGCGATTCTGCTCAAGGGGCGATCACCAGACAACGCGACCAGCCTGCATTCTTCGAATCAGGGCCAGGCTCTGGCGCGCATTCATGGAAGCTGTCGAAGCGTACAAGGCAGCGGTTCACCGCATTCAGCTCGCCACGCCAGTGCCGCCAAAACGTGCTGCGGATGTTGGTTACTGGTGGACCGCCTACCTGCGATACTCACCGACCGCATAAATCCACTGATTTGGACCCTATCGGCGGTCACCTCTGGGACACCGCATCATCCTTGATGCAGCCGCAGAGGTGCTATCTGACATCAAGCTCGCGCAAACATGCTTCGGCGAGCCAGCCATTCGGCTGATCCTGCCCGAGAGGTGTAGCCCAGCCGGCCGCCCTGACTACCTGGATCCTCATTTCCACCGAGGCGCTCTTCATCTTCCCAAGATAGTAATAGCGCCACGGATCGGCCTTGGCGGACTCCAGGCAGTATGGAACAAGACTCTCCGCCTGCGCCTTCGCAGTCACCTCCGAGATCTGCGAGCGAGAACGCCATCCCGCAGAATAGAGCACTCCAATACTGCAAGCTGCAGCCGCAACGGCTACGAAGAGATAGTAGATCAGACTTCTAAGCATCGATCGCCCGACTGTCTTCAAGGCGACGCCGCACGAACTCGTTGCACAAATCCAACGAATGCTGCCGTATCCACATCTTCGTGCCCTTTATCGTGGATATCCAGCTCGATAAGCGAGTCAAACTTCACCCAGATCTGTTTCAGCTCGAGGTACGCTCCGATCGTCTCATCACTAATTGCGCCCCGTTTCGTGCCACTGAACCAGGACTCAGGATGAGACGCTCCATAACCCAACCAAAGACCATCGCGCCGACCTTCTTCGATCAGTAGCGGTTTCGGCGCGAGCAATGCATAGAGAGCGGAATACGAAAAGAACGCACGAAAGTCATGGCAGAATGGATGCGTGAAGATCCGATACTCCCGCCGCGTATGTTCGAGCGAGAAGAACGCGCCATTCGCTGCCATTGCCCTGATATCCGGCCGAACGATCGCCAACACAAGGCTCGTTAGTCCGCCAGCCGCGTTTCCCAGCCCAATGTAGTCGGGATTCGAATTCAGCAAAGGCTGAATCCGCGTCAGCGCTAGATCCGCAAGCCTCGCCCAGATGATCGAATAGTCCACGCGCCTCGCAAGGTCCGCAAACGGCGCATGGATCGTGTTCGGAAACGCAACCACGGTAAACCCGCCTCTAGCCAGATACGCGCCATGTCCATCATCGTCGAACAACGTTGTGGGCGCCTGACCGCTCCCCTCGCCCCCCACCTCGCCGTGACCATTGATCGCCACGATCGTCGGCAGATCAGGATTTGGCTTGTCCGGTCGCGCCACGGCAACGGTATATCGAAGATCAGCTCCGTCTTGAGCCACATGGGAGAACAGCAGATCGATCTGCTCGATCGCAAAACCGGCCTTCTTTATCGGATCATGAACACCGACCACCTCCGGCGCGACGTTAACTGCACCCTCGAATTGCTCCTTGATGTAATTGAGGGGCTCATTTCTCCAGGACTCGAAAGCAGCTCGATCTCCCAAGATCGCCGAGGCGCTCAGGTCAAACCTGGCGTCCTTGTAATCCCAATCAAACGCGCTTGCTTGATTGGAGCACAAACTCACAAGGTTCGAAGCCAATAGCGCTCTCAGTAACCACTTCATGCCTTTATTCCACTTTGGCCGACCGAGCAGGAGCTGAAACTGGCTTAAGGTACCCCCCCCTGAGATCGATGAATGGCCGCTCAATAAGCCAATAGGTGGCCGTAGCCACCAAGACCGCAACAGGAACGAGATAGACTCCCGATAGTAGCGCATTGACATACGGGCTTCCGGTCAACGTCAAATACCAATTGTGCTTTTGAAACATGAGAAGGATGGGCATATGGATCAGGTAAAGTGAATAGCTCACCAGTCCGATTTTCCTGAGCAAGGTCGTATAGTAATCATGAAACGATCCGTGCGCTTGAACATATATCACAATCAAAGAAGCGAACAGGAAGCCTTCATAGGTGTGCCACAGAGCCTTCCAGTTGGCGTCTCGCTCCCACCCGCCAAACCTGTTGAACGCAAAAAGCGACAACACAATGAGGCAGGATACGCCGACGAGGAGAACTCCGGATCTCCTGGTTGCCAACACACCCTCTCGGTAAAGATGAGCAGCAATCATCCCGATGAGAAACTGATCGATGCGCCCCACAATTGTAAAGTACGAAAGGTTGCGAGGAGAGGCACCCAGACCAACACAAAGAATGCGAAGCAGGATTGCAAGCCCCAGCAGGTGAACCAGGTACTTAACCCCGTATTTCAGTTTGAAAGAATTCAGAAAAGGGAAGACCAGATAGAATTGAAACTCGACACATATGGTCCACAACAGGATTGTGAACGCGCCGCCCGCGAGACCGGCGGGAGTATTCCCCATCAAGAACAAGCTGGACGCGAATGCGCTAAATGAGAACTGAGCTGGATATGTATAGGCTTCCAGAAACAGCAGTAGCACGTACATAGGAAAAATACGCAGGATTCTATTGCGGATAAAGCCTCGATACGAAACTTGGCGGATATGCGCGCCGTAAGAAAACAGAAAGCCACTCAGAACAAGGAAAAGCGATACGCCCGCATGCCCTTCGGCAAGCACGGCAAAGAACGGATTGGAGGGGTATAGCCATGCACCAATGCTCGGGTCGACACCTCTCGTCAAATTATGGGTGAGATGCGCGAACAGCACCATCAGGGCAGCAATCCCCCGCAGCTCGTCGAGCGCAGGGACGTGAGGAATGTTCTTGCTCTCGGGTGCTGAAATATCGCGACCACTCAACTCTCGGCCCTCTGACAGACGGTCATGCTGTTCTGTTAATGCACGCGGCTCAATTTGCCTACCCCTGGTTTGCAACTGCCAATCTCGCAGCACGGCGACGCCTACCCAAGGTCGAGCATGGACGATTGAGCGTCTCGCTGGAATGATTGGCTTTGCAGACGACACCGACGCCCGTGGCTCCTGGCCACAGCGCTTTCAGATCTCACAGATGAGAGAGTCCCGTCCCCCTAGTGGACCACATGTGGAGCATTGCCAGGGCCCCATCCGGCTGAGGCCTCAAGCTCGTCCAGGGATCGCGCCTGGTTCTCGGCCAAGAGCTGACCATGCGACGCATCCAGGATCCCCTCACGAGTGGACGCTGTCGGGTTGGTCGTCGTCTGGCCAGCTGGCTGAGCTCGAACCCATGTCATGGCCGATATCTCATCTGGCAGATTCCGACACGTACACGGAAGCTCCCGCCACCAACCTGAGATTGCCCCCTCGTCAACCGTCGGCAGGGGTGACGCTTGGAAGCAAATTCACCCGCCCACCAAGATCCGGTGGCGGCTTCAGAGTCCGCACGCCTCGATGACATTCCTTCTCAGTCTCGGTGAATTCTGCCGCGGTCGATGTTCAAGGTTACAGCCGCTAAGCGCCCTTGCTGCCGCTCACATCACGACGCGCATCAGCCAGATCGCTGGCGACCATCTCCTTCACCAGATCTCGAAAGCTCGTTTGCGCCGTCCAACCGAGCTTCTGCCGCGCCTTTGTCGCATCTCCGATCAGGAGATCGACCTCGGTCGGGCGGAAATAGGCCGGGTCGATGCGCACGACGATCTTGCCCGAAGCCACATCGCGCCCCACCTCGTCGACGCCCTCACCTTGCCACTCGACGCGACGACCAACTTCACCAAAGGCAAGCTCAACGAATTCGCGCACAGAGCGCGTCTCTCCCGTTGCAAGCACAAAATCATCCGGTTTGTCCGCCTGCAGGATTGCGTGCATTCCCCTGACGTAGTCCCGCGCGTGCCCCCAATCGCGCTTCGCTTCGAGGTTACCAAGATAGATCGCGTCCTCCAGACCGACTTCTATTCTTGCAACTCCCCGCGTGATCTTGCGAGTTACGAAAGTCTCTCCGCGTATGGGGCTTTCATGGTTGAACAAGATGCCATTGGAAGCAAACATGCCATATGCCTCACGGTAGTTTACCGTGATCCAATAGCCATATAGCTTTGCGACTGCATATGGAGACCGCGGATAGAACGGCGTCGTCTCCCGTTGCGGAACCTCCTGCACCAAACCGTACAGCTCCGAGGTCGAAGCCTGATAAAATCGCGTGACCTTCTCCAAGCCGAGAATGCGAATAGCCTCCAACAGCCGCAAGACCCCTACTGCGTCCGCATTGGCGGTGTATTCCGGGCTCTCAAAGCTCACGGCGACATGACTTTGAGCTGCGAGGTTGTATATCTCGGTGGGCCTGATCTGCTGGACCAAACGGATAAGATTGGTCGAGTCCGTCATGTCGCCATAGTGCATCAGAAACGGGACGTCTCCGACGTGAGGATCCTGGTAGAGATGATCCACACGAGCGGTGTTGAAGGAGGACGAACGCCGTTTGATTCCATGGACCGTGTAGCCGAGTCCGAGCAGATACTCAGCCAGGTAGGCACCGTCCTGGCCAGTCACACCAGTAATGAGCGCCACACGTCGTTTACGATCTTGATCCACCATTTTCTCCACTCGACACCGCAGCGACCGTGGGCGCTCGGCATTTTTTCAACGATTAAAGGGAGTCCAGAAACCCCGCCCTGGATGACAATTGTCCTCGTGTTCTGGTCATACACGTGCACAGCCATTCCAGCTTGCGCTACGCGATACCATTTGCGATCGCTAAAGTCTAATGGCCGGCCCTATGGACGCGAGCCTGACCGATCCAAACTCCGCTGACACTCAGGGGGACGCCAGGGTGTCCATTCGCAAGAGAACCGGCACGAGCCGCTTCGGGACGGAACTCTGACAAAATCGTCGCGCGAAATCCGGCAGCAGCTCGACCGATAACGTTTAGCTCCTTCACACCGGCTGCCCTTCTCAGGCGAAGGGACAACTGCGCGAGGAGGACATCCTGCATGCCACGGTCGCCTTGACGGTCGACCGCTCAGTCGCCCCCCCCAGATTGAATGCAAGATCAGAGGCTTTGATGCGCTTGCTTTTCTGCATGCCCGGGTCTGGACGGGAGCAAGCTCGGAGCCACGGCTTTAAGGGCGGTCAGGCGACGATCTACCTTTCCAGCTAGTAGATCATCGGTCTTGCGGCAAAATCAACTGCTGCCAGCAGACCGCAGCGTCATCCACGAGCAGCGCTCGTGGACTCGGATACAATCTTCGGCCCAAGCGGAAGGAGCAGATCGCATTCGACACCCAGGAAGGGCCTCGACATCGCTCAAGGATGAGCGAGGAGGTTTCGATGCCGGAGCTCGCCGATGCCGCCACGATTGTTGGCGGCCCCAGCAATCATCTCCGTCGATCTCTGTACCGTGCAGAGAGGTGGCGTTGAAAGTGCAACGCGATGCACTAGCCCGCCCGCATCCAAGATGCTGCCAATCCGGTCGGAGCATTGAACTAGACAAGATGAAAGCCGGCAAGATGGCTCAGAACTGCCTCCGTGATGGACTGATGTGTCGTAAGCACGTCCTGTGCCGAATCAGAAACAACAATGTTTCCAGGCGTATTGTCGTGACTCGCCGAGAAGATCGCCGCTTGCGTGGCAGCGCGATTGTGACTGAGCCAAACCATGTCTGCCTCCGATGCGAAGTTGGCGGCGATACTCTGCCCAAGCTCTTGGTTGAATGCGAAAACGTCATGCGGTGCCCACAATGCCGTCTGCTGTGGGCCACCAAGCAATGGCTGGGGACTGGAGATGATCATCTGGCCTTGGGCGCCTTCAGCGAAATGGAATCCGTCCTGGCTGAACAGGTCGGAGAGGTAAGTCGCTGCTTGATGTGCGGTTTTTCCCGAAGAGAGGACACCATTTGCGACGCTGAGATTGCCTTGCGGGTAGCCCGCTGAAACTTGGGCGGTTACACCGATCGTACCGTCTCCGTTGAGGTCTTGATGGAAAGTGGTTTCGAACGCCTCGAATGAGGCCGAGCTTCCCGACACACCTCCAATCGCGCTGCCTGTGTAGTTGCCGCCGCTGTCCAGGCTCCAAACTGCATAGACATCAGCTCCCGCGACCTTCCAGGCGACCTCGTAGCCGCTACCCACGGCTTCTGCGCCGATTGGCATCCAGCTGCCGAGTTGTCCGACCACAACATTGGCGCCGCCAAGCTTCACTTGCGGACCCGCGCCGCCGCCGACCGGATTCATAAAATATCCATTGCCGACCTGGGTGAGGCTCGTCGATCCTAGCCCCTCGATGACTATCGTGGGAATCCCGATCGTACCGTCACCATTGAGATCTTGGTGAAAGATGGTCTCGATTGCCTCGAACGAAGCGGAGCTCCCAGAGACACCTCCGATCGCAATGCTCGTGTAGTTTCCATTGCTGTCAAGATTCCACACTGCGTAAAGATCGGCTCCCGCCACCTTCCAGGCGATCTCATAGCCACCACCCACGGCTTCTGCGCCAATCGGCATCCAGCCGCCGAGTTGGCCGGCCACGAGGTTGGCACCGCCAAGCTTCACTTGCGGGCCCGTGCCGCCACCAACTGGATTCAGGATATATCCGTTGCCGGCCTGAACGAGACTGGTTGATCCCAGTGCCTCGATGACCGTCGTCGGAATGCCGATCGTGCCGTCACCATTGAGATCCTGGTGAAACACGCTCTCGAACGCTTCCAGCGAGACCGAGCTTCCGGAGACACCTCCGACCGCGCTGCTCGTATAGTTTCCGTTGCTGTCGAGATTCCACACTGCGTAAAGATCGGCTCCAGCCACCTTCCAGGCGACCTCATAGCCGCCACCCACGGCTTCTGCGGCAATCGGCATCCAGCTGCCGAGTTGACCGGCCACGAGGTTCGCGCCGCCAAGCTTCACTTGCGGGCCCGAGCCGCCACCGACCGGATTCAAAAGATATCCATCGCCAACCTGGACCAGACTGGTCGATCCCAGTCCCTCAATGACGATGGTCGGAATACCGATCGTACCGTCACCGTTGAGATCCTGATGAAAGACATTCTCGAATGTTTCGAACGAGGCTGACCGTCCAGAGACACCTCCGATCGCGCTACTTGCGTAATTTCCGCTGCCGTCGAGGGTCCACACTGCGTAAAGGTCGGATCCGGCCAACTTCCAGGCAAGCTCATAACCCGCGCCCACGGCTTCTGCACCGATTGGCGTCCAGCCACCAATTTGCCCAGGCTGAACCGTGGCGCCGTTGAGCTTGAGTTGGGGGCCAAATCCCCCACCAACTGGATTGAGGAAATAGCTTGATCCCAGCTGCACCAGGCTGGTCGTTCCCAACGCCTCTATGGTTACAGGCGTTGCGGAGACGAGATGAAAGCCGAGAGCGTCCATTTGCTTGAGGTCGACGGACGTCAGCGTCTGAAGTGTGTTGAAAGTGTAGAATTCGTTAAACGGATCGTTGGCGCCCTGAACGCCACTGTTCAGGAAGTCGCTCGGATCGGAGGACTGGCCGTAGTCGGCAAGCTTCGTTTGCCCCCCATCAATTGAGAAGTAGGCCGTCGACGCCGTCGCGCCTCCCGTCATGAGACGGACGCCTGGGCTCGAGAACCGGAAGAGATCGAACACGTCAGGCTGCGGGCCGTAGGGCACGCGGCCGAATGCGTGCGTAAGCTCGTGAAGGGCCACTCCGACGAGCAGGCCTGAATTGATGTCGGTCGCGAACGTCGCGCTGCCGTCGTCGGTCGTGGTATCGTTGGCGCCAAGTCCTCCCCAGAGCTTCAGCTGCGAATTCCAGACGGCAACATAGGATTGCCCTTGGATGCTCGATACAGCCGGTAGGGCGTTGAAGGTGGTGTCACCGGGGCTAGCGTTCCCAACGAGGTTGGACCGAACGCTCGAGTAGGTCATCCACTGGCCACCATCAGGACCTGCAGCAGCGCCTCCGCCGATTCCGCTGTAGTCGATCTTGATGTTGACCGTGATTCGGTCGGAGATCATGGAGGTCAGGATCGCGGCGGCCTGTTGAATCCCGGCCCGGAAGCTGGCTGGAGCGGCCATTGCGGCCGCATCGAACAGAAGGTTGATGGTGAGCCCACCGGCGCTCACGGCCGTCACCGCACCAACCCCGCCGAAATCGCCTTGCGCGAGCTGAGCTTCCACCGCCTCATCTGGGAGCTCGACCGGGTTTGACGGAGGCGGATCGATTGCCGGGCCGGAGGCCTGGACTACGTCGGAGCCTTGCAAATTGGGCGGTCCGGCCATTGGCTAAACTCCCAGCCATTCAAATCCCAGCGCACGATTCCAAGCTCGAGCAGCCCCGAAACCGCGAATCTAGCTATCAGTCATCAGCGTTTCCTGCAGGTTAATGGCCGCCTGCCGGGAGACGAAGGTCTGAACACCCTCTGCGCAGCGCGGCCGGCCACTTGGCGCTCCCGCTTGCTCTGCGGCCAGCTGAAATCAATTTCTGCAGGGACTGGGCATGTCACCAAGCCGCCCCCCCTGCCATGCCGCATTCACCCCTGGTCTGCTCCTCGCAGACTCTCGGCTGCTCGAACCAACTCGGCAGGCGAAGGATCAACTCACCATGTCGCACCGTCGCGCCGCCCGGATCGGTCGGCTCCGTGGGCCGAGGTCCATGGTAGATCGCAGCAATTTGCACGTTTACGACAATGCAATCAGTCGGAATCATCACCATGCCAGCAGCAACTGGAAGAGCGGGAGCGTTCTGCGCGGCGCTAAGGTGGTGTACGTGACTAGCGCTTCGTGGTGCCGCTACAGTCCCCTCAATCAAGAGCTTTCTCCCGGGAAATCAAAATCTAAAATTGCAAAAGCGGATGGACGACCTAGCGCTCTAATCGGTATTTAGATAAGGTCGACCGTACGACCCGAAGCTGTTGCCCTCGGGCTGCGCTGCACCAGACGTCGTTCATGTATCCAACGGCGGCGTCCAGCCAATCTCGCCGCAAACCGCTCGCCCGTTGGCCCATGGGGTAGCTCCAGGCGCGACGACGCTCCATAAAGGCTGGAGACGCGAAGCCCGCCTCAAAGGATCCGATAGCGCACCGGGCTGCTGCTGCATCGACCCGGCCGTGCCTCAGGGAGTGATTGCGAATTCCACTTGCTCAAAGCGTCCTCGTGTGTGACACGGACCCAAAGGTGCGGCGCTCAGCGCCGTCGGCTGGCTATCGCGGTGGTGGAGCAATTGTCGCGATGTCGGGAAAACCTTCAAAGATCCACTGATGTGGAGGACAGCGTTTCAGAAGGCACGTCCGGCTTTACACCCGCATGCACAGGAAGCCTCGATCGATAGCGCGGGATCTCAGCGAATTCCGCCTCTCGTAAATCGACGACGAGGCAGCCAGCGAATCACAATTTGACCACACGAGAGAAGCCCGCGAGGTGGCGATGATCAAGTCTGACCGCCAGGACACGATTACAATTTATGAGGCAACACAGCGCAGCGGTGGACTAACGTCGAGCCTGCGCCAAGCCTACTTCGATCTATCGAACTCTCGCCACGTGATAACTCGCCTTTTCTGGCGCGACTTCATCGCTCAATTCCGACAGAAAATTCTCGGGTATTTCTGGGCTCTTCTCAATCCGATCCTGGGGATCGTCAGCTTCCTGTTTCTTTATTCCATTGGCGTTCTCAAGCCAGGCCAAGGAGAGATCCCATACCCTCTTTATGTTCTCGTCGGCACCACCATCTGGGCATGTCTACCGGGCGCAATGGGAGCGGTCAGCAGTGGGCTGCAGTCGCAGGCTGATCTCATTCTGCGAACCAAGATTCCAAAGCTAGCACTGGCCATGAGCTCGCTGGCAGGCGTTTTCTATTCCATCGCCATCAGCATGATCACGATGATGGCGGTATTCTTGATCATGGGTCGTTGGCCCAGCCTCTGGATACTCGCCTATCCATTGCTGGTTCTGCCCATGGTACTGCTCGGGACGGCAATTGGCTTGATGCTCGCAGTGCTCGGCACAATTGCGCGCGACCTTACGCCGCTCGCCACGCAAGGGCTCTCTCTGCTGATGTACTTGACGCCTGCAGTATACTTGCACTCGAGCATCGAGAGCCCAACGATGCAGTTTCTGATCAAGTGCAATCCGCTGACCTACCTCATCGATGTTCCTCGTGCGCTGATCTGCCTCGACCAAGCCAACGACATTCCGGTGTTTTTGCTGGTGATCGTCGCGACCGTGATTCTGGTCGTCGTTGGGCTGAAGATCTTCTACCTGCTCGAGGACCTCGTAGCGGAGCGGCTGTAGCCTAGCCGACGACAGGCAGCGACAGCAAATTGAACAGAAACGAGACCTCCCGTTAGACAATGTTGCGGCCCGAGTCCCAATTCACGTGCGAGCCCATCCATCGAGCAACTCGCTTGGCGGACGCCGGCCAGCTCGCAGGAGTATGCTCGAGATGAGATGGCTCAAAGATCGGATCAACGCCTATGTCCAGAGGACAGTCGCGAACGCATTGGCGCATGCCACGCCCAAACCCGAGCCGAAGGCATTCGAGCCTGCTCTCGACATCCTCGTGAACAAGTACGGCTACGGACGAACGCTCGAGCTGAAACTGCCGGTCGCCGTGGATGGGAAACCTGTTCCCTGGTACACATATCCCGCACTGGAATACTTCGAGCAGCTCGACGCCAGAGGATTACGAATCTTCGAGTTTGGTTGCGGCAATTCGTCCCTGTTTTGGGCGAATAAGGGAGCCAAGGTGACCGCCGTCGAGCATGATTCCGCCTGGTTTGAGAAGATGCTGCATCGGTCAAGTCGACTGGAAAAGCTCATTCTCCGGGAGGAGGTCACGGAATATGCTGGGGCCATATCCGAAATCGGAGGAGAATTTGATGTCATCATCATCGACGGGGTCTGGCGCAATCAATGCGCGCGGGCAGCCTTGCCTCACCTGAGTGCGGGCGGCTGCATCGTGCTCGACAATTCAGACTGGTACACCGACGTAGCAGAGTTCTTTCGTGGTGAAGGTTTCCTTCAGGTGGACTTCAGCGGATTTGGCCCAATCAACATCTATTGCTGGACAACATCGCTGCTGGTGCGATCGGATAGTATTCTCAACGGCCGGCTCAATCATCCGCGACCAGTCGGAGGCATTGAAGCGTGCAGGGGCAGCAACTGGTGACGGCGCTTAGCTTTCGATTGTCGAGCATGGCGCGATCGCTGATTCAGTTCGTCGGACGCCGAATGGCCCCCGAGCACCGCGCCAGATTGGCGGTCCAGCTCGCCAGGATCGGCGCTCATATGGATATCGACTCCTGCTTACAAATCCTCGAAAAAGCACTCAGCGAACAGAAGCTGGATGCGAGCCAGCTCGGGCGGCTGCTTTCGACGGCTTTTTCTGCAGCTGATGCCGACCACTTGCCCCTCGATTTGAGGAAGCAATTATTGACGCGGGCCTGTGCGGGCCTGGACCCGGCCGACATTCCTGACGCTCTGCTCGAGCATTTCTCTGCGCTCGGCGGAAGCAGCCACCACTACAGCCAGGAGGGAGAGGATATCCTGCTCAAGCGGCTGTTCGGTGATCGTCGCTCCGGCTTCTATGTCGACATCGGCGCTCATCACGCCACCAGGTTCTCCAATACGTTTGCGCTCTACCGCCGTGGATGGCGCGGCATCAATGTCGACGCAACACCCGGGAGCATGAGCTCGTTCGGCCTGCTCCGGCCCCGAGACGTCAACCTCGAACTCGCGGTGTCGGACCAAACAGACCCCCTGCGGATGCACCTCTTTCGCGAGGGCGCCCTCAACACGACCAACACAGAGCTCGCCGACAGCTACGTCGCGGCTGGATGGGACAAGACTGGTGAAATCGAGCTTCGCCCGAAAACGCTCGCAACTATCATGGACGAGTTCGTGCCTCCCGGAATCAACGTCGATCTCCTCAGCGTCGATGTGGAGGGCGCAGAACTGGCCGTCTTGCGTTCGGGCAATTGGGACGTGTACGCGCCTGCCGTGATCATCATCGAAGCGCTGTCGACACCGTTCGCCGAAATGCAACAGGATCCCGCTCTCAGATATCTTCTCGCTAGGAATTACGAAGTCCGGTTTCGGCTCTTCAATTCGGTCATCCTGACTCGCACAGGCGCAGATTTCTCCTGATCAGCGGCGGCCGGCCCAACGCTTCAAAGCCCCTCGCAATCGTGTTGCGAGGCCGCCACGATCAACGGCTGGAGAGACACCTGCCCGCAGCCAAAGACAGACCTCGTTGAATGCTGCCATGTCCGGCTCAACCCGATCGGGCATTCGCAGCGTCGCCGGCAAGATAGTCCGCCTGAACTGAGCTGGAGCTTCGAGCTGGAAGGGGAGGTTACCCGCACAATGAACGCCGGAATTGTCGAATCCGCCGTTCCATATCAGGCTCGTACGCGGGTAGAGAACCTGCGCGCCGGCCTTGGCGACGGCATACCACCACAGAATGCCCCAAGAGTCATTTTTGCCGGCAATGCGATCGGACAGCATCGCTTCATAGTCCGCTGCACCATTGAGGCTGAAGCGGCTGCGGAACCCGGCATCGCGGGCAAGCTCATCGAGCATACCGTCCGTCTGCCAATCAAATAGCGACCATGCCCGCGCCCATGTCGCCCACCCCCAAGTCGTCGTCAGCGGCATGAAGAAGGCATCTCCGGATACTTGGGCCGTACCTTTGAGGTGGCAACCGGAGATCTGCGCAACACCGGAGGCATCAGCATAACGGTCCAGCCCTTCGAGCATGAAGCGGACAAAATCGGGAGCTGCAACGAGGTCGTCCTCGAGGACAATCACTCGGCCGTAAGCGCGCGTGAGCTCGTCGACCGCACCGGCGATCGAGCGAGCAAGACCAAAGTTCTCTGGGCGCACGACGACCTCGGCGCCGTTCGTCACGGCCCAGTCTGCAACTAACCGACGCGTCGCCTCGACCGCATCGGCGTGCTCAGGCCGCTTCGGGGCGTCCGAGTAGATGATGATCTTGACGTCCTCTAAGCGCGCGTTCCGCAGCAGCGCATCGAGCGCCCGTCGCGTGTGCAGCGGGCGGTTGTACGTGAAAAGCGCGAGCGGCACGCGGTCAGTCACGAGAGGACCTCGCGATCATGACACCACGACCCGCTGCGCAACGGACAGGCCCGGAATAGGCTGGTTGAATCATCCACGCCGCGGCTCCCCGATCGAATCCGTTGCGAAGAGAGCCTTCTGCAAATGTTGGACAATGGTCTCTTCACAATTCGTGCCCCGGCATCAGCTTGCAGGCTTGCGCGCTCTGAACGTGTAAAGACGTCCTGGATCGTTGAGGTGGTTACCGTACCACGTCATCAGCCACGGTCGAACGAACGCCAAGGGCAATCTGAGCCGCTTGGCGAGAAGCCTTCGGTGATCACTCATGGTCATTGGAAACAGATTGATATCGGACTGAAGTGGGTTCAACGAAAGATCGAGAGCAAGGCCCGCATTGGCGATGGCGGAGTGATAGTCCGCAAGTAAATAGGCGTGCTCGCCACCATAATGCTTGTGAAGCGGATGCGACGCCAAGAATGCCGGCAAATCTTCGGGTCGTGAAATGACATGCTCGCGCGTGGCAAGTAAAATTCCACCCGGCTTCAGAACGCGACCAATCTCGGCACAGAGCTGCCCCAGGTCACGCGCATGGTGCAGCACTTGACGGCAGAGTACGACATCGAAGCTATTGCTATCGAATGGCAGGGTCTCACCCCACTCCTGCACAACGTTGATCGGCAATCCACTCTCGCCCGCGAGCGCCCGGATCGCCCCGCCCCCCACCAGCGCGCTCGGGTCAGGCTCCAACGCCGTCACTTGCCAGCCATCAGCCGCGAGCGCGTAGCTCGCGATGCCCCTGCCCGCCCCGACATCCAAGGCGCGCCCTGGTGGGCTCGTCAGCAATGATCGCGTCGCAATCCACTCGGAGCTGGCGTGAAATCGCTGCGCAGCCGCCAACAGCGGGTCATCGAAGAAACACGCCTTCACAAGACTGGCCTGGTCAGGCTGGTTGCGCAACCAGGAGACCGCCTGCTCCCAGCTCATCGCGCCATCGGTCATTTTACAGCTTCCATATCGAGTTCGCGAATGACCTTGGCCGGATTGCCCGCCGCAATCACCATCGGAGGAACGTCCTTGGTGACGACGCTGCCCGCTCCAATGACGGCGCCGCGGCCGATTCGCACGCCTCGCAGCACCACGCAATGGCAACTGATCAACGCATCGTCCTCAATGATGACAGGTTGCTCGTCCAGGTCGATTTTGCGTGGATGACCAGCGGTAATGATATCGCGGAACTGCTGATGCCGCTCGCTCGCATCCAACGGGTGGGTCAGATTATCCATGATTGTGCACATATGCGAGATCAGAACGCGGTTGCCGATGCTGATGTCCCTGGCGGACCAGATTCTGGTCTGCTCGCCAACATAACAATACTCGCCAAGGCGAATACGTCCGCCGTGTCCGAACAACAACAACTCGCCACGGACGTGCGTGTGAGCGCCAATCCGCAGCGCCTCTGGCGGGTGCCCGTGCGTATGCAGACTGGCCGTCGGATAGAAAACGGCAGTCTGGTCGATATCTGCCAGAGCGCGATCAATCCTTCCGTCGGCCGACGGCATATGCCGCGGCCGGACGAGCCGAGCAAGTAGTCCTTCGGCAAATGCACGAACACGGCGCGTCACGGAAGCCGCTACTTCGTCAGCTCAAGACACACGACAGCCCGGGAGGCCGCCGCGTAATCATCATCATAAGTGCTTTGCTTATGTATGTCGAAATACGTTGCGTCCTTCGCGCTCTCCCGGTCGCCAACGGTCCACCCTTCCGCCCTGTAACGATAGATGGTCTCGATGCACGATTGCGGCGCGAATCGCTCGACGAGCCGGTCGACCATTTCGGCGTCAAAAATCTGGAACCAACCGTGGTTGGCTCGTCGACCGAATGGCATGCTCAGAAAGAGCACCCCACCTGGCTTCAACATTCGGCGCAATTCCATCAGACAAGAGACGTACCCATCGGTATCCGTCTCGTTCTTTGTGCCGTCGCTCGTGTAGAGCATCGTGTTGTCCAGGCCAACGTGCTCGATCGTCGAGATGCAGGCAATCCAATCGAAATACGCGTCCCGGAAACAGCTTTCGCGCAGATCTTCATAAACGTAGGACACGCCCCACTGCCACGCAGACCACTGCTCCGGCGCCAAAGTCGAAACGGTGCAAGTCTTTTCGCGCAGCTTCGGATGACCGAGCACATGCGCGTGGTTGAGGGTAGACCCCGCGTCGAGCAACCGCCCCTTTCCGGCTGGAAGGCGCGCCATGAACCATGGATACTCGACGATACGTTCATCGAGGCGCCAACCAAAACCGTCCGGGAGCTTGTAGGGATCGTAGGCGGGATCGTTGATTGCGGCGGTTACCGACTTGATCTTATGCGTATCGTAACCTGGCTTCCAAGGCGGGTTGCCGTCCGCAAGAAATCGTTTGTAATTTGATTCCGCGAGCGGCGCCTTGAGGCGCCCTTTGATGTACTGTTTCAATGATTGCATGATGCTTGCCCTGGGTCTGCCGCGCTATCATCACCCAGCCGTATATGCGCTTGGCGTGCCCTCTTGTAGGAAACAAGGGCCCTATATTGCAACAGGCTCGGCCCTCGGCACGCGCGCAGCAGATCGTTCAGTTGCGCGGCATCCGACCGGCCTGCCCATTGCAGCGTGCCGAAGCAATACCAGTCAGGCGGCAACCGCAGGATCAATACGCCATCGCGCACAAGCCGCGACACATCCAACCCTTTGGCGGCGGCCTCATCGCCTTGGAAGGGGCGTGGAGCAAACGTCATCAGCGCAACGAGCTTCACCGCATGCGGCCAGTGCGCGAACTCGAGCGCAGCATCCGGCTCGTTAATCAAGCGGACAACTGCTCGCACGACTCTCCTGACGAGACGCGCGCCCTTATACGGCGGTAGAAAAAAAATGCCGAGTTCCGTGCGCAACAGCAATTTTGCGCCCGCCTGCGCCACCAAAAGGCGATGCAACCGCGGGCGCAGCGGCGCGGGCGCATGTCGGGAGACGAAGCGCCAGTGATCGCCGAGATTGGTCATCGACCTGCGGTCGAAGATTTCGCGCCAGGCTTGCCGCAAGGTCAACTGGGCTTGCGGTACGATACCGGTCTCCTCGATATGAGCCAGAATCATTGTGTCGTAACACACAAGCAGCTTGAAACCAGCAGACTTGATCCGGCAAAAGAAGTCGTAATCTGAAATATAATGTGGAAAGGTCCGATCGTCGATGTTGCCGACCGCTCTTATCATCTTGATCGGAATCAAAGTACCTCGGCCCGGAAGCGTGTCGACGTCTTCACAATGCCGCTCGCCTGAGGCGATCTCTGTTTTGATGGGGAAATCGTAGCGCTCCCAATCAATCATCTCGCCGGCATCGAGGACCCTCGTCGGATCGCGACTGTCAACGACCTTTGCGCCAACGGCCGCGTCATGGGTCCGCGACCAGGCCACCAGCGTTTCGATGTAGTTTTCAGGGACTCTCGTGTCATTGTTCAGCAAAAGAACGAAGTCATCCGTCGCAGCTTTGGCCAGTATCCGCTCAATGGCCAGCGCACAAGAGCCGGCCCACCAACGCTCCTTCCCATCGTAGATCACCTCCACGTCCGGATAGAGTCGAGCGAGCTTGTCTCGCGTGCCGTCGGTCGATCCGCCGTCCGATACGTTGATCGTCAAATGTCGATAGGTCTGACGGCGCAGATCTTCGACGCACTGCTTGGTGAACTGCCAACGATTAAAGACGGGAATAACGACGTGAACGCACCCTTTGGTTGCACAATCGATCGAAACCGGATTGTCAGTGCCGCCGCACGCATCTTCAGATCCGATCAAGCGCTCCACTACCCCGCTTACAGGCACCTTGAAGGAACTCACCAGCTGTCCTCCTCCGCAATCGGCCTGAAGGCATGGATATCGTTGGAAACAATCGTCAGACGGTGTATACCTCCACGACCGGCATGTTTGCAAGTTGGCGCATCCACACGTGAAAGTAGAAAATGCCCTCCGCGTCCACGGGTTTCGCCGTCGCACAAGCGTCCGAGCTGACCCTGCGCCCAGGGGCGCGCGCCCTCTCGTCTTAACCGTGGCGATCAATTCGATAGAGACGATCCCTTTTCGGAACCTCTAAGAGCAATTCTGACGTATGGCACTCGTTTGGATAACCGGCGCCCGTGGATTCCTGGGCCGACATGTGGCCGCGCGTTTTGCGGCGGGGGGCTGGGATATTGCTGGCATTGGGCTTGGCGGCGCTGCCGATGTCGATATCGCCACACTCCCTCTCGCCAAAGTCTCAGGCAGGGCTGCCTGGATCGAGAAGATCATCGACAACGAAGCGATCAAGGAGCTCCTGAAGCTTGTCGGCCCCCCCGACGTCGTATTCCATGCCGCGGGCAGCGGCGCAATCGGCGCATCGCTTGCGGACCCTTACCGAGACTTCCGTCTCTCGGTAGACAGCACCGCGCTGCTGCTTGATACGTTGCGCAGGTCAGCGCCGGAAGCGGTGTTCGTGCTCCCCTCCAGCGCGGCAGTGTATGGCAGCGCCGCGCCGGGACCGATCGCCGAAGACGCTTCGCTGGCTCCTGTATCGCCCTATGGCGCACACAAGCTCTGTGCCGAATTGCTATGTCGATCGGCGTCACACTCATTCGGCTTGAAAACGGCCGTGATCCGCTATTTCTCTCTGTACGGTCCCGGCTTGCAGAAGCAGCTGCTATGGGACGTCGCAGGAAAACTCTCGCAGGCGTCCGACGAAATTACCCTCTTTGGGACGGGGGCTGAGACCAGGGACATGCTGTACGTGGAGGACGCAGCCGAACTCGGGTTCATCGCGGCCCAGCACGCAACGTCGCAGTGCCTCATCGTCAATGGCGGAACTGGCGTCGCATCCAGTGTTGAGTCCATTGCCAGTGAGCTTGCCCGCGCATTGGGAGTCGATTGTCGGATCCGATTCAATGGAAATTCGCGCGTTGGCGATCCGAACCACCTGCAGGCCTCGGCCACACGGTCAAGAAGCCTGGGCTTCGAGCATCGTTGGAGCTTGAGAGATGGGCTTGCCGCCTATGCCGCATGGTGGCGGACGGGCAACAAAGGCGCGAACATCAAGTGAGGGGCTGCCGAACTGGTCGGCTCCGCAGACCGGTCGGCCGGCTGCCCTTTTTGCATTTCGCTTTTATGCCTCCCTCCGGCAGTGTACACCCGCATCCTTACCACCAAAGGTTAGCAGACAGTTGTGAGCGATAAGGACTGGACAGTTCGCGCCGAGAGCGTCTCCAAGAAGTTCGGCCTGTCGCTGCGCCGATCGATGGCACACGGCCTTCGTGACGGCCTCGGTCGGCTTGTTGGCGCCGGCAGCGATTCGAGCCTGTTGCGTGACGGGGAGTTCTGGGCCGTCAAGGACATCAGCTTCACCCTCGAACGCGGCCAGAGCCTTGGCATCATGGGGGTCAACGGCTGTGGAAAGACGACCCTTCTGCGCATCCTGACTGGCATCTACAAGCCGGATGCCGGTCGCGTCATGCTGCGCGGACGTGTTGGCGCATTGATTGCGGCCGGCGCTGGCTTCTCACCGATGCTCACCGGCCGCGAAAACATCTACATAAACGCCGCCCTCCTCGGACTCTCTCCGCGGGAGATCCGCTCCCACATGGATGAGATCGTTGCATTCTCTGAGCTCGAACAATTCATCGACATGCCCGTCAAGCATTATTCGAGCGGCATGCAGGTGCGCCTCGGTTTCGCGGTGGCTGCCGTGAGCGAGCCGGAGGTGCTGCTGGTCGATGAAGTGCTCGCTGTGGGTGACTTGAACTTCCAGAAGAAGTGCTATGATTACCTCTTTGGATTGAAGCGCAAGGGCACGTCGATCGTCCTGGTTTCGCATTCCATTGGAGCGATTTGGGCGGTTTGCGATCGCGGACTGTTCATGGACAAGGGCGAGGTGAAGGTCCTCGGCGAAATCGAGAGGGTGATCCGCGCCTATGACGATCAGAACGCTCGCAACGCCGCCCGTACTCGGGAGAGTGCGCTTCCCGGTCCGGGTGGCGCGAGCGAGCTGATCTCCGGCACCGGCGACGTTGTCTGCGACAATATCAAGATCGTCGCAAAGGACGGCAATGCGGCCAAGAAGGAGCTGCACTTCAAGGAGCCGTTCGACATCGTCATGGATGTGACGGTTCATTCAGCTATCGATGACCTCGTCATCCGCGCCGTGCTCGATGCGGCACATTATAGAAATATCTGCACTATCGACAGTCACGAGCAAGGTCTTCTGGTCGGACGCGTGATGCCAGGTCGCTATAGTCTGAGGATTTCCGTTCCAGCGCAAAATCTGCGGCCGGGAAGTTACGATTTGAACATCGCCGCGATCACGCGCCATGCAGGACTTCATCTCTTTCTCGCGCTCAAGTGTGGAAACGTCGTCGTCCTCAATCCAAGCGACAAGTTCCTCTACTCGGACCCGAATGCCGTCGTTCACTTCGATGCAGATTTTCATCTTGACCAGGTCAGCTCATGAACGAAGCGTTGGACCATTTCGCGCGGGACCACTTTTTCGCGCCGACGAGCGCTGAAGCGGCGCGAGAGCTGTTTCGAAGGTCAGTACGCAACGTCGTTGTCGAAATTTCATCACACTGCAATCGGGCATGCTCCTACTGCCCCGTGTCGAAGGTCGATCGTGCCTCGACCAACAAACTGCTGCCTCACGATACCTATGAACTTATCCTGCGCGACCTCGCAGAAATCTCCTATGACGAGGGCTTGTGCTTAAATCTGTATAACGAGCCAACTTCAGACAAGTCGCTGCTGCTCAATCGCATCAGGCGCGCTCGAGAGCTGTTGCCGGCGGCCCGCATATACTTCAGTAGCAACGGAGACTATCTGGATCGCGACTATGTTCGCGAACTGATCTCAGCCGGCCTGTCCGAACTGTACATTTCCATCCATGCCCCGGCCGGCAAGCCGTACGACGATGCCTATGCAGCGACGCGCTTCAACGACCTTTCCCGACGTTTGCAGAAGGCCATAAAGGTCGACATCCTACGTCCCGGAGAGACGATGCAGGGTCATGTCAATATCGAAAAATTGCCGATCCATGTCTTTGCTACGAACTACTACACCCTGGGATCGAACCGGGCGGAATCCGTCGGACTGAGCTCCGGCGCGTTCAGCCGGTCCGCGCCGTGCTCCCGTCCCTTCAATGACTTTACGGTTTCCTACGACGGCACGCTATTCCCTTGCTGCCAGATGTTCGTCGACTTTGCAGAGCATACCCAACGCTATGCAATTGGAAAATTGACAGATTTTCCAACGATTTTTGCGGCTTATGCCAGCCAGGCGATGGCGGAATGGCGAAAGGAGCTGCTTCGCTATGGTCCCAAGCTTTCGCCGTGCGCGACTTGCACGGAGGGACAGCATGAAGGGACGCCGGAACAGATTGCGACACGTGAAAAGGTCTACTCGGAATTTCTTGGGCCAAGCCAGGTGGTTTCGTCGCCTTCCCCCGGCGGGAGCTGGCTCGGCGGGATACGACGGTGGCGCGTTGCCCGGCGATCAAAGTAATTGCCCATTACGGCACCGAGGAATTGAATGATCGGCCAAAGCAGCGGCAAGCGCCCCACCCGGGTGATCGGGCTCGACGTGATCACCGATCCCAAGTGGATGGGCGGCATTATCTATATTCGCAATCTCGTCTACTGTCTTGAAAGCCTGCCAGAAGCGGAGAGACCGGAGGTCAGGCTGCTCGGCGTACCGGACGACGCGATGCCGCTCGCCGTTGAACTGCGCTCTTTTCCGTTCGTCGACCGGGACCGGCGCCCGCGCAGGCATGGCGCGATCGCCCACTTCTGGCGCCGTGTCCATAGGAAGTTTCTGCAAACCTACATTCCGCCAGATCCGGCTTGGCAGAAGCTGGATGCCACCTATCCTACAATTGGCGGGAAGGTGCAGGGCGTTCCGGCGATCCGATGGATACCTGATTTTCAACATGTGCACCTGCCTCATTTCTTTACTGAGGATGAGCGCGATGCACGCGACCGTGGCATCGCTTTGATCGCCTCCGAGCCTGGCGTCCTGGTCCTGAGCAGTGAAATGGCCAAGAGGGACTTCCTCAATCTCTGCCCGAATCCTGAGGTCGAGCCACATGTCTGGCGCTTCTGCTCTGTCATCACGGATCATGAGCGGGGCGGTCGCAATCCACACACGCAATACCGCCTGCCCCGGCGCTACGCCTACATCGCAAATCAATTCTGGGCCCACAAGAACCACCGAGTTGCATTCGAGGCGCTGCGTCGCTTGAAGGCAAGGCACCCGGATCTGGTACTCGTCTGCACGGGCCGGGAAGACGACTATCGCGACAAGGAATATGTACCTGAATTACTCGAGTTCATCGCCAAATCCGAGCTTCAAGACAGGATACTGCGATTGGGACTGGTTCCTCGAGCTGACCAGATCGAGATTTTCCGCCACGCTACGCTGGTTCTTCAACCATCCCTCTTCGAGGGCTGGAGTACCGTCGTTGAAGATGCAAAGACGCTGGGACGACCAATCATCGCTTCTGATATTCCCGTGCACCGTGAGCAGCTCGAAGGCGAGCAGGGTCTGCCGGTCAGGTTCTTTCCACCTGACGACGACGCAATTCTGGCGGAAACGCTTTCGAGCGCTTGGCGCGAACTCCCGGACGGTCCCGATCCTGCTTCGGAACGACGTGCCCAGGAGCGAAACCTCCGGCAGCGGCTCGCCGCTGCACGATCCTTCGTGGACCTTGTCGAACGAGCTATTGCGATCGAAGGGAAGGCCGGCGTGACACGCGGCAAGCCCACGATCACTGCGTGAACTTTTTTCTGGCCGCGCGGAGCGCTGGCGAGACAACCACGTCTGAAGCGAACGATCTTCGGACGGCGGAAATGGGGGACTAAACTCATGTGCGGCATCAGCGGCGTGATCTGCAGTGCTCCACTTCGGCAAAGCGAGCTCGCTCTACTAAGCGAGATCAATGGAGCCCTGTATCATCGTGGCCCGGACTCCGATGGACTGTTCGCATCGACCCACGTGGCGATGGCCATGCGACGCCTGTCGATTATTGATCTGGCAGGAGGAGGACAGCCGCTTTATAACGAGGACCGGTCAGTTGCAATGGTTTGCAACGGCGAAATCTACAATCACCACGAGCTACGCAGCGCGCTTCAGGCTCGCGGCCACGATCTGAGAACCCACTCAGACGTGGAAACGATTGTTCACGGCTACGAGGACAAAGGTGAGGACTACATCGCAGATTTGCGGGGTATGTTTGCTTTTGCCATCTGGGATGATCGCAAGGGGCGGCTCGTGCTCGGGCGCGACCGCCTGGGCGAAAAGCCGCTCTACATGTTGCGAGACCGGCGAGACGACGGTGCCGAGCGAGTCTGGTGGTGCAGCGAGCTGAAGCCGCTGCTACGGCTCGTGCCAGCAGCGCAACGGCGCATCTCCCCAGTGGCACTGCACGAGTTTCTGACCTTTCAGTACTGCTTGGAGCCGAACTCCCTGATAGAGGGAGTTCATCAGTTGCCACCAGGTCATCTGATAACTCTTTCGCCAAAGCAGCTCTCTGCGGAACCGCGCCCCTATTGGAGTATGCTCGACGTCGAGGCTATTCACTGTCCAGATCCGGTTGCGCAGGTGAGAGACCTGCTGGATACGGCATGCCGGCGGATGGGGAGCGCCGATGTTCCGGTAGGCGTTGCACTTTCGGGTGGGATCGACTCGTCCCTGGTCGCCGCCATTTCGGCGAAACACTATCCCGGCCAGATTCATGCTTTCACGATCGGCTATAAGGGACGACCACCCACGGACGAACGGCTGATCGCTCAGCGCTTCGCGCGCTCTCTCGGCATCGAATTCACGGAAGTGGAAATTGATGTCGACCAAATGGTCGAGCAATTCCCGCAGCTGGTGCAAGCGATGGACACCCCGATCGCCGACATAGCAGCATATGGGTACTTCGAGGTCTGCCGCGCAGCCCGAGCCGCAAAGGTGCCGGTTCTGCTTTCGGGCATGGGCGGAGACGAGTTCTTTTGGGGGTACGAGTGGGTCCGCAATGCAGCCGCGGAGCATCGTAAGAAGGGCGACAATGGAGGAATCAAAGAATGGGCACGCCGGACGTTCGGACGTGGCGCCCCTCGGGAAACCTCCATTCTGGCTCCATTAAAGGAAATCGGCCGGTCAGCCGCGCTATCACGCTCACTTCTCGCCGATCCTTCTTCGGTCGAACCCAATCATTGGCTCGCGCGCACTCGGCCGATTGAAGGATATCCCAGCGGTCCAGCCGTGACGGAGGCGCTTTCGAGGACCTGGCTCCTCTGCAACTGCCTCACGCTGCTCGACCGTATGAGCATGGCCCACTCCATCGAAATGCGCGTGCCGTTCCTGGACATCGACCTCATCAACGCGGTATCCGCTATGCGTCACGGCGGCCTCGAGGATTTCGAGAAGCCGCACAAATGGCTTTTGCTGTCATCCTTTGGTCATCTGCTGCCAGATGAAGTCAGCCAGCGACCCAAGCAGGGCTTCACACCTCCAGTCCAACAATGGATGATGAAGCTGATCGAACGACACGGACCGCTTTGGAGAAACGAAAGCATGCTCGTGTCGCACGGCGTCATTGATGGTGATCGCTTGCGCCGAGAGGAACGAAGCTTCCCCATCGACTTTCAATACAAGCTCACACTTGCCGAACTATGGGCACGCGGTGCTCTCGCATGACGTGGCTGGATCCGGTCAAAGCCACAGGCTGCTCTCCGAGTTCTGGTGGGCCCGGCGCTCAACACGCATCACGTGGGCCTCGGTCACGTTCTCAAGGCGACAGCTAGCCATGTTGGAGAGGTCTGATAGAGCTCGCATCATGCTGGTCTATTGGGGGCGGCGCGGACTATCCCGCTTCGTACAGGAAGCGGCGACCGTAGCGACCTCATGTCCTTCAATCGACGCCACGATATCCATATCTCGCCAAAATGAGAGCTTTGCGGCTTTTTTGGAGTTTGAAGACCGCCTGGTCGCCGTGGACACCTTTTCCAATGATCTTGGCGCTCTCGGCCAAGCCTGGCGCATTCCGATGCTGCGGAGCCGCATCACGCGCGAGATTGTCAATCGGAAGATTGAGGCCGTGATTGAGTTCATGCCCCACGTCTGGTCGTCCGTCGTATTCTCCGTTTTGAAGCCGCATGGAGTTCTCTATTCTTCAATCATTCACGATGCGGAAATCCACCCGGGTGACTACAGGTCGGCGCTGATAGACCCTTTCCTCGATCGGACGATTGCGCAAGCTGATGCGGTCCTCACTCTGAGCGACGCAGTGACGAAGAGACTCCTGACGGCCCGGCGCGTCCCTCAGCACAAATTGTTCACGCTGTTTCATCCAGATCTCGACTATGGCGCGCAGCGGAGGACGATCAGTCTCACCGAAGGCAAGCCGATCAGGCTTGCGTTCCTAGGTCGCATCATGCCCTACAAGGGACTAACCTTGCTTCTCGATTCCATCGAGGCCTTACGCAGAGAAGGCTTTCAGGTCGAACTAGGAGTCTTCGGCGAGGGCGCGCTTGGTGACAACAAACGGCGTCTCGCCGCACTCGGCGCTGAAGTGATAAATCGCTGGCTTACAGAGCGGGAAATCGCAGCGATACTGTCTCGTTATCATGCCGTTGTTCTTTCCCACATGGAAGCCAGCCAATCCGGCGTCGCCGCCACCAGCTTGGGGGCCGGGATCCCGGTCATAGCTACTCCGGTCGGCGGACTGATCGAGCAGATACAGGATGGCGTTAACGGCGTCCTCGCGGCGCGCGTCGACGCTGCTGCGCTGTCTGATGCTATCAAGCGTATCGCGCTCGATCCGAACCTCTTTGATGCAATCTGTCGCAGGATCGAGGCCACGAGAGCGGACCGCTCCATGGCCCGCTTTCTGGAAAAATGCGTTGAATACACCCTGGGCGCAGGGAAGCGGCAAACGGAAGAGCAGCCGTAGCGCCGCTTGAGCATGAGGTCTCGATATTGCCGGGAGATTAGGGACCGTGAGAGGACGGACCATCATAATCGAACCAAACTTGATCAACGAACGTGGTCACCACGCGTTTGCCACGTCCAGGTTTGCAACCCTCATGGGCGACACACGCCCGCTGATAGCCGCTGGGAAGGGATGGAACGGATCGCAGCATCTCGGCGGCGGCGATATCTTGCGAGTATTCAGACATAATCGCGATACCGTATCACGATCTCGCCGTTACGGGCCCACGGTCACGACCGCGTTCTCGCTCGGCGCAGGCGCGATCATGCCTATAGCACGCTTCATTAGGGGCCGCAGAGGCTCTCATGCTCCTGACGCACCTACTCTAACGGTCGCTGGCGCAGACGCGAGCAAACTCCGCTCGATCATTGCCCCTGAACTCGGCGAACTTCTCAGCACCCTTGAGCCCGAGCCCGGAGACACCGTATTCTTGCCGTCTGCCGACGCTGAGCTTCTCATCGCAACCGCCGAGCAATTTGAGGCGCATCGCGGTCAGGCTCGTTTTGTCGTGCGGCTGATGTATGATGATGTGGGCTGCCATCCAAGCGATCCGACATGGCGATCAGCCTTAAAGCGTCTCCAGGAGTCCCCAGGGGCCATTGAGAACGTGGATCTACTCGCAGAGACGCCCGCCTTCGCACGCGCGATACGCGAAATCTGGCCTAAGCCTGTCGAGTTGCTACCTCACCCCACTGACCTGCCGGCCCAGCAATCTCCCGCGGTGAATGGCAGGTTCATTCTATACATGGCGGGTCATGCTCGCTCGGACAAGGGAGCTAGACTATTGAACGCGACGGCGCAGGCGCTCGCGGCAAAGCTCAACGCGCATGACCCAGACGTCGTCCTGCGTGTTCAGGGCCATCCAAGCAGCAGGGCGGGTAAGGTTCAAATAGAAGCATTGCCACTCCATCTGGATCCGGACGAATACGTATGGAGCTGGAAGCAGGCCCACGCAGCGCTCCTGCTGCATGATCCTGCTGTCTATGCGATACGAGGGTCGGGCGTCGTTTGTGACGCAATTTCGAGTTCGAGGCCCTTCGTGTTCCTGAGTGGCAGTTCGCTTTCCGACTGGAACGTGGGATGCAACGCCCTCGAAGCAACTCCATCCCCGCATGCAATCGCCCAGGCAATCGTTGAATTATTGAACGGTTACGAGACCTTCGCGGAGGCGAGCGCGACCGTCGCCTCGACTGTCGCTCGACATGTTGAAGTAGGAATGGTGACGGTGATGGGGCGCGACACGGCGAGCGAGGCTGGGTGACCTGGCGCCGGCAGCCACCCCCATATTGCAGGCGAGCTACCGATATGCCGCGTCACTTCAACAGCTATAGGCTCCACCTCCATCGAGGCTCCCAAACCTTCCCGACCCGTCTTGGCATCCAGATTCATTGATGCCTCGGCGTTGCAAGGAGCGACAATGAACCGTCCTGAGCCATGGCCCAGAATAACACGCACATCCAAGAGCAGGATCTCGCCATGGGTGACTTTGACGGCTCGCGAAGTCGAGTTTTCTTCAGGAACTGCGAGCGAAACGTACCATTCAGTCGAAACGTTCGACTACGTTGTCGTTCTCGCCATATCCCCCGAGGGTCTGGTGCCGCTGGTTCGGCAATACCGGCCGGCGGTTGAGGACTTCACTCTGGAGCTTCCAGCGGGTCTGATCGATCCTGGAGAGCAAGCCGCGAGCTCAGCGGCTCGAGAACTGCTTGAGGAAACTGGATTTCCGAGCAGGGCCGTCCATTTGCTCGGAGTGAACAAAACCGATGCAGGTCGCCTCAGCAATCGCGTACACTCCTTCTTCATTGAGACAGAAGCCCGGATCCCAGGATTCGCGCCCGAGGCAGGCGTCGAGACGCTGCTGGCAAGTCCTCCAGAACTACTGAACATGATCATGGGCGGGCTTTTCGATGCACAGATTGCCCTCGGCACGCTGCTGTTGGCTGACCTCCAGGGACATTTGCGCTTGCGAGGATCGCCGTAAGACTGGGTTGCGAGACTGCCCACCCACGCCGGAGTATCGCCTGGCGCTCGGGCCAAGCCGATCGTTGCGCCGCAGTTGTAAATATGTCATTCGATTAAACGCCCTTCCCTCGTTACTTGGCTATCACGATTCCTACGTCCATCCGTCTGGGTGCGGCTCAAGAGGAACCAATGCTAAGACGCGCGACACGATACCTAAAGCGCCTCATCGCGCCGAGACTCGTCAACGTTGCTGCACGGATCCGCCAGCCGGCAGCTGAACCAGCGATTGTTTCGCAACAGGGTCTTCTGGGCCGGCTGTCGCAAATTCCTTATTGGGAAGACAAGATCCGGGCCTACAAACAGTATACTTATGAGCCGGACTCTGGAGCCTGGACCAAGGCGGGATCTCGTGCTGCCCTCCGGAAGACAATCGAGGGAAACGATCTGAAGGTGAATTACGGTTGCGGCAGCACGATCCTCGACGACTGGATCAACATTGACCTGTTCGAGCACGACCATCCAGCCTACTATCAGGTCAACTTGCTGGACAAACACCCGTTCGCCGACAACACTGTTCGATTCGGCTATTCGGAGGATATGCTTGAGCATCTCCCCCAAGCCGCCTCGATCTTCGTAATAGCTGAGATCTATCGGACACTAAAGCCTGGAGGCGTGATGCGCTTCAGCTTTCCTGGGCTGGAGGGAGTTCTACACCGCCACTACTCGCCACCGACCGAGACAAGGATTCGTGAAGGTGAGTTCGAAGCCTATGCGTTTTGGGACCACATTCACTTCTATGCGAAGGAAGAGCTCCGACTTATCGCTGAGCACATCGGATTTAGAAAGGTAAGCTTCTTCACTTACGGCATTTCCGAGCATGCCGAGCTTCAAGGCCGCGATACCCGAGCACACCAAGTCGACCTCAACACCTTTGCTGAGCTTACCAAGTAGTTTCTGGATAAAACGTCTTGACCCCGGAAGGTGAGGCTCGCCCTGTCTCATCTGAAATTTCTGTTCTTTCGGACTTTCAACAGTCCATCATATTGGGCCGGATAGTGGCCCGATGGCCAGGGCGCAATGGCGCAAGGTCGCCGATCAGCTCAATCCCAAGGCGCCCAAGCTCGCAACCGTCATGGATGAGGCGGAGCTCGCCTGTATGAGCCGCCCGGCGCAGCACCGCGCCAAGCTGCACTCGCCCAATCCAATCGAGAGGGTCAACGGCGAGATCAAGCGCACACCGAGGTCGTGGGCATCTTCCCAAACGAGGACGCTATCGTTCGTCTCGTCGGCGCGATCTTGCTCGAGCAGAACGACGCGTGGCCGTCCAGCGCGTCCGTTACATGACGATGGAACCATCGCGCCTTTAAGCGACGACCCCATGGTGTGGCAGGCTGACCAGCCCGGCGCCCCACCATGCCAGCGAAACCACTCAATGGGACGCGGATCTGAAGTAGTTCGATGCGCAGACCACACGCTAAGGGCGAGCTGGGCATCGGGACTCCGTTTTGTGCCGGGCTGCTGCTGCGCAGATTGCGCGCTCACGTTTGACCTGTGGTTGTATTTATTCCGCTTGCCTCGGAATCGGTCTGGTAGCCTTGCGGTTACTCCTCACGCTGGGATTGATTTCGCATTCGTGAACAGGTACTGTTTCACCATATTTCATCGGTTTATGGTTGGGCCGGAATGGTTTGGGCGCTTGTTGCTTTGGCGGCGATAGTGGGGATTTCGGTTCTATTGTACGCCGTCCGACTGCTTGATAGCGACGCTTGGGATGACTCGAAAGATCGGTATGACTTGAAAGAGCAGATCCCTCCCTCAGCCGAGCGCGCGGGAAAGAGCGGTGCATCTGGCGAAGACAGGGGAGCTAACGGCTCCTGGCGCGATCAGGCCGATCGCAGTGATCGTCTCGCAACAGATTTGCAAGGGGCGTCCGGCTCCCGAGCAGTCGTTTGACTATCGCCCTCACTGATGATCGGGACGCCAGCTAGAAATCCCGAAAGGCAGGCTATGGATCTGCCGTTGGCTCGGCCGCTCACATCGGCTCGTGCTATAAGGCGCTGCTGGAATCGTTGGTGATCCTCATGCAGAGGGGGATGAGGAGTCCGAACGTTGATCCTTTGGTGGCGGCACGGGTCCAAATTGCTTTGACCTTTGCGCTGACGCTGGAAGCAGCCGCGTTGCTCGATCAGCGACCTGCTGCATTTCGATGCTTGTGACTGCGCGGCCGCAACTCTCCGATCTGACGCAATTCCAGAACTGGAAGCCATCCATTCAACCACCTCGATGTCGACAGGTACGTGCTTCGGCCGCCGGACCTCGAAGGTTTCATGGCGGATATTGGCCCTGCGCCGCCTCGGCAATTCAGCGAACAGTTGGGCTCAGAATGCCCCCAATGGGCGGCCTCCAGCCTGATCAACGCACGCACCGGGCCAATCCGCTTGCGCAGCAAGGCCATGCATCCCCTCGCACCCGCAGGACGAACTTTGTCACCTTCATGGTCGACGCGCTTGAACAAGCTCGTGAGGTCAACACCAGAGCACACAGACTGCAAACAACTTTTACGCGCAACGCGGCGCGACGCTCGGACCTGCGCCTCCCGCATTTCGAGGGAGCAGCCCTGAGCTGATGCCAGTTTCGACTCAACTGTTGATTTTTTTCACTAGTTAAGAAATGCCGAATTGCGTAATAATGAGACAAATTTAGTATGGTGTTTGTAATGGTCGGAAACTCTGCGAAACCGTCGTTGGCCCTCCGCCGACTTTCTCCGAGAGACATCATCGCGAGGTCGTACCCTGGTTGGGACTACAATACGGCCGACCGGGTACTCGATTGGCTAAGTGAGTGTGGCTATAGCATCGTTGAGAGCGGTGCAAATTTATCCCCTCCGGGAAATGGCGCCTCCGATCCAGTACAGCAGGACACTTAACCTGTCTCAGGCCAAATCGGCACGCAGATTGGGGCGCTGCAACTTCTCGGTGCATGCAGCCTCCAAGCTTGGAGTCGCGGCTCCGATCATCCCGCGGTTCTCAGCTTGGGTGAGTCCTGATCGACATTGTTCTGGTTGTGGGCTTCCACAAGCTTGGCCTGAGATGGGCCGACTTCCTACTGGTAGCTAGCCTTCTCGTCCTCGCTAAGGCGGATTCTCGGCACCGCCTGTTCGAGCCGCCGCCGCGACGAACTCGATCGTCGGAATGGACTGAAGGGTCTCGATCAACTTGTATCACCCCGCAACGGTCGCGTTCTAAACCCGCCGGCCGAATGGCGGAGACAGTTTCAGCTGTTGAACCCGGCCCCGCAAGAACTGCCAACTGGCCAACCGCAACGTTGCTGGCGTCCGCACGGCCCTGCCCATGTCGGGACAAGGCGCCCGGTCAGACGGAGCGAGAGAGTTCCGTGAGCCGATATCGATTGCGTTGGAACAGTGTCTCACCCACATCGATGCCGGCAGCCTTGCGATAGATCTGCTACCACGATCTTGATCCGGACCATCTAGTGACGCTGATTCAGCCGTTGACGATCAAGCGATCTTCGCGCGAGAAGAAGGGTAGGACGCTGGCTGTCGCAATGTCACCGGCTGCTCGAAGATTGCGTCGCCGGGTCGTCGTGGCCCGAAACGCGCCAATGGCATCTGACGGTTCGTGACGACAGCGCCATCGTTGCGACCCGTTGGAGGGAGACTTTAGAGGAGTGGAGAATTCAGATCGCTGCTTGCTGCCGGCATACTTCTCGACTTCGCCCATTTGGCGACGATCATGCAGGCAAAAACGCTTCACAGAGTTCGTCCTGCGTGCCGCAATCTCGTGCCGCATTACTGCCTCGGAGATCAGCGCTCCGTAGTTGACGGCTCCGGTTCCGTTAGCCGGGCGCCGGACGCGGCGGCGAGGCTCGTCGGGCAGCATCGTTGCGCCATGTGCTCCGAACCACCATTCGAACACAACCCGGAGTCCGGAAATCGTCAGCCGGAGTCTGGCCACGCTGTTGGACTCGTGCAGCAGAACGCCCCGTCCGAGCCTGGAGACATGGCAACGCGAAGGCTGGCTCCGCACAATGGGAATGTGTGGGCGGTCACCGTCATCGACCTGGATCGCCGGTGCTGCTATGCCATAAAATCAGACCGAAGACGATTTTGATGCTGCATGTCAGAGGGTAACTCGTGTCCTACCGCTTTCATCTTTCTGGAAAACGCGTTTTTGTCGCAGGTCACCGCGGCATGGCTGGCAGCGCATTGATACGCCGCTTGTCGTCCGAGGGCGTCGAGCTTCTGACGGTGCCACACCGAGAACTCGATCTGCGCGATCAAGCCGCGGTGTTCGCATGGTTCGCACGCGCGAAGCCCCAAGTCGTGGTCCTGGCGGCCGCCAAGGTCGGCGGCATCGTCGCCAATAACACGCTGCGCGCGGAGTTCATCTACGACAACATCGCCATCGCCACCAATGTCATTCACGCTGCCCACGTGAACGGCGCCGAGAAGCTGATGTTTCTGGGCTCATCCTGCATCTATCCGAAGCTTGCTCCTCAGCCGCTGCGCGAGAACGCGATGCTGACAGGGCCACTGGAGCCGACCAACGAGCCTTATGCGATCGCCAAGATCGCCGGCATCAAGATGGTCGAGGCCTATCGCAGCCAATATGGCGCCGACTTCATCAACGTCATGCCGACCAATCTCTATGGTCCGGGCGACAACTATCATCCCGAATACAGCCACGTCGTCGCGGCGCTGATCCGCCGCTTCCATGAGGCCAAGCTCGCGGATGCGCCGGAGGTCGTGGTCTGGGGCACCGGCACGCCGCGGCGCGAGTTCCTCTATGTCGACGACATGGCGGATGCCTGCGTGCACCTGATGAAGACCTATTCCGACACCGCGCTGGTCAACATCGGCACTGGCAAGGATATCACCATTGCCGACTTCGCCCGCGTGGTTGCCGCCGTAGTAGGCTTTAAGGGCAGCATCAGCTTTGACCGGTCGCGGCCGGATGGCACACCACGCAAGCTTCTCGACGTCTCCCGCCTGACGGAGCTCGGCTGGCGCGCGACGACTTCCCTGGAAGTGGGAGTCGGGCTCGCCTATCAGGCATTTCTGCGCGAAGCGGCGACGCAGTAGTTGGTCATCATTGGCAAGGGCGAGTCCACCAAAGGCCATTCGGCGCTGGATCTCGTCGAGGCTGCCGGAAGCCTCGATCTCAGCGACGATATCAAGATCCCAATAGTGCCGCGAATAATCCGGATTCTGGGCCTCGATGAAGTGCTCGGCTGCCGTGAGAGCCTCACACTCCTCCGTCCGACGGTTGTTGTTGATAACGGCGAGCACCCCGTTCTGCGACAAGACGCGGCGCACTTCACGAGAAAGCGCGGCCTATCAGTGAAATGCCTGCGCCACCGTGGCCAGGCCTACGGAGTTTGGCTCGATCGGCAGAGCCTCAGCGGGCGCGATTGTGACTTCGAGTCCCGCCGCACCCGCACGTGCAGCTATGTGGGGGTTGGGCTCGGCGGTCTGCACGGTCCAGTCAGACAGGGCGTCAATGAGTGCACGCATCGAAATTCTGTTACCTGCGCCGACATCGAAACAGCGATGCCGGACCATTACCTGCGGCGACAGCATAGGCGACGGCAACGAGAACGTCAGGCGGATAAGTCGGCCGGCTAGCCGTCGTAAAGGTCGGCGAGACCGTCAAACTTTCGCGTATGGTTCTGCATTGCGGACAAAGCTCCTTGAGTTTGCCTGTGGAGGGATCAATAGACGGCGCTTTCAACAGCCTTGTTTCAGGCAGACTCCAGGCTCCCCCTCCGTTTGCGGTCCGCGAACACGATCTTGCAATTCAATCTATGATTGACCGTCGAGCGGCGGCCGCAAGGCTCGTGGTCGTGAATGCACCGCGGAGACCCGGCCGCTATCGACACGTCGGCATAGAAAGCGGTAGCCTTCCAGAACTGCCCCGTCGACTGTCGCAGCGGCCGCGTTGTCGAATGACACTCCCTCCGCGCTCTGCGCATCTGCGCGACATGCATATCTGACACGTGTGCTTTGCAAGTCGCGAGCGTCGCCGGCTCATTCTCAGTGCGTCGAACTGATTCAGCGCAATCGCGCGGCCGACTCGCCGGCCATAATTAATGCTGATCAACTACTTTCGACAATTTTTGGTCGCAGTTTATGATGATTATCGCTCCGCGTGCACTCGACTTGTGCAACCTCGGCGAGCTTTTGCCTTGCTCGTGCGGATGATCGTTCGTATGATTCGAATGTGATCGGATCGTGAGAAAAGTTCACTGCCGGCACGCATTCTTTCAACGCTCGCGAGACCCGGCCAGTGTTACAGCGACGTAGTTTTCTCGGGCTTCCGCTATTGGCGTTGTGTGGCTCGGCGAATTGGGCCTGGGCGGGCAACTCTGTCGAGACGACCAGAGTGAGAGTCACGATCGGCGGAAAGGCATTCCTACAATACGCACCGGTCACACTTGCCGAGCGCCTTGGCTTCTTCAGGGACGCGGGCCTCGACCCGGAGCTTCTTGACGTGAGCGGCGGATCCAAGGCGCTCCAGGCTCTGGTGGCAGGAAGTGCTGAACTCACCGCTGGCGCTTTCGACCACACGATTCAGATGCATGCCAAGGGACAGAAAATCGTCGGGGTTGTGCTGTTTGGCAGGCATCCGACCTTCGCATTGGCTCTGCGAAAGGAGAAGGCTGCGGACTATCGCGACCCAAGCAGCCTGAGAGGCATGAAGATCGGGGTCACGGCATTAGGATCCCAAACGCAGTTCATGGTGGAGTACATCGCTTTGCGAGCTGGTGTCTCTCCGGCCGACATTTCCTTCGTCAGTGTCGGAGGTGGCACAGGTGCCGTAGCAGCGATCCGCAATGGCGCTGTGGATGCGGTCGTCACGGGTGAGCCGGCGCTTACGGCGCTGACATCAGCAGGTGACGTCAAACTGGTCGCGGACACTCGCACCAACGAAGGGACCATCGGCATTTTCGGCGGTCTCTATCCGTCAGGGACGATCTACGCGCGGTCGGACTTCATCGAACGCAATCCCGATACGCTCCAGGCCTTTGTTCTCGCGATGGTGCGCGCCCTGCAGTGGATTGATCGCGCGTCCGTCGACGAGATCGCCGATGCGCTCCCGGAGGAATGGGCCAAACCTGATCGAAACATCTTTCTCGCCTCCATCCGGGGCACCCGAGACATGTTTTCGCCCGATGGCCGGTTCAGCGCCGAGGGCGCGGGGATCGCATTTCAGGTGTTGTCGACCGTCGACCCACAATTGCGTGGCGTGAAGGTCGATCTCGCGGAGACATTTACGAACAGATTCGTCGAAAAGGCTCTCCAGACGCTAGCATCGAAATAGCATCGTGGAGAGTTCGAGCCGATGAACACGCCCGCGGCACTGTGGGATCGAGGCTAGGTGGTGGCGCCGCGAGCTCCGCAGCATTCGAACGCTTCTGCTTCGGCCGTCAAGAAAACGGCGCCGAAGACGCGTCCGACAGATAAGCCCAAGCGCCCAAAAGGACGGCCCGCGATCCTTGCAAGACGGCGGCGCGACATACCGCTTCATCATCAGGTGTTCTTGGTCCTGCAGGACGAAATTGCAGAACGCCGCTATGCACCAGGAGAAGTCTTGCCGGCGGAGGCGGATCTGGCTGTGCTCTTCGGCGTCTCGCGCGTGACGATTCGGGCAGCTTTGGACACTCTCGATGAGCTCGGACTGATCGAACGCCGCCAGGGTATCGGCACGTTCGTACGGGAGCTCTCGAAGCCAGAGCCTCTCACGGTGCCGATGATGGACCTCGCTGCTCGAAACAGGGAGATCGTGCGCACAACGCGAGCTCACGTGGTCGAGTTCGAGTTCAAGGCGGCCCCTCGTCACGTTCGCGAGCACTTCCAAGCCCAGCCAGGCGACCTTTTCCAGCGCACAGTTCGCATCCGTTACATGAATGACTGGCCAATCATGCAGGTCACGACCTACATTCCGGAAGCGATCGGACGGCAATTTGGTCCTGAAGACATGGAAGGAGGGTCGCTCTATGCGATTCTGCAGCGCTTCGGCATCACATTCACATCTGGCGAGCAGATTGTGACGGCAGCTGCAGCCGACCCCATTGTCGCAGCACGCCTCAATGTCGCGATAGGCGCACCGCTCTTGAAGGTGGTGCGCATTCATTTCGACAGCGCCGGACGTCCGATTCAGCACTTCGAGCTGCTGGCTCCACCTGCAACCTACGAGCTTCGCATGCCATTGAAAGACTTCTAGCCTGCCTGCAAGCGCGCCAAGTCCCGAGCACGTCCCGTCCAAACTGACATTTCGGTGTGCGTGCGAAGGAGAAGCGCTCACGATCTCATGGGGCCGCGCCATGGGCGGACCGGCCCACACCGGAAGGCGTCACAAGACATGAGCTTCAGCACGGCTGTCGAACGATACAGATGACGTCCGAACCGGCCTCTCCAGCATTCCCGCGCTTTCAATCGACGGTCCCTCACTACGTGGCCGGGCGACCGAATTACGCACCCGCGCTCATCCAAGTCGTGGCGGATCACCTTCGTCTGACCAAGGACCACCGATTGATGGATCTCGGCTGTGGACCAGGGTGGCTCGGCATCGCATTTGCGCCCCTGGTCGGCAAGGTCATCGGAATAGATCCGGAGCCTGCCATGCTGGAGGCTGCTCAGGCGATCGCCAACGCGGCGGCCGTTGAGATCGAACTGATCGAAGGCAGCTCGTTCGACCTCAGCCCGCAGCTCGGCCGCTTTCGCGCCGTGGCGATTGGACGCGCCTTTCATTGGATGGATCGCGCCGATACGCTGCGAAAGCTCGACCCATTGATCGAGGAGGACGGCGCAGTCCTGCTGTTCAATGACGTACGTCCCGATGTCCCACAGAACGCCTGGTACAAGCGTTACTCGGACGTCGTCGATCGCTTCACCAACAAGAGTGTCGGTTTCGCACCCGAGCGCCTACGTCACGAACCGATCCTGCTGGAGTCGCGCTTCGGTCAGCTCACCAGAATTGGTGTCATTGAGCAGCGTCTCGTGCCTGTCGCTCGTCTGATCGATCGCGCACTATCGATGTCGACCTCCTCGCCTGAACAGCTGGGCGTCCTCGAAGGTCAGCTCGCGCAGGAATTGACGATGGAGATGTCGCCATTCGCAACCGCCGGCGGCATCGTAGAAGTCATTGAATCGCAGGTCCTCATTGCGCAGCGCCGCTGAGGCCTACAAGCTTCGCTGCCCAATCGACCTACTTGGCCGCCCCATAGGGGCGAGAGCGCCGGCACACGCCTGTCGCCACAGGCCATCGCACCGCTCCATGATGAAGACGGCCCGCAGCAAAGACCTTAGCTCAGCTCTACACCGGCGACTGAACAAGCGGATTCGATCAGATGCCGCACGGTCCGGGCATCCCAGTCGAGCCTCTCGGGGACGTCCGCCCAGTAATTTGAGAGCACATGTGCAGCATGCCGCGCCTTCACCCCCAGGCCGACGACCGTTCTGGCCGGAATCGCCATGATGGCGCGTTCAATCGGGTCAAGCGAGCTCAAGACCGCTTCGATGCGCTCTACACCGGGCACCACCACGGCGGAGATCTGCGAGTTTGCATCCCAGGTGGCCGCAGCTGATTGCGCATCTTGCTGCTGGAGAGTTGCGAGTTCTGCGGAGAGCGCTTCAAAGCTGCGTCCGAGGGCAACGAGCACGGCGTCGGGATTGCTTTCGATGGCTTGCTCATCGAGCCTCAGACCACCTGGCTCGACGGTTGCCAAAATCCGCAGGGTTTCATCAAGAGACATCACCGAACTCCAGGCCGAAAACGGTCGGTGGAAGGTCGCCGACAGCCGATCGGTTGCAAGGGATCGACGTGCACCCAGCGGACGAAGTCCGCCTCTCCTTCTCGACGTGAGACGATATCGCCCAGTCGTATCAACATCAATACAATATCTGTTTCAGGCCGTCATCAATAGGTCCCAGACTGCCAGAGCCCCGTCACGACGCAATGCGGAGAGCTCGCATCGCGACGCAGGAAACGGCGTTGTCTTTGACGCCGGCTCATTTCACGCGATGTGCCGAGACGAAAGAGGTTGCGCTCGGCCAGCTTGGCCCACTCATGCCACGCAAGCCTGCGCTTGGCGAGCTACCGAAATTGGTGGTCCTACACCAGCGGCGGAGTCACTGGCCAGAAAGCTCGTCCGGCGTCCGCAGTGCGGCCTATTGCTGCGTGCACTATCATCACCACCCGTCTTACGCGAGTAGCCAACGCCTGTTCGCCTCACTTGGCCAGCGCTGAACGCCTCCGTCCTATCATGGGACGGCGCAATCAAAAGCTCCGGTTGAGCAGACGGCTGCGACATGTCGCGCCTGAATTGAGCCAAGCCATGCCGCGCCGCGTTGCTGCGGACCCAAGCACGAACTGCCAGGTTTCAAGACAATTGACGCATTGCAAGCGGGCCGCTCAACAGCCGGAAAGCTCGCAAGACGGCACTCAACCACTCGCCATCAGGGGTGCATCAATCATCCTCGTACTGCATCGCGCAGCTATCAAGGGGTTGATGCAACGTTCTCGACGAGCGACGCACCGACAAGCCGAGCTGGTCTGGAGCCAATCGAACCGCAGGGAAGGATGAGGCGCCTGTAGTGCACCCGCAACCTGTCATTTCGGTGCGGGCGCCGGATGACGGCATCAACGTCGTCGAAGAGCGGCTTGCCTGTATGAAGCACATGGTCGTAAACGCCACGGACCCATTGGCCGTAATGATAGTCCGGCTGCTCCTCGAGCGGCAATCCCGGTGCATGCTGTTGCCAGGTTCTGCCGAAGCTTTCAAACCCCGAGCCGATGTCAGCGAAAATGAGCCGGCCGTCGACAGGCTCGATGATGACGAAGCGCTGCAGCGATTGCAGATCGAGGAGGCCCTTCAGTTCGGTATTGTCGCGGCCCTGATCACATTCGAGCCATCGCATGAACAGGACCGCAAGAGGCTCTGCCTCTTTGGCAAGCGCAGTGATGGGCAACTCACGGCTTCTGAACACCGGCGACAGATGCAGGCGGGCTCGCGCGACCTCATCCCCGATATAGGTCATCGCCTGGCTGACCCTCGGGAACATGCGCTCGACAACTTCATCGCCTGCTTTCACAACGATGATTCGCTCCACGGCCCTATCCGCGATGAAGTATAGCGCCGAAGCGATGCTGATCCCGCAGGCGGTCCTCGGCCTGAGCCGGATCCGGGCCGATCGACTGTCGATCATGGTGACAGCGACGAATCCCAGATTGTCGACCACATAGGACGAGAAATCAAAATCTGACACCGGGCATTGCAGGAATCGCCGCAAAACCGGCGAATGAGCATCCCAAGCCCGCCCATGATCGTCCAGAAGGATGGTTGTCATCGGATCCACGCCATCTTCAATACGAACGCGGCAGCGCGCCAGCGTCTCTGGCGCCCGTTGATGTATCGTCATCGGATCAGATCCGCCAAACGGCTGACCGGATGCCGAACGAAGCAACCAGTTGAACGCATATCGGTCCGCGCCGCTACTACAAGCTTAGGTAGCGGCCGGCCATCGCCCTCCCTCCAGGCACGCGACTTTCCCGGCGGCGCAAGCGGACGCGGCAGGGCCGCGGTCCTCCCCTTGCCAGCACGAACCCGGGCCTGCTCGCCGGCAGTGCTCGCCCTCGGCGAGATCGCCTCCCTTGCCCTCCCCACCGGAACCTATGCGCTGGTGTGACTACCAGAGTTAGTAATTGATCCCGGTATCGCAAAACTGTCAACTGGTGGTTGATGACAGACCCGCACGGGGAAGGGAGACCTTGCATGCTCACGCGACCGCAATCGATTCGTCATGCTGCAGATCATCGTCCGGAACTCGCCACTCGCGCCGCAGTGCTCCGCGAGCAGATCTGCTGCAATCGAGATCTGAGCTTTCTGATGGAGGCCCATGATGGGCTCTCAAGCGCCGTCGCCGAGCGCGCCGGCTTCAGGGGCCTATGGGCATCCGGCCTGTCGATCGCCTGCTCTCTCGGCTATCGCGATGCAAGTGAGGCGTCCTGGACCCAGCTCATCGACGTCGTCGAACGCATGGTCGATTCGACTGATCTCCCCGTTCTCGTCGACGGTGACAGCGGCTTCGGCAATTTCAACAACGCGCGCATTCTGGCCCACAAGCTCCGTCAGCGGGGTGCCGCGGGTGTGGCCTTGGAAGACAAGCAGTTTCCGAAGATGAACTCGTTCGTCGGCGATCGTCATCCGCTCGCCGATGCCGGCGAATTTTCCGGGCGTCTGCGTGCCGTGAAGGATGCGGTTGGAGACGAACTCGTCCTCGTCGCCCGCATCGAGGCCTTGATCGCCGGCCATGGCATGGACGAGGCCCTTCACCGCGCTCACGCCTATGCGGACGCCGGAGCGGACGCCATTCTCATTCATTCCCGGAAGAGCACGGCGGACGAGATTTTCGCCTTCGCCAATGGTTGGCAGAACCGCCTCCCCGTCGTGATCGTCCCAACGAAATACTACCGGACCCCCGCGTCCGCCTTTCGTGCTGCCGGCATCTCGACCGTGATCTGGGCCAATCATTCGATGCGCGCCGCGACAAGCGCGATGCGCAATGTCTGCGAGCGCATCATCACCGAGCAGAGCATCGCCGGGATCGAGGCTGAGGTCGCGACCCTCGAGGATGTCTTCTCGCTGTTTCACTACGACGAGCTGGCGCGCGCCGAGGCCCGATACCTGCTCGTGAATGCCGCGTCAGGCCAGCCAGACTGACCGAACAACTCATGCCGTTCTCGTAAAGGATCAGACTCATGACCCCGACTGCACTCGCATCTCGCATCGACACACCGACGGATGTCTCACAGGTCGACCGCCCCGACATTGCCCAGGTCATCAAGTGGCGGGATAGCTCATACGCCGCCGACCTCTACATTGCAGCGGTATCCTGGCTCGACCTGTTCACCTATCTGGACGGTCATCCCGTCTCTGAAGACGAACTGCGGGAGCATTTCTCGCTTCGTGACCGGCCGACACGTACAATGATCAGGCTCTTCGAATCCTGGGGCCTGATTGCCCGCGAAGGCGGAAAACTTCACGCCACCATCGAAGCCGTCCGATATCTCAGCGGCCGATCCGACGAGAATGTCGCCTCCTACATCGCCACAATGAAGTACAAGTCGTCGGTTCGCGAGCTGTACGACGTCCTGCGGAACGACGGCTCCGACACCTGGCATGTCGCGCGCGGCGACACGACCAGCTGGGACGATCTGATGCAGACGGATGAGTTCGCGGACCTCAACACGCGCGGCATGGAGGAGCGCGGCCGGATCTTTGCCCCGCATCTCGCTACCCTGCTCGATTGCAGCGGCGATACGTCCATGCTCGACATCGGCGGCGGCTCCGGCGTCTATTCCGCTCATCTGCTGATGCGCTATCCTCGGCTATCCGCGACCATCTTCGAGCGCCCCCCGGTCGACGAGCTCGCGCGATCCTGTCTGATCGCGCGGGGTCTCTATCCCGACCGCGTCCGTATCGTCGCTGGCGACATGTTTGTCGACCCGCTGCCTCGCGATGCAAGCCTTCATCTCTATTCCCACGTTCTTCACAATTGGGGACCCGAGAAGGTCCGCCTGCTGATGCGCAAGTCCCACGGCAGCCTCCAGCCCGGTGGCCGCATTGCTGTCTACAGCTGCCATCCCGACGATCGCGGCGGGCGTCCGGCCCCGGCCGCCGAAGCTGAATATTCGGTGCTCCTGACCACGGGCTACGAAGGCTGCTGCTACAGCTTTGAAGACATGCGCGGGATGCTCGAACAGGCCGGCTTCGGGCAGGTCGAGTACCACAGATCGCTCTGCAACCGCAGCCTGATCGTGGCGAAGAAACTCAGTTGAGGTCACAGGACGTCGATTCATTGGGGGCGGCAGAGCCGCTCCCAATGCCCTTGTGCAGGAGCAGAGACATGTCCGTGCCGACGAGCGTTCTCCTATCGAGATTGAGTACAGCAGGCTACACGTTCTTCTCGGGCGTTCCGTGCTCGCACTTCGCTGACCTGTTTGAGAGGGCGGCCGAAAGCAGCGCGTTGACCGACGTACCCGCGGCCAACGAGGGCAGCGCGGTGGCGCTCGCCGCTGGCGCTGCGCTGTCCGGCCAGCGAGCCGTCGTCGCGCTGCAAAACTCCGGTCTTGGTCACGTCGTCAATCCACTCACCTCGTTGTTGATGGTCAACAGGATCCCGGTCCTGTTGCTGATCTCGGTGCGAGGGCATCCCGACGAGAGCGCAGATGAGCCGCAGCACATCTTCATGGGTGCCGCGACCAAGGCGATCCTCGATCAGCTCGCCATCGACTGGGACGAGTTCGACGGAACGACGGGCGGACTGGATCGGCTTCTCATCCGCGCCGCTGAAGCGCATCGGCAGGAGGCACCTTTTGCTGTGCTGTTGCGAAAGGGCCAGCTCACGCCGAGCGCCGCAGGGGCGACCCCCGACGCACCGCTCGATTACCCGCTCAGCGCGGGAGAGGCGATCGAACTGATCTGCGAGCGGCTCGATCCGACCACGTCGATCGTCTCGACGACCGGCTTCATCACGAGAGAGCTCTTCCGGGTCAACGATCGTCCCGAGAATTTCTACATGCAGGGCTCGCTCGGACACTGCAGCGCATTGGCGGCAGGCCTCGCCATCGCCATGCCCAACCGTCCCGTGCTCGCACTGGATGGCGACGGCGGGGCGTTGATGCACATGGGCGTCATGTCCACGATTGGCCACACCAAACCCCAGAACCTCATCCATGTCGTGCTCGACAATGAAAGTTATGCGTCCACCGGTGGCCAGGCCTCGACGTCACGAAGCTCGTCCCTGGATCTTGTCGCATCCGCCTGCGGCTATCGCTCGTCGGTGCGTTGTGCCGAAGCCGGGCACATCCTGACAGCAATGGAGCACTGTGCGACGACGCGGGGCCCGCATTTCCTGCTTTGCAAGATCAATCGTTCCCATCCCGCAACGCTTCCGCGCGTGACCACCCGCCATACGCCTGTCGGTAACAAGCGCCGATTCCAGGACGCCATGGGGCGCTACGTTCTTGAACCTTCAGCTGCCGGCTAAAGGGGAAACGATGTGATGGTCCGCAAGACGTCTGCTTCGGCAGCCCTCTGCCTGATCTTCGTGATCCTGATCTGGGGTATGAACTGGCTCGTCATAAAGGACGCGCTGCAGATCGCGCCGCCCCTGTTCTTTACAGGACTGCGTCTTATCGGCGGCGCGGTGGCGATCGCGGTGGCGCGCCTTGCCTTGGGGTATCAGCTCCGCATCGGCGATCGCGGACGGCTCAACCTGATTGCCGTGGGCATGCTGCAGATGGCCTGCGGGCTGGGCCTGAGCCTCGTTGGGCTCCAATATCTGGACGTCGGCCGAAGTGCTCTCATTTTCTATACGATGCCGCTCTGGCTTGCGATCATTGAGTGGGCTTTGGACGGAAGGCGGCAGACCGGCTTCGAGCTTGCAGCGATCGGGAGCGGGCTTGGTGGCATCATGTTGTTGAGCGCCAATGGCCTCGGGCCAACGGCTGCGCCAATGACTTTCGACAACGCGGAAGGGGTTGCCCTGCTGCTGATTGCGGCCATCTGCTGGGCCCTGGGAACCTGGCTCGCCAACCGAGCTCACAGCGATATCGACGTCTGGAGCCGGACTACATTCCAGCTCGCAGCGGCAGGGATGGCGGTCATGATGGCCTCAGCCGTCCTTGAGCCGCATTTCGAGGTCAAGCGCCTTTCAGCTCTCGCCTTCCCGATCGCGTTCAACTGTATCGTAGCGACCGGCCTCGCATTCGTTGCCTGGTACTATGCGTTAGCTTCGATTCCGGCGCGGATCGCATCTCAGAGCCTCGTTCTCATTCCCGTCGTCGCGCTGATCTCAGCTCTCATCCTGCAGGGGGAAGAGCTCGCGTTGCGCACGGTTCTTGCCAGCCTGCTGATCATCATGGGCGTTACGATCGTGATCTGGCAGCGCGAAGAGCAGCCTTCGCGCAACAAGCCGGCCAGAGCGCCTTTCAGCCAGATCGACGAGGCCGACAAGCCCCAAGCAAGCGTCAGCCAGCGCAGTCTTTGAGTTGAGGAGCCATACATGCACGCTGTTGAGCCGATCTACCAGCCGATGCTCCTGGCTGGAGCATCAGCAGACGCGGATCGCGTCATTGAAGTCAGGAATCCGTTCTCCGGCGCGCTTGTCGGGACGGTCCCGCAGGCAGAGCCACGTCAAATACGGGCGGCATTCGCGGCAGCCGCGCGCTTCCGCCCAAAGCTGAGCCGCCGCGAAAGGTCCGATATCCTGCTCGGCGCTGCGCGTGCGATCGCAAGAGATCAGAACCGGCTCGCACAGCTCATAACCGCCGAGACCGGTCTCTGTCTGAGGGACTCCCTGCATGAAACCAGGCGCGCCTGCGACGTCTGGTCGTTTGCCGCCCATGCGCTGATTCAAAATGATGGCGAGATCTACCCTGGAGACATCGGCGGAAACCCTCATCAACGGCGCATTTTTTCAATGCGTACGCCGATCGCGGGGGTCATCGCGGCCATCACCCCCTTCAATCATCCGCTGAACCTGGTCAGCCACAAGCTGGCGCCGGCAATAGCGACCAACAACCGCGTGGTGCTCAAGCCGTCGGAGCAGACGCCCCTGACGGCACTTGCGCTGGGCAGGATCCTCCGCGAACAAGGCTTGCCAGAGGGCATGCTCTCGATCGTGACCGGAACGCCGCGCGATCTTGGAGATTGCGTGTTCACCGATGAGGACGCCGAGCTCGTGACATTCACGGGGTCGGTTCGCGTCGGGCACCAGATCGCGGAACGGGCAGGTTACCGGCGGCTTGTCCTCGAACTGGGTGGGAACGATCCGTTCATCGTCCTTTCGGATGCGGACGTCGATCGGGCCGCGCATCTGGCCGTGCAGGGCGCAGTCAGACATTCCGGTCAACGCTGTACGGCCGTGAAGCGGGCGCTCGTCGTGGAGGAGCTTGCCGATCACTTCGCCGAGAGGGCCCTGCACCACATGCAGCAGCTCTCAACAGGCGACCCCAGCGACCCTTGCGTTGATCTCGGCACCGTCATCAGCGAAGACGCAGCCCAGCTGATTGCCAGACGCGTGGCCGGTGCGGTCGCGGCAGGTGCCAGGCTTCTGCTCGGCGGTGAACCTCGCGGCGCCTTTTATCCTCCCACGCTGCTCGATCATGTCTCGCCCGCTTGCGAGCTCGTTGCCGAGGAGACGTTCGGCCCGGTTCTGCCGATCATCCGATGCAACAATGATATCGACGAGATCATCAGGATTGCGAACGCCACCAAGTTCGGACTTTCCGCCGCCGTCTGCTCCAACCGCCTCGATCACGTCACGAGGCTCATCGAGGGCCTCGCGGTCGGCTCCGTCAATGTGTGGGAAGTTCCCGGCTATCGCACCGAACTCACTCCGTTCGGCGGCATCAAGCAGTCCGGCCTCGGTCACAAGGAGGGCATCCTGGAGGCGATGCGCAGCTTCACGCAGGTGAAAACCTACTCCCTGCCCTGGCCGGTCTAGGGCCCTCGACCTGCTCGCCGGCTGACACCGAGCGAGTAAGCGGTCGAGCCGCCGCGCCAGGAACGAAGCGGCTGCGCATGCAATGCCCACCTAGTCGACCAGCAGCTTCTCCGCCGCATTTTCATCAGTCACGAGAACATGACAGAGCCCGGCCAGCAGCGCGGCGCGAATGATCGCGACCTTCTGCAGTCCTCCCGCTGCCAGAACCCGGTGCTTGATCCGATGAATGTGGTCCCAAGGCGGATTGATGGTCCGCCGCGACAGCGGATGATCCACTCGCTTGCCCCTGCGATCGAGGTAGTGGCCGCAAATGTCTCCGACCGCGCCGGCCGCTCGCAGCGATGTCCAGGTCTTGCGCGAGATGACGTTGTATTCGAGCACCTTTGACTGCTCGGAAAGGTCGATCGCGCTCAAGAGGGCCATGTCCAGACTTGGCACCATGGCCAGCACGGAGCGAACCGGCTCGCTGTCCACGATGAGGTCTCGGAAGGCCGCGTCGTCGACGAACATGGGCGCTGTGAGATAATAACAGCGGGCTCCGAGCGCGCGAGCGATCATCGCAGCGTTGTCGTACGGATTGATCGGCGCGCTTTCCGCCAATCCGCCGCAGAGCAGGACGACCTTGGTGTTCTGCCCCTGACGCGGCCTCAGGTTCTGGGCGGCTGCGTTGATCGTCCCTCCCCAGGTAATTCCAAGCGAGCCGTCCGCGGGGAGCCGTTCAGCGACGTAGTTGGCAGCTGCCGCTCCCAGAAACGACCTGACGTCCGGGTCGGTCATAGGGGTTGGGACCACGATGGCTTGCATCAAGCCGTATCGTGCAGCGAGCTCCGCCTCGAGTTTCGTTCTCTGCCCGGCGGGATCGGTGATCGTGATCTGTACGAAGCCGCTTTCCCGCGCGAGCCCGAGGATCCGATTGACGCGCTTCCGCGTCATGTTCAGCCGCTGCGATATCGCTTCCTGGGTCTGCCCTTCCTTGAAGTAGTACCAGCATATTCTGGCAACCAGGACCCGGTCTTCCAGGATCGTATCGGCGTTGTCGGTCTCGCCGTCGCGCAGTTTCAGGTTTGAGGTGGTCACGTCACAGCCTGAGTCGGGTTTGGGTCAGGACCCATGTGTGCCCCGTCGCGGTCGCTACGACAACTGCCATCCCGAATAGCCCAATTGTACCGCGTTCGTCACAAATGTGTCAGCGAACCCGGCTAAGCACCCCCTGCCAATAATGATAGGGGGCTGACCATGCGAAGCATTCTGCTGTCGGTTGCATTTCTCTCCGTCTCGATGAGTGCCGCATTGGCGGAATTCTCGGACGGCAAGGTCGTGATCGGCGTCATGGGAGATCAGAGCGGCGTGGTCGCCGACGTTGGTGGTCCTGGCTCGATCCTCGCGGCCCGGATGGCCGTTGCCGATTTCGGGAGAACCGTCGACGGCACCCCGATCGAGATCGTCACGGCAGATCATCAGAACAAGCCGGACATCGCCTCCAGCATCGCCCGCGAATGGTTTGACCGGCGCGGCGTCGATGCCATCGTCGATCTGCCGCATTCGGGCGTGGTTTTCGGATTGATCCCGCTCGCAACCGATAAGAAGCGCTCGCTTCTGATATCCGGCGCAGCCTCTACCGACATCACGGGCCGCTATTGTTCGCCCTATGTCACACACTGGACCGACGACACCTATGCGCTGGCGCGCGGCACTGCGGCGTCGCTGCTCGACCAGGGCTTGAAGACCTGGTTCTTCCTCACCGCGGATTACTCCTTTGGCCATGATCTGGAGGGAGTAGCCCAACAGGTCGTGGACGAGCGCGGCGGCAAGGTGACCGGCAGCGCTCGCCATCCGCTCGGCACCGCCGACTTCTCCACACTCCTGGTGAGGGCGCGCAGTTCCTCCGCCGAGGTGATCGCGCTTGCCAGCGCCGGCGCCGACACTATCAACGCCATCAAGCAAGCCGGCCAATTCGGGATCACGCGGTCCGGGCAAAAGCTGGCCGCGCTACACGCCTTCGTAACGGATATCAATAGTATCGGTCTGGAGACCGCGCAGAACCTGATCATCAGCACCGGCTTCTACTGGAACGACAATGATGCGACGCGCGCATTCGCCCGGCGGTTTTTTGCCGCCCATGGACGGATGCCAACGCGTGAGCAGGCCGGCGTCTATGTCAGCGTGCTGCACTATTTGAAGGCCGCACGGGCAGGGAACAGCGACGACGCCGCTTCTGTCAACGACCAGATGCGGCAGCTGCCGGTCGACCGCTTCGGCAGCGTGGCGCACATTCAGGCGAATGGACGGGTGACCTATGACATCGGCGTCTATCGCGTGAAGGCGCCTGCCGAAAGCAAGGAGCCGTGGGACTTCTACGTCCGCACAGCCACGGTTCCTGCGAGCGCGGCATTCCGTCCCGCGTCGGCATCCGGCTGCAGCTCGCAGGCGGCCAAGGCGCAATAAACATGGTCGCCAGCGCCTCGCTCCAGGCTTTCGAAGATCCGAGAGCTGTCTCTGCCCCGCTGCCGACCAATCCCGTGCTGAAGGTTCGTGCTCTGACGGTTCAGTTCAAGGACTTCGTCGCCTTGAACGAGGTGTCGCTCGACCTTCGGGAAGGCTGCATTCACGCGGTGATCGGTCCCAACGGAGCAGGCAAATCCACCCTGTTCAACGCGATCAGCGGCTTCATCAAGCCCACCCGCGGTCAGATCGAACTGTTTGGACGCGACGTCACGGCCTGGCCTGCCAATCGGCTGGCCAGGCTCGGGCTGGCCCGATCTTTCCAGATCTGCGCGGTATTTCCCGAATTGTCGGTCGAGGAGAACATGTTGGTGGCGCAGGCCCATGCCAGCCCACCGCTCCGGCTGTTGCGCCGCCGCGTCAGCGGCGATCTCGCCCCTCACAACGAGACTCTGCTCGCGCGAGCTGGCCTGACCTCCGACCGACGCAGGCAGGCGCGTGAACTCTCCTATGGCCGGCGGCGCCTGCTCGAAATTGCAACCACGCTCGCCCTCAAACCTCGCCTCCTGCTTCTCGACGAGCCGACGTCGGGGCTCGGCCGGGAAGACATCGGTCCAGTCGTCGAGATGATTGCCGACGCAGCGCAGGATTGCTGCGTCCTGCTGGTTGAACACAATCTCAAGGTCGTCGAACGGCTCGCGGACCACGTCACCGTCCTGGCGAACGGCGCCGTTCTGAGCGACGGATCCTATCAAGACGTTGCGCGCGACCACCGCGTCCGCGCCGCCTATCTCGGTGCAGCCGCTGATGCTTGATCCGGAACGAAGCGAAGCAAGCCTTCCGCTTGCGATATCCAACCTCAAAGCCTGGTATGGCGAGGTCCAGGCGCTGTTCGGGATCGACTTCACCGTATCGGAGGGTGAGGTCGTCGTGCTGCTGGGCCGCAACGGCGCCGGCAAGAGCACCATCCTGCGCGCCATCATGGGCCTGTTGCAGCGGCAGTCGGGGCATGTGCTGGTGCAGGGGCGAGAGGTGCGTTCGCTGCGTCCATCGGAGCGCGCGCATCTTGGTCTCGGTTACTGTCCGGAAGAGCGAGGGATCTTCGCCAGCCTCACCGTGGCCGAGAACATGGCGCTATCGCCCACGCTGGGCGGCTCCGGCATGAGTGATGATGAGATCTTCGAACTGTTTCCGAATCTCAGGTCGCGGCCCCGCCATCTCGGCGGGCAGCTGAGCGGCGGCGAACAACAGATGCTGGCGATCGGGCGGATCCTGCGATCCGGTGCCCGAACTCTGCTGCTGGACGAGCCGACGGAGGGGCTGGCCCCCATCATCATCCGCCAGATCGAACAGGCGATCACCGCCCTCAAGCAGCGCGGCTACACCATCCTGCTGGTCGAACAGAACCTCGCTTTCGTGCTGGGCGTCGCTGACCGGGTTGTTGCAATCGAGAACGGACTGGTTGTCGACAATTGCCCGACCTGCGAGGCCGAGCGCATCGAAGCGCGCCTCTCCAAATACGTTGCCGTGTGAATCCCTATGTCAAACCTCGTTCTCTCCTATCTCACCATCGGTCTGGTCAATGGATCGTTCTATGCCCTGCTCTGCCTCGGCCTCGCATTGATCTTCGGGCTCTTGAACATCCTCAACATGGCCCACGGCGCGCTCTACATGATGGGTGCATTTGCCGCCTGGGCGGCCGTTGCGCGCCTTGGTCTTCCCTATCTCGTGGGCCTGTGTGCGGCTGCCGTTCTGGTTGGATCGACCGGGATGGTGCTGGAGCGACTCTTGTTGCGGCGGACCTACAGTCTCGATCCGCTCTATGGATTCATGCTGAGCTTCGGGCTCGCAACCGCGATCCAGGGCGGATTTCAGGTCATCTTCGGCTCTACGGGACTGCCCTTCACGACGCCCGCCTGGCTGTCGGACGTGGTCGATCTCGGCTTTGCAGTGTTCCCCGTCTACCGGCTGTGGGTCGTCATGGTCGCCTTTATTGTTTGCCTTGGGGTGTGGAGCGCGATCGCACGAACCAAGGCTGGAGCGACGCTTCGGGCGGCTTCCGAAAACGCCACGATGGCCGAAGCGCTGGGCGTCCCGATTCCCGCGGTGATGACGGCAACCTTTGGGCTGGGCGCGGCTCTTGCGGGCCTCGCCGGCGCTCTTGCGGCGCCGATCTATCAGGTGAGTCCGTTGATGGGGTCTGACGTCCTGCTTGTTGTCTTCGCCATCATTGTGATCGGCGGGATGGGCTCCCTCGGAGGGACGATCCTGGCGGCCTACTGCCTGGCATTGCTCGAGAGCGCGACACTGGCGGTGTTCCCGCAAGCGGCCAATGTCATGATCTTCGCTTTCATGTGCATCGTCCTGTCGGTCCGGCCACAGGGCCTGTTCGGCATCGAGGTGCTGCGTCATCATTCCTTTGCCGGCATTCCTCCCCCGGTCACGGCCACGCCGGATGTACGCGCGGACAAGAAATACGAGCGCATCCTGATCGTCGTCATCATCGCAGCTGCACTCGCTGTCCTGCCGGCACTGCTCTACCCGATCTTCCTGGTCAAGATCTTCTGCTTTGCGATTCTCGCCGCGTCGTTCAACTTCCTGCTGGGGTTCGCCGGGGTCATGTCGTTCGGACAGGCGGCTCTCTACGGGACGGCCGCCTATGTCACCGCGCATGCGCTGAAGCACTGGGCGATGTCCCCGGAGCTGGCCATGCTGGCGGGGATCACTGCCGCTATTCTGCTCGGCATCGTCATGGGAGCGCTGGCGATCCGGCGGCGTGGCATCTATCAAGCCATGATCACGCTTGCCGTCGCCCAGATGGTCTACTTCGTGTTCGTGCAGTCGAGCTTCACGCATGGCGAGGACGGACTGCAGGCGGTGCCACGCGGCCTCCTGTTCGGTCTGATCGATCTGCGCAACGACCTCGCCGTCTATGCGCTTGCCGTCGCAGCCTTCTGCTCCGTCCATTTCGGCATCAAGCGGCTGCTGTCGTCTCAGCTTGGGATGATGCTTGTCGCGGTCCGCGACGACGAGCGGCGCGCCTTGTCCCTTGGTCAGAATGCCCGGGGCCTCAAGCTGTTCGCCTTTGCGATCGCCGCCAGCTGTGCCGGCCTCGCCGGGTCACTGAGTGCGGTTGCCTTTCAGCTCGCGACTTTGTCCGGCGCGCACTGGCACCTCTCCGGAGAGGCTGTTCTGATGTGCCTCATCGGGGGCCTCGGCACATTGAGCGGACCCTTGGTCGGCGCCGCGGTCCTGGTCACAATGCAGCACTTTCTCGCTCCCTATGGGGCCTGGGTGCAGGTGCTCCAGGGCGTCGTCTTCGCATCATGCGTCCTGACCTTTCGTGACGGGATGATGCCTCGACACGCGTTCGCCTGGCCTTCACGGCTCCGCGGGACCAGCGCCAGCTCATTCGCACCTGCCGAGACCCTCGAGGAGACGGGCCGATCATGACCATCGCGATCCCACACAGTCGGCGTCAGCTTTGCGAGATGGATGGCGATCCTTCGCAGCTGACAGCCACGGCTGCAGCTTCGGCCATACGCGAACGACGCCTCTCCGCGGCCACACTACTCGAGGCCTGCCTCGCTCGCATCGCGGCACGCGACGGCGAGGTCCACGCCTTCACTCATGTCGCGGTGGACGCGGCGCGCGAGCAGGCGTTCCTCGCCGACAAGGCGCAATCGGAAGGCCGGCTCTCCGGACCGCTCCACGGCCTGCCCGTCGGCGTCAAGGATGTCTTCGATACGATCGACATGCCATCGGAATATGGCAGCAGCCTGCTGCGCGACCGTCGCCCGGCAGCGGACGCCGCGGCGGTCGCGATGCTCAGGCGATCGGGCGCCATCATCATCGGCAAGACGACGACGTCGGAGTTCGGCATGTATCATCCAAGCGCTGCCCGCAATCCCAATGATCTTGGGCGCTCACCGGGTGTGTCTTCGGCCGGCTCGGCGGCAGCTGTGGTCGACCGAATGGTCCCTCTTGCACTCGGGACTCAGCACACCGCCTCGACGGTGCTGCCGGCATCGTTCTGCGGAGCGTATGCCTTCAAGCCGTCGTTCGGGTTTGCAAGCATGGAAGGCTCCAACATCCTGGTGCCGCGGCTTGCGCAGATTGGCTATCTCGCGAGATCCGTCCAGGATCTCTGCTTGTTTGCCGGCGCATTTGATCCCGTTGTCGACAGCGCCGCCGATCGGATCGGACGCCCTCCGAGGCTCGCTGTAGTGCGCGGACCGGGATTCGAGCAGGTCGCTCCGGACGCGGGCGAGGCTTTGACGGCCTTCATCGGTGCGTTGCCGGTTGCAGTCCACGAGCTGGATCTTCCGAGCGAGTTCGGCGGTGCGATCGAGGTGGCTCTTGGCCTTTTGAACGCTCATCTGGCGGCTCGCTTCGGCGATCTACCCCAGCATCTGTCTGCCGAGCTGTGTCCACCGCTGCAGGATGGAATTGCCGCAGGCATTGCGCTCGGCGCAAAACGTTACATCGAGTTGAACGCGTCGGCCGATCGCTTGATCGGACTGACGTCGAAGCTGTTCGCGCAGCACGATGTGCTTGTGACCCTTTCGGCGCCGGGCGAGGCGACAAGGCTCGATGAAGGTCCCGGCTCGGGGAGTCTTGCCATGCCCTGGAGCCTGTGCGGTCTGCCTGTCGTCTCACTGCCGCTGCTCTGCGGCGCACACGGCTTGCCGATCGGTCTCCAGCTCATTGGGCGTCATGGCTCTGACCGTGAGCTGCTTCAGAGCGCCGCCTGGGTTGCTCACACCTGCCGCCTGCCAACACGGGTTGATCATTGATGCGATATTCATCCGCCACCGAGCCGACAACGGGTTCCGACACGCAGATCGAAGTGAACGGACGGGTCTACAATTGGCCGCGCGTTTCCACTGTCATCATCTGCTTCGACGGCTGCGATCCCGACTATATCGCAGCGGCGAGCAGCGCGGGCATCGTCCCTGCCCTCGATCGCATGCGACGCGACGGCTTTGCGACCACGGCGCTCGCGGCCATACCGACCTTCACCAATCCAAACAACGTTTCGATCGTCACCGGGGTCGCGCCGGCGCACCACGGGGTGTCGGGCAACTTCTACATCGATGCCGCGAGCGGAGAGGAGGTGATGATGGTGGACGCATCGCCGATGCGAGCGCCGACGATCCTTTCCGCCTTCTCCCGTGCCGGAGCCAAGGTGGCCGCCGTGACGGCCAAGGACAAGCTCCGCAAGGCGCTTGGCAAGGACCTCAAGGGAATCGTGTTCTCTGCCGAGAAGGCGGATTGCTGCAGCGAAGCCGAGAATGGCATTGCAGACGTGCCCGCGCGGATCGGCCGCTCCGTCCCTCATCAGTATTCGGCGGACCTGTCCCTGTTCGTCCTGGACGCGGGTCTCAGGCTCTTGGCGGATCATCGTCCTGATCTGATCTATTTGTCGCTGTCCGACTATGTCCAGCACGCCTACGCACCGCACGAGCCGGAAGCCCTGGCGTTCATGGCCAAGGTGGATCAGAGGCTCGGCGCACTGCTCGCCGAGGGCGCGCTCGTCGGGATCGTCGCCGATCACGGTATGAGTGATATGGCGCACGCCGATGGTTCGCCCAATGTCATGTATCTCGGCGATCAGCTCGACGCAGTCTTCGGCCTCGGGCGGACGCGGGTGATCTGTCCCATCACCGACCCGTTCGTCCGCCATCACGGCGCGCTCGGCGGCTTCGTCCGGGTTCACCTCCTGGATCCAGTCCTGCGCGCCTCAGACGTCGTTTCGTTTCTCGCGGGGCTTCCGGGCGTCGGTCTCGCCTTGACCGGAGACGATGCGGCCGCCCGCTTCGAGCTGCCGCGCGACCGCGAGGGCGACGTCTGCGTGATCGCAGCAAAGGGAATCGCCCTGGGCGCCCGGGCGTGCGACCACGAGCTTTCCAACCTGGCGGGCGCAAGGCTGCGCTCGCATGGCGGTCTCGCCGAGCAGCGCGTCCCCTTCATCCTGTCTCATCGGCTTCGCGCGAGCCCGGGCGCGCCCGACGGGCGCACTTTGCGCAATTTCGATATTTTCAGTGTCGCACTCAATGAGGTGGACCTTTGACCATGAAGCGTGTTGTCATCATGATCCTCGACGGACTTCGACGGGACCTCATTTCGCCTGCGACCACGCCCCATCTCGCAGATTTCGCCGCGCGCGCCGAATGGTTTGAGGACTACCGGACCGTCTTTCCTTCGTGCACACGCGTCGTGTCGGCGAGTGTTGCAACCGGATGCACTCCGGCAAGACATGGACTGCAAGGCAATTCCGTTGCCCTGATCGAATCCGGCAGGTTGGTGCTGCGCGACGCCGGAGATCCGCAGTTTCTGCAACACAAGCGCCGAGTCACGGGATCCTCACTGCAAGTGCCGACCCTGGCGGAACGCGTCAAGACCGTGGGTGGCCAGATCGTCTTCAGCAACGTGTCCCCCGGGGCTGCCTATGCCCATGATCCCGACGGGCATGGATTTGTCTATCACCGGGCCGGCTCGTTCGGACCTGGCCGCATTGAAGTGGCGGCCGGCGATCGATTGGACGTCACGCTGGACAGCGGCGGTGACGCCAGGATGACAGCCCGCTTCATCGACGACGTGATGGTGAAGCGTCGCCCGGCGGTCGGCATTTTGTGGCTTGGCGAACCGGACCACGTTCAACACAACGCACCGCTCGGTTCTCCGGACCATCTTGCCGTGCTGGCGGAGGCGGATCGTCGGGCGGCCGAGGTGATCGCAGCCGTCGAAAGACAGCGCGACCAGGGCGAGGACATCCTCCTTCTGATCGGATCCGATCATGGTCATCAAACGGTCGAGGACATCGTCGACATCGATGCAGCGCTGATCACCGCGGGTCTCAAAGCCAACCCCATGTCCGACGAGATTCTGGCCATCTCGAACGGGACCTCGGCCTTGATCTATGTCGATTCCCAGCGCGGCCCCTCGCTGCAGAACGTGCGATCGCTTCTGGAACGCAGTGATTGGGCCGGGCAGGTCTTTGGGCCGGACGAGCTCGACCGCGTTGGACAAGCTCACACCGGCGGCCTTGCCTTTGCTGTGTCCATGCGGTCCAGCGACGTCCCCAACCGCTTCGGAATCCGCGGTTCGAGCCTCGCGGCCAAGCCTGCCCTCGGCAAGCCCGACCGACTTGGATGCGGACAGCATGGGGGACTCGGGACCTACGAGCAGGCTCCGTTCCTGATGGCATGGGGCGAAGGCTTCAGTCCGGGTCGGATCCGCAAGTCACCCGCGCGCGTCATCGACATCGCGCCGACAGTGCTGTCCCATCTCGGGCTGCCCCGCACAGGGATGGACGGCGAGGCCTTGCAGGCGGCAGCCTGGCGTTCCGAGACGCGCGCCATGACGGCCTGACGCCCGCGCTGTACACGCATTGGCCCAAACGATGTCCAACCAAGCATCTGTGGCCAATGCCTGCCGGCTGCACCGCAGCCCCCATCCTGTCGATGCCCCCTGGGGCGAGCAGTTGTTCACTGGTGCCGAGAGCGCGTGGCCACTGCGCTGATCAGAGCGCCGGACTGTCGAAGAACGTCCGCCGCAGGCCGATGCGGCCACCGCTGAGATGATAGACATCGGCAAATCTGGCCTTCAAGGGACGCCCATTCTTGTCCTGGCCCGCAAAGCTGCCCCAGCAGGCGATCTGTTCGCCATTGCTCAGCACCTGCTCAAGCAGGTGCTCTCCCGAGGCCACGATGCGCTCGTGGCGATAGAACTGCATGATGGCCAACTTGCCGACAAAGGGCTCATATCCTGGACGCTCATAGACGGCACCGTCGTCCAGCAGGCTGGACAAGCCTGCCCAGTCGTGAGCGTCGATACACGCGAACAGGTGCCTGACATATGCCTCGGCTTCCCGGTGACCCAGCGGTCCCTGCATGCTTTCCCCCGACATTGAGAGCCGGCTCTGCTCACATCGCCGCTGCGCGCGGATCGGATTCCTCGCGCCAGCTTACGCCCATGGCGGCCTCCAGATCGGCCAGCATCTCCTGCACCGGCATCCAGACAAGACCACAGCGCATCGATCCGAGCGGAGATACGACCAGTTCGACGCTCGACCGCTCGATCCGGGTGTAGCCGGTGCGATCCGCCATGCCGCCGGCAATCACAGCGTCGGCCATCATGCTGATCGTGAAATCCGTATTCCAGCGCGCATGAGCATAGGCACGCGAAATCCGGGGCAGGATTCGCGCCAACCCTCTGCCGCGAAAATCGCGCCGGTACCAGCCGGCGCCGGAAAACACGACCCTCCCCGCAATCGTCGACGCCACCGGGGTCGCAATCAGACAGCCGTCGCCGCGCGCCAAGGCGGCTGCCGGATCTGCGTAGAACATACGAAGCGAGATGGCTTCCTCGAACAGCGTCGTGGCTGTCCAGTCGTAGTACCGACCCGCCTGTGTCGCGACGATCTCCCCGTCCTTGTCTTTTCCGACCATGACGAAGGTGTTCTCAGCTGTCGCGCCGCCGAGGTCGGGCTGGAAGATCGGCACCAGCGGTCGCCAGCTGTCGGAATTTGCGCTGTTGATGTCGAGCAAATCCTGTAGGCTCGCAAAATAGACGCTGACGCCACGCTCTTGGGCGGCGGTGTCAGCGGCGAGGAAGAAGCGTCCCAGGAGGCTGATCGGACCATGATCGATCTTCAGATTGGAAGGCACGCGGCCAGATTGAGGACAGCAATCCTGCATCGACATTCCTTGCCCTTTGCTACGTCACGCACATCAAACCGTGGCTGGCGACGATTGCATTTGATCTATCCTTTGTAGTTGTAGCGTGAATGACATAATTCTGGTTGATTGTTTCAAGCTGAGATTGATGCTTCATGGACGAACATCTTGGATACGGCATGAGGTAAGCGGACGTGGCGACTTCCAAACAGCTCCCTGACGGCCGCCCCGCTGTGTCCCGCAACCAAGGCAAGCGGCTCAGGAGGTCATCCAAGAAGCCCAATCATGTCGATCAGCATGTCGGAACGCGCTTGCGCCTGCGACGGAACCTGCTCGATCTCAGCCAGGATGACCTGGCAAGACGCCTCGGCGTGACAGCTCAGCTCATTCAGAAGTATGAAGCGGGCGAGACCCGGATCAGCGCATCTCGGCTGTACGAAATCGCAAACCAGCTCGCTGTTCCGATCACGTGGTTCTTTGACGAGATTGACGTCAAGGCAGGCGCCGCTGTGCCAGAGGCGTCTCATGAGCAGACGGCGGACTTCAGTGAGCTTGTGACCAAACGCGAATCTCGCCAACTGCTCGAGCTCTATTTCGGCATATCCGACGAGCGGCTTCGCCGAAAGGTGCTGCAGATGGCTGAACTTCTCCGCTCGCGCGACGACGAGTAATGCGCTCAGGACATCGGCCAAGCCGAATGACTGAGTTTTCGCATCCCTCATGCAGTCCTTGCGAGAGGGTCGACTTTCCGCGGCGGCTGCGAGACGGACCAGCGCGCCGATCATGCTGATCGCCGTTGGCTACGCAGCAGATTTCGATAGCCGCCTCGGATCAGGGTCTGACCTGTTTGAACCAGCCGGATCGTCCGGCTGCGCAGGTCGTGCGTTTTCCATCCCCGATCTTCAACCCGCTCGGACCCGAACAGAACCGTGGCGATCGCCCGATAGTTCTGACCCTCGAGGTGGCCATCCAAGGCGCGCAACGCAAGAACGAGGCGCTGGCGCTGTTGAATGGGCCCGGTGTGAGCCGGCAGCCGGACCGGACCTCGTCTCAGCGCCGTCCAAAGCCGATAGGCCGCGCGCGTCTGCAAATCGAAATCACGGTCGAGCGGCAGTTCGACAGCCACGGCCGTCCCCTTCGCCGGAAGCCGGGAGAGCATCAGCCGGTGCGTGGCGCCGCCCAACTGCAGCACCGCGTACCAGCCGTCGGACGCCCGTCTCAGCTCGGCGCCGGGCGATCCGCGAAGGTCGAGATGAGAGAATGGCGCAAGCGAGCCTTGCGAGGTCGGAGCAAGGCGAAGCACAGTCGGCAGCACTTCCGGCGCCCAGAATATGGCCTGAGCATCAAACCGGCGCATTGGGTCAGCCGCGAAAAGAAAGCCCCCATCGCTGCCGGAATTCAGGATCGGTCGGGCCGTCTTTGTCTTGTGCGAGCAGACCGCTGTAATCTCGCCGATAGTCTGGATTACGACGTAGACATTCCCAGGCAAAGTCGGCCGCATCGGCTGTTTCGAGCTTCTTGTAAGACTCGGACGACCGCCAGTTGAACTCGCTCATTACACACTCGTCCCTGCCATTTCCGCTCTCTCACCAAGGTTTGCAGAGGCTAGCAACGAGGGCTCCTGCACGGAGCTATCAATCTGCGGAGTTGACACCGATCGAGCGCAACACAGTGGATTTTGCGTATTCCAGTGACTTTCGGTTTCACTCAAATCGCGCCGGCCGCGCTACTGTGTGCGGCGCCAAGCTCGCCTCGGGTCGACTTGCTAAAGATTTCAGCAGATGACCGAGAAGGCAGCTGCTTACACTTGAGGCTCACGCGAGCTTCTCCACTAGTGCTCACGCACGTTTGACGAGCGCTTCCCGTCGGCCCGACCAATCTCGGTCAAGCGACCTCGCCCATGCCATATCGCCCAAGTCAACGCGCTCCGCTCAATCCGCAGGATCGAGCTGATGTTCCAGGCATTGCGCCGCGCGATCGGAGATCAGCTCCGGATGAAGTCCCGCTGCGCCGGCGCTCTCGTGCGGCGCTTCTATCGTAAGCCATTCGCCGCGCGCCCGTGCCCACCCCGCGGCAGGATCGATGGCCAAGAGCGGCGCAGCCAAGCTGCCCTGGAATAATGGAAGACGCCACACCGTTCCCTCAAGCACGCATATGTCGTCGCGAACGACGACAGTCCAGTGCTCAACAAATCCGGACCATTCGAGCGTAGATGGCGGCTGTGACGGACCCTGTGCTCAAACAGCCGAGCAGCTTCGCCGCGAACACAAGGTTCGCCTTTGATACCCGCCGGTTCGCCTCGCAATCCGCCCGACAGGAACGGGGCATTCTGGCAGTATCCGTTCCTGCACGTGAGGGAGGATCCGTTGCGACGCTCGGCCCGGTCTCTTGGCTATGGTCGATTCGATTGACGTGTGATTCTTTTCAATTCGATGGCGATCGTAGCGCCGTATTCACTGCACTGAAGATCTTCCCATTCTCGTGACAGCCATACGACCGCATTCCGGACCACTACCTTTACAGGTAGCTGCTTCAAAGTAATTTTCATATCAGGAGGCCAATTGACACCGCATGGCAAGGATGATGCTGGAGCGCTGCAGAAGCCAGATCGCCGGCGCCTCCTCGCCGGCTTCGCGCGCGCTTCTGTCCAGGGGGTGGGACAAAGCGATCTGCGTAGACCTGTTGGCAGGAGGACTTTCTTGCCGCCGTCTCATCGCTCGCTGGGCCTACTCGGCGACCTCAAGCCGCTCGACAGGCGACGCGTCATTCGAGCTGGCGAACAGCCTTGCTTCCAGCATCGATTGCAACGGCGCAACATCTCCGCTTCGCAACGCGCCAATCGCATGTGGCATCCCAGCCGCGACACGAGCATCGCGACCAGCTGCAATGGCCTGGAACTTCGACCCGATGTCGTCCCAACTCATCGGATTCGTAGGCTCTCCTTTCGGCGCCAACACGGTCCGCTCAAAGGAGCCCGACGCCGTGGTGATGCGAACCCGCCCGGGAACCGCGGCCGGGAACATGAGGTCGAATTCGGGATTGACGGTCATGTGGACGCGTCCAGCAATCTCGATGGCTCTTTGGTCTGTCAGCGACTCGTTGCTCAAGGGGAGCAACGCCGCTGCGCCGCCGGTCGCGGCGACACCGAGGCAGAACGGAAGGCTGTACTGCGCTCCTTCCAGCGTACGCGGCTCAACCTCGTTGCTCAGGGTCAACGACCTCCCAAAGGTCTCCACGTCGATGTTGATGATGGCTTCCGGATGAAGCTCATGATCGCTCAGCAATGTGATCAGCGCGTCAATCGGCGCGTGAATCCAACGGCAGCAACTATAAGGCTTGAAATAGGTGCTGTTGATGAGCCAACTCGTTCCGAGCCCGTCGAGAAGCCGCGCGCGATCGTAACGTTCTGAACTATCCAGAATATCGACCGGTCCGGTGAAGCCCTGCTTGGCCAGATCGACCGCAAGGATGCCATTGGCGGCTCCCCATGGGATCCCCTCCTTGACACTGTTGCCTCTGAAGCGGGTGTATGGAGTAGCCGACTGGCTCGGTGCCGTCGTGCCAGCGATTGAGATCGCGTGTGCGATCTGGCCCCGCGACAGCCCCTTCAGCCAAGCAACCGCTGCGGCAACGGCTTGACCGCTCCAGAGGCCGCTGTTCACCGTCGGGACGCTTCGTAGATCCCGGGCGGCAGAAATACGAACGCCTATCTCATATCCGATGGCAATCGCGGCAAGCGCGCGTTGCCCATCCAAGGACGGAGTGCCGAGCAGTGACAATACCCCCGGAATGATCGCTGCGCCGGGGTGCCCCGAAGCGGCGCGGTGGCCATCATCCAAATCGAGCGAGCACGCGGAGGCCGCGTTGACGAAGGTTGCCCCCGCAGCGGTCGACCGCTCTCCTGAAAACCACATCGCCGCCGATCCATGGCCCCAGGTCGCGCTCGCTATTCGGCGCACGGCCACCGCATTTGGCGTGTCATGGCCGGCTATCGCGGCCGTCATCAAATCGAGCACGCATTTCGCCGCGCTGATCCGGGCTTCTTCTGGAACTTTGCTCGCGCTGACCCATTCGGCCAACAGCTCGGCAGCGGTGTATGTCATGCAGGCCTCCAGGGATCTTCAACATGTGTACTGGATCGGACGAGGTGAGGTAGCGCAGCCGTCCACGTCGGCAGATCATGGCGGGCAGACAAATCAATGCGCGGTAAAATCCTCGAAACCGCTACAGCTCTCGGAGCGAGCTCCCGCTCAAGTCCATCTCAATCCAGGGGAGGATCGGGCAACTGGATTACGATCACGGCAAGCTCGCCAATGAACTCCTTTGGCGGGGCTCTAAGTCATCGCGCTCCGATGCGCAGGCTGTCCCACGCTATATCGCTTGTTTCCGGGAAGTAGCACGCTCGGAATCGGCCGTCTCCCGACGTCTCCAACTGCGGCTTTTCGACGGAACATAGACCTTCCGCTCGCGCGCAACGCGGATGAAAGCCACAGCCCGGAGGCGGATTGGCTGCGGAAGGAACCTCTCCCACGATCTGGATCAGAGGCCGGCGGGCCCTCGGATCCGGCACTGGATAGCTGTCGCGCAGAAGCCTGGTGTAAGGATGCAACGGACGGTCAAGAACATCTGCCGTCGGCCCCTCTTCGATGATGCGCCCAAGATACATGACGGAGACTCGGTCGCAGAAATGGCGGACCACCCCGAGATCATGCGAAACGAACAAGAACGACAGGCCGCGGCGTTCGCGCAGCCCCTCCAGCAGTCGAAGAATTTGCGCCTGGACCGAAGCATCGAGTGCAGAAACGGCCTCGTCTGCGACGATCAGTTCGGGATCCAAGACCAGCGCCCGTGCAATGCCGATCCGTTGCCGCTGCCCGCCGGAGAACTCGTGCGGATAGCGTTCCAACGCTTCTCGCGGCAACCCGACCTCGACCATGGCGGCTTCCGCCCTCTCGCGGATCTCCTTGGACGAGAGTCGCAGATGAACGCGAAGAGGTTCTTCCAGAGTCTGGCGAATTGTTCGGCGCGGGTTGAGCGAAGAATAGGGATCCTGAAAGACGATCTGCATCCGGCGCCGCAACGCACGCAAGGTGGCACCCTTGGCGGCCCGGACATCGATGCCGTCGAATAAGATTGATCCGCTATCGGGCTCAATGAGCCGAAGGATGGTACGCGCGACCGTTGACTTGCCACAACCGGACTCGCCCACGAGGCCAAGGGAAGCCCCCTTTGGAATGCGGAAGGACACATCATCGACCGCCCGGACGCATCTGGCGCCTGAACCTCCGTGTCTCACGAAGGTCTTCGAAAGATGACGTACAACAAAGTCGCAGCTTCCCAGGGACGTCGTCATCAATGCACTCCTCCGACCGGTCTGACGGGACAGCGCACCAAATGTCCGGGATCACCTGATGATACGAGCTCTGGGTGCAGTTCGGTACAGCTGCGGTCCTTGAACGGGCAGCGGGGCGCATAGGCGCAGCCTGCTGGAACGGCAGACAGGGCCGGAACACTGCCGGGGATCGGCTCCAGACTCTCGCTGGCCCGGTCAGCTCGCGGCATGGCGCGCAGCAACGCCGCCGTATAAGGGTGCATGGGCTTTGCGAACAGCGCGTCGACGGTCGCAAGCTCGACAATCTCGCCCGCATACATCACGGCAACGCGGTCGGCGATCTGCGCAACCACGCCAAGATTATGCGTGATGAACAACATCGACATTCCGTAGGCCTGTTTGAGCTCTTCGAGTTGAGTCAGCACCTGCGCCTGGATCGTCACATCGAGTGCCGTCGTCGGCTCGTCGGCCAGAAGAACCCTCGGATGGCAGGCAAGTGCCATGGCAATCATGACGCGTTGGCGCATCCCCCCCGAAAATTGATGCGGATACTCATCTAGTCGGCTCTTCGGCGATGGAATCTTGACCTCCGCCAAGAGCCGAAGCGCCTCAGCCTTGGCCTCCATGCGCGACCCTCCGCGATGAATGAGGATCGCCTCCGCGATCTGGTCTCCCACGGTCATGGTCGGATTGAGACTCGTCATCGGCTCCTGGAAGATCATCGCAATCGAATTGCCCCGGATCGTGCTCATGTCCCGCTCGGACAAGGTCACCAGATCTTGACCCTCGAACAACACCTCTCCGCCTTGGATGCGAGCACCGGCATGCGGAAGCAGCCGTAGGATGGACAGGGCCGTGACGCTCTTGCCACTGCCTGACTCGCCCACGACCGCGAGCGTCTCGTTTGGCATCAGTGATACCGAGACGTTTCGTACTGCCGGGTACCAATGGCCGCCGATTCGGAATTCGGTCCGCAGATTGCGCAGGTCGAGAGCTGGCCTAGGAAACGATGTCATGCCTGCTATTCCCCCCGCAGCTTTGGATCGATTGCGTCTCGCAGAGCGTCTCCCAGGAGATTGAGGGCGAGCACGGTCAACAAGATCGCAAGGCTCGGGAAGACCGCGAGCCACCAGGCGTCGAGGATGTTGTCGAACCCTTCGCGGATCATGCTGCCCCAGGTCGGTGTCGGTGGCGGAACGCCCAGCCCGATGAAGCTCAGCGATGCTTCCGTGCGAATCGCGGAAGCCATCCATAGTGAACTCATCACCACGACATCCGAGATGAGATTGGGGAGAATGTGAACCCCCATGATCCGGACGGGTCCGAACCCAAGCGCTCGGCCCGCGATCACGAAGTCCTGCTGCTTCAAGGCAATCGTTGGCGCCCGGGCAACTCGCGCAAACGGCGCGATCTCCGTGATTGCGATTGCAATGATCAGGTTCTGAAGGCTGGCGCCGAGCATCGCCGCAATCATGAGGCCGAGCAGGAGAGCTGGAAACGAGAGCATGACATCGAGCACTCCCATCACGAGCTGATCCAGCGCTCCTCCGACATAACCCGCAACGATTCCGATCGTGCAGCCGATCGTCATCGCAATCAGGATGGCGACGAAACCGACCATCAGGGAGATGCGGGCTCCATAGATCAGACGGGACAGGACATCTCGGCCGTAATTGTCCGTTCCGAACAGGAACTCCGCCGACGGCGGCTCGAGCCTGGCCACGATATTCTGCTCCAGCGGGTCATGAGGCGCGATCAGCGGCGCGAGCACCGCCACGACAATGATGAGCGCAAGAAGCAGCGCACCCAGCCAGAAGAGAGGATTTCTGGAAAAGGCCAGCCACAATCGACTAGGCTGCGACACTGCAACCGATGCAACCCCGACCGTCATTTGTATTTCACCCGCGGATCGATAAGCCCATAGGTAATGTCCGTCAGCGTATTCACGACGATGACGCAGATGGCAAAGATGATCATCAGCCCCTCGAGCAGCGTATAGTCGCGAGCATTGAGTGCCCCGAAGATCAGCTTGCCGAGGCCGGGCCGGTTGAAGATGATCTCCGTGAGCACCGAATTTCCGATCAACGTACCGAAGTAGAGGCCAACAACGGTAACCACCGGAATGAGGCCATTGCGCAGAGCGTGTCGCATGACGAGGCGGGTGGGAGTCACTCCCTTCGCGCGCGCTGTGCGGATGTAATCCTCACCAAGGACTCCCAGCATGGATGACCGCGTGACACGCACCACATAGGCCATCAGGATCAAGCCGAGATTCAGCGCAGGCAAGGCAAGGCTTCGTAACCGTTCGATCGGATCAGTGCTATCGGACGCGAGAACGGGGAACCATCCCAGCTGGATCGCGAATACGATGAGCAAAAGAATCCCTGACACAAACGCTGGGAACGATAGCCCGACCAACGAGACCAGCCGCGAGACGTAGTCGATCCAGCTGTTGCGGCCGAGCGCGGCGAGGATTCCGAGCGGCAGACCCAGGACGATTCCGATCACGATGGCCGCCAAGGTGAGTTGGATTGTGGAGGGCAACACCAGCAGGACCTCCTGCACGACAGTCCGGCCGCTGCTCAGCGATTGCCCGAGATTTCCGTTGAGCACCTCACCGAGAAAGTGAAGATATTGGACCTGGATCGGCTGATCGAGCCCGAGCCGGGCGCGCATCGCGCGAAGCGAGGCTTCGGTTGCCTGGTCGCCGAGGATGACGGATGCCGCATCACCCGGAACGAGACGCACCAGCACGAAGATTGCTGTCAACATCACCAGCAAGGTGGGGATGGCCAGCAGCAGCCGCTTGAAGGCAAAGCTGATCATTGGATCACCCAGCACATTCGCGAGTAGAAACCAGAACGTTCGGACTGAACTCTTCTCTCCAGACAAGGAAAGTGCCTCACAACACCTCCTCCTTTTGATCGAGTGTGGCCAGCTCTCCAAGCGTCACGGGCTTGAGCGGGGGCCTGACTCGATAGAAGCCGATCTCCCCTATAGGACAATCCTGGATTTCCGCGAGGATGCGGGTGACGGTATAACCGCATTGCCGCCCCTGGCAGGGGCCCATCCCTGCACGCGTGAAGGCCTTGATCTGGTTCGGGCCGGAGCCGCCGATCTGCGCCATCGCCCGGATCTCTCCTGCCGTGACCTCCTCGCAGCGGCATATGACGGTCTCATCGGACGGACTAAAAATCCTGCCGTGGGGTCTGAACATGGTGTCAAGAAAGGGCCGCAAGGCAAGTTCGCGAGCCAAACTCTTTTGAACGCGCAGCGCTTCCTTGAGCACGATCTGCTCGTCCGCATAGCCGAGCTTGACTGCCAGCCTGTGTGCTGCGAGCGCCCCACGACATTGCGCGGCCTTCGCGCCAGCAATGCCCGCGCCGTCCCCGGCAATGAAGATACCGGCTTTGGTCGTTTCACCCCATTGATCGAGAACCGGAACGTAGCAATCCTGCTCGTCACGCCATTCAACCGCGCAGCCCAGCCCCAGCGGAGCATGGACGTTCGGCACGACACCTTCATGCACAAGCAGATTATCCGCGGAAACGGTCTTCTCTTGCGCATCGGCCGTTCGATAGCTGATGGATTCGATCCGGTCAGATCCGTGCGCCACGAGGTCGATGACATGGCGGACGACGGGCACACGCCGGTGTCGAAGGACGGCCGTCCACGCGAGCCCTTTGAGGAGCGCCCCACTGCCACGCAGGGCCTTCGGCAGATGCCGGAGCGCCGCCCAATGACTCCCGGCCGGTGTCGTGTCCAGATAGCCGGCGATCTGACCTCCGGCGTTGAGCAACTGAACGAGGTAGAGAAGCGGCAACGGGCCACAACCAGCGACCCAGACCGGCTTGGAGGGGATCTGCCCGGCGGTCTTCAACAGGACCTGAGCGGCACCCACCGTGAGGACTCCCGGCAGTGTCCAGCCTGGGAAGGGAGCAGGCCGCTCCTGGGCGCCGGTTGCGAGGATGATGGCGCGCGCCTCGATCGTCCTGGCTTTGCCATCATGGGTCACGAAGGCACGAAAACCAGGTTCGACCTGCCAAAGCTGTGTACGAGGCTCGTACCGCGCGCCACTGGCGCGGAATGCATCGGTCGCAGCCTTTCCGTCCTGATAAGTCCTTCCAAGGATGGCTCCCCTCGGGGTCGCCGCTTGGGTTTCGACCGAGCGCCAGATCTGCCCGCCAGGAGAACTTTGATCGTCCACAACCAGGACGTCAATTCCATAGCGGCGGGCTGTGATGGCCGCTGTCATGCCAGCAGGGCCAGCCCCTACGATGAGAAGATCGGTGGTGCTCATGACGGCAAGCACCGCTTACGCTGCTGGCGCTCAACCTTCATGCCCTCCTGAACCGGGGTCATGCAGGTCTGAACCGAGGCGATTCCATCTACCTGAGCGAGACAGTCGAAGCAGACGCCGATCATACAATAGGGAGCTCGCCCGCTCCCTTTGACCGGTGTGGGGCGCGACCAGACGACAGCCTGCCGGAGCAGCACAGCTGCCAGGCTTTCGCCCGGCTCCGCCGTGACAGGTTTGCCTTCGACATAGACAGTCACGGTCTCGGCGGGCTCATGCAGCTTTCGAAACATCAAAGCGACTCTGATGAAAGATATCGAGCGAATCCGGCAACTGGCCGGCCGAGATGGCATCGGCCAAGACGGTGGAATGCAGAGCTGCAAGCGTGACGCCTGAATGGCACAACGCCACGAAGGCTCCCCGGTGCTTCTGGGACTGGGCGTAGACGGGACACCCGTCAGGGGTCATGATGCGCAACCCGGCCCACTGCCGAACCAATTTTGCCTCGGCAAGCCCCGGCACGATGCGAAGCGTCCGCCGACTGAGATCTGCGGCCGCGATCGCGGTCGCGGAGCTATCGAAACCAGTCTCCTCATGGGTAGCACCGATCATCACGGTGCCTTCCCGGGTTTGACGCAAGCCACTCGTCGGCAGAGGCAGAAATGGTTCAAGGCGCTCGGTCACCAGGATCTGCCCGCGTTGAGGCCGCAGCGGGATTTCAAGACCCACTTGCCGCGCCAGCGCCTGAGACCCGAGACCCGCAGCGATCAGCACGCGCGGCGCACTGACGGTCTCGTTTCCGAACGTCACCGTAAAGCCCGCCTCGCTGGGCACGATCTGCCGCACCGCAGCGTTTGGGCGCAGATCTCCACCCAGACGCAGGATTCCGGCATGAAGAGCCGCAAGGAGCTGAAGCGGATTGGCATGCCCGTCCCGCTGGCCGAAGCTGGCGCCGGCCACGTCAGGCCCCAATCGAACCTTCGGAAGCAGTTTGGCCAGTTCAGCGCGATCGAGCATCCGCCAATCCGCCTCCGCTCCGCCGAGCTGATTCTGCAGCCGCTGAAGGTCCAAGCGGCGCTTCTCGAACGCGTCATCTCCGAGGCAGAACGCCAAACCGCCATTCTGTTCATACTGAAGATCCAACGCGGCCAGATCAGTGAGTTCCGACGCAAAGTCGGACCACATGTCGACGCTACGGCGTGACAGCTGCTGATAGGCGGGCATGTTCTGGCCTTTGCCCTGTAGCCAAACAAGGCCGAAATTGGCCCGCGCCGCACGATGGTCGCGATCGTCACCGTCGAGCACGAGCACTCGGCGTTGTCTTCGCGCAAGCCCATAAGCGATCGCAGCACCGACCGTGCCCGCACCGATAACTATTATCTCAGGATGCATCAGATTTCCTCTTGCCCAATATGACGACAAAAAGAGATATTTGGTCAAAGTCGAAAATCTCTGGCTGTATTCTTCAGGGTTATGGGATGGCTCGTCAGATCAATCTCAGACAGGTTGAGGCGTTCAAAGCGGTGATCGAGAGCGGCTCGATCAGCCGAGCCGCTTTGATCCTCAACATCTCCCAGCCCGCGATGAGCAAACTGATCGCTCATCTCGAAGAGGATACCGGGCTCAGCCTGTTCGATCGCGTCAAGGGCCGCCTTGCTCCGACAGAGCGCGGCATGCGGCTTTACAAGGAGATTGATCGTATTTTTTCAGGTGTCCGCCAGGTGGAGAATGCCGTCGAGGCGATCCGCCGCGAGGAGCAGGGGCAGCTTCTTGTCGGAGTCATGCCGGCTTTGTCGCGTTCGTTCATCCAGCAGGCGACGATGGGCTTCCTGCAGCAGCATCCCAACGTGTTCTGCTCGGTCAAGTCACGCAGCTCGGAATGGATCGTGGACTGGCTGGTCACACGCAAGCTCGATGTCGGCCTTGTCAGCTCGCGGATCGACAATCCCTATGTGATCGCCGAACCGCTGATCCAGCACCCGCTCGTCTGCATCATGCCGACCGATCATCCCCTCGCCATGAAGAACGTTGTGGAGCCCGATGATCTCGACGACATTCCCTTCGTGTCTTTCGACCCTGAGAGCCAGGCCGGTCAGTGCATTGCGACGATGTTCGACGCCTACAACGTCAGACCCAACACCGTGCTCGTTGCCAATGTCTCGCCGACCCTGTGCGAATTCGTGGCAGCCGGCCTCGGCGTCGCGCTGGTGCACCCTTTGATGTTCAGCGGGCTTCAGGACCGTCTGGCCATCAGACGCTTCGAGCCTGCTTTGTCTTACGACTTCCAGCTCTGTCGAATACGCGACAGCCGCAATGCAAGTCTGGTCGACGCCTTCCTGCAGCAGGCGCGCACGACGGCCGCACGGCTCTCCCAGGAGTCGCTCAGCGCGGCATAAGCGTCGTCGCCTCGGTGATCGGCGGAGCGAGGTTCATGGCTCCTTTGAGCTCATAGCCGTAGTTGACACGCTTGCTGTGCCCCCAGACCTGCTGAAGCTCAAACAGCGGAACAGAACAGACGGCGTCGTGGATCTTGCGCTGAGCCTCCTTCCACAGCTCCTGCTGCCGCTCCACACTGCCTTCCACCCGCGCCGCCTGTATGTCGGCGTCCGCAACGTCGCAATGGGAGAAATTGGCAACCGCCGTCGGCTTTCCGATGCTCGAGCCCGAGTGATAGAACTCGGTCAGATAAGTGTCGGCGACCGGAAATCTGGCGGCGCCATAAAACACCAGAGCGCTGGCATTACCGCGAATTTGGCTCTGATAGGTGGCGTGATCGACAACGCTCATATCCAGCTTGATACCGGCCTTTGCGAGCTGGCGCTGAATAATTTCCATTGTCGGCAGGATAGCCGAGATATTGGACACCACGACCTTGAGCGTCAGGCCATTTGGGTAGCCCGCTTCGGCCAGAAGTGCCTTGGCCTTCACCGGATCGTAAGCATAAGCCCCTGATGAACAGTCCTCTCCGATATAGCCCGGGGGCACGACCGAGCAGCCTTTCAGACTGACGCTCTTACCGACAAACTGCACGAGATCGTCGAGATTGACCGCAGCGGCGATTGCCTGTCGGACTTTCAGGTCATCGAGCGGCGGAATACTGCTGTTGATGTGAAGCGTTCGAAACTCTCCTGGACGGAAGACATCAACGACCATGTTGCCGCGCTGGCGGGTCATATCGACCCAGCGTTGCTCGCGCCGGCCTTGGATGACGTCGAGCTCTCCAGACGCAAAGGCGAGCTCGCGGGCGCTGTCGGAGGGGATCGTACGGTACATGATATTGCTGATCTGCGGCCGGCCGCGGAAATAGCCCTCGTTTGCGACCAGCTTCACATGCCGCTGCGTTTCATGCTCTGAAAACGCAAACGGACCTGTACCGACGGGATTGGAGGCAAACTTGTCTCCGAGCTCCTCCACTGCTCTTTTGCAGACAATGTTTCCGCCGTGATAGTTGGACAAGCGGCCGAGGAAATTCGGATCTGGATACTTCAGGGTCATGCGAACGGTGGACCCGTCTACCTTGGCGATGCTCTCCACCGCGGAGAAGTCTGCAGCGAAGCTCGATCGGCTGGGGTCTGCGGCACGTGTCAGCGAGTAGACGACATCATCTGCGGTGAGGCTGCCCCAGTCGCCGTGAAACTTGACGCCCTTTCGGAGGAAGAAGGTCCAGACTCGTCCGTCTGGGGACGTTTCCCACCGCTCGGCGAGATCGGGTTCGAGATCCTTAGGGTCCGCGCTCCCTGGCTTGAATCGAACCAGGCCGTTGAACATCAGGCCGATCAGCGGCTTGTCGGTGCTGGTCGTCGCACGATGGGGGTCAAGCGTGGTAATGTCTGATCCACCGGCCCCGATTTGCAGGGTGGTCCCCGGGGCTTCCGCTGCAGACACATCACCGGTCGCGTTCACCGCGACGGCGATGCAGAAAGCCAACATATAGACGTACTTCATGGAGACGTGCTTCATCCGGTGCCTCGCCCGTTGCCCACGCAGCAGGCTGGAAGAGTCCTGCATCTCTGTCAAAGTCCGAAATCAAGGAGACCTATTCTTGGGCGTTATGGGGCTAACGACGAAGCTCAACTGCGGCGCAAAAGTGTGAGTCCCAGGACCCAGGTGACAGCGACTGCAATCAGAGCTTGCGCGTCGGCCGCGCCGAATGCCACGCCCACCTACAAAGCTCCTGGATCGGCAGATACAGCCGGGAAGCGGTAGTAGCCTCACTCTCGCGTTCCGCCCCGCCGAGAGCGGCCTGCCACCCCTCCTCTTGCGGCACCAAACGGCATCGCAGTCGTATTGACATCAATACAATATCTGTTTTCGGGTCGTAACGAATAAATCTCAAGGTTGCGACCAGAGCTTCGTCCAAACAGATCTGCCGAGATAAGCCTGCCTGGCGACTGAGGAGCGCGCGCCGTCATCGGACACCCGGCCATTCGCGGCCCTGGTGCCCAAGCAACAAATCGTCATCAGCCGACGTGCACCACTCATGCCACGCAGGCGCTTTCTTGACGAGCCACCGAGATTGGCGGTGCTACGCGACGACAGGACCACGAGACCCCCCGGCTAAGGTGTGCAGCACACCCCGCCTCACGTCGCACCCGCGGGCCCCACCAAAAGCCCGCAGCAGATGGCACCGCTGGCAGCCGAGATCATAGAGCGGATCAGGCACGCGCGAGCTTCCGATCCGACGAACGAGAAGAGTACTGCGCTTTCGCCGACACAACCACGTCGTCAATATGACCGCTCCAGCGAACTTAACGACGTACCGGCAATTCAGCTATCGGTCTTGATCCTCTTCTTCCTGGCGATCACGGCGTTCTCACCCGAGTTGAAGACGTTCCATCATCGCATAGGACATGCGACTGCATCCAGGACCACCACCTTTCCTGGTAGCTGGGCCGATTGTGATCTTCATATTAGGATGCCGTTGGGGCCGGCATGGATGGATGCGAAAGCTGATGGACTCCTGTGTCGGAGCGAGATGACACCGGGCTGAACAGAGGTCGTTTGGCGCAGGCACGGCCGTCTGCTCTCGGCAGACGCCAGATTGGCGTCCGCAGCGACCCAGACTGGTCACAACCTGCACACCACGTACTTCGCGTCGACTCAAGGTGCGGAGACGGACCAGGAGATTACGGATGCAAGGTCATCCTGGACGAACGGACGTCTTGATGCTGGGCTTTCGTGCCACCTCTACCATCGCAGCAATCGCAGCTGCGGTCGCGAGCTGCGCCAACGGCGCTCAACTCGCCGTGACGCGCTTGATCGTCCAGCGGCATGACCCGCTGGCCGTCGCCTTTCTTCGCTGTGCGATTGCGGCTGCGTGCCTCGCGCCGCTTCTCAGGAGATCGCAATGTCCGCCGGCCCGGGATTGTGCGACCATCCTCGCTCTTGGTGGTGTCGTCGCGGGTCTCTGTCCGTGGCTTTTGACTATTGCCATGCAATACACCACCGCCTCGCGGGGAGCGCTTGTGATCTGTTCCAGCCCTTTGCTGACCCTGCCATTCGCCGCCATGGTCGGACAGGAAAGATGCACCCGGCGCCGGGTCGCCGGCTGTTGCTGCGCGCTCATCGGAGTTGCCGTCGGACTTTCCGGACAGCTCGTTACGGGCACGCCAATGACCATCAATCGTGGCGATGCGGTCGTGCTCCTCACCACCGTGTTGTTGGCACTGTTCAACGTCTGCGCTGCTCGCATGTTGACGCGCTATCCCGCCCACACGATCGCTCCGATCGCCTGTCTCGGAGGCCTTGTGGTCTTGTTCGCCTTCACCCTCGCGGGAGGCACGCTCGGCGGCCTACCGCTGCTTGCCGCCGAGGATTGGCTCGCGGTTCTGTTCTGCGGGACGGTTGGGGGAGCCGGCGTATTGTTGCTCTGGTCCTGGGCCATCGAACAAGCTTCGGCGGCCAGGATTGCGATCTTCGTGACGGCGGCGCCGATTTCGGCGGCCGCCGCCGGCGTCATCCTGTTGGCTGAGAACCTGCCGCCTCAACTCGCCGTTGGGACCGGCCTCATCCTCGTCGGGATCTACTTGGTCTACCGGGCCGAACCGTTTGCCAAGCGCCAAGTGTAACGCATGGCGGCGATCCCTTCAGTTCCGAGGGACCGCACCCACACTCAAGCGGCTTCTCTCGAACCCGGAGATCGGCGGCGGCTCGCCGCCGAATTCGATCCGGGGAATCGCGTCGAGAAGCGCCTTGGTATATTCGTGTTGCGGTCTGCTGAACAGGTCTGCGACCGCTGCCTGCTCGACAATGCGTCCCCCCTTCATGACCATGACGCGATCGCACATCAGCCTGACGATGTTGAGATCATGACTGACGAACAAATAGGACAGGCCCAGCGCCCGCTTCAGCTTGTTCAGCTGATTGAGAACGACGGCCTGCACGGAGACGTCCAAGGCCGAGGTCGGCTCGTCGAGCACGACCAGCGCCGGGTTAACCGAAATCGCCCGGCCAATGCCGACGCGGGCCTTTTGACCGCCGGAGAGTTGATGTGGGTACCTGCTGAGCAGCGCCTTCGGAAACTCGACAAGGTCGCAGATGCTGTGGATGCGCTGTTCGAGGTCATCCGATCTTTTCAGCCGTTCGAGACGAAGCAGCGGATCGGCAATTGCCTCGAATGCGGTCCGCCGCGGATCCAGGCTGGAGGCGGGATCCTGAAACACGATCTGAATCAGCCGCCGCTTGGCCGACCTTGCAAAGGACCGCGGGTCGGCATCGGCGATCTCTTCACCATGAAGCCTGATCGATCCCGCCGAGGGCTTGACCAGTTTGGCAATCAGCCGCGACGTTGTCGTCTTACCCGACCCCGACTCGCCGACAAGTCCGACACATTCGCCCTGGTGCACCTCGAAGCTGAGATCATCGACCGCCCGAAACGACGAGGGCCCGGCCGCGGGGCGGCTGCGCCAAGGCGCCATGAATTTCGACAGGGTGCGTGGCGACTTCTGCAGTACGTAATCGTGCGTCAGCCCCTGGACGCTAAGAACGGGCTCCTTCGCAAGATCAGGCATATGAGCCGCCTCCGGGAGCTGCCGGGTCGGACCGAAGACCTGCGGCTCAGAGGCAGGGATCAGGTCCGAAAGCTTGTCATGACCCTGCGGCGTCGCGCTCAGCAGCTTCCGCGTGTAGACGTGTTGCGGACGACTGAAGATCTGCGCGGTCGGACCGTGCTCGACGACTCGTCCGCGCTCCATGATGATGACGCGGTCACAATATTGCGCCGCCAGACCGAGATCATGGGTGATGAACATGGTGGACATGCCGCGAGAGCGATTCAACTCCACCAGCAGTTCCATGATGGCCTTCTGGGTGGTGACGTCCAAGCCGGTGGTCGGCTCGTCAGCCAGCAGCAGCCGTGGCGTACACGCAAGCGCCATGGCGATCACGCTGCGCTGACACATTCCGCCGGACATCTCGAACGGATAGGCGTGGACACGACGCTCAGGGGCGTGAATGTGAACCGCACGCAGGGCTTCGATAGCTCTCCTGTCGGCGTCACTGCCCCTCAGCGGGCTGTGCGCTCTCAGGACGTCGCTGATCTGCGCTCCGACCGGCCTGATCGGATTGAGAGCCGTTTGCGGGCTCTGGAACACCATTGATATCTCACTTCCGCGAATGGCCTTCAGCTCCGACTCCCGCAGGCCGAGTAATGACCGGCCGAGATAGGTGATCGAACCCGATTGCACCCGAGCCTGGCGCGGAAGCAACCCCAGGATCGAGTAGGCCGTGACGGATTTCCCGGAGCCGCTTTCTCCGACGATGCCAACGATCTCGCCCGCTTCGATTTCGAACGACACGTGATCGAGCGCCCGCACGCGTCCATGCGGGGCATCGAACTCGACAGCCAAGCCATCAATGCTCAGCAGCGGGGGATCGGATCTCTTCAACATGACCTGCTCACCAGGGCTTCTATCGGCTACGAACGTCGAGGATGTCCCTCAAGGCATCACCCAGCAGATTGAAGGCGAACACTGCCAAGGCGAGCGCTGCGCCTGGAAAGACGACAAGCCACCAATTGCCAGCCATCGCCTGAGCGGCGCCATCAGCGACCATGATCCCCCACTCCGCCGTCGGCGGCCGAATGCCGAGGCCGATGAAGGACAGGCTTGCGGCATTGAGGATCGCCCAGCCGAGATTGACGGACAACTGAACCATGAGGTTGGGCATCACGTTCGGGAGTAGAACGCGCGCTATGATCCGACCGTCGCCATTGCCGGCGACGCGCGCTGCCTCGACAAACAGCTGGCTGCTCAACACGCCGACCTCCACGCGCGCCAGCCGCACATAGAATGGGAGATTCACGATCGCGGTGGCAAGGATCACATTGCGCAGATCGTTGCCGAGAGCGGCAACCAGCGCCATGGCCAGAACGAACAGCGGAAAGACCTGGAGCATCTCGGCGATGCGGCTGGTCCAGAGATCGAAGGCACCGCCCAGATAGCCAGATAATCCGCCGATGCCGACGCCTATGGTGAAGGACGCCGTCACCGCGCAGACCGCGATGAAGAGATCGAGGCGCGCAGACACGATCACTCTGCTCAGAAGGTCCCGCCCCAGCTGGTCGGTGCCGAACCAATGCGTCCCGCTTGGCGGCAGAAGCACATGGCCGAGATCGGTCGCATAGGGATCGAACGGTGCCAACATTGGTCCGAACAAAGCCAAGAGCAGCATGATTGCGACGGTCGTGACGGCCGCAACAGACAACCAGTTCAGCGTGACGATCCGCGCCGCATGTGAGACGATCGAAAATGAAGACTGCATCATACCCCTCTGCGTGCGCGTGGATCAGCAAGGCCATAGGCGACATCGATCGCCAGATTGACGGTGACAAGAAGCAGCCCCATCAGCAGGACGAACCCTTGTACGGGCGCATAGTCGGATGCGAGCAGCGCATTCAGCGCGAAGCTGCCGATGCCGGGCCAGCCGAAGACCCGTTCGACCAGAACATTCGAACCAAGCATCGTCGAGAACACGATCCCCATCGTCGTCAACACCGGCAGCAGCGCATTGCGCAGCGCGTAGCGGATGTAGACCGTGACGTCGCTGAGCCCCATCGCGCGCGCCGTACGCACGAAATCGGAACTCAGCACCCCCAGCATGGCAGATCGCGTCATGCGCGTCAGCGGCGACAGCACGAAGATCGCCATTGTGATGCTCGGCAGCACAAGCCTGCCAGCAGCTGACTGCAGCGCATCCCAGCGCCCGCTGAGGCTGCTGTCGATCAGGAGAAAGCCTGTCAGACGCGGCGGCGCGGCGATGAACATGTCGATCCGATCGACGGGTTCCGGAGCGATACCAAGCCAGAGAAAGAACACGTAGGTCAGGAGCAGGCCCGTGACGAAGGTCGGCATCGACACGCCGATACTGCTGATGACGCGCGCCAAGTGATCCACCGGCGAGCCGCGCCATATCGCTGCCATGACGCCTAGAGGAATGGATATGGCGAGCGCCAGCAGCAGCGCCACGACCGCCAGCTCAAGCGAGGCTGGCAGGCGCTCGCGCAGCTCCGTCAGGACCGGACGCCCGGTTGTGAATGACATGCCAAGATCAGCCCGGCCGATATCCTTCACATAGATCAGGAGCTGCTCGGGGACGGACCGATCGAGGCCGAGCTTTTGTCGGACATAGGCCGTCTCCTCCGCGGTCGGTACGGGACCCGACGCGAAGAAAACCGCCGGATCGCCGGGGAGAACGCGCATGATGAGGAATGTCGCCACGACCAGGGTGCAGATCGCGGGCACCGCCGCAAGCAGGCGGCGCAGGAAGAAGGTCAACATTGCGGGGCTCCAAGCTCTTCAACAACGCCCTTCAGCGCAACTAGATCAGGCGACCGCGGGACCCGCAGACGGCGTAGGATGGCGAAGCACCGGCTCCTCGCCGAGGGTGGCGAGGAGCCGGCTGGCATTTGTCAATTCCTGGTCAACGACCGCACATCTGGAAGGGTATGAAACCAGTACGCATAGTTCCCGATGTCCTTGCCGATCACAACCTCCAGAGCTGCCTGGCGAAACATCAGGAGCGGAACATCGCGATTCACGATCGCGATCATCTCGCGCATCGCCGCGTCATAGTCGGCATCGCTGCCGGCTTCGTCAGCCTTTGCCAGCAGCGCATCGAGCGCGGGATTGTTGTAGCCGGAGAAATTCGAGCGTGTATTTCCACGATAGAATATCCGGATCCAGTAGTCGGGAAGATTGAGCCAGGCGACCTGATTTTCGAGGTAGACCGGCATTTGCTTTGCTGTCTGCAGCTCGCCGAAACGCGCCCCTGGCAGCTTCTCGATCGTCACACGGATGCCAGCCCGGGCGAGATGATCCTTGAGCGCCACCGCGAGATTTTCAAAGTATTCTGCCTTGCAGGTGCATAGCGACAAGGTGGTCTCGAAGCCGTTCGGATATCCTGCCTCAGCCAACAGCTTGCGCGCCATCTCTGGATCATAGGCGAACGACTGTGGCTGCGGAAAGCTGGCACCTTTGGCCTCCTCGGGCGGACCGAACAGTCGCTTGCCCCGGCTGAGAAACACACTCCGGAAAATGTCGTCCTGCGGGATGGCGTGCGCGATCGCCTGACGAACCCTCACATCGTCGAACGGCTTGGTCTGCGTGTTCATGACCAGAAACTCGAACTGGTTCGGCATAGGTATCAACAGCAGCCTGGCCTGTGCGCGCCGCTCGACGCCTTCGATGGCATTCGGCGTCAGCCCAACGGCAACATCGGCCGCATGCCGTTCGACCAGCGCTACGCGGGTCGTATCTTCAGGCACGGTCTGAAACACAGCCCACCGCATGGCCGGGTGCGGCGCGCCATGCCATTTGTCATTGCGCTGCAGGACAACCTGGTCAGGCCGGAAAGTCATGACCTGATACGCGCCGCTTCCTGCTTCGTTGGCCTTCAGCCACTCGGTGCCCCAAGGATCATTCGGGGTGACATGGGCCTTGACCTGGTTGGCGTTGATGATTGGCGCGAACGGCGTGCTGAGCGAAAGCAGCAGATAGCGATTGGGCTTGGTGAGCGCGATCTCCACCGTCTTGGCATCGATCGCCTTGATCTGATCCTCGTTGACGAGCCCCCCCAGGTTGAGAACGAAGCGCGTGGTCGGCAGGCTGATCGCACGTTGCAGCGACCACTTGACGTCCTCGGCGGTCACCTGCGATCCGTCATGGAAGGCTGCGGAGCTGCGAAGATGAAATCTGTAGATCTTGCCGTCCTCGGAGATGTCCCAGCGCTCAGCGATGTCGCCGCGCGGTTCGTCCAGCCTGTATTGCTGGACGTTGTCACGCGGTTGATCCAGCGCGAACGTGACCAGCCGGTCGTAGACGTGCCAGGACACGCCCCAGGTCGATCGCTGCACGCCAGCGCCCGCAGCATCCAGCGAGCTGGTCTCGAACGGCCAGACCACTCGCGCGGTTTCGTTACGGCTCTGGCCCCAGACCGGTGGAAAACCTAATGCGACCTGAACGGCGACGGCCGCCGCGAGGATCGCTCGTCGTTTGCAGGCGTAGGCTCTTGCTGTGAAAGCTCCCATTGGGCGATCTCCTCAAGGGTGGTCGTGGTGAAACGTCTCTTGCTCCGCTCGCGATGCGTCGCCTCGTAGTCGACCTTCGACAGGTCGGATGACAGCACGACCTGATAGATGGTCCGGGCCGCATCCAGGCTGACGAGTTCGTCGATGACATCGCGGCGCACCGCTTCCGGATTCCGCTCGCCCGGATCGCCCCATCCGCCACCGCCGGCCGACTCGATCGAAATGTCCATGGGACCACAGCGCAACGTGCCGTAGGCCGGTGTTTGAACGAGGGTGCCGTCTGCAGCGCGGCATCTGATCGAAGCGACGGCCCCAGCCTGTCCGCCCATCACCCCGGACCCGGAGGGCCGCCTGCTCGCCTCGTCACGAAACGTGGTCTCGGTGGGCACCAACTGCCGGGCCTCGTAGTGAATTCCGGTCCCGCCACGCATCCGGCCAGGACCTCCTCCATCGGTTCGGAACTCCTGGCGGCGGATCTCGACTGGGTAGGCGAGCTCGAGGTCCTCGACATTCGGCAGCACGAGCCCACCGAGGGTGTTGACCGTGCCGAGCACGTTGAAGCCGTCGCGTTCTGCGACCGCACCGGCGGCGGGATAGCCCAGCCAATGATAGAGAACAAAGATGTTGCCCTGTCGCGTCGAACCGGCCGATACCGGGTGTAGCGACTTGCCCCACCCTGCGCAGCTGCGATCGGGCGCGGCGCCTGACAAGGCCTGCCAGCAGGCGGTAATGATCTCGTGCGCCGGATGCGTGGTCGTAAAGCCGACGGGCGCTGGCGATCTTGCGTTCACGATGGTGCCTTCAGGAGCGATGATCTGGATCGCCCGGTAGGCACCCTCGTTCCGGGGCAGGGACTGGTCCAGGAAGGTCGCAACCGCGAGATAGACGGCCGATGAGGTATTGGCCAAGGGACTGTTCTTGAAGCCTGCGATCTGCGGCGAACAACCGGAAAAGTCGAATATCAGTCGTTCGCGCTCGACGGTCAACGACACCTCGATCCGGATATTGGCCGCCGCAAAGCAATCATGATCGCTGAGGTCGACGCCGCTGTATCGACCGGGCCGCAATTGCTCGATCTCAACCTGCATTCGACGCTCTGCATAGTCGAGCAGGTTTGGAAACAGCCTTTGCGCTTGTTTGCTGCCGAGATCGCGGGCCAGCGATGCGAGCCTTTCGGCACCGATCCGCGTCGATCCGAGCATGGCGTGCAGATCGCCGATGAGCAGGTCGGGACAGCGCGTGTTGGCGAGCAGCAACTGCAGGATATCCTCGCGCACGACTTCCTTTTGGGCGATCCGCAATGGCGGGATGCGAACGCCTTCGTGGAAGATCTCTCGCGCGGCCGCATTATAGGTGCCCGCGACCCCTCCCCCGACGTCAGACTGATGTGCGCGATTGCATGAAAAGCCGAACAACGCACCTTCGACAAAGACGGGCCGCATTACCGTCCAGTCCGCCAGATGGTTGTTGCCCGCCAGATAGGGATCATTGGACAGGAAGACATCGCCCTCGGCGATATCTCCATTGAAGGCCTGCTTCAGAGCGCGCAACGCGAAGCCGCCGCTCCCGGTATGAATGGGGATGCCGTCAGCCTGCGCCACCACGGCCCCATCCGCGTCCCCTATGAAGCAGGAAAAGTCGTGAGACTGCGAGAAGATGGGACTGCGCGCGGTCTTCATCATCACCCATCCCATCTGCCGGGTGATATGATCGAGCTGCTTCTGCGTCAGGGCGAGCAAGACGGGATCCATGATGTTCCCCTATTGGAGCTCGATGATGTAGTTGCCGCCGGAGGTCACCCGGAGCCGATCACGCGCACCCACGAGAATCGTGGTGGTGCTTTCCTCGACGATGGCCGGGCCATCGACCAGCCTATGGGATGCAAGCGCACTCCCTTTGAACACCGGGACCTCTTGCCAGTCATGTTCGGCATCGACCCAGATTTCGCGCCGCCCGTCAGGATCATTCCCACGGCTGCCGGCGAAGTTCGATGCTTGAGCATGCAAGCGGGACAGAAGTCCGAAGCCACTGACCTTGACGGAAACGACCTGATGGCGACCGTCCGGTTGAGTATGACCGAACATGCGCAGATGCTCGGCTTCAAACCGCTCGATGATTGCGGCAATCGGCTCGTCGTCCCGCACGGTGATCGGGATCGATGACTGCTGACCGAAATAGCGCAGGTGCCACTGCGTCAGGAATCGCCGGCGCTCGGGTGGAAAGCCTTCCTCCTCCAGGAGCGTTGTTGCCTGCCCGATCAGACTCGCCGTCAGCCGGTCGAGAATGCCACGATGTTGCTGCTCCAGGGCGATCGGAATGCTCCGCTGCAGATCGCAGCGCAGGTCGGTGTTGCACATTCCAAACGCGCACAATATTCCCGCCAGACGCGGTACGAAGACGTTCTGGCAGCGTGCCAGACGCGCAATGCTGCTCGCATGCAGCGCGCCTGCTCCGCCACCGGCAACAAGAGTAAAGCGGTGCGGATCCAGCCCCTTCTCGATGCTGACGTTCTCGACGGCATGCAGCATCGTCTGCTCGGCCAGCCGAATGATGCCAACGGCCGCCTCAAACGGCTGAAGACCGAGCGGCTCGGCAATCTGGGTGCGGATCGCCTCCTCCGCGAGCCACCGATTGAGAATGATCGCGCCGCCGCCCTGCGCTCCAGGCCGCAGCCTGCCGAGCAGCAGCTGAGCATCGGTCACGGTAGGCTGCAAGCCGCCGCGCTCGTAGCAGGCCGGCCCAGGATTGGATCCCGCCCCGCGTGGGCCGACGCAGAGCAGCCCTCCTTCGTCCACGCTGGCAATCGAACCGCCGCCGGCACTCACGGTCGTGATTTCGACCGATGGCACCGCGACGCGCAGCCGTTCGATATCGAGAAGATCGGTCATGCCGATCTCGCCTGCATTGACCATCATCACGTCGCAGCTCGTCCCCCCGACTTCGAGCGAGATCAGATGATCGGTGCCGGCCTCTGTCTGAAAATGCGTGAGCGCACCGGCGGCTGCAGCGGGACCGGACAGCAGCATGGCCACCGGATGCCTGGCAATCTGAGCCACCGAGACAACGCCGCCATTGCTTTGAACGACCAACAGCGCGCGCAAGCCCATCGCCCGGAGATCACGTTCCAGGCCGTTGAGATAAGGTACGACGCGCGGCGCCACATAGGCATTGATGACAGACGTTGATGCCCGCTCGTACTCACCGACAACCGGCGCGAGCTCGCTAGACAGCGTCACCCACAGCGCGGGAGCATGCTCGGCAATGATGTCGCGGCATCGCTGCTCATGGTCGGAATTGCGATAGCTGTGGAGCAGGCAGACAGCGACAGATTCGACTCCGAACGAGAGCATACGGTCGAGCGCGCGGCGGACGGACGCCGGATCCAGCGGGACGACCGCATTCCCCTCCGCGTCCGTCCGCTCAACCACGGACAATCGCCGGTGCCGCGGCACAATGGGATCTGGCCAGGGAGCACGATGGTCCCAGGGATTGTCTCGCCAGCCCCTTCTGATCTCGATGGTGTCACGAAATCCTTCGGTGCCGAGCAGACCGACGACCGCGCCCGTTCTCTCGAGCAAGGTATTGGTCGCGATTGTCGAGCCGTGAACGAACAGATTGGTCCGGGACAACAACAGCTGAAGCGTCATGCCGAGCTCGGAGGCCGCACGCTCGAGCGCCGCAACCACACCTTTGGCCGGATCGGCTGGCATGCTTGGCGACTTGGTTGCATGCACACGACCGCCCCCATCGACAATGCTAACATCAGTGAAGGTTCCACCGATGTCGACGCCAACGCGAAACCCGCCCCTCAATTCACTGTCCATAATACCACCACCCTCTTTTTGATGTATCAGACAACAAATTTGTTATGTCAAGAGCCCGTCGCGCGACGCGCAAAAGCTCCTTGCGGATCGATCGGGAGCATCACGGCAGCGAATGCACAGGGGAATGATGCACCAAATAGCCTGCCCGGCTTGAAATCCCGCACTTATGCACTCAGAGTGCGGCCATGTTCTCAGACCTGACCGACTCCTCGTTGAAATCGGCCGCAGAGATGCCTCTCGTGCCGATCGACCGCCAGACCAGCCTTGGTGAACTCGCCTACGCCTCCCTGAAGGAGGCAATCGTGCGAGGTGAATTCTCGGCTGGACAAAAACTGACGGTGCGCGCTGTTGCCCAGGCGCTCGAGGTCAGCACGACGCCCGCGCGTGACGCCATCATGCGCCTGATTGGCGAAGGCGCCCTCGTCAATGCCGGCCCGAAGACCGTCATCGTTCCACCCTTGACCAAAGCTGCGCTCGATGAGGTCACCGCCATCCGCCTGGTGCTGGAGGCACTGGCGGCGCGGATGGCGGCGACAAACATGTCGCCAGAGACCATCGATAAGCTCAAGGCCTTGCAATCTCAGATCAATTCGGCGCTCGACGCGGGCAATTATTCTGCCGCCCTCAAGGCCAACAAGGCCTTCCATTTCCTGATCTATCAGACCGCGAACATGCCTCGCCTGACAGCCATGATCGAATCGCTCTGGGTCCGCATCGGCCCTTCGCTGAACGACCTGTACCCAGAATTCGCGACCTCCAGAGTGGGCGTGAGTAACCACATGGAGGCGATCGCGGGGCTGGAGAGTGGGGACGCCGCCCGGGTTCAGGCGGCGATCGAAAAGGACATTCGCGACGGATACCGACGGCTCGCCACGAGACTGGAATAGCGGGCGGCTCCAGCAACAAATTTGTTGCATCAAATATCAAACGCGCCTAGTCATGGCTCACTTCAGTCGAAGCGAGAACCCATGATGACTGTCCAATCAGCCCTGCCCCAGGCTTCCGCGAGGCAGACCGGACCCACCCAGGTGGGACCCAGATCCAAAGAGGCCTTTCGGCGCGCGAGCTGCGTCTTTCCCGATGGCACAACACGGGCCACCATCGAGCGGGACCCGCTTCCGCGCTATGTGAGCCACGGCTCTGGGGCTTACGTGTTCGATGCAGATGGTCGAAAATTTCTCGACTTGAATGCGAATTTCACGACCCTGATCCACGGCCATGCCTTCGGTCCTGTCGTGTCGGCGCTCGAGCGGCAATTGCGCGACGGGACGTGTTTCGCCAATCCGACCGAACGCGAGATCGAACTGGCGGAGCTGATCTGCGAGAGGGTCGCCGCCATCGAGCGCATCCGCTTCTGCAACACCGGTACGGAAGCGGTGATGTTCGCCATCAAGGCGGCCCGCGCATGGACCGGACGGCCCGCCATCGCCAAGATCGAGGGCGCCTATCACGGAGCGTATGATTGGGTCGAGGTGAGTCAGTCCAGCGGGCCCAGCAATTGGGGGGCACCCGCCGAGCCTCAATCCGTTGCATACTACAAGGGGCAGCCCGCCTCGGTGTTGAACGAGGTGGTGCCGCTGCGTTTCAACGACGTACAGGGAGCGGTGGAGCGGATCGAGCGCAACGCCGATTCCCTGGCGGCCATCGTCATCGATCCGATGCCGAGCCGCGCCGGCCTGATTGCGCCGGATCCGGAATTTGTCGACGCCATTCAGTCAACCGCTCGGGCTCACGGCATCCTGATCATCAGCGATGAGGTGCTGAACTTCCGTCAAGGCTTTGTTGGAGCGTCCGCACGCTATGGTCTGGAGCCAGACCTCTATACGCTCGGCAAGATCATCGGTGGAGGACTCCCGATCGGGGCGGTTGCCG
>NZ_JAUHIR010000020.1:0-113870 GCF_032381375.1 Bradyrhizobium sp. SZCCHNR1017 | reverse complement strand
CAATCCGCGTCGGGATCTGGCGCTGCGCTATGCCGAGAGCTCCGCGCCAGCTCCCGCCGCTACGACCGCCCAGATGGGCACATCCAACCGCCCGAACGAACTCAGATCTGGATAAAACTTGGGGGGAAGGTCACCACCACCGCCTTTAAGGCCGGTGAGTGGTTCCCGCGGGGTCGTCTCTTCATGGTCTCTCCTGTTCGCGGCCATTGTCGCCCAGGCAGAAACTCCGCTTATCGTCCTGTCCAGATTTACGGGACCCACCTCAGTTCACACAAAGAGAGCGGGAGGGATGCCAATCTCCCATTTGTGCTTTCGAACCACGCAGCGCCCAATCTCGTTTGGAAAGCCGTTCAATGTTGCATTTGAAACGATGAATGGCGGCAAGCGCGCCGGGTTATACGCGCGCTCCCGACCGCTTTCAATGTCCATTCCTCAGACAATCTCATCTCCTCGATCAATAGCCGGAGTGAGGTGCAGCCCCGGCTTGGACGCGACACCCATGCCAGCTGGCGAGCGCCGATCTTACTCTTCTGTACGCGATAGTTCGATGCTCCATCGACAAGCCTTTTGTTCGTTATCATTGGCACGACAAAGTCAGCACGCTCCGAACCTGGCAAGGGAAGTCGCTTCCTCTCGCAACCGGTCCGGTACGCTTCGTATCGTCAAGATCAAAGTCGCTAAGACCATGGCAGAAACTGACAACAACAAGCGGCGCCGGCTTGTCGAATTCAGGGACGGCTGCCGCTATGGCAAATTCGGCAAAACAAAAGCGTATGAGTTGATCGCACGGGAGCGGATCAGGGCTTACAAGATGGGAGGCAAGACACTCATCGATCTCGACAGCGTCGATGAGTATCATGCCTCGCTGCCACCGGTCGAATCCCGCGCTGCGCTTTAGGCCGACTTGCGCAGCGGCCCGGCAACCTTTTTGCGCAGCCCATCGAGCCGATCGGCCCAATGCTGCATCAGACGCACGCGTTCGCTCCAATAGGCGGCTCGATTGTAGATACCGCGAATCTTGTTCTTGTCGCCTTTGGCGAGCTGGCGCCGCACCACCTCGTCGCGGCGCCGCCTTTTCTTTTCGTCCGTTTCATGGGCGAGCTGAGCTTCCACGACATCGCCGTCGAAAACGCCTTCTTCGTTGAGCAAGGTTGAGGCGCTGGAACGAAAGCCGTGCGCGCAGTGGTCCCCGCCGGGGCCGGTGTCGTAGCCCATGATCCGCAACGCCTTGTTGATGGTGTTGTCTGACATCGGCACATCATCGTCATGGGAGAACAGATAGCGGCCGCGACCAGTCAAAGGCCGCAGCTCAGCGAGGATCGCAAGGGCCTGGCGAGAGAGCGGCACCTCGTGATCCTCGCGCATCTTCATTTTCTCGGCGGGGATCAGCCAGATGCGGTTCTTCTCGTCGAACTCAGTCCACTCGGCCAGCCGCAACTCGCCGGGCCGCACCATGGTCAAAGCGATCAATTTGAGCGCGTAGCGGACCAGTCCGCCGTTCTTGGCGTCGTAGACCTCTATCCGGCGCATCAGCTCGCCGACGGCGTCAGGATCGGTCAGTGCCGGGCGCGGATTGCCCTTTGGTGCCTTGGTCAGGGCGTGCTTCAAGTCGCGGGTCGGATCGCTGTTACAGTAGGAGGCTCCGACGCCGAATTGAAACACCCGCGAAGCGGTCGATCGTAGGCGCCCGACGGTGTAGAACCTGCCGCGCGCCTCGACCCGACGCAGTGCTGTCAGCAGTTCAGGCGGAGCGATCTCACAGAGCGGCCGGTCGCCGATCTCACGATTGAGCTGATCGAGATTCCAGCGCTCGCGCTTGATCGTTGCCTTGGCCTTGTTCTCCTTTTCGAGCTTCGTGCGCACCCATTCTTCCCCGACCGCGCGGAAGGTGTGCTCGAGCTTTTCGTCTTCCTGCCGTTTGGCCTCGCGCACTGCGACCGGGTCCTGGCCCTGGTCGAGCAGCTTCTCGGCGCCATGGCGTTTGTCACGCGCGGCCTTCAGGCCAACGCCGGGGAACGTGCCGAAAGACATGTTCTTGCGCTTGCCGCCGAAACGGTAGCGATACAGCCAGAGCTTGGTGCCATTGGGCCGAACGACGACGCTGAGGCCTTGCCCGTCGGCAAGCGCGTATTCCTTGGCCGCCGGCGTCGCGTTCCGGATCTTCGTGTCGCTCAGCTCATCCATGGGAAGGTCCCCCGCCATCGAGCGACCCGCCAGTGTACCCGGCCGTTTCAGTGTACCCACAGTGTACCCGAAAACGCCGGATGCTCCCGAACGGTCGCGAACCGTACCGGGCGACAATATCAAAGGAAGCGCTTGATTTTATGGCGATTATCGTCGCGCCGCGAACCCGCGCGAACGACAACGAACGGGTTCGGAGGGGATGATGGTGCCCAGGGGCGGAATCGAACCACCGACACTGCGATTTTCAGTCGCATGCTCTACCAACTGAGCTACCTGGGCAGGTCTCGTGAAGGGCAAAAAAGCCCGGCGAGCCGGCGGGTTATAGTCAGAGCAGGCGGCGCTGTCTACCGCCCTGAGGCGAAGTTTTCACATTCCTTTCGCAGTTGCGCGGAAGGCCCCGGGGCCGCCGCCGGACGGCCAGCTCCGCCGGGGCAAAGCCATGAAAACACGGCCCTATTCGACGTCGTCCTCGTCGCCCTCGGTGGCCGGGATGACATAGGAGCCGCTGAGCCAGCGATGCAGGTCGACGTCGCGGCAGCGCGGCGAGCAGAATGGGCGGACGGCCTCGGCTGCGGGCCGGCGGCAGATCGGACAGCGGCCGGCGGGCTTGGCGGAGGCGGCGGATGGGGAGCTGGTCGAACGGGTCGATTCTTGGGACATGGCCGCTATCTAGGCGCCCGCGCCGCGCGATGCACCTCCTCGAGGATGGCGTCAGACGCCGACGGTGTTGAGCCAGCCGAAGCGGATCGGAAACCCCTCGCCGGCAAGCAGGGTCGTGGTCTCGTAGAGCGGCAGGCCGACGACGTTGGTGTAGGAGCCGACCATCTTGACCACGAACGAGCCGGCGATGCCCTGCACGGCGTAGCCGCCGGCCTTCCCCCGCCATTCGCCGGAGCCGATATAGGCCTGGATGTCGTCCTCGCTGAGCCGCTTGAAGCGGACGCGGGTCTCGACCAGGCGCTGGCGGAACGCCTCCTTCGGCGTCACCAGGGTGATTGCGGTGTAGACGCGATGGTTGCGGCCGGACAGGAGGCGCAGGCACTGCGAGGCCTCGTCGACCAGATTGGCCTTCGGCAGGATGCGGCGGCCGACCGCGACCACCGTGTCGGCGGAGATGATGAAGGCGCCGCGCAGCTCGTCGTCGAGCTGGACCGATTTGAGCGCGGCATCGGCCTTGGCGCGGGCCAGCCGGTTGGCGCAGGCGCGCGGCAGCTCGCCACGCTTCGGCGTCTCGTCGACGTCGGCGGGGCGCAGCGCATCGGGCTCGATGCCGGCCTGGTTGAGCAGCGCCAGACGCCGCGGCGAGCCGGATGCAAGAACGATTTTGGGACGGCCGAGCATGCTGATTTCGCTGGGGGATTCGGAAGCGGCGGGGCGTGCGCGCGGAACCTATCGGAAGGGCTGTCATTCCACAACCCGAAGGCTGCGACAAGGCTGCGACGGGCCTGCTCTACGGCGCGAATTTGAGCGGGGGACGACGTTGGTATTTCGGTTCGATGACACCTGCGGGGGAACCGGGAACCTACAGGCCCGCCGGACCGGGCTTGCCGAAACGCTTGCGGATCCGCGTGAACAGCCCGTCGCAGACCTCGCGATAGGCCGCGAGCTTCTGCTCGCGATTGCCGTCGGTGCCGGTCGGGTCGGGCGTCGGCCAGTATTCGACGTCGGCGGCGATGGTGCGGGTCAGCTCCAGGGCCTTGTGATGGGCCTCGGGCGAGAGGGTGATGATGAGGTCGAAATTCAGCCCCTCCCAGTCCTCGAGCTCCTCGAAGGTGGTCGGCTTGTGCTGCGAGATGTCCTGGCCGAGCTCGGCCATCACCGACACCGCGAACGGATCGAGCTCACCCTTCTTGACGCCGGCGGAGCGGACATAGAGCGCCTGCGGATACATCTGGCGCAGCAGGCTCTCGGCCATCGGCGAGCGGACGCTGTTCTGGCCGCAGGCGAACAGCACCGCCTGCGGCTGGCGCGCGCGCGGCGGCCCCTCGGCCATGCGCCTAGGCGCCCTTGGCCGAAAGCTGGGACGCGCGCGTGGCGGCCCGCGGCATCACTGGCCCTCGCCCTTCCAGTGCAGCACCGTGATCAAAGTGAACAGCCGGCGCGAGGTCTCGAAATCGACCCGCACCTTGCCCTTCAGCCGCTCCTGAAGGGTGCGCGAGCCCTCGTCGTGGATGCCGCGGCGGCCCATGTCGATGGCCTCGATCTTGTCCGGCGTCGCGGTGCGGATCGCCTGGTAGTAGCTGTCGCAGATCATGAAGTAGTCCTTCACGATCCGCCGGAACGGCGACAGCGACAACAGATGCGTCACCACCGGCGTGCCGTCCTCCTTGCGGATGTCGAACATCAGCCGGTTGGCGGTGATACCGAGATGCAGGGTGAAGGGACCGGCGCCGTCGGCGCCCTCGGGCGCGAACAGGTTCTCCTCGACGAGGTCGTAGATCGCAATCGCCCGCTCATGCTCGATGTCCGGGCCGGAGCGGCCGATCGACTCCTCGTCGAGCGTCACCGCCACGATGCGATTGGTCCGGTCGTCGCCTGGCGGGTGCTGGGTCATGGCAGATTGAGGCGTATTCCCACGGAGCGTGAATGGGCGTCGAGACCCTCGGCCTTGCCCAGTGTCATCGCCGCTGGCCCCAGCGCGCGCAACTGCTCGGGGCCGCATTTCAACAGCGACGTGCGCTTCATGAAGTCGAGCACGCCGAGACCTGAGGAGAACCGCGCCGAGCGCGCGGTCGGCAGCACGTGATTGGAGCCGCCGACATAGTCGCCGATCGCCTCCGGCGTGTGCGCGCCCAGGAAGATGGCGCCGGCATTGCGGACACGGGCCGCGAACGCGTCGGGATCGGCCGTCATGATCTCCAGATGCTCGGCGGCGATGGCGTCCGCCAGCGGCACGGCCTGGTCGAGATAATCCACCTCGATGATGGCGCCGAAATCGGCCCACGACGCGCCGGCGATCGCGGCACGCGGCAGGGTCTTGAGCTGGCCCTCGACGGCGCGGGCGACATCATCGGCCAGGCGGCGGCTGTCGGTGATCAGGATCGATTGCGCGCTGGCGTCATGCTCGGCCTGGGCGAGCAGATCGGCGGCGATCCAGTCGGCATTGCCGCTGTCGTCGGCGATGACCAGCACCTCGGAGGGGCCGGCGATCATGTCGATGCCGACCTTGCCGAACACCAGCCGCTTGGCGGCGGCGACATAGGCGTTGCCCGGGCCGACGATCTTGGCGACCGGGGCGATCGTCGCGGTGCCATGCGCCAGCGCGGCCACGGCCTGGGCGCCGCCGACGCGGTAGATCTCGGAGACGCCGCCGAGATGGGCGGCGGCCAGCACCAGCGGATTGAGCTTGCCGTCCGGCGTCGGCACCACCATCACGAGCCGGTCGACGCCGGCGACCTTGGCGGGAATGGCATTCATCAGCACCGAGGACGGATAGGCCGCGGTGCCGCCGGGGACGTAGAGACCGGCGGATTCGATCGCGCTCCAGCGCCAGCCGAGCTCGACGCCGGCTTCGTCGGTGAAGCGCTGGTCGGCCGGCAGCTGCTTGAGATGAAACGCCTCGATGCGGCCGCGGGCGAATTTCAGCGCATCCAAGGTCGCGGCGTCACAGGCCTTGAAGGCGGCCTCGATCTCGGCGGCCGTCACGCGCAGCGAGGAGGCATCGAGCTCCAGCCGGTCGAACTTGCGCGTCGCCTCGAGCAGCGCCGCATCGCCGCGCCGGGCGACGTCGTCGACGATGGCGCGGGCGGTGGCTTCGACGTCGGCGGAGGTCTCGCGCTTGGCGGCGAGAAACTGCCGAAACTGAGTGTCGAAATCGGTGCTGGCGCGGGACAGGCGAATGGGCATCTCTGGCACTTTCCGAAGGGGTGGCTGCCCCCGACCCCCTGCTCAATGGCGCGGCAGCGCGGGGCCGTCAACCCTTTGAACCGGCGCCTACCCGGTCAGCGGCGGACCGCCATCGATATCGCTGGTGCCGAGATCGTCCTCGCCAAGATCGGTCAGCTCGCATTCGAGACATTCGACATCGAGCCGCAATGCGCCGCCATGGGAGAACAGCAGCAGCGCGCTGCCGGCGGGCGGCTCGGCGCCGGCATGGAATTCGATGCCGATCAGCTCCAGCACGGCGTCAGGCGCGGCGAGGTCGATGCGGCGCGACTTGCAGGCCAGCACCCGGTCGAACCGCAACGCCGCGAGCAGCCGGCGCGGCTCGCTCTCACCATGCAGGGCCTGATCCCAGTCGAGCCGGTTCATGCCGATCACCAGCCGCTTCTCGGCCTGGCGCCAGATGATGTCGGCCGCCTGCACCCGCGCGTCCTGCACATGGGCGGAGATGACGGCGAGATCGTCGGCATCGAGCGCGATCAGTTTGAGCCGGTCGGTCACGGTCTCATCCTCTTGGCAGCGCCTTCACTCGCGGATGCGCTCGATCGTGGCGCCGCAGGCCTTCAGCTTGTCCTCCAGCCGCTCGAAGCCGCGATCGAGATGGTAGACGCGATTGATCATGGTTTCGCCTTCCGCAGCAAGCCCGGCAATGACCAGCGACACCGAGGCGCGCAGATCGGTCGCCATCACGGGCGCGCCGCGCAAATGAGAGGTGCCCTCGATCCGCGCGGTCTCGCCGTCGAGACTGATACGCGCGCCGAACCGTGCGAGTTCCTGCACATGCATGAATCGGTTCTCGAAGATGGTCTCGGTGATTGCCGAGGCGCCCTGCGCGCAGACCATCAGCGCCATCAACTGGGCCTGCAGATCGGTCGGAAAACCGGGGAACGGCGCCGTCGTCACCTGCACCGGGCGGATGCCGTGGCCGTTTCTGACGACGCGGATTCCCTCGGCGTCGCTCGTGATCTCGGCGCCGGCCTCGGTCAGCACGTCGAGCGCGGACTGCAACAGCTCCGGCCGCGCGCCGGCGAGCCGGACATCGCCGCCGGTCATCGCCGCGGCGATCGCATAGGTGCCGGCCTCGATGCGGTCGGGCAGCACGGTGTGACGCGCGCCGTGCAGAGACGCCACGCCCTCGATCTCGATGCGTGGCGTGCCGGCACCGGTGATGCGCGCGCCCATCTTGTTGAGGCAGTCGGCGAGATCGGTGATCTCCGGCTCGCAGGCGGCGTTGGCGATGACGGTCGTGCCCTTGGCGAGGCTCGCGGCCATGACCGCGACATGGGTGCCGCCGACGGTGACCTTGGGGAAATCGATCGTGCCACCGCGCAGGCCGCCCGGCGCCTTGGCGACCACGTAGCCGGCATCGATCTCGATGCTGGCGCCGAGCTTCTCCAGCGCCATGATCAGGAGATCGACCGGCCGCGTGCCGATGGCGCAGCCGCCGGGCAGCGACACCCGCGCCTCGTGCATGCGCGCGAGCAGCGGCGCGATCACCCAGAAGCTGGCGCGCATCCGCGACACCAGCTCATACGGCGCCGTGGTGTCGATGATGTTGGCCGCCGAGATCTGCAGCGTCTGGCCCTGATACTGGCCGTCGCCGGGACGCTTGCCGACGGCCATGATGTCCACGCCGTGATTGCCGAGGATGCGCTGCAGCTGCGCGACGTCGGCGAGGCGGGGGACGTTGTCCAGGATCAGCGTCTCCGGTGTCAAAAGACCCGCGATCATCAGCGGCAGGGCGGCGTTCTTCGCGCCCGAAATCGGGATGGTGCCGCGAAGCGGGTTGCCGCCGACGATGCGAATGCGATCCATGCTGGTCCTGTGGGGCTGGCCGGGAAATTGGGCTAAGGTCGGCGCAACAGGACCGACATTACGGCGATTTGATGAGTTCGCAACGGCAGGTCGCAGCCGCCGGGAATTCATCCCCTGACGGTACGGCCCCCGCGGCGGAAAGGCGCGAATCAGACCGGCGGGACCAGCGCATCGGCCAGAAACCCGTGCAGCGCGGCGACGACCTGGGCCCCCTCGCCGATCGCACCGCCGACGCGCTTGACCGAGCCGGAGCGGACGTCGCCGACCGCATAGACGCCGGGCACCGAGGTCTCGAGCGGCGACACCATCCGCCCGGCATTCTGCTCCGACTGCGCGCCGGTGACGACGAAGCCGGCGCGATCGAGCGTGACGCCGCAGCCGTCGAGCCAGCCGGTGGCGGGATCGGCGCCGACGAACAGAAACAGATTGCTGATGTCGGCCGGCGTCTCTTCGCCGGACAGCCGGCTCTTCAAGGTGATGCGTTCGAGGCCGGTGTCGGCGCCGCCATCGAGCGCGACGACCTCGGTGTTGAACAACAGCTCGATGTTCGGCGTCGCCTCGATGCGCTCGATCAGATAGCGCGACATCGACGCGGCAAGCCCGCCGCCACGGATGATCATTCGCACCTTCTTGACGTGCCCCGACAGAAACACCGCGGCCTGCCCCGCGGAATTGCCGCCGCCGACCAGGGCGACCTCCTGCCCCGCGCACAGCCGCGCCTCGATCGGCGAGGCCCAGTACCACACGCCGCGCCCCTCGAACTCCTTGAGCCGGGCAAGATCAGGCCGGCGATAGCGCGCGCCGCTGGCGACCACCACCGAGCGCGCCCGCACCTCGTCGCCGCCCTCGAGCGCCAGCACGAAGGCGCCGGCCTTGCGCTCGCAGTCGAGCGCATTGACCGACACCGGGATCATGATCTCGGCGCCGAACTTCTGCGCCTGGTTGAAGGCGCGCGCGGTCAGCGCGAGGCCGGTGATGCCGGTCGGGAAGCCGAAATAGTTCTCGATGCGCGCGCTGGCGCCGGCCTGGCCGCCGAACGCACGCGAGTCCAGCACCGCGACGGAAAGACCTTCGGAGGCGCCATACACGGCGGTGGCCAGGCCCGCCGGGCCGCAGCCGACGACCGCGACATCGTAGATCTTCTCGCCGCGCGGCCCGCCGATCATCCCGACGGCACGCGCCAGCTCGGTCTCGCTGGGATTGCGCAGCACGCTGCCGTCGGACACCACCACCAGCGGCAGCTCGGCCGGGGTCGGCGAATAGCGCGCGATCAGGTCGGCGGCGTCGTGATCGACGGCGGGATCGAGCAGATGGTGCGGAAAGCCGTTGCGGGTGAGGAAGCTCTGCAGCCGCGCGATCGCGGCCGATTGCGGCGGGCCGATCATGACCGGGCCGCCGGCGCCGCCCTGAATGAGATTCACACGGCGCAGGATCAGCGCCCGCATGATGCGCTCACCGAGCTCGGCCTCGGCGATCAGCAGCGCCCGCAGCCGTTCGGGCCGAATCAGGATGACCTCGACGTCGCCCTCGGCATGGCCGTCGACCAGCGCGACCCGGCCGGAGAGCTGGGCGATCTCGGCCAGAAACTGCCCTGGCCCCTGGTCGATCACCGGGGTGACGTGACCGAGGCCATCGCGCTGGGTGATCGCGACATGGCCCTTGAGAATCACGAACATGCCGGGGCCGGGCTTGCCGGTCTCGAACAGCAGGTCGCCGTCGCGATAGGTCTGGATCTCGCCGAAGCCGCGCAGACGCGCGATCTCCGGCGGCGTCAGCTCCGGAAAAGTCTGGTCGAAGCGCGGCAACGTCTTCGCGAGCTCTGCCCGTTGTGCCGCCGCATCCGCCGTCATCCCCTCATCCGCTGCCATCACGCCCACCCTGCCTGCAATCTGCTCAATGCTTCGAATCGTCCGCGCCGTCGGCAGCGGCCTCGTCCAAGCCGTCCTTCTCGACCGTCCCCGCCTGGCTGCGCTCGCGGCTCTGCGCCTTGCGCCGCTTCAGGTTCTCGCGCAGCGCCTGCTTCAGCCGCTCCTCGCGCGCGCCCTTCGGCGCCGCCTTCCCGGTCTTCTCCGCCATCCCCTTCCCCCGGTCACCCCATACCAGAAGCACAATTGGGGCCGCAGATGCGAAAGCCAAGAGGCGTTGGCGACGCAGACGCTAGGTTCCGCCCGGCCGGCCGTCGCCTGCCCGGATGGGGAGTTGCCGCCGCAGCTGCGGCCAGTTGGGCACCTCGAGCGGCAAACCGCGAAAATCCGCCGCGAACGGGCGATTTCGCTCCGATTCGGAGGTCTTTCGCTCCGTTTCGATACATCACGCTGACGTCTTTCCCGGAAAACCGGGCGAGCCGCGCTTGCGCAGGCGGGGACCTTGTGGCAAGAACCGCCCGCGTTCGGTCGCGGCCTTCGGGCCGGTCCCCGCCAGTCCCTTTGCTGCCGTAGCTCAGTGGTAGAGCACTCCCTTGGTAAGGGAGAGGTCGACAGTTCAATCCTGTCCGGCAGCACCAGGGCGTTCTTCCCCAAACATGATCTTTGGCGACGCCTCGGGACCACAGGCCACGCGCAGATGCACGTCGTCGGCCTCGCGGCGCAATTTGCGTCCGAGCTTTGCTGGGAGACCGCCCTCTTCGATACAGAGGGCGCAGGGAAGGCCGGGCGCTGGCCGCGCCCGTGGCCCGCCTGCAGAAAAAGAATGCAGGCGGCAGTCACCACAGGTCTGGCCGAACACACCCGGCCCTCCCTGCGCGATGGGCTTACGATCTATACGCGCTCTCCCTGGGGACCGGGCTTTGTTGCCCCCATCACCCGCGATGCACTGACGCACACCAGCGAGCTTGACCTCAGCGTCGGGAGGTCGGGACCACGCGACTTCACCGTCCGTATCGAAGTTGTTCGTCCGCTCGCGAATGCGCGCTGCAACTCCGACCCGGCCATCGCATCCCACACCCAACGCTCGTGGCGACTCGCGAACGCCCCTCTTCGATGAGCACGGGACGGCCGGAAATGTGCAGGTGATTTGCCCGACGGCACAAGGGGAATGGGTGCGGCAGAGTGGCACGACGGGCAGTTTCAGCAGAGCTGGGATACGGGCGGCGGAGGGGGCTTTGTTTGGTGCAGCGTCACCGTAATCCCCGGACGGGACCGTCCTCGACCGCGCCGGCTTCCTGCGGCAAGTCGCCCGGAAGTCGCCGGTCACCGAGATTTCCGGCAGCGACATCCAGATCAGGGTCCTTGGAGACATCGGTGTCGTGAATGCACGCACGCACTTCACCAAACCCGACGGAAGCCGGGGGACTGGCTGCTACACGGACGTCTAATGGAAGCGTGGCGACCGCTGGCGTTGCATTTCCGTTTCGCGCAACTGACGTGGAAGCACGGCGGTCGTACCTTGCGGTCGGGCGCCCGCGAGACAGATCGAGATTGGTTTGATCTTGCCTGTCATGAGATTGCCTCAACAGAGTTGCCGAGGCGATCAATCATGAATGAGGATAAACCCGCTGCCCGCTATTCAACGCCTGTGAGACCTTCACCTCACGTCCACATTTCATGCGTATGGAAGCTGCAAGGCTCAGCGTCCACTGACTCATGCTAGCGTCGGGAAAGACGGCGAATGGCGGCGCGGTGTTCTCCGTCGACGCGATGAGCTTCATCGACGCCCTGCCGATCGACAATTACAACGGTGCGGCGCGTAGCTTTAATGTACATAAAGTTATGCGGTTTAAATCGATCTTTGAAGTTGACTCGATCATACTGCTGATACATCCTAAGGGTGTATCTTAGTCACGAGAAAACCTGGCTGGTCTTCGATGCAACGGGAGCAGATCGAAGCCATAACTCGCGATATTGGGCAACAAGAAATTCTTGAACGTGAAATTCTTGCGATTGCCTCTCGCGAGAGACAGCGCATTGGGCGTGAACTCCACGACGGGCTCTGCCAATCGCTCGCCGGCTTAGCGGCGCTAGCTGCGGCGCTGTGGCGAAGTTTGGCGGCGAGCGGCCAACCGGGTCCCGCCGCGGCCGCGGCCGAACTCGTACGATTGCTGAACGAGACCATCGGCGAGGCGCGTGACCTCGCTCGTGGGCTCAGCTCGATCGGTCTGAATAGCGCGGATCTTGTCGGCTCCCTTGAGAGCCTCGCCCGCAACGTCAGCGCCGCTCATGGCGCCTTTTGTGCGTTTGTGGAAGATAACCCTTGTCCCGATCTTGGCCGCGAAACCACGAGCCACCTCGTGCGTATCGCCCAAGAAGCCGTCCGCAATGCGGTCAGCCACGGCCGAGCCGACGAAATCGAGATCCGTCTGGCGTGCACTGCAGGCTCGGGACTATTGAGCATCCGGGACAACGGTGTCGGGCTTCCCGAAAAATGGCGCGATCATGACGGCATCGGGCTTTATACCATGGACTACCGCGCGCGGGCGATCGGCGGTTCTCTTACTGTGGAGCCGCAGGCCCGTCGCGGCGTCATGGTTGCGTGCGCGTTTCCGCTGTTATCGAATTACGAACGGCAGGAAAGTATCGGCGATGCCCACTTGCCTGGCTGAAGCCGCGGACGCGGTGCGGAAGAGGCTGCTTGTCGTCGACGATCATCCCGTGCTGTGCCGCGGGTTGATCGCCCTCATCGAGGCGGAAAACGGCCTCGCCGTTCACGGCGCGGTCGGTACGCGTGTGGCCGCGCTCAAGACCATCGCGATCAGTCGCCCTGATCTGGTGATCGTAGACCTTGCTCTCGGCGACGAGGACGGCCTAGATCTCGTCAAGGAAATCAAAGCGCGTCATCCCGGCGTTCGCTCGCTGGTGCTTTCGATGTACGACGAAGAGGTGTTCGCCGAGCGCGCGCTTTGCGCCGGCGCCCTCGGCTATGTCACCAAACAACAGCTCGAATCGACCGTGATCGCTGCCATTCGTCGGGTGCTTGCAGGCGAGACCTACATGAGCGAGGCTCTGCAGCGGCGGCTGGCTGAACGATGCGTCGGCGCGCGACCGCTCGAGACCGCCTCGCCGGTGCGCACGCTGAGCGATCGGGAATTGCAGGTATTTCGGCTCGTTGGTCAGGGCCGAACCACGCGGCAGATCGCTGGTCTACTGAACCGCAGCGTCAAAACGGTAGAATCCCATCTTGAGCACATCAAGAATAAGCTGGCGATCGAATCGGCTGCTGAACTCGCCCAACGCGCGGCTCAATGGGTTACAATCGGCCGATTGGGTTGAGTCATAAAGTTCGCCCAAGTGCGCGGCTAGTGTCATACACGTCTGCCATGCCGCCGATGACTTCTCGACCAAGCAGGCACAGCCCCTCTCCGGCAAGCGCGACGGCCGAACACGCGGTCTGGGCCATGGTGCTAAAGCGGACTGCGCAATCAGCACGGCGCACGCGGCGTCTGCTCATTGTGGACAGTCACCCCTGATGCGGCGCAGGCTGACCGCGCTGATCAATGCTGAGCCCGGTCTTGTCGTATGTGCCTTGGCGGCCACCCAACGGGATGCGCTCGTGGCCATCGCGGCCACGAAACCCGATCTAGGGATCGTCGATCTGTTCCTTGGCGATAGCAATGGTTTGGATCTGGTGAGAGACGTTCGCGCGCGCTTTGTTCGTCTGCCGCTACCTGGATTGAGCAGGCATGATTCGCCGCAATACGTCCGCCGCGCTTTCGAATCCGGCACCGACGACTACGTCGCCAAGCAGGAGATGACAGAAGACCTTCTGGTGGCGATCCGCAGCGTGCTGCTCGGCGACCCTTACGGCGCACCGGCGCCTTGATCCATGCCCGTCTGCGTCCGGCAAGTTGACGCGTGCGAAGCTGGGCGGCCCATGGGGGATTCTCCCAATGCGAAAACGGGGTGCGACCCCGATGTCAGTTTAAGTCTCCAGCGTTAGCATTGGTAGCTACCAATGCCGTGCCCGCTTTGACGACTGAAATGCTGGTCGAGCCCTTCGCTTATCGGCTCGATCGAGACCATCACCGCTTCAAATGGGAAAAAACGATGAGAAATATCTGCACCGCCGCCGCAATAGTCGCGATTGTTTTCATTCCTTGGACCGTCCATGCGGGCACCTGCTACAAAAACTTAGGTTGCAAGGGCGCTACGTCGACCACTTCTTGCAAGACATGTCTTGGAAACCCCTCAAAGGGAGAGGGTTGGAAGCAAAACTCAAAGAGCACCTGTATCGGAAACTTCAACCATTGTCCGGCGGTCCGTTAACGGTACTGGCGCTGGTCCCGCGCCCCGGCACCAGCAAGGCCGCCTCCGGCCACAAGATCCATCCCTATCTGCTGCGCGGCGTCAGCATCACCGATGCCCAATCACGTCTGGGCGGCCGACATCACCTACATTCCGATGGCGCAGGGGTTCCTGTATCTGGTGGCGATCATCGACTGGGCCACCCGGGCGGTGCTGGCGTGGCGCTTGTCGAACACGATGAATACGGGCTTTTGCATCGCTGCGCTCGACGAGGCGATGGCGCGTCACGGCCGGCCTAAGATCTTCAACGCCGATCAGGGCGCGCAGTTCACCAGCTCAGCCTTCACCGGCAGGCTGGAGGCTGCAGGCATTGCGATTTCGATGGACGGACGCGGCCGTTTCATGGACAACATCTTCATCGAACGATTGTGGCGCTCGATCAAGTATGAGGAAGTGCATCTGAAAGCCTATGCTGACGGGCGCGAAGCGCGAGACGGCATCGGCTCATGGATGACCTTTTATAATCATCGCCGCCCGCACCAGGCGATGAACAATCAGTTTCCCATGGCGGCATGGCGCGCCGGCATGGATGTGATCGAGGCGGCCCAGACTGTGGATATGCCGCTTCGCTTGGACAACGCAAACGCGTTGCCCACATACCCACAGCAGGCCCAGACGCAGCAGCAGGAAGCTGCTTGATTTGAACGACAGGGCAGGCGCGATCACACCTTAATTTTCGGCGATCCATGGTCCCGTGCGTGGGGTCCACTTCAGTTGAACGTGTCTCGCAAGCTAACATCCGCCTGGGGTTATGGATTCCCGCGTTCGCGGGAGAGCGGGGCAGCCGAGAAGAACAAAGGGCGCGATCGGTCCGATCGCGGAGCATCGGCAGCAGCGCAGATCTGAGTAGCTGTAGCCCGGATGAGCGGCACCGATATCTGAGGGGGCTGGCCCCGCATGTCGCTTGCGCTCATGCGGGCTATAGCTGCTGCGATCGGGTGGCGATGCGCGGCCCTCGTCGAGGCCACGCATAATGCACCCTCACGCCGCGCGCACCGAGTCGAGGAAGCGGCTGACCTCGTCGCGGAGGCGGCTGCTCTGGCCGGACAGCGACTTCGCGGCGGACAGCACCTGCGAGGAGGCCGAGCCGGTCTCGTCGGCGCCATGCCGGACGCTGGCGATGTTCGCCGACACCTGCTGCGTGCCGTGCGCCGCCTGCTGGACGTTGCGCGAGATCTCGCGCGTCGCCGAGCTCTGCTCCTCGACGGCCGAGGCGATGGCGGACGCGATCTCCGACATCCGGGCGATGGTCTCGCCGATCTCCTTGATCGAGCCGACCGACTCCTGGGTCGCCGCCTGGATGCCGCCGATCTGCTGGCCGATCTCGCCGGTGGCCTTGGCGGTCTGCTCGGCCAGCGCCTTGACCTCGGAGGCGACCACCGCGAAGCCGCGGCCGGCCTCGCCGGCGCGGGCGGCCTCGATGGTGGCGTTGAGCGCGAGCAGATTGGTCTGGCCGGCGATCGCGTTGATCAGCTCGACGACGTCGCCGATCCGCGCCGCCGCCTTGGCAAGCTCCGCGACGTTGTCGTTGGTCTTGCGCGCCTGCGCCAGCGCCTCGTTGGCGATGCGCGCGGAGTCCTGCACCTGGCGGCTGATCTCGTTGACCGACGAGCTCATCTCCTCGGCGGCCGCGGCGACCGAATGCACGTTGGTCGAGGCCTCCTCGGAGGCCGAGGTCACTACGGTGGCGAGCTCCAGCGAGCGGCCGGCGGTCGTCGTCAGCGTGGCGGCGGAGCGCTCCAGATCGGCCGACGCTGATGACACGACGCCGACGACCTCGCCGATCGCCATCTCGAACTCGCGCGTGAAGCGCTCGACACGCTGGCCGCGCTCGATCTTGGCCTGCGCGTCGGCCGCGGCCGCCTGCTCGGCGCGCTTCTTCTCCAGCAGCGCCTCCTTGAAGGTCTGCAGCGAGCCGGTCATCGCGGCGATCTCGTCGTCGCGATTGATCGTCGGGATCGCCACGTCGTCGTGGCCGGCCGCCATCTCGCCGATCAGGCCGGTCAGGTTCACGATCGGGTTGATCACGCGGCGGCGCAGCAGCATGGTGACGAACACGAGAATGCCGGCGAGGGCCGCGACCACCGCCGTCGCCAGCGCGAGCATCAGATAGGCCGCATCGCGCGCCGCGACGGCACGCTCGCGGGCCTCGGCGATCGCGGCGTCGCGCACGACGAAGAACTTCTGCACGGCCGGGACGACCGCCTCGGCCAGGCTGTCGGCGGTGAGTGCGTAGTTGAGATCGCCGAGCCCGGCTGCGATGTCCTTGTCGACGATCGGAACGGCGCGCCCGAAATAGGCGTCACGGGCCTCCTTGAACGCCGTCAGCAGCCGCTCCGGATTGCCGAGCTGGTCGATGCCGGCATCCAGGCGCTCGCGATCGGCCTCGGTGCGGCCCTGGGCGCGATCCATCGCCGCCTTCTCGGCCGGTGCCACGGCGCGGCGGGCGCTGAGCGCCGGCGACAGCGCGGCAGCCCGGCCGCCGGCGGTCACGCGCAGGTCCTGCGCGGTGCGGGCGACGTCGAGCAGCGTCGTCAGCGACGCGTCGGCATTGGCGATGCGGTTCTGCAGCTGGTTCAGGATCGGCTCGATTGCCAGGGCGACCTGGGTGACCCCGGGGAGAAAGCTCTTGATGACGGCCGGATCGCGCGCGGTCAGCGGCGCGGTCAGCGCGGGGTCCACCTTGGCGAGGATCTCGTTCAGCTTGGACGAGGCCTGGTCCAGGCTGCGCGTGATCGCCTCGCTGTTGGAGACGTTCGCCAGCTGCGCGCGCGCCCTGGCGAAGGATGCGTCGGCGGACTGCCTGATCTTGCGCACGCCTTCGAGCTGCGCGGGCGTGGCGGGAGTATCCTGGAAGATCGGCGTGATGTAGGGGGCGCGATGGCCGACCACGTCCTGCGCGTAGAGCAGCACGGCGCCGAACGCCTCGACCGTCTTGATCGCCTCGGCCTTGTGGCTGACAGCCCTGACCTGCTCGATCACGACTTGAGCAGCAGGCAGGACGGCCAAAGCCGTCACCGACAGCATGGAAATTGCAAAAAGTCGGCCGATCTTCATTATTGCCCCCGGATTGCGCGGGCTCACGCTAGGTTCCTTATGATTAAGGTTGCGCTTAATTCGGCCCCCGTAGTTTCCCGGACTCATCGTCATACGCGGACGCTGTGAAGGCGGCAGCCTGGAACGGCCGTCAACCCGGCCAGCGCAACAGACTGTCCGAGCGAGCCAGAAGGCTTCGGCAACGGCTGTCTGCCACGTCGCGCGCCCAGCGCTGCGCGTCATCGATCGCCCCCTGCAGGTCGATCAGCGCTTGCGCCTGCCAGTGCTCGCGATCGCGGCCAAGCGGGAGCGCGTCCGTTTCGGAGTCGATTCCAACCAGGGGAAGAATGTCGACATCGGTCTCGAGCCGCGCGGTGAAGCGAAGCCTTGCGATGCTTCGCGCACCCTCGATCGGAGACACGGCGCCGGACAGGACATCCCGCGCCACTTGAAGGATGTCCTGGCGCGCGGCGATCACTTGGGGCTGATTCCAGCTCATGAAAATTTGGATGTCCCTACAGATCAAAATTCGTCGGCAGCATCACGACGTCGCGGATGGTCATGCCGCGCGGACGGGTCAGCATGAACATGATCACCTCGGCGACCTCTGAGGGCTCCAGCAGGCTGCCGGACTCGCGCGCCTCCTTCAGCTTCTCGGCCGGCCAGTCGGCGATCAGCGCGGTGACCACCGGGCCTGGCGAGATCGCGCCGACGCGGATGCCGTGCTTGAAGACCTGGCGGCGCACCGTCTGCACGAAGCAGTCGATCGCCCATTTCGACGACGCATAGACCGGCTCCCACGGCGTCGGGTAATGCGCGGCGAGCGAGCTGGTGACGATGATGTCGCCGGAGCCGCGCGCGATCATGTGCGGGAGCACGTCGCGCACGTTCTTCATGACGACGTTGACGTTGAGGTTCAGCATGCGGTCGATCGCGTCCGTCCTGGCGTCGACGAGATCGCCGCCGAGATAGCTGCCGGCATTGGCGTGAAGGATGTCGAGCCGGCCGGCCGCATCGAGGACGCGCGGCAGCAGGGTGGCGCAATCCGTGGGATCGAGCAGGTCGATGACCACGGGGATCACGGCCTCGCCGTGCCGCTCGCGCAGGCTCGCCAGCGCCGCGGCGTCGCGATCGATCATGACGACGCGCGCGCCGGCGGCCAGCATCGCCGCGCTGCTGGCGAGGCCGATGCCCGACGCCGCCCCGGTGACCGCCGCCACCTTGCCTTCGAGTTCCCTGCCCATTCATCTCCTCCTTGTCCGGCCAGACTACAGCAAACCGCGCGGCATTGCCGCACTCCGTTGGACCCATCGCAATCCCTGCGCGTTGCATCCCGGCCGCCAGCATCACCCATGAAGAGCCCGATGGAGACGATCGAAGCCTATCTCGCCCGCAAGCATCAGGAGCTGCGGCTCCTGAATTGCTGCCTGCGGCGACCGCATGCGCTGCCGGCGCCGCGCTCCGTGATGGAGGTCGTCCGGCGCAAGTTTCAGCTCGCGGCCGCGCTGAAGGCCGAGCACGCGCTCAGCGACTGGACCGCGACCGAGACGGCTTGGGCGGATGCGGACGATCATCGCGCCGGCCCGTTCGCCTTCAGCTACGACTATCAGCGCGCCGATCTCGACGTGCGCGGGCCGTCGTTCTATGCGGCGGGCGAAAGCCGTCATGACACCATCTACACCATCTCCGGCATGGCGGCGATCGCGGCACTGCTGCTGGCGACGCGGCCCGTTCTCGGTACGGCGGACCTGCTGATGCTGCCGGGCTCCTATGGCGAGACGCAGGAGCTGGTCGCGGCGCATGCGCGGCATCTGCGCCCGGTGACGCTGACCCGTGACCTTGCCGCCGCGCTGGCGCAGCCCTCGCCCGCGCCGCGGCTGCTGCTGATCGATTCCAGCGCGACCGCGCCGCGCTTCGAAGCCGTACTGAATTGCGACCGCCCAGTGATCGATCTCCTGATCTTCGACACCACCTGCTTTGCCAACGGCTCCGGCCGCGTTCGCCGCGTGCTGGCCTGGGCGCGACGCTGGGACGTGCCGGTCGTGATGGTGCGCAGCCACACCAAGCTCGACTCGCTCGGCGCCGAATACGGCCGGCTCGGCTCGGTCGCCTTCATCGATTGGAGCAAGGCCGCCGCCGCGGGCCGCGTTGTGCTTCAGACGCTGCCGGACGAGACGCGCAATGCCGTCAGGCTGCTCGGCGGCGCGGCGCTGCCGGCGCATTTCCCGCCTTATGTCGGCCTGCCCGCCTATCGCGAACTGACCGCGCGGCGCGTCGCCGCCATCCTGCGCAACAGCCGGCGCGCGCGGCGTCAATTCGCGACCGCGCTGCACGGCCTGACCGCGGAGCTCGACTTCGCGCACGGGCTCTACGTCACGCTCGCCGGCCGCGCGCCGCTCGACGAGGCCACCGCGCGGCAAGCCGCAACCGCCATGAGCGACGATCTCCGGCGCGCCGGGCTGCCGATCCGCCACGCCGGCAGCTTCGGCTTCGATTTCGCTGCGACGGAATGGTTTCACGACGCCACCACGGATCGCTACAGCGTGCGCGTCGCCGTGCCCGACCTGCCGACCGCGACCTGGGACGAACTGACGGACGCGATCGCCGCGTGGTGGTCCGCGCACCAGGGGCGATCCGCCGCGGCGTGACCGCTGCGCCATGGCACGCCTTGCCTCCTCAACGGCAAACGATTTCGATGCCACACGCGCCACGTCGTGCCCGGCGGTCGCGGCGCCACCGCACTCAGCGCCCTGGCACCGCGCCTCGCTTGGGCGCAGGAGATTTGGAGCAACGCCTTCGCGCCGTTCGCAAGTGGCTGAACCCGCTTCGCGAGCAGGGACCGACGGCCCCTCCCCTCACAGCCATCCGCGCCGGTGGAACTGCCAGTACAGCACGCTGCACACGGTGGCGATGAAGCCCAGCACGGCGTAGTAGCCGTATTGCCATTTCAGCTCCGGCATGTGCTCGAAGTTCATGCCGTAGATGCCGGCGACGGCCGTCGGCACCGCGAGGATCGCCGCCCAGGCCGTGAGTCGACGGGCGATGTCGGTCTGCTGCGCCTGGCCGGCCATCATGCTGGCCTCGAACACGAAGGCGAGGATCTCGCGCAAGGAATCCGCATCCTCCTCGGCGCGCTTGGCGTGGTCGAGGACGTCGCGAAACAGCGGCGCCATCTCGGCGTCGATCGCGACGTTGTCGACATGCTCGAGCCGCTTGCAGACGTCGACCACGGGGCCGACGGCGCGGCGCAGCCGCAGCAAGTCGCGCCGCAGGCGATACAGAAGGTCGACCTCGTGGCGCGCGAGCGGCCGCTGCAGCACCACCTCCTCCAGCGTCTCGACCTCGGCCATGATGCTCTCGGTCACCGGCCGGTAGTTGTCGACGATGAAATCGAGGATCGCATAGAGGATGTAGTCCTCGCCCTTGGCGAGCGAGCCCGGACAGCTCTCGCAGCGCTCGCGCACCGCGCCATAGGAGGTCGAGGCGCCGTGGCGCACCGAGACCACGAAGCCGGGGCCGACAAAGATGTGGGTCTCGCCGAACACGATGTGCTCCTTGACGAGCTGCGCGGTGCGGGCGACGACGAACAGCGCGTCGCCGTAGCGCTCGACCTTGGGCTGCTGATGCGCCTTCGACGCATCCTCGATCGCGAGCTCGTGCAGCCCGAACTGATCCGCGACGCGCTGCAGCAGCGCCGCATCCGGCTCGTGCAGCCCGATCCACACCACATGGCCCGGCCGCCTGCTCCAGGCGCCGGCCTCCTCGATCGCGACGTCGGCGACGCGGCGGCCATCGGCATAGGCGCTCGCCGCGACCACGCCGGGCTCGCGCGACGCGCCGCGAACCTGAACGGCCGGCGTATCGGCCGGTGTCTGCGTCGTCACGTGGCGCATCGTGCCTCCCTGCTGTCCGGTCTGAACGGATCCACGCGGTGGCGCGTTCCCGTTGCACCGGCCTGTTTCCGATTTTCGGCGCGTTGCAGCCGCCGGTCAAGCAACGCGCCGGATCAGATCGGTGCCGATACGGCTTGTTGATGATCTGTCGCTCGCCGTCATGGCGACCGGCGCGTTCCTGTGTTTTGCTCGACGCCACCGGGAGAACGGCGCTACATGATCGCCGTCGTCATCCGTGAAAGGCAGGAGTCATCGTCATGGCCACACAACGTGTCGCACTGGTCACCGCGGGCGGCAGCGGCATGGGCGCAGCGGCCGCGCGCCGGCTTGCCGCTGATGGATTCCACGTCGCGATCCTGTCGTCGTCGGGCAAGGGCGAGGCGCTGGCGGCCGAGCTCGGCGGCCTCGGCATCACCGGCTCCAACACGTCCAGCGACGATCTGAAACGCCTCGTCGACGGCGCGATGGACCGCTGGGGCCGCATCGATGTGCTCGTCAACAGCGCCGGCCACGGCCCGCGAGCGCCGATCCTGGAGCTGACCGACGAGCAGTGGCACACGGGCCTCGATACCTACCTGCTGAACGTCATCCGCCCGACACGCCTGGTGACGCCGATCATGCAGGCGCATAAGGGCGGCGCGATCATCAACATCTCGACCGCCTGGACCTTCGAACCGTCTTCGATGTTCCCGACCTCGGCGGTGTTCCGCGCCGGGCTCGCATCCTTCACCAAGATCTTCACCGACACCTACGCGGCCGACAACATCCGCATGAACAACGTGCTGCCGGGCTGGATCGACAGCCTGCCGGCGACGGAGGAGCGCCGTAAGACGGTGCCGATGGGCCGCTACGGCAAGTCCGAGGAGATCGCCGCGACCATCGCCTTCCTGGCCTCCGAGGGTGCCGCCTACATCACCGGCCAGAACATCCGCGTCGACGGCGGGCTGACGCGCAGCGTGTGAGGGGCCACCGCGCCGTCAGAACATCTCGAAATATTCGCGCTGCTCCCAGTCGGAGACCTCCTGCTGGAAGCGCTCGAGCTCGGCGTTCTTGATGAAGGTGTAGTAGTCGATGAAGGTCGAACCGAACGCCTCGCGGAAGAACGCGTCGTCCTTCAGCGCATCCACCGCCTCGCGCAACGATTTCGGCAGCAGGCTCGCCTTGGTCTCATAGGGCACATCCGCCGACGGTCCCGGATCGAGCTTGCGGTCGATGCCGTCGAGGCCGGCTGATATCTGCGAGGCCATGTAGAGATAGGGATTGGCGGCCGGCTCGCCGATGCGGTTCTCCAGCCGGGTGGCGCGATCGCCGGGGCCGCCGAGCACGCGGATCATGACGCCTCTGTTGTCGCGGCCCCAGATCGCGCGGTCCGGCGCCAGCGAATAGGCGCGGTAGCGCCGGTAGCCGTTGATCGTCGGCGTCGAAAACAGTGCGGAGGCGCGCGCATGCGCGAGCAGACCCGCCATGTAGTGGCGGCCGAGCGCGGACAGACCTTCGGCATCCTCCGTCATGAAGGCGTTGCTGCCGTCGCGCGCCACCAGCGACTGGTGCAGATGCCAGCCCGACGACATCACGTTGGGAATGCGCGGCCGGCACATGAAGGTGGCGTGATAGCCGTGGCGCTGGCAGATCTGCTTCACGGCGCTGCGGAACAGCACCATCGTATCTGCAGGCGCCAGGCCGATCCCGGGCTGCAGCACGAATTCGCACTGGCTCGGCCCGTATTCGAGCTCGATCGAGCGCAACGGCAAGCCCAGCGCGACGAGGTTCGCCCGGATGATCTCGAGCGCCGGCTCCATCTGATCGAAGCGCTGCTCGGTGAGATATTGATAGCCCTGGGTCAGCAGGCTGACCGTCGGCGGCACGCCGGGCTGACCGGGCGAGCCGGCATCACCGGGCGCGAGCCTGGGATCCTCGACCTTGAAGATGTGGCACTCGACCTCGAGGCCGGCCATGAACTGATAGCCACGCTGTTCGAGCGTCGCCAATGCCGACCGATAGAGATTGCGCGTGGCGAACGGGACGGGTGTGCCGTTGGCGAAGTACAGATCACACAGCACCCAGCCGGTGCCGGACGCCCAGGGCAGCACCCGGAACGTGGTCGGATCGGCCACCATCAGCGCATCGCTGCCGCCCTGCATCTCGGCCATGCCGAAGCCGCCGCCGGCGGTGAACACCGGAAACACGGTGCGATGCGAGGTGTCCTTGGCGAGCAGGGTCGTCGTGATCGAGCAGCCGTCCTCGAGGGAGGACAAAGCAGCATCGACGGTGAGCGTCTTGCCGCGCAGGATGCCGTGCTGGTCCGGGAACGAGAAGCGGATGGTGGCGAGGCCGTGCTCCTCGGCGAGGCGGCGCATGCGCACAGCGGCCTCGGCCTGCTCGGCGGTCCACAGCTGATGCTTGTCGACGAAACTCAACGATGGCTCCTCGAATCGTAGGACGGGCAAAGGCGCGCTCGCGGCGCTGCCTCCGCTGTTGCGCCAGTGGACACTGCGAACGCGACGCGCCCACCGCCGCGACGGTGCGCGTGAATGGTGGGCGCGCCGTCGGACGGCACGCTGCGCCGTTCCGCCGGCCTTGCCCACCCTACGGCAGCTCGGAGCAAAGGAGCTACTCCGCCGCGCTCAGATGCGGGGCCCGCCGCACGATATCCGCGGGCACCGGCGGGGCCCAGGGGGCGTTGCGGCGGCGGCGGACGTCGACTTCCATCCAATAGGTCTCCCAGCCGCGCGTCGGACCGATCCCGTCCATCGTCGCCGGGCCCTGCACGCTGCGGGCCTCGGCGGCATCGAGGAACAGCATCGGCGGCTCGCCGCTCGCGACCTTCTCGATCTGCTCGCGCAGCAGCCGGCGATATTGGATGATCGCCTTGTCGGATTGGCCCAGATGCTCGCGGGTGCGGTCCTGGATCCGGCCCATCGACTCCACCGCCCACTGGTCGTGCACGTTGATGTCGTTGCCCATGCCGGTGTAGGTCGCGGTCGCCTGCTCCCGTGGATCGAAGCCGTAGTCGTTGCTCTTGTTCTTGCGCGAGCGATAGTCGGGCAGCTCATAGAGCTCGAGCCGCTGCGCCCGCATCTTCGCCCGGTCGACCGGCGCGCCATAGCTGGTGAAGATCGCGTACCAATAGCAGCTCTCGTCATCGACCGGCACGTGCCACTGCGTGATCGTCATCTCCGTGCTCATCGGAATCACGAAGGCATGCGGGAACAGCTGATTGGTGACGCGCACGTGGGTGCGTTCGGCATCGATCTCACGCAGCGCGATGATGCGCAGGCCGTATTCGGTCCCCTCGACATTGATGATCGGACGATCGTATTCGCGCAGCACCTTGGTCATCGGCAGCTCGCTGTCGGCGGAGGCGCCGCGGAACTGCTTGCCATAGGCGGTCGACGTATCCTCGTCCTCGAAGAAGCGGTGCAGGAACGAGGCATGCGCGGGGTCGATGCCGACCTCCAGCGCTTGCAGCCAGTTGCACTCGATCAGGCCCTTGAAGGCGAAGGTGTAGGCGTCTGGCGCGGTGAAGCAGTCGAGATCCGGGAACGCCGGGGCGGCGCCGTCGCCGAGCCAGGCCCAGAGGATGCCGCCCTTCTCGACCACGGGATAGGCGCGCTGCTTGACGTTCTTGCACAGCGGCGAGCCCGCCGGTTCGGCCGGCGTCTCCAGACAATTGCCGTCGGCGTCGAACAGCCAGCCATGGAAGGCGCAACGCAACCCGCCGTTCTCCAGCCGTCCGAAGGCGAGATCTGCGCCGCGATGCGGACAATCGCGATCAAGTAGTCCGTAGCGGCCCTGCGCATCCTTGAAGAGCACGAAGTCCTGGCCGAGCAGCTTCACCGCGCGCACCGGCCGCTCGCCCGCGAGCTCATCGACCAGCGCGGCCGGCTGCCAGTACATCCTCATTAGTTTACCGGCGGGCGCGCCGGGTCCGACGCGCGTGATCAGGTCGTTCTGCTCCTGGCTCATCATGATGGCCGTCTCTCCTGTTCCGTCGCAAGTCGGGCGTTGAGCGTCACGCGATCATCTAATAATGTTCGCTAGACGAACACATGTTCGCCCAGATTAGATTCGCTTTAAGTGGGGAGAAGCGCAAGTGAAAAAGCTACAACCGAAGCCGAGGGGCCAACGGACTGCAGCTTCACTGCGGCCGAAAACAACAACAGCGGATCATGTCAGGCCGATGCCGAAACTGAAGCGCACTGATGAGGAGAAGAAGCAGGCTCGGGGCGACGGCCCCGAGTTCGTGGAAGCGCTCGATCGCGGCCTGCGGGTGATACAAGCCTTCAGCCGCGAGGGCCGGCCGATGACGCTGAGCAAGGCCGCGGAACTCACCGGCCTCGCCCGCGCCACGGTGCGACGGATTCTGCTGACCCTGAAGGCCTCCGGCTTCGTCCATGGCGACGACCGGCTGTTCTCGCTGACCCCGCGCGTGCTGCTGCTGGCCTCCAGCTATCTCGCCTCCAACCAGATCAACAGCGTGATGCAGCCGTTGATGGACAACACGGCCGGCGAGGCGCGCGAGGTCTGCTCGCTCGCCGTCCTCGACGGCGAGTCGGTCGTCTTCATCGCGCGCGCGACCTCGACGCGGATGTTCTCGACCGGGCTCGAAATCGGCTATCGGCTGCCGGCGTTCTGCACGTCGGTCGGCCGCGTGTTGCTGAGCCGGATGCCGGACGATCAGTTGCGCCAGGCCGTCGAGCGCATGACGCTGACCGAGATGACGCCGCAGACGATCACCGACAAGGAAGCATTGCTCGCGTCGATCATCGCCGTCCGCGACGACGGCTACTCGCTCGTCGACGGTGAGGCGGAGCAGGGTTTCCGCTCGATTTCAGTGCCGATTCGCCGATATGACGGCGGCATCATCGCCGCCGCCAACATCGGCGGCCACGTCGATCGCATCGGCGTCGACGAGATGAAGGAGCGCTTCCTGCCGCTGCTGAAGAAGCTCGCGGCGACGGCGCAGCCTCTGCTCGTCTGATCGTCGGGGAGAGGCCTCGGCCGCCGGCGCGCTGGCTCTCGCTCGCGCATCAGGTCACGCCACCGCAACCTTCGCATCGAACTCGCGACCACGAGCGCCGCTGCTCCATCCGGCAGCGACATCGCCGGGAGGCATCGTCGCGCCGCTGATCGAGCACGTCGTCCCGCCCCTCGCTGCATCGCGGATCGGCGCACTCGCCGTTCTCGTGAGAGCCGGACTTCGCGCGACACTCGTTCCGATGTCATCACCGACAGCGCGGTGCTACCAACTTATCTCCGCAGCAGCACGAGAGAGCCGGCCATCGCCGGCCACGTGAAGTTACCGGCCGCACGAACTAATCGTTGTGGTCGCAGGCCTTGCGACGCCGCGGCCCACGCCCATTACGTGATATTATCGTGACGCCCGACCCTGTTTGCCACGATTGATGGTCCGTCCAGGTATCATCGCGCTGCATGCGATGGTGGCATGATCCGGAGCGGAAGTAGTTCGATCTCCGATCTCACGCGCGAATTGCGGACGACGCCACCAGATTGCCGCGAATGGCGCCGCAATCACGAAAGCCGAAGGCGCCGCGGCCCAAGCAGCATCGCGGGCGACCCGATCACCGCGATCATCCGACCGGCCCCCCGCTGCCGCGAAGAGGCGCAGGAGGAGCCAGGTCACGGCTGGGGACGTGGTCGTCGCCCTGGGCGGCGGGCGCGAGCCGCAGCACATCGTTGGACATCGGCCGCCCCTCGCGCGTAAATGGCATGCCGGGCGGACAACACCCGGACCTGCAGGTGAATGCCGTTTCCGGGGGGAAGACCCATGACTGATGCGCTGCCGCTCGTGCTGGTGCCTGGCCTGATCTCGTCGCCCCGCATCTATACGCCGGTGATCCCGGCGCTGTGGCGGCTCGGGCCGGTGATGGTGGCCAACCACATCCGCGATGACAGCATGGCCGCGATCGCCCGCCGCATCCTGGCCGAGGCGCCGCCGCGCTTCGCGCTCGCGGGACATTCGATGGGCGGCTACATCGCGCTCGAGATCATGCGCCAGGCGCCGGAACGCGTGGGTCGGCTGGCGCTGATCAACACCCAGGCGCGGCCCGACACGCCGGAGGCGAGCGCCCGCCGCCGCACCATGATCACCCGCGCCAAGGAGGGCGACTATCACGGCGTGGTCGACGAGCTGTTCTCAGGCTTCGTGCATCCGTCGCGCCAGGACGATCCGCGGCTGCGCCAGCTCGTGCACGACATGGCCGAGGAGGTCGGCGTCATCGGCTTCATCCGGCAGCTGACGGCCATCATGTCGCGTCCGGACTCGCGGCCGACACTGACCGCGATCCGCTGCCCGACCCTGGTGCTCACCGGCGACACCGACAACACCATCCCGAACAGCCTGTCGAAGGAGATGGCCGACGGCATCGACGGCAGCTGGCTGGTCGTGCTGGAGAATTGCGGCCACCTGCCGCAGCCCGAGCAGCCGGAGGAAACGGCGCAGGCGCTGATGGAATGGTTGCGGGGGTGAGATGGCCATCACAGTATATTGCTGGCGTTGTGGCATCGAGGTGCCCATGCTCGATGAGAAGGAGTGGGTGGAGATCGAGCCTCTCCTGAGGAAACGGATCGACGACATCAAAGACTACCGGCGGTTGAATGAATGTACTCTCGGGCAAGCCACCGCTGCGGTCGATAGCAAAGCGGGCGTGCTGCAGCGCTACCGTGAACTGACCGGCTTTGACGAGACGAATGCCCTTGCGATCTGGCACCATCGACGAAGTGATTTCGGTCCGGCGTGCACGTCGTGTGGAAAGCCGTTGAGAACACCCCGCGCGAAATTCTGCGCCGCCTGCGGGACGCCGGTTTCATAGCATCACCCCACGCCAACTTCGTCATTCCGGGGCATTCGCGCAGCGAATGAGCCCGGAATCCATACTCACAGGTCTTGGTTGTGGAGCGAGAGGGCCGTACAGAGGCACTGCGAATTTCAGCAACAGAACGTGGTTATGGATTCCGGGCTCGCGCTTCGCGCGCCCCGGAATGACGATGGAGGGAGCATCCGGATCTACGGAGTATCGCCCGGACGAGAGTGCCGTCGGACGTGTCGGCCCGGGCAAGTCAATGAGCGGCTAATACGCAGCGTGAGGCAATCTCACGCCCGCCCCTTCCCCACCCGCAGCCCATCCACGAACACATCCAACAGCCGCAGCACGCTCTGCTGCCAGCCGGTCTGGTCGTGCATGTAGCACATGCCGATCAGGGCGCGCAGGACATCGTCGGCGCTGATGTCGCTGCGGATCTCGCCGGCCGCGACGGCACGCGCCAGCAGCGCGCCGATCGAGCGGGTGAGGTGGCCGTGCGAATAGGCCGCGAGCTCGGAGTTCGCGTTCATGACGATCGCGAGCGCGGCCATCATGCCCTTCTTGGTGGCGACGAACTGCACCGTCGAGCGCAGCCAGCGGCGGAGCGCCTCGACCGCCGACGGCTCGCTCTTCAGCTCTTCCGCAAGCTCGGCGAGCTGCTCGACCTCGCGCCGGTACACCGCTTCGAACAGATCCTCGCGGGTGGGGAAATGGCGATACAGCGTGCCGATGCCGACGCCGGCCTGGCGCGCCACCGCCTCCAGGCTGGCCTCGGCGCCGCCGACGCTGAACACCGCCTTGGCCGCCTCGAGCACGCGCTCGCGGTTGCGCTGCGCATCGGCGCGCGGCTTGCGATGGCGGTCTTGTGGTTTCGTCTCCATCTCACCAGCTCTTGATGACGGACCGTTCATGTCCCCTTGCTAAACGGAGGAACCCTCCGTATAGATAGACCTGCCACCCGGGACAGCCAACCTTCCTCAGCTGTCGTCCCGCGGTCGCTGGATCTGGACGGACCATCGCCCGTAAGGCGGTGCCCGCTGCGATCCGATTAGGCCATCGCTTCGATCGGAACAACGCATGAATTGGACTGTCAGACTCACCGTCAACGGTGAGCCGCGAACGCTTGCGCTCGACGACCCCAGGGTCACCCTGCTCGACCTGCTGCGCGAGCGCCTCCACCTCACCGGCACCAAGAAGGGCTGCGACCGCGGCCAGTGCGGCGCCTGCACCGTCCTGGTCGACGGCCGCCGCATCAATTCCTGCCTGACGCTGGCCGTCAGCCTCGACGGCGCGGCGATCACCACCATCGAAGGGCTCGCTCAAGGCGACCAGCTCCATCCGGTGCAGGTAGCCTTCATCGCCCACGATGCCCTGCAATGCGGCTTCTGCACGCCCGGCCAGATCATGAGCGCAGTCGGGCTCATCAACGAAGGTCACGCCGGCGGCGATCCGGAGCGCGTGCGCGAAGGCATGAGCGGCAATCTGTGCCGCTGCAGCGCCTATGTCGGCATCGTCGAGGCGGTGCTCGACGCCCAGGCGACGCTCGCCGAGGACAAGGAGCGCGCGGCATGAACCGGTTCGACTATGTGAAGCCGTCGACGGTCGCGGAGGCGGTCGCAGCGGCCAGCGCGCCCGGCGCGGCCTATCTCGCTTCGGGCACCAACCTGCTCGATCTGATGAAGGGCAATGTCGTCCGGCCGGCGCGGCTGGTCGACATCTCGCAGATCAAGGAGCTGACGCGGATCGAGACGCTCGGCAATGGCGACGTCCGGATCGGCGCGCTGGTGCGCAATGCGGACCTTGCGCATGACGCGGCCTTCGCGCGCGATTTCCCGGCGGTCGCCGAAGCGCTGCTGTCGGGCGCCTCGGCACAGTTGCGCAATGCGGCCACCGTCGGCGGCAATCTGCTGCAGCGGACGCGCTGCGCGTATTTCTATGATCCGGCCTCGGCCTGCAACAAACGCACGCCCGGCGCAGGCTGCGACGCGCGCGGCGGCGACACCCATCAGCACGCCGTGCTCGGCTGGAGCGAGGCCTGCATCGCCACCAACCCCTCGGACTTCTGCGTGCCGCTCGCCGCGCTCGATGCGATCGTCGAGATCGAAGGCGGCTCCGGCCGGCGCGAGGTCGCGCTGGAGGCGCTGCATCTCCTGCCCGGCACCACGCCGGAGCGCGAGACCGTGCTCGCGCCGGGCGAGATGATCGTCGCGGTCCGGCTGCCCGCGGCGGCGCGGGCGTTCGCAAGGCACGCGCGCTATCTGAAGGTGCGCGAGCGCAATTCCTATGCGTTCGCCGTCGTCTCCGCCGCGGCCGGTCTCGTGATCGAGAACGGCGCGATCAAGCACGCACGTCTGGCGCTCGGCGGCGTCGCTGCCAAGCCGTGGCGCGCCCACCAGGCCGAAGCGCTGCTCGCAGGCCAGCCGGCTATGCCGCACACATTCCAGCAGGCTGCCGACATCGCGCTGCGCGATGCAAAGCCATCCGGCGACAACGCCCACAAGATCCCTCTCGCGCGCAGCCTGATCATGCGCGCGCTTGCCGCCGCTGCGCAAGGCACGCCGTCGCGCGTGCCGGCGCTGCCGGCCTCTCCCTTCTCCGCCGTTCCAGGAGCACTTCATGACGCCTGAGCTCAATCTCTCCCGCGATCCCGCCCATATCAGACACGGCTCCAACATCGGCCAGCCGCTGTCGCGCGTCGATGGCCGTGCCAAGGTCACCGGCACGGCGCGCTATGCCGCCGACAACAATCCGCCCGGCCTGCTCTATGCCGTGCTCGCCGTCTCCAGCATCGCGCGCGGCCGCGTCGTCGCGCTCGACGTCGAAGCCGCCAAGGCGCATCCCGGCGTGGTCGAGGTGATGACCTCCGCCAACCGGCCGCCGCTGCACGCCGATCCCGACGGCAAGCCGAACCCGTTCGCATTCCGCTTCGAGGCGCTGCAGAACGACCATGTGCGCTACGCCAACCAGCCGATCGCGCTGGTCATTGCCGAAAGCCTGGAAGCCGCGACCGAGGGCGCCGCGCTGCTGTCGCCGCGCTACGAGGCCGAGCCGGCCCGCATCGGTCTCGATGCCGCCGACGCCTATGTGCCGCCTGTCGTCGGCATGGGTTTTCCCGCCGAGAGCCATCACGGCGATGTCGAGGCCGCGCTGGCGGGCAGCGACAAGCAGATCACCGCGATCTACGAGACCCCGCCGCATTATCACAACGCAATGGAGCCGCACGCGATCGTCGCCGAGTGGCAGGGCGACAGGCTCATCATCGACACGCCGACCCAGGGCCTGGTGATGATGCGCGGCCGCCTTGCCGAGCTGTTCGGCATCGCGCCTGAGAACATCCTGATCCGCAGCCCCTATCTCGGTGGCGGCTTCGGCGGCAAGGGCCTGATGGCCGGGCCGCAGGTCCTCGGCATTCTCGCCGCCAGGATGGTCGGCCGCCCGGTGAAGCTGGTGGCGCGGCGCGAGCAGCTCTACGGCCCGTTCGGCCATCGCTCGCCGACCCGGCAGACCTTGCAGCTCGGCGCCAGCAGCACCGGACAATTGTCGGCGATCCGTCACCACGCGAGGATCGCAACCTCCAGCTTCGAGGACTTCTACGAAGCGGCGGCGCATGTGACGCACACGCTCTATGCCGCGCCGGCGATCGCGACGACCTATGACGCGGTACGCATGGACACGGGCACGCCGCTGTTCGTGCGCGCCCCCGGAATCGCGCCGGGATCGATCGCGCTGGAGAGCGCCGTCGACGAAATGGCGGAAGCCTGCGGCCTCGATCCGCTCGCCTTCCGGGTCAAGAACTACGCCGAGGTCGAGCCGGCCACGGGCAAACCGTTCTCATCCAAGGCGCTGCGCGAGTGCTACACGCAAGGCGCCGAGCGGTTCGGCTGGTGGGAGCGGCCGCTGAAGCCGCGGATGATGCGCGACAAGGACGGCTTCCTGGTCGGCTGGGGCATGGGCACGGCGACGTTCCATGCGCTGATGTTCGCGGGCCAGGCCCGCGCGGTGATCCGGCGCGACGGCACCGGCGTCGTGGAGAGCGGCGCGCACGACATGGGCCAGGGCGCCTGGACCGCCTTCGCACAGATCGCGGCAGATTCGCTCGCGCTCGAACTCGACCGGGTGACGTTCAAGGCCGGCACCTCCGACCTGCCGGATGCCGGCATCGCCGGCGGCTCGGCACATACGGCGACGGTCGGTACTGCGATCCACAATGCGGGCGCCGCCGTCATCGCCAGGCTCGCCGAGCTCGCGACATCAGACCAGCGCTCGCCACTGTTCGGCGCCGGCAACGCCGGCGTGATCGCGCGCAACGGTCGGCTGCTTCGGCGCGACGACGAGGGCCGCGGCGAGAGCTACGCCGACATCCTCGCCCGCGCCGGCCTCGACCAGGTCGAGGGCTCCGGCAGCGGCATGCCGGACCCTGCGGCCAACGAGCAATATGCGATGCATTCACATGGCGCTGTCTTTGCCGAGGTGAAGGTCGATCCCGATCTCGGCCAGGTCCGCGTCACGCGCATGGTCGGCGCGTTCGCGGCGGGACGGATCATCAATCCGAAGCTGGTGAAGAGCCAACTCGTCGGCGGCATGATCTGGGGCATCTCGCTGGCGCTGCACGAGGAGGCGGTCACCGATCGCCGCACCGGGCGGATCATGAATGCCAATCTCGGCGAGTATCATGTGCCGGTGAATGCCGACGTTCCGGCGATCGAGGCCTTCACGGTCGAGGAGCACGATCCGTTCGTCAACCCGCTCGGCGTCAAGGGCGTCGGCGAGATCGGCATCACCGGCTCTGCCGGGGCGGTCGCCAACGCGGTGGCGCACGCGACCGGCATTCGGATCAGGCGCTTTCCGGTGCGGATCAGCGATCTGGTCTCGCGCCAATGACATTGGCGGTTTGACGAAGCCCGTTCGAAGCAATGCCTCCGTTCTCCCGACCGAGAGCGGAGGCAGGCGACCTCGCTCGTCTACGCCGCCTGCCGTGCGAAGGTCCGCCTGAACCATGCCAGGAACGCCTCGCGATTTTGGCCGGGGTCGAACTCGACATGCAGCGCGTCCTTTTCACGGGCGCGAACCCGATACGGCACGCTGCCGTCGAAGCCGCTGAATTCCATGACGCCGCGATCGCCGATGCCCGGTTCGGGGTCGAACCGGAACCAGGCGCCGCCTTCGGAAATGTCCACCAGATCGGCCTTCACCGTGCCCCTGCGATCGTCGACGACCTTGATCGACAGGCTCGACTTCAACCGCGGCGACTGACGGCGATCGGCTTCGGCGGTCGCCGTCCTGACGGCCTTCACCAGCGTGGCACGGAGCGAGGTCAGGCCCGTTGCCACGGAGCCGATGGCGTTGCGCACCTCGGCGGCCCGATCGTTGACCATGCCGGCGTCCCTGCCGACATTGCCGATCTTGGACGACACGTCGCGCGCCGCGCTGGCCGATGACTGGACCGAGCGGCTGATCTCCTGGGTCGCCGCGTGCTGCTCCTCCATCGCCGCGGCGATCGAGGCTGCGACCTCGTCGATCTCGGAAATCTGGCTGCCGATGCCTTCGACGACGTCGACGGTCGCCTGCGTGGTGGTCTGCACCTCGCCGATCAGCCGCGAGATCTCCTCGGTCGATTTGGCGGTCTGATCCGACAGCGATTTGACCTCGGCCGCAACCACGGCAAAGCCGCGGCCGGCATCGCCGGCGCGCGCGGCCTCGATGGTGGCATTGAGCGCCAGAAGGTTGGTCTGCTCGGCAATGCCGCCGATCAGGTTGGAGACCTCGGCGATCTTGTCCACGGCCGTGGACAAGGAGAGCATCGTGTTCTTCGCCTTCTCGCGCTCGGTCACCGCCGATTTGGTGATCGTGCTGGCGCGCGCCACCTGGCTCGAGATCTCGCGGATCGCCGAGCTCAGTTGCTCGGCTGCCGACGAGACCGTCTGGGCATTGGAGAGCGACTTCTCCGAGGCTGCGGCCACCGATTGCGCATCGGTCGACAGTTCCTCGGCCAGTTTCGAGAGGCCTGCGGCGACGGCCTCGACCTGGCGCGATGCGCCGGCCGCAGCTTCGACGGACGTCTCGGTCTCGCGCTCGATCACGTCGGCCATGTCGAGCATGGCGCGCTTCTTATGCTCCTCGGCGGCCGCACGATCGCGCTCCTGCCTGTCGCGGAGGCTCGCGTTCTCGAGCGCGTTGGTCTTGAAGATGCTCAGCGCGCCCGCCATCGCGCCGATCTCGTCGCCGCGTTCCGAATAGGAAATGTCGGCCGACAGATCGCCCTCGGCGATCCGCCGCATCAGCCCGGTCATGCGCGACAGCGGACGGACGACGCCGATCACCAGCCCCGACATGCCGGCGACGACCAGAGCCAGAACGATGCCGGACACGGTCCACACAATGATGGAGATGCTGCGATCCTGGGTCGCCGCCGTCGCCTCCATGTCCGAATTCAGCTTGTTCGCCTTGTCGACCAGCGTATCGATCACCGCGCGGTGGGCGGCGTAGGCTTCGGCCAGACGGACATAGGCGGCATCGGCCTTCGCCATGTCGCCGGAGCGCAGCGCCGGGATCAACTCGGCCTCCAGGGCCTGCCAGAATTTCCGGACCTCGCCGTCCGATCGTTCGACCAGCAGCGATTTCAGATCGGACGGCAGCGCCGAGCCGGTCCAGAACGTCTTGCGATCCTCATAGTCCTTCTTCAGTTGCGCCAGCTTATTGACGTGCGTGTCGAGGTCGTTCGGCGTCCGGAGTGCGAGGGTCGCCTCGAGATAGGCCTCGAGCACATATTCAGGTGGCGGCAGGATGTCGGCCACCAGATCATTGCCGAGCTTGATCTTGTCGTAGAGGGGCCCGCCGACCTTGAGCTCGCGCAGCGCATAGGCGCTGGTCAGCACGACCGCACCGAAGCCGAGTGCGAGCACAAGGCCAAAAGCCGCAATGAACGTGGAAATGGAGAGACGCATCTTCATGTCGGCGGCACATTCGCTGGAGGGTGGACTGCACCCGCCGTCGCCCCGCCGGAGCCCTCTCCGCTCGCTTGCATGGAGCTGGTCCGTCCGGAACGACCGGCATCGAGTCGTTAATTTGATCCAGCGTGCACAACCTTTTCTCAGGGAAGGTAAATTTCCGCCTCCGTAGAAATGCGGTCCAGCCCGTTTCGGCCGAGGATGCAGACGCTCCTCCCACTATGACCTGGCGCAAGGCGGCGGGAGGCGGATCTGCGAACATTCATGCATCGCCGCTTCAGGAGCCACCATGTCGAAACCCATCCCGGACAAGGCCGAGATCGCGCTCGAATATCCCGACAAGTTCTATGCCGGCACGTTCGAGCATTCCTCGCGGTTCGAAGCCCATCTCGAATCATCCGGCCTGGCATTGACCCTGGAGCGGCCCGGCCCAGAGGACGTCCGCAAGTCGATCCATATGCACCTGAACTTCGGACTGCTCGCCGCGATTCTGCACGAGCTCGCCGCCGGCATCGCTTCGATGCCCAAGGACGACATCGTTCATCGCGAGCAGCTGCGCGACGCAGTCGCGGCTCTGCATCGAGCTCTTAACGCGCCTTAACCGGTTGCGCCGCGGCGGCACAAAGGGGCCCGGCGTTAACTCCCGGTTCAGCCTTCGTTAGTGCATTACTAACTACGCCAGAACCTTTGCCCGGAGAAGGTCGGGTTGGAGGCCGGTGTGCTGCGGGAGTGACAGCATTTTATTCAAAAGCGATCTATCTCCGATGCATCGACGGCGCGCGATGCGCGAGCCTTGTTAGTTGAGTATCGGAGACCCGCCATGAAGAAGATCCTGTTCGCAACCGTTGCCGTCGCCGCGCTGGCTTCGGCCCAGTCCGCTGTCGCCGCCGATCTCGGCGCCCGGACCTATCCTTACGCCACCAAGGCGCCGCCGGCTTACGCCGCCCCGATCTACAACTGGACCGGCTTCTATCTCGGCGCCCATCTCGGCGGCGCGTTCTCGAGCGACAACAACTTCTCCGGCCTCGCCACCGGCAACAACTCCAACGGCCGCTTCCTGGGCGGCTTGCAGGTCGGCGCCGACTGGCAGTTCGCACCGACCTGGGTGATCGGCGCCGAGGGCCAGTACAGCTGGCTGAGCGGCAGCGTCGGCGCCGCCTTCCCCGGCGGCCTCGTCTACACCAACAGCCAGCGCGGCCTCGGCTCGATCACCGGCCGCTTCGGCTATACCTGGGGTCCGGGCCTGCTCTACGTGAAGGGCGGCTACGCCTATTCCGACAACAACGAGAAGGTGACGTTCGCCGGCACGCCGGTCGGCTTCGCGACCAATGGCGACCATCGCAACGGCTGGACCGTCGGCGGCGGACTCGAATACATGTTCGCGCCGAACTGGTCGGCCAAGGCCGAGTATCAGTACTACAATTTCGGCAGCGCCACCTTCACGGCGCCCGCCGCGCTGGTGCCGACCGGCAGCTTCACCACCGACGACCACACCTTCAAGGCTGGCGTGAACTACCGCTTCAACTGGGGCGCTCCGCTCGCGGCCCGCTACTGATCCGCAGGCGTCAAATAACAACAAACGACGGGAAGGCCGGCAGCGATGCCGGCCTTTTCTGTCATAGGTTATCGAAAGCGCGGCCCAACAATCCCTTCCGTCCCGTTAAATGCCGCACGGTGAAATGCGAAAATGCGAGAAAACTCAGCACTGCCCGAGTAGTTTCCCGGATTTGTTAACCGCCCGCCGCGATACTGCCTGCAAGCAACAGCTCCAAGTAGTGCATATCGGGGGACACCAGAGATGGCGATTCGGTTCAGCTTCAGCAGGGTGCTCGGAGTCCTGCGGCCCAGGTGGGGCGTCCGCGGCAGCCTGTTCGCAGCCTTCGCAGTGATCGCCGGCATGGCGATCGCGATCAGCGTCGCTGCGGGACTGATGCTGCGACACGTCGGCGGCACCATGGTCGAACTCTCGGGCCGCGAGATTCCGCGCCTGACCTCGAGCCTGCAGCTGCTGGCGCAGAGCTCCGGCCTGGCCAGCCTCGGCCCGGCGCTGCTGCAGTCCCAGAGCGAGGACGCGCTCAACGAGCGCCTGAAGAAGATGCAGGAGATCCAGAAGACCACGCAGGAGCGCCTGAGCGAGATCAGCGCGCTCGGCGCCGCGAAGAGCGTGGTGGCGCCGCTCGCCGAGACCATCAAGAACATCAACGAGGCCAATCAGAGCCTGGTGTCCGCCGCACGCGAGCGTCTCGAAGTCGCGGCCCTGCACAACAAGCAGTACGACGCGTTGCGCAAGGCGCAGGCGGACTTCACTGCCGCCGCCAACGAGCCGATGCTGGATGCCCAGACGCAGCTCAACGCCGTGCTCGGCGCAGCCGAGGTGTCGGCAGACGACGCGACGGCAGCCGCACGGTTCGTCGAGCAGCTCGGCAATGTGATCGCGTCCGGCAACCTGCTGGTGGCGCAGATGGCTGCCGCGCTATCGGCCAACGACAGCGACACGCTGGAGACGATCGAGCGGCAGTTCAAGGAGGCGGTGGCGCAGCTCAAATCCAATCTCGAATTGCTGCCGACCGGCCGCAGCACCAAGGCAATCCACGATGCCGCGCTGAAGCTCGCCGCGCTCGGCGAGGGCAAGGCCCGCGTGTTCAAGACGCGCGAGAAGGAGCTCGACGCCAACGACTACGGGCAGACCGTGCTGGAGGAGACGCGCAAGCTCAATGTCGGTCTCGACATCAGCGTGCAGCAGCTCGTCGAAGGCGTGCGCAAGTCGACCGAAAGCACCACCGGCACGGCGGGCCGTGACATCGAGCTGGCAACGCTCGGCATGGCCGGTGCCGGCGCAGCCACGCTGCTCGGCTCGGTGCTGTTCGTCTGGCTCTATGTCGGCGGCAACATCCTGCGCCGGATCAAGCGGCTGCAGCAGGCGATGCAGACGCTGTCGAGCGGCGATCTCGACACCGAGATTGCGGCCTCGAAGCAGCGCGACGAGATCGGCGCGATGGTCGACACCCTGCAGGTGTTCCGCGAGAACATGGTCCGTGCCCGCACCCTGGCCGCCGAGCAGGACCGCGAGAATGCCGCCAAGGCCGAGCGCGCCGCGCGCATGGAGGCCCAGATCGCCACGTTCGAGGCGACGGTGCGCAGCGCCCTCGGCACGCTGCAGAACTCCGCCACGGCCATGCAGGCGACCGCGCAGAGCATGTCACAGACCGCCGACCAGTCCAACTCGCTGGTCAATGCGGTCGCGGCGGCTGCCGAGGAGACCTCGGTCAACGTCCAGACCGTGTCGGCCGGCACCGAGCAATTGTCGTCGTCGATCGCGGAGATCAGCCGCCAGGTCGTGACCTCGGCCCAGATCGCCAAGAAGGCGGTCGAGGAAGCCGGCGCCACCGATTCGACGATGCAGGGGCTCGCCGACAACGCGAGCCGCGTCAGCGTCGTCGTCGACCTGATCCAGGCGATCGCCTCGCAGACCAACCTGCTCGCGCTCAACGCCACCATCGAGGCGGCGCGCGCCGGCGAGGCCGGCCGCGGCTTCGCGGTGGTCGCGCAGGAGGTGAAGAGCCTGGCGAGCCAGACCGCCAAGGCCACCGACGAGATCCGCACCCAGATCGCGGGCATGCAGCAGGTCGCCTCGTCGGCGGTGTCGGCGATCCGCAACATCGGCGAGACCATCGCCGAGATCGACAACGTCACCACCGCGATCGCCGCCGCCGTGGAGCAGCAGGGCACCGCGACGCACGAGATCGCCCGCAACATCCAGCAGGCGGCCTCCGGCACCACCGAGGTCTCCAACAACATCACAGGCGTCTCCAGCGCCTCGGCCCAGGCCGGCACCTCCGCCAACGAGGTGCTCAGTGCCTCCGAAGCGCTGCGGCGCGAGGCCGACACCCTGCGCGCCGAGGTCGATGCGTTCCTGACCAACATCCGGGCGGCGTAGTTGCTACTCGCCGGTCATTCCGGGGCAATCGTCAATGCGCTTTACGCATTGGCGATTGAACCCGGAATCTCGAGCTGATGAGCGCAAGACAATCTCGCGATTCCGGGTTCGAGGCCTGCGGCCTCGCCCCGGAATGACGGGGGCGTGGCGAAGCAGAAGGCGTCGAGGCAGGTCATGCTGGCGCGACCCGACGCAGCTTCCGTACCCCGGAATGCCGTCCAGCCATGTGTTTTTCGGCTGGCGCTCGCGCGCGGCGGCCGTTAATCGATGAGGCATGACGAAGACAGACACCGTTCACTCCTCCGCCGAAGCCCTGCGCTATCCCTGGGAGCAGCATCCCGGTGAGGATCAGGTCGTCGAGGTCGCGCCCGGCGTGCTGTGGCTGCGCCTGAAGCTGCCGTTCCGCCTCAACCATGTGAACATCTATCTGCTCGCCGATGGCGATGGCTGGGTCGCGGTGGACTCCGGCTTCGGCAACGAGGAGTCGATCGCCGCCTGGACGCGGCTGCTCGATGGCCCGCTCAAACACGTCAAGATCAGCCGGCTGATCGTGACGCATTCGCATCCCGACCATGTCGGGCTCGCCGGCTGGATCGTCGAGCGCTTCAATTGCCCGCTGGTGATGTCGCAGGTCGAGTACCTGCAGTCGGTCTATCACCAGAACCGCGGCACCGAGGAGCGCCGCAATGCCCAGCGGCTGTTCTTCCGCCGCCACGGCATGGACGAGACCCTGACCGACAAGCTGCTCGGCCGCGGCCAGGAATATCTGCAGCGCGTCTCGGTGCTGCCGGCCTCCTACCGCCGCATCTCCCATGGCGACGAGATCCAAATCGGCAGCCGGCGCTTCAAGGTCATCACCGGCGGCGGGCACGCGCTCGACCAGGTCATGCTGTACTGCGCCGCCGACAAGCTGTTCCTGTCCGCCGACCAGGTGCTGAGCAAGATCTCGCCCAATGTCAGCGTCTGGGCGGTCGAGCCCGACCAGAACTCGCTCGGCGAATATCTGGCCTCGCTGGCGAGCCTCACCACCACCCTGCCCTATGACGTGCTGGTGCTGCCAGGCCATGGCGTGCCGTTCTACGGGCTGAAGACGCGCATCAAGCAGCTCGCCGACCACCACGAGGAGCGCTGCCGGATGATCGCCGACGCCTGCCGCGACGAGCCGAAGACCTCGGCGCAGCTCGTGCCGGTCGTGTTCCACAAGCACGTGCTCGACCCGCACCAGATGGGCTTCGCCGCCGGCGAGCTGATCGCCCATGTCAACTACATGCTGGTCGAGGGCCGCCTGACCAGCCAGACCATCGACGGCGTGCTGCATTATCGCACCACCTGAGGCTGCGGGGCCGCGACGCCGCCGCGTCGCCGCAATCCCGGCGCCGTTCGGCCGAGATCACTCCCCCCTTGGACAAATCGCCCAATTCCCGCCTTGGGATTCCGGCTCGACAGCCGCTCTGGAAACGCTCTAAGAAGACCTTACGCCACGCATGCCGCGAGGTTTTCGCTTCAGGTGCTGCACTGCAGCGCGCCAGTTCGGGTTTCGTGATGGACTACAGCCAGTACTTCAGTGCCGCCCTCGGTCGCCTGCATGATGAGCGTCGCTACCGAGTCTTCGCCGATCTCGAACGCATCGCCGGCCGGTTCCCGCACGCGACCTGGCACTCGCCGAGCGGACCGCGCAATGTCGTGATCTGGTGCTCCAACGACTATCTCGGCATGGGCCAGCACCCGAAGGTGGTCGGCGCGATGGTCGAGACCGCAACCCGCGTCGGCACCGGCGCCGGCGGCACCCGCAACATCGCCGGAACCCATCATCCCCTGGTGCAGCTCGAGGCCGAGCTCGCCGACCTCCACGGCAAGGAAGCGGCGCTGCTGTTCACCTCCGGCTACGTGTCGAACCAGACCGGCATCGCCACGCTCGCCAAGCTGATTCCCGACTGCCTGATCCTGTCGGACGCGCTGAACCACAATTCGATGATCGAGGGCGTGCGCCAGTCCGGCTGCGAGCGCCAGATCTGGCGCCACAACGATCTCGCCCATCTCGAACAGCTCCTGATCGCCGCCGGTCCTAACAGGCCGAAGCTGATCGCCTGCGAGAGCCTGTATTCGATGGACGGCGACGTCGCGCCGCTGGCGGCGATCTGCGATCTCGCCGAGCGCTACAATGCGATGACCTATGTCGACGAGGTGCACGCGGTCGGCATGTACGGCCCGCGCGGCGGCGGCATCGCCGAGCGCGATGGCGTCATGCACCGCATCGACATCCTCGAAGGCACGCTGGCGAAGGCGTTCGGCTGCCTCGGCGGCTACATCGCCGCGAAGGGCGAGATCATCGACGCGGTTCGCTCGTACGCGCCGGGCTTCATCTTCACGACCGCGCTGCCGCCGCCGATCTGCTCGGCCGCCACGGCTGCGATCAAGCACCTGAAATCGTCGAGCTGGGAGCGCGAGCGCCACCAGGACCGCGCCGCACGGGTGAAGGCGGTCCTCAATGCCGCCGGCCTGCCGGTGATGACCAACGACACCCACATCGTGCCGCTGTTCGTCGGCGATCCCGAGAAGTGCAAGCAGGCCTCCGATCTCCTGCTGGAAGAGCACGGCATCTACATCCAGCCGATCAACTACCCGACGGTCGCCAAGGGCACCGAGCGCCTGCGCATCACGCCCTCGCCCTACCACGACGACGGCCTGATCGATCGCCTGGCCGAGGCCCTGCTGCAGGTCTGGGAACGGCTCGGCCTGGCGCTGCACAAGAAGCCGCTCGCGGCGGAGTAGCATCGCTCTCTCCGTCATTCCGGGGCGTGCGAAGCACGAGCCCGGAATCCATCGGGCAGCACGGCATCAGGCGACATGGATTCCGGGCTCGCCCTGCGGGCGCTCCGGAATGACGGCGGAGACTGCGGGGTCTCCCGCGCTAACGATGACTCCAGCTCCGCGCTCTCTCGGCAAGATCGCTATCGCCCTGCCTCCAGCAACGGGCTAGATTTCCCGGACAACGGGATCAGCCCGGAGCCTTCGAGGAAGACGTCGGAGACGCGTAGGAGATGCTGCACGACTGGGGCGTGATCCTGGCCGCGTTCGGCTATATCGGGTTCCTGTTCCTGGTCGCCAGCCGCGGCAACCGGGCCGGCGAACGGCGGCCGGCAGAGAGCCGCGGTCGGCTGGCCGGGCTGATCTACCCGCTGTCGCTGGCGATCTACTGCACGTCCTGGACCTTCTTCGGCTCGGTCGGCTTTGCCTCCCGCACCAGCGTCGACTTCCTCGCGATCTATCTCGGGCCGATCCTGATGGTCGGCGCCTGCACGCCGCTGCTGCGCCGGGTGATCCGGCTCGCCAAGTCGCAGAACATCACCTCCGTCGCCGACCTGATCGGCGCCCGCTACGGCAAGAGCCAGGCGGTGGCGGCCACCGTGGCGCTGATCGCGATCATCGGCTCGGTGCCCTACATCGCGCTGCAGCTCAAGGCCGTCGCCTCGTCGCTGCAGACCATCCTGATCGACGACCGCGCCTTCGCCCACATCCCCTTCGTCGGCGACATGGCGCTGATGGTCACCTTGGCGATGGCTGTCTTCGCGGTGCTGTTCGGAACGCGGCAGACCGACGCCACCGAGCATCAGCACGGCCTGATGCTGGCGGTCGCGACCGAGTCGATCATCAAGCTGGTCGCCTTCATCGCCGCCGGCGCCTTCGTCACCTTCTGGATGTTCTCGCCGGTCGAGCTGATCGAGCGGGCCATGAAATCGCCGGAGGCCGAGCGCGCGCTGGAATATGTGCCGGGCATCGGCAATTTCCTCACCATGACCCTGCTGTCGTTCTGCGCCGCGATGCTGCTGCCGCGCCAGTTCCATGTCAGCGTGGTCGAGAACGCCGACGATGCCGAGGTGTCGCGTGCGCGCTGGCTGTTTCCGCTCTATCTGATCGCGATCAATCTGTTCGTGATCCCGATCGCTCTCGCCGGCCTCATCACCTTCCCGTTCGGCGCCGTCGACAGCGACATGTACGTGCTGGCGCTGCCGATCGAAGCCAATTCGCAATGGCTGTCGATCCTGGTCTTCGTCGGCGGCCTGTCGGCGGCGACCGCGATGGTGATCGTCGAATGCGTGGCGCTGTCGATCATGGTGTGCAACGACATCGTCGTGCCCCTGGTGCTGCAGCGCCAGGAGCAGCGCGAGATCGGCCGCGACTTCGCCGGCTTCCTGCTCGGCACCCGCCGCATCGCGATCTTCGCCATCATGGTGATGGCCTATTTCTACTACCGCGCGCTCGGCAACACCCAGCTCGCCGCGATCGGCCTGCTGTCGTTCGCCGCCATCGCGCAGCTCGCGCCGAGCTTCTTCGGCGGTCTGTTCTGGCGGCGCGCGACCGCGCGCGGCGCGATGGGCGGCATGCTGGTCGGCTTCGCCGTCTGGCTCTACACGCTGTTCATCCCGAGCTTCCTCGACACCTCCACCGCCGGCATCCTGTTCCTGCAGCACGGTCCGTTCGGCTTCGAGCCGCTGCGGCCGCAGGCGCTGCTCGGCACCGATTTGCCGCCGCTGCTGCACGGCGTGCTGTGGAGCCTGTCGCTCAATCTCTTGACCTACGTCGTGCTGTCGCTGGCGCGGCAGCCGTCGTCGATCGAGCTGTTGCAGGCCGACATCTTCGTGCCGGCCGAGCTGACGCCGAGTGCGCCGAGCTTCCGGCGCTGGCGCTCGACCGTGACGGTGCAGGACATCCAGAGCACGGTCGGCCAATATCTCGGTCCCGACCGTGCCCGCGCCTCGTTCGAGGCGTTCGCCGCCCAGCGCAACCTCCCGCTCGATCCGGCCGCGCCGGCCGATTTCGAGCTGCTGCGCCATGCCGAGCACCTGATCGCCTCCTCGATCGGCGCGGCGTCGTCGCGCCTTGTGATGTCGCTGCTCCTGCGCAAGCGCACGGTGTCGGCCAAGGCCGCGCTCAAGCTGCTCGACGATTCCCATGCCGCGCTGCATTTCAACCGCGAGATCCTGCAGACCGCGCTGAACCATGTGCGCCAGGGCATCGCGGTGTTCGACGCCGACCTGCAACTGATCTGCTCCAACGGCCAGTTCGTCGACCTGCTCGGGCTGCCGCCGGATCTGGTGCAGATCGGCAGTCCGTTGAAGGAGATCCTCGAATTCATGGGCACGATCGGCGCGCCCACCTATGAGGACGGCGAGGCGCTGCTGGCGCGGCGGCTCGCCGCCTACACCACCGAAGGCGAGCCCTATCTGGAACGCCTCGCCGACCGCCACATGGTGATCGAGGTCCGCACCAACCGCATGCCGGATGGCGGCCTCGTCATCACCTTCACCGACGTCACGCCCTCGTTCGAAGCCGCCGAGGCACTGGAGCGCGCCAATGCGACGCTGGAGAAGCGCGTCCGCGACCGCACCGAGGAGCTGACGCGGCTGAATTCGGAGCTGGCGCTGGCCAAGAGCGCCGCCGAGGACGCCAACATCTCCAAGACGCGCTTCCTTGCGGCGGCCAGCCACGACATCCTGCAGCCGCTGAACGCGGCGCGGCTCTACGTGACGAGCCTCGTCGAGCGGCAGACGGCCGGCGAGGATTCGCGCCTGGTCGAGAACATCGACGACTCGCTCGAGGCGATCGAGGAGATTCTCGGCGCGCTGCTCGACATCTCCCGGCTCGATGCCGGCGCGATGACGCCGCAGGTCTCGAGCTTCAAGATGGCCGACCTGATGCGCTCGCTGGAGATCGAGTTCGCGCCCGCCGCGCGCGCCAAGGGTCTGGAGCTGGTGTTCGTGCCGTCGTCGCTGCCGGTCGAGTCCGACCGTCTGCTGTTGCGCCGGCTGCTGCAGAACTTCATCTCCAACGCCATCAAGTACACCCCCAAGGGCCGCGTGCTGGTCGGCTGCCGCCGCCACGGCCAGTCGCTGCAGATCGGCGTCTACGACACCGGCGTCGGCATCCCCCCGGTCAAGCGCGGCGAGATCTTCAAGGAATTCCACCGCCTCGAGCAGGGCGCGCGGATCGCGCGCGGCCTCGGCCTGGGGCTGTCGATCGTCGAGCGCATCGCGCGCGTGCTGAACCACGGCATTGCGCTGGACTCGCGGCCCGGCCGCGGCTCGGTGTTCTCAGTGACGGTGCCGATCGCCAAGGCGATCAACCACACCGCCGCCGTCACCACCGCGACCCCGCTGGCGACGACGCCGATTGCGGGCGCCCTGATCGTCTGCATCGAGAACGATCCGGCGATCCTCGACGGCATGAAGACCCTGCTGACGGCGTGGGACGCCGAGGTGATCGCCGTCCCTGATCCGGAGTCCGCGATGGAGGCGATCGCGGCGCGCGACGGCGCCGTCACCGGCCTGCTCGTCGACTACCATCTCGACCGCGGCAACGGCATCGCCGCCATCCGCGACATCCGCCGCCGCTTCAACGAGGCGCTGCCCGCGATCCTGATCACCGCCGACCGCAGCCCCCACGTCCGCGCTGCCGCCCGCGACGACAACATCGCCGTGCTCAACAAGCCGCTGAAGCCGGCGTCGCTGCGGGCGTTGTTGGGACAGTGGCGGATTCAGCAGATGGTGGCGGCGGAGTAAGGGCGGCTGCCAAGTCACGACCCTCGCCGCGTTGCTGCCTTGCCGGGACTGTCCCCCATCCGCTCGACCAGATAGTCCACGAACACCCGAACACGCGCGGGCGTGTTGGCGCCGCCGACGAAGACGGCGTGAAAGACCTCCCTGTCGCCGGGATTGAACGCTTCGAGCAGCGGCACCAGCCGCCCCTCTGCGATCGCGTTGCCGAGGCTGAAATCGCCGACGCGGGCGATGCCGACGCCATCGAGCGCGAGCTGGCTGAGCGTGTCGCCGCTGTTGGCTTCGACGGCGCCGCGCACCTTCAGCGCATAGTCGACGCCATCGCGGCGGAACGGCCACACCGGCTCGGCGCGGCGAAAGCTGAAGTTCAGGCAATTGTGGTTGTAGAGGTCTTCCGGCGCCTCCGGCACGCCCCAGCGCGCCAGGTAGTCGGGCGAGGCGACGATGGTGCGGCCGTTGTCGCCGAGGCGGCGCGCGGTGAGCGCGCTGTCGGGCAGCGGACCGCCGCGAATCGCGACGTCCGCCTGCCCCGCCGCCACGTCGACGAGCCCGTCGCTCAGATTGATGTCGACCAGGATGTTCGGATAGCGCCGCACGAACTCGCCGAGCAGAGGGACGATGCAGACGCGGCCGTGCGAGAGGGCGGCGCTGACCCGGATGCGCCCGCGCGGCGCGCCCTGGTCTGCGATCGCCTGCTCGGCCTCGTCGAGGTCGGCGAGAATGCGACGGGCGGCCGCGAGATAGGACTGCCCCTCGGCGGTCAGCGTCAGCGCCCGCGTGCTTCGCAACAGCAGCCGCGCGCCAAGCCGCGCCTCGATGCGGTCGAGCGTCCGGCTCACAGCCGATGGCGTCAGCCCGAGACTGCGACCAGCGGCCGAGAAGCTGCCGCTGCCGGCGACGGCGCAGAACACTTCGAGATCCCTGGCACGATCCGCGCTGGCCAGTACCATCTTTGCGTCCCGATCAAAAATCCTTGGCGCGGCTACCCTCTAATACCGCGCACCTCCCTCGTCTAGCTTTGCGTGCATCAACACGCCCAATGAGGAGATCGCCATGACCCTTCCCCGCCTGCTGCAACGAACCGCCCTCGCCGCCAGCGCGCTCACGATGCTGACCAGCGCCGCCCTCGCCGACGCAACCGACGCGCCCGGCAATTTCCCGAAGACCTTCCGCACCCAGGAGATCCCGACCAACGGCACCACGATCCATGTCCGCGTCGGCGGCAGCGGACCGGCGGTCGTCCTGCTGCACGGCTATGGCGACACCGGCGACATGTGGGTGCCGCTCGCCGCTAAGCTCGCCGAGAACCACACCGTGATCGTGCCCGACCTGCGCGGGCTCGGCCTGTCCGCCCGCGCCGACAGGGGCTTTGAGAAGGCCAACCAGGCCGAGGACATCACCGGCGTCATGGACGCGCTGGGCGCGCGCACCGCCGAGGTCGTGGCGCACGACATCGGCAACATGGTCGCCTATGCGCTGGCGGCGCGGCACGCCGACCGCGTGACCAAGCTGGTGCTGATGGATGCGCCGGTGCCGGGCATCGGCCCGTGGGAGGAGATCCTGAAGAACCCGCTGCTGTGGCACTTCCGCTTCGGCGGCCCCGACATGGAGCGCCTGGTGGAGGGGCGCGAGCGCATCTATCTCGACCGCTTCTGGAACGAGTTCTCGGCTAACCCTGCCCACTTCCCGGAGGCCGCGCGCGTCCATTACGCGCAGCTCTATGCCGGCCCGGGGCGGATGCATGCGGGCTTCAGCCAGTTCGCCGCCTTCGATCAGGACGCGATCGACAACCGCGCCTGGCTCGCGGCGCATGGCAAGCTGACGATGCCGGTGCTGGCGATCGGTGGCGCGGCGTCCTTCGGCCCGACCATGGCGGTGGTGGCACGGGCCGGCGCGTCCAACGTGCAGGAGCAGGTCATCCCCGGCTCCGGCCATTGGCTGATGGAGGAGCAGCCGGCCGCGACGGTCGCTGCGATCGACGCCTTCCTCAACGGGCAGTCCGCCGCCACGCCGCCGCGCAACTGATCCAACGCAGCAGAAGGGCGCCGATCATGTCGACCCACACATGCGATGATGCGATCGGCGGGGCCAACGCCTCGCAAAGGCGCGCGATCATCTTCATCCACGGCCTGTGGCTGAAGCCCGGCTCGTGGGATCGGTGGGTCGAGCTGTTCGACGCCGCCGGCTACGCCGGGTTGGCGCCCGGCTGGCCGGCGGAGATGGGTGGCGCCGCCGCGCCCGAAACCATCGGCGAGGTAGCGGCGCACTTCGCCGCGATCGCGGGCGCACTCGACCGGCGCCCCGCCCTCATCGGCCATTCCTTCGGCGGCCTGATCGCGCAGATCCTCGTACGCAAAGGCAGTTGCTTCGGACGACAGGTTCAAGGCTCCCAATGTGGAATGGGACTTCGTTGCAATATCGAATAGCTTGACTCGCGACGCCGAAATTGAGACGCGCCAGACTGGCAAAGCACGCGGCTTAGTGGCCGAGTATGACGAGCCGAAGGTTCGAGTTTGGGTAAAGACCTGGGGTCAGATAATCTCGGAATCCGAAGGTCGCCTAACATTTTACAAGCGACGCCTGGAGTACAAGGCCAATGACGTAGAAGCACTTCGATATCTGCGAACGGTCAATCCCAATTATCTTAGCGACGAAGTGAGGGAGGAGATTGCTACACTCGATCTCAAAGATCAGGTCTAGCCGACCGGATTGATGTACGGACCAACAAGGCGTCACTTGCTCCACAAGACTGGAAGGCCTCGGTAACAGTCCAACAAAACTCAACGTCGCAAACCTCGCGGCAGGGCGCCTCGGCACACCTGCGGAATCTTACCGTGGCTTTGGGGAGACTTGCACGGAGATGGGCCTAAGCGAAGCTTGCGCACTTTGCTCTGCGTCCCCCTAGATACAGACTTTCTTTTTCCCCGAAATCGTGCTACCCCTTGAGTCGTCCCGTGCTCGTCATGAGGGGCGCTTCGCGATCGTCACGAACGTGGGGTGCGGGACGCGGTGGGCGCGTCGGGTCGCAGCGTGATCATTCATGCCGACGAACGATCCGGCGCGCACGGTCAAGCCGTGTGGTCCTGGCATCCCGGTGCTGATGCCAAGTCGGTGACGACGATGTTGCCGACGACGGGGGCAAGAACGCCGGTCCCCGGGGAGAGCTCGGAGCAGCCGTCAAAACCATCGCGCAGGGAGGGCCGGGGGCGGGCTCAAGCGGTGGTCGCAACACCAAGTGTTTTCATTCGTGACAGCAGCTCGTCAAGCGCTTCTGCTGGAGTTTTCCATCCTAGCGTCTTTCTCGGTCGGGAATTGAGCGCTGCGGCCACGGCGGCGATCTCGTCAGCATCGTAGACGCTCAGATCGGTACCTTTCGGGAAGTACTGCCGCAGCAGGCCATTCGTGTTCTCGTTCGTGCCACGTTGCCAGGGGCTTCTTGGATCGCAGAAGTAGATCTGAAGGTCTGTATCGATCTTGAGGTCACTGTGTTGAGCCATTTCGGTCCCCTGATCCCAGGTTAGCGAGCGGCGGAGTTCTTTGGGCAAGGTGACGATGGTGCGCGTGATCGCATCGCGTACCGCTTCAGCTCCGTGTCCGGAGAGCGCAGGCCCATCCTTCGTACGTGGGCCATCGTCAAACCCCGGCAGCCGTGGAAGGTGCAGGAGCATTGTAAACCGCGTGCTGCGTTCGACCAGCGTGCCGATTGCCGAGCTGGCGGAGCCGACGATCAGATCTCCTTCCCAATGTCCCGGCACAGCTCGATCCGCGACTTCGGCCGGACGCTCACTGATCATGATCTCTGGCGATATGAAGCCTTTGCTGCGCTTCCGCGTACGCGCTCGGGGCACGCGCAGCGCACGTCCCGTTCGCAAACAGGACGACAACTCGCGTTTCAGCGCTCCTCGGCCCTGAACAAAAAGCGCCTGGTAAATGGCTTCGTGGCTGATGCGCATCGCCTCGTCATCCGGGAAGTCGATCGGTAAGCGCCGGGCAATCTGCTCGGGACTCCACGCTTTCGTCCACCCCTGATCCTGGCTAGAGCCCGCACGACCGGCCTTCCGCCGAACGCCGCCTGGAGGTGCGACAAACCCTGCAAGCCGCTCTTCAACATAAGCGCGCAAGGCGGCGTTGCTTGCAAGCTTGCTCGGCTTAGGACGCCGGGCCGATCGATCTGCATGCCACTGGGCGGCCGTCGCCCGATAGGCCATCTTGCCGCCGTGCGTGGCCGCATTGCGATCGAGTTCACGGGAGATGGTCGAGGGAGATCGATTGAGACGCCGCGCTATCTCTCGTACAGAATGGCGCTGCGCATTCAGCAGCGCAATCTCTTCGCGCTCAGAAAAAGAGAGGTGCCGTCCGGAGAGCGGCTTCGCTGAAGGTCGGAACATTGCCGGTGCCACGCCGCCCGCTTTTCGAAATAATCGGGGGCCGACAGCATCCGATAATCCAGCAGCCAGCGCAGCATTCTCGCTGTTCAACCCAGCGGCAATCCCACGCCAAAATTTCTGCTGTTCCGCACGCCCCGCAACTGGTGGGCGCCCCAATGATCCCAGCTTGCCCCGCGTTGACCGTTTCTTTCGAATGCCCATCGCAACCTCCTCATCGAGTGTTGCGACGACCAATTGAATCCGCCGGGTGTGTTCGGCCAGACCTGTGGTGACTGCCGCCTGCTTTTTTCTGCAGGCGGGCCACGGGCGCGGCCAGCGCCCGGCCTTCCCTGCGCCCTCTGTTCAAGAGGGTGGATGATCGGCAAAGCTCGGACGCGCGATGCGCCGCGAGGCCGTGAAGGTGTGTCGCGAGTGAAGCAGAAGGCGTGCGGAATGGACGCTGTCCACATACACTGCAAGACGGCATCAAGCGCCGGCCAATGGCGCCTCCGGCAGACCGCTGCGGGGTGTCGTCATTCCGGGGCGGCTCGCAGAGCCGAACCCGGAATGACGACTCATCCAGATTTTCCCGTCGCTTACTTCCCCGTCGGCGCGTCCTGCCGCCAGGCGCTGCCCGCGATCTTCGCCGCCGCAATCACCGCCTGCGTCCGGCTCTCGACACCGAGCTTCTGCAGGATGGCCGACACATGCGCCTTGATGGTCGCCTCGGAGACACCGAGCTCGTAGGCGATCTGCTTGTTGAGCAGCCCCTGCGACAGCATCATCAGCACCCGCACCTGCTGCGGGGTCAGCGTCACCAGACGGTCGCGCAGCCTGGTCATCTCCGGATCGGCGCCGGCCGCCAAGTCCGTGTCGGGCGGCACCCAGACGTCGCCGTCCATCACCTTCTTGATGGCATCGCGCAGCGTGTCGACGCCGAACCGCTTCGGGATGAAGCCGGAGGCGCCGAAATCGAGCGAGCGGCGGATCGTCGCGCCATCGTCGCTCGCCGACACGATGACGACCGGGATCGCCGGATATTGCGCGCGCAGATAGATCAGGCCCGAGAAGCCGGAGATGCCGGGCATGGTGAGGTCGAGAAGTACGAGATCGACCTCGGAATCCTTTTCCAGCAGCGCGGTGAGGTCCTCGAACGAACCGGCCTCGTCGACCACGGCCTCCGCGAGCACGCTCGCGACCGCCTGCCGCAAAGCGTTGCGGAACAGCGGGTGATCATCGGCAATGACGAGATGGGTGCTGGCAGCCGCCATGAATCCAGACTTGACCTTGCGAGACCGACGACGTGCTGCAACTGCACGCGCCCGGTTTTCCGGAAATACTCGCCCGGCCACCGGTTGCATGCAAGCGTCCAATTCCACTTGCAGGGAAGGCGGTTAATCCGAACCTTGTGCAACGCAACATCGGTAGCGCGACGGCCGCTCACCGAACTTGATCCGGCGCAATGTCCCCATCTTTCCCGCGCGCCGCAGAGGGCAGAGCCGAAAGTCGTATTGGGGCGGGTTTCACTGCAATGTTACTGAAGAGCAAGGTCTCCGCGACCTGCGCCGTCCAAGTCCGGCATGCGGAGGCGAAAGCCATCATCACAACAATCATGGGGAGCGAATGCCGATGTCAACAATGGTAGCCACACAAGCGAGATCGGGAGGCATGACGAAGGACGAACGCTTCGTCATTCTGGCCTCCTCTCTCGGCACCGTCTTCGAGTGGTACGACTTCTATCTTTACGGGTCGCTGGCCTCGATCATCGGCGCGCAGTTCTTCAGCGGCTATCCGGCAGCCACCCGCGACATTTTCGCACTGCTCGCGTTCGCCGCCGGCTTCCTGGTCCGCCCGTTCGGCGCGATCGTGTTCGGCCGCATCGGCGACATCGTCGGCCGCAAATACACCTTCCTGGTCACGATCCTGATCATGGGCCTGTCGACCTTCATCGTCGGCCTGCTGCCGAACGCCGAGACCATCGGCTTCGCGGCACCGGTGATCCTGATCGGCCTGCGCCTGCTGCAGGGCCTCGCGCTCGGCGGCGAGTATGGCGGCGCCGCGACCTATGTCGCCGAGCACGCCCCGATGGGCAAGCGCGGCTACTACACCTCCTTCATCCAGACGACGGCGACGATGGGCCTGTTCCTGTCGCTGCTGGTCATCCTGTTCACCCGCACCATCATCGGCGAGGCCGACTTCGCCAAATGGGGCTGGCGCATTCCGTTCCTGGTCTCCGTGCTGCTGCTCGGCGTCTCCGTCTGGATCCGTCTGCGCCTGAACGAATCGCCCGTGTTCCAGAAGATGAAGGACGAGGGCAAGAGCTCGAAGGCGCCGCTGACGGAAGCGTTCGCGAACTGGGGCAACGCCAAGATCGTGTTGCTGGCGCTGATCGGCGCCACGATGGGCCAGGGCGTGGTCTGGTACACCGGCCAGTTCTACGCGCTGTTCTTCCTGCAATCGATCCTGAAGGTCGATGGCTACACCGCCAACCTGCTGATCGCCTGGTCGCTGCTGCTCGGCACCGGCTTCTTCATCGTGTTCGGCATGCTGTCCGACAAGATCGGCCGCAAGCCGATCATCATGGGCGGCTGCCTGATCGCGGCACTGACCTTCTTCCCGATCTTCAAGATGATCACCACCAACGCCAATCCGGCGCTGGAGAAGGCGATCGAGGCGACGAAGGTGGAAGTGGTGGCTGATCCCGCCGGCTGCGGCGATCTGTTCAACCCGGTCGGCACCCGCGTCTTCACCGCGCCTTGCGACACCGCCCGCGCCTTCCTGGCCCAGTCCTCGGTCAGGTACTCGACCGTTTATGGCCCGGCCGGCTCCGGCGTGAAGGTCACCTTCAACGGCAAGGAAGTGCCCTACACCGATGCGAAGACCAGCAACCCGGCGCTGACGGCCGCGATCGGCGAGGCCGGCTATCCGAAGGCGGGTGACGCCGGGATCGTCAAGATGGCGCATCCGTTCGACATCTTCCGTCCGCAGGTGGCCGCCATCATCGGTCTGCTGTTCATCCTGGTGATCTTCGTCACCATGGTGTACGGCCCGATCGCCGCGATGCTGGTCGAGCTGTTCCCGACCAAGATCCGCTACACCTCGATGTCGCTGCCGTATCACATCGGCAACGGCTGGTTCGGCGGCCTCCTGCCCGCAACCGCCTTCGCGATCGTGGCCTCGACCGGCGATATCTATGCCGGCCTGTGGTACCCGATCTTCTTCGCCGTGATCACTGCGGTGGTCGGCTTCCTGTTCCTGCCGGAAACCAAGGACGTCGACATCCAGGCCAATTGATCACGAGGCGAGCGGCACCCCGCTCGCATCTGCCTCCAACGACGAGCGGCCGCGGATCACTCCGCGGCCGTTCCGCATTTCAGACCCGCGGGTTTTCTCTTTATGGCCTCAGGCCGCGCCGATGAACTGCAATACCACCTCGCGCCGATGCGGACGCGCACGATGCTCGATCAGATAGAGCGCCTGCCAGGTGCCGAGCATCATGCGTCCGTCCTGCACCGGCACCTGCAGCGAGACCGCGCTCAGCATGGTCTTGACGTGTGCCGGCATGTCGTCCGGCCCCTCGGTGTCGTGCATCCAGCCGGCATCCTCCGGCGCCAGCCGCGCCAGCGCCGTGGTGAGATCGTGCAGCACGGTGGGATCGGCATTCTCCTGGATCGTCAGCGACGCCGAGGTGTGGCGAACGAACAGGGTCACCGCGCCTTCCCTGGCGGATACTTCACGCAGAAACGCCTCGACCTCGCGCGTGAGATCGGTGAAGCCGCGGCCCGAAGTCTGCGCCGTCAGGATCGACGTCGCCACCGTATCGATCGCGACGACCGAAAGTGCCGTGCGCGAGGCCGATCGTGCCGACATGGATACAGCCTCCTCGAAGCGGTCTCAGATCCTGCCCGAGACGTCCTTCTGCACCCGTGTTGCCATGTCGAGCAGCCGGCGCCAGGCCTGCTCGAGGAACCCCATCATGCGGTCCATGTCCTGGTCGCTGGGCAGCGGGATCTCGAGCTTGCGCGTTCCATCGGAGGATTTCGATTCACCCGGCTTGTCCCCCGTCTTGGGTTCGGCTTTCCTCAACTGATCGGACTTGGGCAGCGCCTGATCTTTCGGCAGCGGCTCATCAATCTTGCCGGAGATGCTCTGATCGCGCGACGCGAGCTGGCCCTTGAGCTTTTCATTCTCCGCCTGCAGACGGCCGATCTCGGCGTCCAGCGCGGCGCGCTCATCAGGCACCGCGTAACAGGCAAAGCCCGATCCACTGCTGTTGTTGCACATCGAGACCGCACCGGTCTTGGTATCGAGCCGGATCACGCCGTCCGATGTCGTCGACATCGTATAGCGTCCCTTGTCGCCGTCAGGCGCGGTGTCCTCGACCGCAAACGCCTCTCCGCCCAGGCAGCTCAACGCCAGCAGCGCGAGGAGGGACGGCCGGTACGGCTTCGTGAGACTCATGGCTGGCTCTCCCAGGCGCATTCGCAACCGCCGCCATGCACGCCGACATTGTGTCGCGGCCATGACGTTGCCTCAGGTGCGATCCCCTGCCACAGGCCGCACCTATGTTTCGGACGTATAGGCGGAGCGACCGGATTTCAACGCGTCCGCCAGCAGCTCGAGGCGGTCCTGCCCCCAGAAGATCTCGCCGTCCAGCACATAAGCCGGCGAGCCGAACACGTCGGCCGCGATCGCGTCCTGCCGGTTCTGCTCGTAGGCCGCCCCGACCACGTCCGTCGCCGCCTGCGTCACGAGATCGCGGCCCGGCAGCCCGGCTGCATCGGCCAAGCCGGCGATCACCTCGGCATGCGCAAGGTTGAGCTGCTGCTCCCAGATGGCAGGGAAGGCGCGCTGCAGATAGGGCTCCGGATCGAGGCCGGCCTGCTGCGCCGCGATGACGACGCCGTCGGCGAGCCGGGCGTTGAAGGGCCAGTTGCTCGGCTGGATGTGGAAATCGAGACCGCGCTTGTCGCGCCACCGCTTGAGCTCGACGATGCGATAGCGCTGCCGCGCCGGATGGCGCTTGGCCAGCGGAAGCCCGCCGGTCTCGGCGAACAGATCCACCAGCATGACCGGTTTGAGGTTGACGGTCGCGCCGTGACGCGCGGCGATGTCGCGGAACAGCCGGTGGCCGATATAGGCCCATGGCGACTGCAGCGAGAAATAGTAATCGATCTGGCGCGACATGCGGGTTCCCGTGCCGGTCGGAGGTCAGCGACATCGGATCAGAGGGCATTGACAGGTGCAAGATCGCAGCCGCACACAACACTGTTGATGCGGCGCGGTGACACGCGCGACCGATCTGACGAAAAAGCCGAGAAAACGTGTAAATTCAGGCACCTAACAGTTCAACACGCAATCTTGACTTGGGGGGATGCGGTCAGTATGGTCCGCCCGGCTTTATAGGGCGATGGGGCGCTAATTCCTGAAACTCGCGGCACCGGGTCGGGTCTCCACACGTGGCGGATGGCACATGGCGGATGACACGAACGAGAGCAGCGGACACAAGGATCGCGACAAGTCGCCCGATGAGGTTGCGCTTTCCGCAAGGCTCGGAAGTCTCGACCAACGGTTGTCCGAAATTCGCGACGGCCGCTCGATCGGGACTGATCAACCTGGAATCGGCAGCGGTGACACTGCAGCCAGGGCTTCGGCCATGGCGCGTGGCCTGCGACTGTCGTCCGAGTTGATTGCCGGTGTCCTCGTCGGCGCGGTGCTTGGATGGGGCTTCGACCGCTTGCTGTCGACATCGCCCTTCGGATTCATCGTGTTTTTCCTGCTCGGCTTCGCCGCCGGCGTGTTGAACGTGGTGAGATCCGCAGGCATAGCTCCCGACAGGCCCCGCCAGTGAGACATGCGCGGAAGACCTCGGCGCGGAAGACCAACGAGTGAATTGCAAAGCGCCGGCGTGGCCGGTGAACAATGAGACGCCACGCGGATGATCGATCCGATCCATCAATTCCACCTCAACAAGATCTTCACGATCGGCCATATCGGCAATCAGGAGATCACCTTCACCAACTCGTCCGCGTACATGCTGCTCGCGGTCGTGCTGATCGCCGTCATGATGATGGCCGCCGGGCGCGCGCTCGTGCCGGGCCGGTTCCAGTCGGTGGTCGAGCTGTCCTACGAATTCGTCGCCAACACCATCAGAACCAGCGCCGGCTCGCACGGCATGACGTTCTTCCCGCTGGTGTTCTCGCTGTTCATGTTCATCTTCGTCTCGAACATCGTCGGCATCATCCCCTACACCTTCACCGTCGCCAGCCACATCATCGTCACCTTCTCGCTGGCGCTCTTGGTGTTCCTGACGGTCATCATCTACGGCTTCTACAAGAACGGCCTGAAGTTCTTTAAGCTGTTCGTGCCGTCCGGCATCCCCGCGGTGATCTTGCCGCTGGTGGTCGTGATCGAAATCATCTCCTTCTTCTCCCGCCCGATCTCGCACAGCGTCCGTCTGTTCGCCAACATGCTGGCCGGCCACGTCACCCTGAAGGTGTTCGCGAGCTTCGTGACCATGCTCGGCGCGCTCGGCTTCGTCGGCAAGGTTGGCGCGCTGCTGCCGCTCGGCCTCACGGTCGCGCTGACCGGCCTCGAGCTGATGGTCGCGTTCCTCCAGGCCTACGTCTTCACGATCCTCACCTGCATCTATCTCAACGATGCTATCCATCCGGGCCACTGATCCGGCCCTCTCTACCAAACCCCTCAAAGGAGTTCGTTTCATGGATCCGGTTGCAGCGAAGTACATTGGCGCGGGCATTGCCTGCATCGGCATGGGTGGCGCGGGTGCCGGCATCGGCATCATCTTCGGCAACTACCTGTCGGCCGCTCTGCGCAATCCGTCGGCCGCTCAGGGCCAGTTCGGCAACCTGATTTTCGGCTTCGCGGTGACCGAAGCGCTCGGCATCTTCTCGCTGCTGATCGCCCTGCTCCTGCTGTACGCCGTCTAAGACGGCCTGAGCCGGACAGGAGAAGCCCGTGGCTGAAAGTCATGGCGAGGCCAAGGGCGGCGAGGCCAAGGGCACCGCAAGCGCCCATACTGAGGCCGATGGCGGGCATGGTTTCCCTCCCTTCCAGAAGGAAACCTTTCCCTCCCAGATCGTCTCCCTGGTGATCGCCTTCGTGGCGCTGTACGTGATCGTTTCGCGTGTGGCGCTGCCGAAGGTCGGGGCCGTCATCGACGCCCGCCAGAAGTCGATCGACGGCGATCTGGCTGAAGCGCAGCGGCTGAAGGATGAATCCGAAGCCGCGATGAAGGCGTATGAGAGCGAGCTGGCGACGGCTCGTGCCCGTGCCCAGGCGATCGGAGCGGAGACCCGCGAGAAGCTCGCGGCTTCTTCGGACGCCGAGCGCAAGGCGCTGGAAGACAGCCTCGCGGCCAAGCTCGCGGCGGCTGAGAAGTCCATCGCCACCACGCGCACGACCGCAATGAGCAATGTCCGCGGCATCGCCGCAGACGCAGCCAGCGCGATCGTGAAGCAGCTCACCGGCAAGGCCCCCGCGGCCAAGACGGTCGAGGCTGCGGTCGATGCATCGTTGAAGGGAACAGCCTGATGCATTTGCTCGCTGATCCGGAAACCTGGGTTGCGATTGCCTTCGTGATCCTGATGGGCCTGTTCGCCTATCTCGGCGTCCACCGCACGGTCCTGAAGGCGCTCGACAATCGCTCCGAGCGCATCAGATCCGAGCTGGCAGAGGCCAAGCGGCTCAAGGAAGAGGCGGCCAAAGTGCTCGCCGATTACAAGTCCCGCCGCGCCAGCGCCGAACGCGAGGCCGAGGAGATCGTCACCAGCGCGAAGGCGGAAGCCGAGCGCATCGCGGCGGAGGCCAAGGCCAAGATGGAAGACTTCGTTGCCCGTCGCACCAAGGCCGCCGAGGGCAAGATCGCCCTCGCCGAGGCCCAGGCTCTCGCCGACGTCAGGTCCGCTGCGGCGGAGGCTGCCGTCCAGGCCGCCGCGACCGTGCTGTCGCAGTCGGTCAAGGGCGCTCTTGGCGAAGACCTCGTCGCTAAAGGCATCGCGGAAGTCGGCCGCAAGCTGAACTGAGCGGCAGTCCATCTCATCCATCAACTTCAAAAGGCCGGGGCGATCCCATCGCACCGGCCTTTTGCTATTCACGCTCTCCGGCGAGCGCCTCGCGCCACGGCAATCGTCACCGCCGCTTCTTGCCGTGCGGCCGCTCCGGGGTCAGCGCCTGCGGGTCGAAGCCGATGTAGAAGACGTAATTGTCGGCATTGGCGCCGGGCGGCGGCACCGGATAGACCATGTCCTCCGCGACGATCGTGAACGGCACGCTGCCGTCCTCGGTCATCTGCACCGTGGTGCGATACGACTTGGTCGCGATCACCTTCTCGCCGATGCCGCCCTGGACCACGGCGATGCGCATCGGAATGTCGACGCTCGCCGGCGCACCCGCGGGGCCGGCAACGATGCGCCCCTGGATGCCGATCTTGGCGGTGATTTCGGCCCCGTTGAGACTGCATTCGCGCGCGGTCTTGGTGATCGACGCCTGGAACCGGACGTCGTTGCCGACGGCCTGCTTGCCGGGCGCGGCCACGGCGTAGGTCGAGGCGCCGGCGCGAATGCTGACCGGCGGACAGGTCAGGCCCTCGGTCGGATCGACCGGCGGTCCGCCGCTGGCGGGCAGGTTCTCCTGCCCCTTGTTGTCGGAGCCGCCGCCGAACAGGCTCTTGAAGCGGTCGGTCAGCGATTGGGCGGCGGCCGGCGGCGCCGCGCCGGCGGCTCCCAAGGCCAGCAGCACGGCTGCCAACGTTCCAGCCCTGATCACGCTCGTCTCTCGCATCGTCTGATATCCCCGGCAACTCGGTCGCCCAGCCCAGGCGTCTATACCCATTTCAGAGGCCGGAACCAGCCCCGATCGGCCACTCCCGCGGTGATCCCGATCACGATTGCTACCCCCGGAAATCCTCGTGCAACAGGCCGTAGAGGTAATGGTCCTGCCAGACCCCGTTGATGCAGAGGTAGCGACGCGCCAGGCCCTCGCGGGTGAAGCCGCATTTCTCCAGCACGCGAATCGACGGCGTATTGGTCGGGATGCAGGCCGCCTCGACCCGGTGCAGATTGAGCTCGCCGAACAGGGTCGGCAGCAGCAGCCGCAGCGCCGCCGTCATGTAGCCATGATGCGCGAACGGCTGCCCCATCCAGTAGCCGATGGTGCCGGCCTGAACGATGCCGCGGCGGACATTGGCGAGCGTGATGCCGCCGAGCATGGCGCCGTCCTGCTCGCGGAAGACGATGAACGGATAGGAGCGGTCGGCCGAGATGTCCTCGGCATAGCGGCGCAGCCGGCGGCGGAAGCCGGAGCGCGTCAGGTCATCGGACGGCCAGATCGGCTCCCAGGGCGTGAGATAGTCGCGGCTGATCTCGCGCAGCCGCGCCCATTGCGCATAATCGGCCATCTGCGGCGCGCGCAACAGCAGGCCCTGGCCGCGCGGAGCCAGCGCAGCCGGTCCGTTGGATGGCAAGCGAAACAGGGCCATCTGTGATGCTCCCCCTGCTCTTTCCGGGTCGAAGCCTGCTCCGACCCACCCCAGATCTCCGATGCCGAGCGCTGGCGGATTGCAATGCGCGGACCGCACCGAGCCGCACCACGTTCAGTGCAGTTGGGCTTTCGATCTCGAACCGGTCAGACCTTCGGCGAAAGTGACCGCCGTGTCCAGACCCCTGCCGGTGCCGAGCGCGACGACCGCCGGCTTGCTGCGTGCGAGCAGCGCCCGCGCCGCATCGCGCGTGCTCTCGACGCTGACCGCCTCGATCTTGGCGACCATCTCCTGCAACGTCTGCGGCCGGCCATAGGCCAGGATATGCCGCGCCAATTGCTCGGCACGGGCACTGCAGCTCTCGAGCGCCATCAAGAGCCCGGCCTTCATCTGCGCCTTGGCGCGGGCGACCTCGGCCTCGCTCAAGGTCTCCACCGCATTGCCGATGATGTCGACCACGACCTCCATCATCTCGGACGCGTCGGCTGGATCGGTCCCGGTGTAGAGGCCGAAGAATCCCGTGTCGCTATAGGGCGCGTGGAACGTGTAGACGGAGTAGCAGAGCCCCCGGTTCTCGCGCACCTCCTGGAACAGCCGGGACGACATGCCGCCGCCGAGGATGTTGGTGAAGACCTGTAGCGAGAACAGCGACGGGTCGGCCTGCGGCACGCCCTCGAGCGCGAGCGTCAGATGCGCCTGCTCGAGATCGCGATGCACGACGCGCGAGCCGCCCTTGCCGAACGCCGCCGGCAGCGGCTTCGGCGCCGGGCCGCCATTGAAGCTGGCAAATCGTTTCGTCACGTCTTCGACCACGCGCTGATGATCGACGGCGCCGGCCGCGGCGACCACCATGTCGGGCCCGCGATAATGCGTCGACAGATAGCCGTGCAGCTTGTCGCGATCGAACGCCTCGAGCGTCTTGGCGGTGCCGAGCAGCGAGCGGCCCATCGGCTGGTCCGGGAAGCAGAGCTCGTTGAGATGCTCGAACACGACGTCGTCGGGCGTATCCTGTGCCGCGCCGATCTCCTGCACGATCACGTTCTTCTCGCGCTCCAGCTCCTCCGGCACGAAGGACGGATTGGCGAGAATGTCGGAGAGCACGTCGAGCGCCATCGGCACGTCGGCCTTCAGCACGCGGGCGTAGTACGCCGTGGTCTCGGTCGAGGTGCCGGCATTGAGATCGCCGCCGACGGCCTCGACGGTCTCGACGATCTCGCGCGCGCTGCGCGTGGTCGTGCCCTTGAACGCCATGTGCTCGAGCAGATGCGAGATGCCGTGCTCGTCCGGCTTCTCGTCGCGGCCGCCGACGCCGGCCCAGACCCCGAGCGCCGCCGTCTCCAGATGCGGCATCGTGTCGGTGACGACCGTCAACCCCGTCGGCAGCTTGGTGACTTCCACGCCCATCATGCAATTCCCTGCTTGGCGGCCCGGCTGACCGAGCGGATGAACTTCTCCACCTCGGCCTGGTCGTTCCGCATGATCCTGATGTCCTCGCGCCTGCTCATCAGCCCTTCGAGCCACACCGGCAAATGCGGCCGCATCCCGCAGGCGGCCTCGACCGCATCGGGGAATTTGGCGGGATGCGCGGTCGACAGAACGATGTTCGGCACCGACAGATCGGTGCCGTCGCGATCGGCCACCGCCAGCGCCACCGCCGTGTGCGGATCGACGAGATCGCCGGCCTCGCGGAAGGCGGCGCGGATCGCCGCCGCGGTTTCGGTCTCGTCAGCGCGGCCGGCGTCGAAATCGGCGCGGATCGCCGCCAGCATGGCATCCGGCAGCACGAAGCGGCCGGACTGCTTGAGGCTGTCCATCAGCCGCCGCACGGTGCCGGCGTCGCGGCCGCCGGCTTCGAACAACAGCCGCTCGAAATTCGACGACACCTGGATGTCCATCGAGGGCGAAGCCGTCGCATGCACTTCGCGCACCTCGTAGATGCCGGTCGTCAGCGTCCGGGCGAGGATGTCGTTGACGTTGGTCGCGACGCGCAACGTGCGCACCGGCAGGCCCATGCGCTTGGCGACATAGCCGGCGAAGACGTCGCCGAAATTGCCGGTGGGCACGGTGAAGTCGACGGCGCGGTGGGGTGCCCCGATCGCGACCGCCGAGGTGAAGTAGTAGACCACCTGGGCGACGACGCGCGCCCAGTTGATCGAGTTGACGCCCGACAGCCTGACCGAATCGCGGAAGCCGTGATGGTTGAACAGGCCCTTCACGATCGCCTGGCAGTCATCGAAATGACCTTCGATCGCCAGCGCATGGACGTTGGCCGCGCCCGACGTCGTCATCATCCGCCGCTGCACCTCGGAGATGCGGCCATGCGGGAACAGCACGATGAGGTCGGCATTGTCGCGGCCGGCGAAGGCCTCGACCGCCGCGCCACCCGTATCGCCTGATGTCGCCACGACGATGGTGGTGCGCTCGCCGCGCTTGGCCAGCACGTGGTCCATCAGCCGCGAGATCAGCTGCATCGCCACGTCCTTGAACGCCAAGGTCGGGCCGTGGAACAGCTCCAGCACGAACTGATGCGGCGCGATCTGGTCGAGCGGCACCACGGCGGGGTGACGGAACGTCGCATAGGCCTCGTTGGCCATGCGGCCGAGCTCTTCGTCGGAAATCTCGCCGGCGACGAACGGCTTGATGACCTCGACGGCGACCTCCCAATAGGGCCGGCCGAAAAACGACGCGATCGTCGCGGGCGTCAGCTGCGGCCAGGTCTCGGGCACGTAGAGGCCGCCGTCACGGGCGAGCCCGGTCAGCATCACATCGCAGAAGGTGAGCGCGGGGGCTTCCCCGCGGGTCGAAACATAGCGCGTCAAACCGCTCTCCTGACCTGCGTCACCAGGCCATAACCCGTTGATTGAATTCGAAATCGGAACCGCCCGGCGGCAACATGGTCCGGCACCATAATGGTTTTGACCTTGTTGCGAAACCGGTTGTTGCCGCAGCGATGGTCCCGGCTGCGGGTTACGGCGGCGTTACGGAGCATGGGTCAGGGGGCATCGGTTACGGGACTTGGGTCGCAACGGCTGACCCGGGCCGGTCCAGCGGACCATCCGCCCCACCGCTGTCATCGCCCGGTTAACCGGGCGCCTTCGCGGGGATGACGGCGGTGCCTTCGGCTTCCGGCCGGGTACTTCGAACACGCGAACGAACCATGGGATATCGGCACGATCTCTCCACCTCGTCATTCCGGGGCGCGCGGAGCGCGAGCCCGGAATCCATAACCACGACCGGGAGTATGGATTCCGGGCTCGCCCTGCGGGCGCCCCGGAATGACGGCGGTGCGTGGAGAAGCGTTCTCGCGGCGCGATGAGCGCCCGAGCTTTGCAAGCATACCTCCCTCCGAATCGGAGGGCGCAGGGAAGACCGGATGCCGGCTGGCACCCGCGGCCCCCGTGCGAACAAGAATGCACGGGGCAGGAACCACAGGTTCAGCCAGAGCGACCCGGCCTTCCCTGCGCGATGGCTTACGACTTATACGCGATCTCCTCGGTGCACCGGGCTTGTTGGCCACCGTCATCGACGCGATGCATCGGCACCAGCGCCAACTTGATACCAGCGTCGGGGTATCAGGACCACGCGACTTCGCCGTCCGCGCCGGCCGCACTCGTCAGTTGCAGCCGACCCGTCCATCGCACCCCACCTCACGTCCGTGACGACGCGTACGCCCCTCGCGACGAGGCGGGATAGACAAAGACAACCACGATTTCGGAAAATGTGAAAGAGGAATTTTCGCGCAGACTGGACTGGATTGGCTGATGGCGTTGGACCTGCTCGCCAAAAGAAAGTTTCGGAGCAGCCAGGCGTATTAGTTCGCGGTGCGCTCGGGCCTAGATCCTGGCAGCCCGTCGGGCGACTCAGACGAGTGCGGCAGGCGCTGCTCCGCAATGCAGACCGCAGAGCAGCTTCACTCCCGGTGTCGTCCCGTGGAAGCCCGACGACGCGCATGCATCGACGGATGCCGACCAGGGACGACAGCGGAGTTTTGGGGGCGCTGGTCAGTAGCCCGCATGAGCGCAGCGACATGCCGGGTTACGCGCCCAGGTGAGTAAGACGCAGTCGGCAGCCGTCATTGCGAGCCATCCGGTCGCGCATCGCGCGGCCGGATGAACGAAACAACCCGGCTCCATCCACAGATTGCGTCGGCGCAACGATGCCTCGCAATGGCGGGGATAGAGGTCTCCTGACGCTCTCGGTCTGCAGTCATCCGCAGGCCGAGCGGGCTTAGCGCGTCAACTCTCTGTAGCACTCGCGGACTTCGTCCGACTGATCCTCGGCGCTCGGACATGGCTCGATGCGAAAGCAGGCGGTCCTTTCACGCGACTTATAAATGACGAGCCTCACGCGCTCGGCCGTGTCAGTCGATTTCCCGGCGAGCGCTATGCCAAGTCCCGAATCGTCGCCCGACAGCGCCAACCCATCTGCTTCAAAGGAAACACCGGCTACGCACTCCGCCGGAACATCTGTCCACCCTCCGCCATGCTCGATGCGCATCGATCTTTCCACGCTTGCGCCAAGCTTCTCCGGATTTCGGTTGCAGTTGGGCTTGAGGGCGCGCAGCTCGATCCTTGCGAGATCGTGCCCCTGTTGGTTCTTGAAGCTCAGGATTGCAGCGTCAGGCCTGCACCACGGACCAGAGTTCGCGCGGCATGCCATCGAACTGGAGAGCAGGAGGCACAGGGCTCCGGCGAGCGCGATCATCTTCATCGGCATGAGCTATGATCCGTCATCGATTCCAATAGGGCAGTGAGAGCCTAGCGGCCTGCATGCCTTGCGTTCGACGGAACGAATACGCCCAAACTCAGTGTTAACAAAGCTCAACAGTTTATGGGCTGTAACACCGTCTGGCCGTGGCGCCCTGGCAAGACTTGTGGCTCCCTTGAACCGGAACCGTGGCTGGGTTGTCAAATCCAAGCGCCCCTGCCCGAGCGGGCCAGTATCAGATGGAGCCCCCCATGATCGTCGTAACGACGGAAAACGTGACCGGCCACCGCACGGTGCGGATGCTGGGGCAGTGTTTTGGGGTGGTGGTGCGCAGCCGCGGGCTCGGGGGCAATCTGGTGGCCAGCCTGCGCTCGATCGTCGGCGGCGAGATCCACGAGTACACGCAGATGCTGGAGGAGGCGCGGCGCCATGCGCTCGACCGGCTCGTCTCCAACGCCACGTCGATGGGCGCCAACGCCATTCTGATGATGCGTTTCGATAGCGCCGAGATCGGCCAGACCATGAGCGAGATCGTCGCCTATGGCACCGCCGCCGTCATCGAACCCGCGCCGTGATCGATCTCGTGCTCTGGCTCGCGGTCATATCAGCGGTCGTCCTGGTGTGGTTCGTCTTCCGCCAGGGAGGCTACAAGCGCGATGCGCTGGCGGCGCCGCCAGGCCCGGACTGGATCAAGACCGAGGAGCGCTTCGTCGATCCCACCAGCGGCGAGACGCTGGACGTGTGGTTTCATCCGCGGACCGGCGAGCGGGCGTATGTGAGGGCGGGCCGATCCGTGTAGACCGCGGTCGAACGCGGGAGACCATCGCACCGACGACACAGGGAAGCCGCGTCACATTCCGCCGTCGTCCCTGCGAACGCAGGGACCCATAACCACCGGCTTCGGTGGGACGACGACTGGCAGTTGCGCTTCACCGATAGATTCCGCGGTATGGGTCCCTGCGTTCGCAGGGACGACAGCGGTGCGTGGAGTCACGTCTTGCACATCTTCACTTGCGAGCGCTGAAAGCCTAGCATCGCCAACACAGAGATCGAGCGCGAGACCTCCATGATCATCCAGCACATCGCAGCCTTCACCGACGGCCCACGCGGCGGCAATCCGGCCGGGGTCGTCATCTGCGAGGCGCTGCCCGAGGCCGCCACCATGCAGGCGACGGCGGCGGAGATCGGCTATTCGGAGACGGCGTTCGCGGCGCCCATCGGCGACAAATGGCGGGTGCGCTATTTCGCGCCGCAGGACGAGGTGGATTTCTGCGGCCACGCGACGATTGCGCTCGGCGCGGCGCTGGCGAGGCACGAGCGCTCCGGCACGTTCGCACTGACGCTCAACCATGCCGAAATCACTGTCGACGGGCATCATTCGGCGACCGACTGGAGCGCGGCGTTTCGATCGCCGCCGAGCTGACCCGGGCCCTGCCATCTGCGGCGCTCGACAAGATCCTGGCGCTGTTCGGGCTGTCGCAAGACGAACTCGACGAGCGGATCCCGCCGGTGATCGCTCACGCCGGCATGGATCATCCAGTGATTGCCCTGCGCGACCGCAGCCGCCTGGCTGCCATCAGCTACGACTTCGCTCGAGGCCAGGTGCTGGCACAGCGTGAGCGCTTCTGCACCTTCGCCCTCGTGCACGCCGAGACGCCGCAGCTGTTTCACGCCCGCAACCCGTTTCCGTTCGGCGGGGTCTACGAGGATCCGGCGACGGGCGCTGCGGCCGCGGCGCTGGCCGGCTATCTGCGCGAGCTCGCCTGGGCGACCGAGCGGCCGATCGTGATCCGCCAGGGCGAGGACATGGGCGTGCCCTGCTGCCTGCAGGTCGATCTCGACGGCCCTCCAGGCGCGCCGGTCCGGGTGTCCGGGCGAGCCCGGTTGATTCACGCGTGATTTGATTTGAAATCCCGGGGCGCTTGGCTGCCATAGTGCGCGGGCTGCAAGAACGAGCGCTTCGTTCGCCAGCGGAGCACGCCGTGATGATGTCGACCGAGATGCAGCAGGACACATCGCTCATCGTTCTGATCAGCGGCAGCCTGCGCGCCCGATCGGCCTGCCGTGCAGCGATCGTCGCCGCGGCCGAGCTGGCGCCAGCGGATGTCACGCCGGCGATCTACGTCGGGCTGAGCGAGCTGCCGCACTTCAATCCCGACCACGATTGCGATCCCTTGCCCGAGCCGGTCATTCGCTTGCGCAAGCTGCTCGGCGGCGCCCGCGCCGTCATGCTGTCGACCCCGGAATATGCGGGCTCGCTGCCGGGCAGCTTCAAGAACATGATCGATTGGACCGTCAGTGCCGGCAGCCTCTATCAACGGCCGATCGGCTGGATCAACTGCTCGGCCCATGGTGGCGCGCACGACGCCCATGCCGACCTGCGCAGGGTGCTGGAGCGCGCGGGCGCGACGATCGTCGATGAGGCTTGCGTCGCCGTACCGGTGCCGCCGACGGCAATGACCGCAGATGGTCGCATCGCGGCCCCCGACATGCGTGCGGCCATCGCGGATGCGATCGCCGCACTGGCCTTGGCCGCGTCCGCAGGCGATGAGAACACATCGTCATGACTGGGCTCACCGCGGGCGCCCGAATTCATGCGGGCTTCGCGTCCGCTTCCGCGAACACCGCCTTGGCCGCGAACAGGCCGTTGAGCGCGGCGGGGAAGCCGGCATAGACCGCCATCTGCATGATCACCTCGGTGATCTCGTCGCGGCTGAGGCCGACATTGAGACCCGCATGGATGTGCACCTTGAGCTGAGGGGTGGCGTTGCCGAGCGCGGTCAGCGCTGCGATGGTCGCGATCTCGCGGCTGCGCAGATCGAGGCCGGGGCGCGAATAGATGTCGCCGAACGGAAACTCGATCACGTAGGTCGCGAAATCCGGCGCGATGTCGGCGAGCGCCGCGATCACATTGCGGCCGGCCTCGCCGTCGATGCTATCGAGCGCGCGCCGGCCGCGCGCCAGCCGATCCTGATCGTTGTTGGCGCCGGATGGCATGCCGCCCGGCATCGGGCTCGTCGTCGTGGCCTGGTTGGGCGTGGATCGCGTCATCATCGTTCGTCCTCTCGCTGCTGCCGGCATAGCCGGCGATCTTGCCGTCGAGAACGAGAAGGGAGTCCTGCAGGCTGGCGACGCGCGCCCGGACCGCGTCGCGATGCCGCTCCAGGAGCCGGCGTCGTTCCGGCTCCGTGGCAGCGCCGCCCGCACGCAGCTCGGCGTAGCGCAGCATGTCCCGGATCGGCATTCCCGTGGCCTTGAGACGGCCGAGGAATTCGATCCAGGTCAGGATCGATGCGTCGTAGTCCCGCTGGCGGGCATGATCGCGATCGGCCCTGGGCAGCAGCCCGATCCGCTCGTAGTAGCGGATCGTATGGGGCGTCAGCCCCGACTGCCTGGCCAGTTCGCCGATCTTCATGCGCCCCTATCTCCATTCACGACGCCACGCAGGCTACGGGTTCGAGTGCGCTCTAAGTCAAGCGACGTTTCGCGGGCTACGGGCTCATCGGTTCGCTGCGCGCCGGCCCCGCGCCCACACCGCGAACGCGACGATCAACGCGGCGGCCAGAGAGAACCACGTGATCGCGTATTGCATGTGCTCGTCGCGCAGATGCGGCGACAGCGGGCCGGGCTTGGGAATGCCATTGTCGGGCACCGGAGATTCCAGATCGATGTAGAACGGCGCGACCTCGCCCCAGCCGAGCGTCTTGGCCATCGCGCGATGGTCGCGCGTGAACCACAGCCGCTTTTCGCGGCTCTCGGCAGCGGTGAGCAAACCGGCAGCCTCGGGAAAGCGCAGATAGCCGGTCAGGGTCACGGGCTCGCTGGTGACGAGCTTGGCGGTGGCGCGGTCCTGCACCGCGCGTTCCTGCATCGTGTTGGCGACGAAGCCGGCGTCGATCACGACGGTCTCGCCGGAGGGCAGCCGCGCCGGCAGGAATGCCCAGGTGCCGGGGCCCGAGACGTCCTCGCGCACGGCAGAGCCGGCGCTGTAGACCATCGCATCGGGCAGTCCGGCGTAGGTCGCGGTGAAGCTGACGCGACGAAATTCGTCGCGTTCCGGAGTGAGCATACGCCATTCGTCTTGTGGCGGCAGCGGTGCGGGCGCAGCAGCAACGCGATCGGTGAGCGCGGCGATCAGCGCATGCTTTTCCGCACGGCGCTGCAATTGCCAGATGCCGAGGCCTGCGAACAGCGCGACCATGACGACGGTGAAGGCGGCGAAGGCGCGGGAGGACGTCTTGCGGCTGGGCGCACTCGTCATTGCGGAGATGTCCGCGGCGAGGTGAACGCTTTGCCGGAGCGAACGGTGCGCCCCCCCCCCCCTTGCGAGGAGGGGTTGGGGGTGGGGGTACCCCAACAGAGACTGCCACTAGGGCTACCCCCCTCCCCGGCCCTCCCCCACAAGGGGGGAGGGAGCGCACCTTCGGCGCCGCTCAGATGTGCAACTCGCACGCGCAGGCGCCGGCTCATCGCGGCGTCTTGTCCACTAGGCGGCCAGGGGCGGCCTTGTGGTGGAATTGCAGGGCGATCAGCAGCGACTTCATCGCGCGCAACGGCAGCAGCGTCGTCACCAGGATCAGCGGTCCCCAGAGCGCGGCATGGACCCAGAACGGCGGCTGATACTTCACCTCGACGATCAGCGCGGCGCCGACCACGATGGCGCCGGCGAGCATCATGATGAAGATCGCCGGACCGTCGCCGGTGTCGATGAAGGCATAGTCGAGATCGCAGGCTTCGCAGCGCTTGCGCAGGTTGAGGAAGCCGTCGAACAGCTTGCCCTGGCCACAGCGCGGGCAGCGGCAGGCGAGCCCGCGCAGGACGGTCTGGGCCAAAGTGACGGGCGGATGGGTGGTCATGGTGTCTTGCCCCCTGGGCGGCCGGGCGACGCCTCATGGTGATACAACCGGAGGCGACGAGAGCGGATCACATTTCGATCAACCGCCGGGCGCCGCTGCAACGAGAAAGGGCGGCCCGACGGCCGCCCCTTCTTAGCACGTTCGACGGAACCGGTGCGCGCCGGCTTCAGTGCGCGCCGTGGGCCATCGTCTCGGCGCCGTGGCCCCAGACGTAGATGCAGATGAACAGGAACAGCCAGACCACGTCGACGAAGTGCCAGTACCAGGCGGCGAACTCGAAGCCGAGATGCTGCTTGGGCGTGAAGTGGCCGGCATAGGCGCGCGCCAGGCAGACGGTCAGGAAGATCGTGCCGACCAGGACGTGGAAGCCGTGGAAGCCGGTCGCCATGAAGAAGGTCGAGCCGTAGACGTGGCCGGCGAACGAGAACGTTGCGTGGCTGTACTCATAGGCCTGCACGCAGGTGAAGGTGGCCCCCAGGAGGATGGTGAGGATCAGGCCATATTTCAGGCCCTTGCGGTCGCCCTCGAGCAGCGCGTGGTGCGCCCAGGTCACCGTGGTGCCCGAGGTCAGCAGGATCAGCGTGTTGAGCAGCGGCAGGTGCCAGGGATCGAAGGTCTCGATGCCCTTGGGCGGCCAGACGCCGCCGAACAGGGCCTCGCGGGTGGCCTGCACCTCGAAGTTCGGATACAGCGCGGCATTGAAATAGGCCCAGAACCAGGCGACGAAGAACATCACCTCGGAGGCGATGAACAGGATCATGCCGTAGCGGTGATGGAGCTGCACCACGCGGGTGTGGTCGCCCTTGTATTGCGCTTCCTTGATGACGTCGCCCCACCAGCTCGCCATGGTGTAGAGCACGCCGATGGTGCCGATGCCGAACACGATCGGCGCGGCGCCGAACATCTTGTGCATCCAGCCGATCGCACCGAACGCCATGATGAAGGCCGAAACCGAGCCGACGAACGGCCAAGGGCTCGGATCGACGAGATGGTAGTCGTGATGCTTGGCGTGCGCCTCAGCCATGGCAAGTCTCTCCCCAGATCGATGCCGGTCGCGCCGGCACGGTGTCGTTCAACGGCGATGGTCCCCGAATATCGGACGTCCGCGCGGTCATAGGCTGCCCCGCGGTTTGTCCGGCTCGCCCGCCGCGACCGGCTTCGGTGCGTCGCGGACGGGATAGAAGGTGTAAGACAGCGTGATCGTCTTCAAACTGTCGTTCTCGTGATCGGCTGTTATCGCCGGATCGACGTAGAACACCACCGGCATCTCGCGGGTCTCGCCCGGCGCCATGGTCTGCTCGGTAAAGCAGAAGCAGTTGATCTTCTGGAAGTAGGCGCCCGATGTCAGCGGCGACACATTGTAGGCCGCCTGCGCCATGGTGGTGCGCGCCGACTGGTTGGTGACCGTGTAGTAGACCGTGACCACCTCGCCGATCGCGACCTCGATCTCGGTCTTCTCCGGCTCGAACTTCCAGGGCAAACCGCCGGCGACATTGGAGTCGAAGCGCACGGAGATCCGGCGCGCCAGCGGCGCCGAGGATGGCGCTGATGTCGCCACCTGCGTGGTGCCGTTGAAGCCGGTGGCGCGGCAGAACCAGTTGTAGAACGGCACGGCAGCATAGGACGCGCCGACCATCAGCACCACGACGGCGCCGCAGATGCCGCCGACCAGCGCATCGCGGCTGAGGCCGCGGCGGGGCGCGGCCGGCGCGGTCGCCGGAACGATCTGGTCGGTTGTCTCCATCGCGGTCTGCTTCGTCCCGTCCTGCATCACGTCTTCTACATCGGCCGATTCAGCACCGCGGGACCCTTCACCATGGTCACCGCGAAGAACAGCACCACCAGCACGCCGAGCGCGAGCGCAATCGCGATCGAACGGCGACGGCGGCTGCGCAGCTGCGCCTCGGTAAGGACGATGCCCTCTTGCTCGTTCGGATCTGCCATCGTGGTCGCCATGTTTTCCAGTCTCGCGCCTCTTACCAGATCAGCGGCGCGATCATGCGCGCGACCGCTTCGAGTCCGAGCGTAGCGAACAGCACGAACAGATAAAGGATCGAGAAGGCGAACAGCTTGCGGTTGGCGCGTAGCGAGGCGCTGCGCTCGCGCTTCCGGAACACCTCGACCGCGAGCCACAGCATGCCCGTGCCGAGCGCCAGCGAGACGACACCGTAGACGGCATCGAAATAGCCGAGCGGCCACGGCGCGGCGGCGATCGCCACCAGGACGATGGTGTAGAGCAGGATCTGCAGCCGGGTCGCATCGGGGCCGGCGACCACCGGCAGCATCGGCACGCCGGCGCGGGCGTAATCATCGCTGCGGAACAGCGCCAGCGCCCAGAAATGCGGCGGGGTCCAGAAGAAGATGATCAGGAACAGCCAGAGCGGCTCCGGCGCGATCGAGCCGGTGGCGGACACCCAGGCGACCACCGGCGGCAAGGCGCCGGCGGCGCCGCCGATGACGATGTTCTGCGCGGTCCAGCGCTTCAGCCACAGCGTGTAGATGACGACGTAGAAGAAGATGGTGAAGGCGAGCAGCGCGCCGGCGAACCAGTTGACGAGGATGCCGAGCGTCAGCACCGAGAAGAACGACAGCGTGATGCCGAAGGCGAGCGCCTCCTGGCGGGTGACGCGGCCGCGCGGGATCGGGCGGTTGGCGGTGCGCGACATCAGCGCGTCGATGTCGCCTTCCAGCGCCATGTTGAGCGCACCGGAGGCGCCGGCCCCGACCGCGATGCACAGCAGCGAGGTGATGGCGAGCACCGGGTGGAAATGGCCCGGAGCGATCAGCAGGCCGATCAGCGCCGTGAAGATCACGAGCGACATCACCCGCGGCTTCAGGAGCGCGAGATAATCGCCCACATCGGCCTCGGAAATCCGCGGGCCGACGGCAATGGCGTTCTGATCGATGACCGACACGGCGAATCCAGACTTCAATTCACAGACTTCAATTCAAAAGGCTCTGGGACAGGCAGTGCCAAAACCGCGCTTCCGGCGCGGCACCAGGCGCGCCACCGGCAGAGATCGACGCGGCGCCGGATGGCGCCGCGTCGGAGAGATCAGGCTCACTGCACCTTCGGCAGCACCTCGAACTGGTGGAACGGCGGCGGTGAGGACAGGGTCCATTCCAGCGTCGTCGCACCCGGTCCCCACGGATTGTTCGCGGCCTGCTGCTTGCGCATGAAGGCGTCGACCACCCCATAGATGAAGATCAGGACGCCGAAGGCCGAGATGTAGGAGCCGATCGACGAGACCAGGTTCCAGCCGGCATAGGCATCGGGATAGTCGATGTAGCGGCGCGGCATGCCCGACAGGCCGAGGAAGTGCTGCGGGAAGAACACCAGGTTGACGCCGACGAAGGTGACCCAGAAGTGCGCCTTCGCGATCGTCTCGTTGTACATGTAGCCGAACATCTTCGGGAACCAGTAGTACCAGCCGGCGAAGATGGCGAACACGGCGCCGAGCGACAGCACGTAGTGGAAGTGCGCGACGACGTAATAGGTGTCCTGCAGCACGCGGTCGACGCCGGCGTTCGCCAGCACGACGCCGGTGACGCCGCCGACCGTGAACAGGAAGATGAAGCCCACGGCCCACAGCATCGGCGCGCGGAACTCGATCGAGCCGCCCCACATCGTGGCGATCCAGGAGAAGATCTTCACGCCGGTCGGCACCGCGATCACCATGGTGGCGGCGACGAAATAGGCCTGCGTCGCCGAGGACATGCCGACCGTGTACATGTGGTGCGCCCACACCACGAAGCCGATGCCGCCGATCGCGACCATGGCGTAGGCCATGCCGAGATAGCCGAACACCGGCTTGCGCGAGAAGGTCGACACGATCTGGCTGATCATGCCGAAGCCGGGCAGGATCAGGATATACACTTCCGGATGGCCGAAGAACCAGAACAGGTGCTGGAACAGCACCGGGTCACCGCCGCCGGCCGGATCGAAGAAGGTGGTGCCGAAATTGCGGTCGGTCAGCATCATCGTGATGGCGCCGGCGAGCACCGGCAGCGACAGCAGCAGCAGGAAGACCGTCACCAGGATCGACCACACGAACAGCGGCATCTTGTGCAGGGTCATGCCCGGCGCGCGCATGTTGAAGATGGTGGTGATGAAGTTGATCGAGCCGAGGATCGACGACGCACCGGCAAGGTGCAGCGACAGGATCGCGAAATCCACCGCCGGTCCGGGATGGCCCGAGGTCGACAGCGGCACATACATCGTCCAGCCGGCGCCGACGCCGTTGGCGCCGGGCTCGCCCTCGACGAAGGTCGAGGTCAAAAGCAGCGCGAACGAGGCGGGCAGCAGCCAGAACGAGATGTTGTTCATGCGCGGGAACGCCATGTCCGGCGCGCCGATCATCAGCGGCACCATCCAGTTGCCGAAGCCGCCGATCATCGCCGGCATGACCATGAAGAAGATCATGATCAGGCCGTGCGAGGTCACGAACACGTTGTAGGTGTGGTTCTCGTGGAACAGCTGCACACCCGGATACATCAGCTCGATGCGGATCGCGACCGACATGGCGAGGCCGATGATGCCGGCGCACACCGCGAAGATCAGATACATCGTGCCGATGTCTTTGTGGTTGGTCGAATAGATCCAGCGCCGCCATCCGGTCGGATGGTCGTGCGCGTGATCGTCATGGCCGGTCAGGGTCGTCGCGTTCGTCGCCATTGTCCAATCCTCAGTGTCCCCGTGGACCGCCAAGGCGGCCCTCAATCTCAGCGTTCATCCCCGCCCGGCTACTGCGACACGCCCGCAGCCGACGCATAGGTGCTCGTGGGCGCGCTGGCGTACTTCTTCTTGGCGTCCTCGACCCAGGCGGTGAATTCCTGGTCGCTCACGACGCGCACCGCGATCGGCATGTAGGCGTGGTCCTTGCCGCACAGCTCCGAGCACTGGCCGTAATACATGCCGACCTTGGTCGCCTTGAACCAGGTCTCGTTGAGGCGGCCGGGAATGGCGTCGATCTTGACGCCGAACGACGGGATCGCCCAGGAGTGGATCACGTCGGCGCCGGTGGTCTGGACGCGAATCACCTTGTTGACCGGCACGACCATCTCGTTGTCGACGGCGAGCAAGCGCGGCTGCTTGTCCTGCGCCAGCAGCGAGTCGAACTCGAACTTGCCGTTGTCGGGATAGGCGTAGCTCCAGTACCACTGCTTGCCGGTGGCCTTGATGGTCATATCGGCCTTCGGCACATCCAGCTCGAGGAACAGCAGCCGGAACGACGGCACCGCGATCATGACCAGGATCAGCACCGGGATCAGCGTCCAAGCCACCTCGATCAGCGTGTTGTGCGTCGTCCGCGACGGCACCGGGTTGGCGCGCGCGTTGAACTTGACCACCACGGCGACCAGCAGCGCCAGCACGAACAGCGTGATGATGGTGATGATCGTCAGCAGCAGGCCGTGGAACCAGGTGATGTTCTCCATCACCGGCGTCGCAGCCTCCTGCAGCTTGACTTCCCATGGCGCCGGCTGGCCCGTTTCAGCAAACGCCGCTCCACCCGACACGAGCGTCATGCCCGTTACAGCCAACCCCAGCAAGGCGCTCAATTGGCCTCTCGACATCTTCATGCCGTCGCGCTCCCTTCAGAACTTTCCCCCTCAGCGCACCGCCCGCTTCACGCAGCGGCGCGCCGTTCGATCCGCTCTCCTGACAAATGGCCTTCGGGCGGATGCATAGAAAAGCACCTGGGCCAGTTCACTGGAATGACGAAATCTTTCTTCTCAAACCATAATTCTTGATCTATCGCAATGCAGTCTTGCGCCGGATATCGCGCGCGGCGCTGTTCGTCGCGACAAGCGTATTTTCCGGGAGATTGCCGCATGCCGTGATTTCGCGGGCAACGGGCGCTTGACAGGCGTGCGGCGCGATGTAGGCAAACGGGACACGGCCGTTTGCGAGGCTGATTCGGCGAGGCGCAGCGGCAGCGCCCACCAGGGTGCGGCCATATTTGGTATCGTTTCGTGCCGTACGCCGGTGACGCTGTCCTCAAGACGCCATCATTGCCGTATCATGGCGTCGGACGCGCAGATCACCCACAGGAAATTGTCATGGCACCGACCCGGATCAGGGTTTCAACGGACAGGACAGCTGACATGTCGACCCCAGCTGCGAATGACTCGCGCCGTTTGTACCGATTCAGCGCGGTGCGTGCGCGACTCGCGCGTGTTGCCGCGATGACCTCCGCGGCGACCGCGGTCGCGATGATCGCTGCGACGGTGATCGGCGCGCCGCACGCGGCGTTGGCGCAGGGCGCGGTGCGCTCGGTGCATGGCGACTGGCAGATCCGCTGCGACACGCCGCCCGGCGCGCAGAGCGAGCAGTGCGCGCTGATCCAGAGCGTCGTGGCCGAGGACCGTTCCAATGCCGGCCTCACCGTGATCATGCTGAAGACCGCAGACCAGAAGAGCCGGCTGATGCGCGTGGTGGCGCCACTCGGCGTGCTGCTGCCGTCCGGCCTCGGCCTGAAGCTCGACAACCAGGACGTCGGCCGCGCCGGCTTCGTGCGCTGCCTGCCCAATGGCTGCGTCGCCGAGGTGGTGCTGGAGGACAAGCTGCTCGGCCAGCTCAAGACGGCGAAGACCGCGACCTTCATCATCTTCGAGACGCCGGAGGAAGGCATCGGCTTCCCGCTGAGCCTCAACGGCCTCGCCGAAGGCTTCGACAAGCTGCCCTGACGTCGACTGCGATTGACAGACCCTTCGCAGCACGATGCCGTGATCGAGCCGTGAGTTCGCGCGTCTGAATGCGCGCCCGCGGCCTCAGCGCCGCCCGTCGAGCGCCAGCGCCATCACCAGCAGGGTCTTGTCGAACCCGTCATCGCCGGGCTCCCGCGGCTGCACCGCCTTGAGCAGGAATCCGGCCTTCTGGTACAGCCTGATGGCGTTGGTGTTGCTGCGGTAAACCGTGAGCTCGACACGCGAGAAGCCGGCCGCCCGCGCCGCCTCGAGCGCCGCCGCCATCAGTCGTCTGCCCAGGCCCTGGTGCCGGAACTGCGGCATAAGGCCCATGCCGAGCACCCCGATCCGGGCATCGATTGGCCCCGATTTGGGCGTCACATCGCACCAGCCGACCACCTCCCCGGCCGAGAGAGCGACGAATTGCGGATATCCCTCGTGGATGTTGTTCAGAATGAAGGCGCGCGTCGACTCCAGCGGCGGCGCCTGCACGAACGACAAATAGCGCCGTTCGCGCGCGACGTAATCGAGCGTGCGGTGGAAGCTCTCGATGTGAGCGGACGTGATGGGAACGATCTCAACCATGTCAGTTCGGTAATCATCCAGCCCCTCGCGCCCCGGCGTCAAAACAACTATCTTGGAATGAACGCTCCGACAACGGATTGACCCATGACTGCTCCCACCACTTCCCTGCTCGAACGCGCCAATCTGGACCGTGATGCGGTCCGGAGCGAGGTCGCGCGTGGCCTGGCCGGCGCCGATGACGGCGAATTGTTCTTCGAATACAGCCAGACCGAAGCGCTGACCTTCGACAATGGCCGGCTGAAGCAGGCGACCTATGACACCAGCCAGGGATTCGGCCTGCGCGCGGTGAAGGACGATGCAGTCGGCTATGCCCATTCCTCCGACGTCTCGCTGCCGGCGCTGATGCGCGCAGCCGATGCCGTCAGCGCCGTGCGCGGCGGCTATTCCGGCACGTTCGCGAGCCCGCCGCCGCACACCAACGTCCGGCTCTATGGCGACGATAATCCGCTGGATGCTCCGGGGTTCGAAAGCAAGGTCAAGCTGCTCGGCGAGATCGACGCTTACTTGCGCGACAAGGATCCGCGCGTGCGCCAGGTGACCGTGAGCCTCGGCGCAACCTGGCAGGTCGTGGAGATCCTGCGGCCCGACGGCGAGAGCTATCGCGACATCCGCCCGCTGGTGCGCGTGAACGTCTCGGTGGTCGCCGGCCAGGGTGATCGCCAGGAGACCGGCAGCAAGGGTTATGGCGGCCGCGAGGCCTATGCCCGCTTCATCGAGACCAAGGCGTGGCGCGAGGCCGCCGACGGCGCGCTGCGCGAGGCCCTGGTCAATCTGGAATCGGTCCCCGCTCCCGCCGGCGAGATGGACGTCGTGCTCGGCGCCGGCTGGCCCGGCGTGATGCTGCACGAGGCCGTCGGTCACGGCCTCGAGGGCGACTTCAACCGCAAGAAGACCTCGGCCTTCGCCGGGCTGATGGGCAAGCCGGTCGCCGCCAAGGGCGTCACCGTGGTCGATGACGGCACCATGGCCTCGCGCCGCGGCTCGCTGTCGATCGACGACGAGGGCACGCCGACCAGCCGGACCGTGCTGATCGAGGACGGCATCCTGGTCGGCTACATGCAGGACCGCCAGAACGCGCGGCTGATGAACATGGCGCCGACCGGCAACGGCCGCCGTCAGGGCTACGCGCACGTGCCGATGCCGCGCATGACCAACACCTACATGCTGGCCGGCGAGCGCGACCCGGCCGAGATCATCGCCTCGGTCAAGAACGGCATCTATGCCGTCAATTTCGGCGGCGGCCAGGTCGACATCACCTCGGGCAAATACGTCTTCCAGTGCACCGAGGCCTACAGGATCGAGAACGGCAAGGTCGGTGCGCCGGTGAAGGGCGCGATGCTGATCGGCAACGGCCCGACGGATTTGAACCGCATCAGCATGATCGGCAACGATCTGTCGCTCGATACCGGCATCGGCACCTGCGGCAAGAACGGCCAGGGCGTGCCGGTCGGCGTCGGTCAGCCGACGCTTCGCATGGATCGCATTACGGTGGGAGGCACGGGCCGATGAGCCTTGAGAAGATGTCCACGGACAAGACCACCAAGGCGACGCGCGCGGGCGGCGTCCGCAAGGAAAGCACCTGGGGCGGCCAGCTCGCGCAGCTCGTCGCGGTCGTCATGGTGGTGTTCGTCGCCAAGGGCGCCATCGCCGAGCCGTTCTACGTGCCGTCGGGCTCGATGGAGCCGACCTTGATGATCGGTGACGCCCTGCTGGCGTCGAAATTCCCCTATGGCTACGGCACCTCGTCGCTGCCGATGCAGATTACGCTGCCCGAGACCGGCCGCCTGTTCGGCGAGACGCCGAAGCGCGGCGACGTCGTCGTGTTCCGCTGGCCGGGCGACAACTCGCAGGCCTGGGTCAAGCGCGTCGTCGGCCTGCCCGGCGACCGCATCCAGATGCGCCAGGGCCAGCTCTACATCAACGGCCAGGCCGCGGCGCTCAAGCCCGACGGCATCGGCGATGCCGAGGACGACACTGGCCGCAACGAGCCGGCCTATCGCTACGTCGAGACGCTGCCGAATGGCGTGTCGCACCTGATCTTCAAGATGCGCGACAACGGCCGGCTCGACAACACGCCGGAGGTGACGGTGCCGCCCGGCAAGCTGTTCGTGCTCGGCGATAACAGAGACAACTCCGCCGACAGCCGCGTGGCCTTGCGCGACGGCGGCGTCGGCCTGCTGCCGATCGACAACCTCGTCGGCCGCGCCGATGCCGTGGTCGGCTCCTGGGACCTCGGCTTCAAGAACCAGCCGGTTTGGGCCTGGCTGTCCGGCTTCCGGCTCGATCGCTTCTTCACCGCGGTGCGCTGAGCGAACGCCGATGACCTTCGACGATGTCAGGGCGCTTGCGCTGGCATGGCCGGAAGTCGAGGCCGGCACGTCCTATGGGACACCCGCGCTGAAGGTGCGCAAGAAGATGCTGGCGCGCCTGAAGGAGGACGGGGACAGTCTCGTCCTTCCAGGCGTGCCGCCGGACGAACGCGCGATGCTGGTGGAAAGCCGGCCGAAGCTGTTCTACGTCACCGATCACTACCGCGACTATCCGATCGTGCTGCTGCGCCTGTCGAAGGCGAGGCGCGCCGACGCAGAGCCGCTGTTGCGCCGGCAGTGGCGGGCATTGGCCTCGAAGAAGGCGCTCGCCGTGTTCGATCGCAGCTGAAACGGGCTGCACGCCGTCCTCCATCTCGTGTATTGAACGTGTCGACGGCACCCATGTTCTGATGCCTTCGACCATCATGACCAAGGACGATTTCATCGCAGCCGCGCTGCGCAACCCCGTCAACGCCGCGATCATGCACGTGATGCGTGAAACGGCCGTGCCCGATGCCTGGGTCGTCGCCGGCTGCCTGACTCAGAGCGTCTGGAACGTGCGGACCGGCCGTCCGATCGACCACGGCATCAACGACTACGACATCTTCTATTTCGATCCGGATACGTCGTGGGATGCTGAGGACGCCGTCATCCGGCGCATCGCATCCTACCTCCATGACATCGAAGCCAAGGTGGAGGTGCGCAACCAGGCCCGCGTCCATCTCTGGTATCCCGCCAAGCACGGTCGTCCCTACCCCGCCGTGTCGCGATCAACCGATGGAATCGACCGGTTTCTCACCGTCAACACGCAGGTCGGGCTCCGCCCCGTTACCGATGGATACGAGCTCTATGCGCCCAGGGGCCTCGCTGACATCGCGCAGATGATCGTGCGGCCAAACTATACAGCCAACTTTTCGGCGACGAACTATGCGGCCAAGGCGACGCGCTGGAAGACGCTGTGGCCGGAGATCACAGTGATAGCCGCGGCGGATTGAGCGCGACCAGACAGGATCGGGAGCCCCCTCTCTCATCCGTCATTCCGGGGCGCGCGCAGCGCGAGCCCGGAATCCATAACCACCATCGTGATTATGGATTCCGGGCCCGTGCCGCTGCGCGTCACGTCCCGGAATGACGACTGAGTTTGGCGCGCCACCGGTGCACGATGCTTCTTCGACATCGCATCTTCAGTTGGCATCATTGCGAGAGCTCGCAATAACGGTGGCTCTGACGATCGACAAGAAGGAGCGAGACTCATCGTCGCGCACTATCGCACGACGCCCGACGTAAAGCCCGCCCGCCGGCGCGGCGGCTTGATTTCCTTCTTCAGAAAGCAATGCGCTTCCTTGCCGGCATAGCCGGGCCGCGCAAAGGTCCAGGCGCGGCATTTGTTGTCGCCGGTGCATGCGGCCTTGCAGATGTCCTCGGCGTCGGCGGCCTTCTCTTCCTTCTTGTCCGCCGCCTTGTCGCTGCCCTTGTCAGCGGCCTTCTCGCCGCCCTTCAGATCGGTGGTCTTGATGTCGAAGCTGCGGTAGTCGCCGCCGGGACGGTCGATCGACGTCTCGACCGCATCGTTGCGGATTTCGACGACGCCCGCACCGCGCACGCCGGAAACGCAGCAATTGTCCGGCACGCGCGCCGGCACGCTGTTCTTCAGCCAACACACCGCGCCCGCTTCCATCACGGTCGGATAGTTGAAGCTCCAGGCGCGGCAGCGCCGGTCGTGCTCGCACAGCAGCGCGCAGTCCGCCGGGTCGCCGGAGGCGATCGGCGCGCTCATGTAGTCGCCGCCGGGACGATCGGAATAGGTCTGGGCTGAAGCCGGCGTCAGGCACGCAGCCGCGAACAGGCACGCCAGTACCCTCAGCCATGCCCCGATGAAGCGCCCCACGCGCCGCCGCTGAACCATCCGACCCATTGTTAATGTTCGAGTTTTCTTACGAGTTTTTAGGCAGTCATTTGATCGCCACGAACCTGTATGGCGGATGAACGGCCCGGACCGGCGGGAGCTGCGGAAGGCAAAGCAGCGGCGCCCAGGCGCTGAATCGAACCTGGGACACAAATAGCAACAAAAAACAGCGGACCCGTGCCGCCTCAACGCGGAACAGGCGACGCAGCGAACCTGCAGGCTCGGCCGTTCCGATCAGAACGCATATTCGTCGTAGGCCGGCTCCACCGAGCCGCCCCACGGGCCGTCGAACTTCTCCAGCATCTCCTCGGCCGGCGAGCGGCCGCAATCGATGATCTGATCGAGCGGCTCGAGAAAGCGGCTCTCGTCGCGGCCGAGATGGTCGATGCGACTGCGCCGGCGGAGGCCGAGATGCGCCAGGGTCAGGCATTCCTTGGCGATCTCGAACACGTAGCGGTTGCGAACACGCGCCTTGAAGCCGAGGCGCGGCACGTCGTCGCGCAGGTTCTGGCGCTCGAACGCGGTCCAGGTCTTGACCAGGTCCCACGCCGCGTCGAGGCTGACGTCGTCGTAGAGCAGGCCGACCCAGAACGCCGGCAGCGCCGGCAGCCGGCCCCATGGCACACCGTCGGCACCGCGCATTTCCAGGTAGCGCTTCAAGCGCACCTCCGGGAAGATCGTCGAGAGGTGATTGGCCCAGTCCGACAGCGTCGGACGCTCGCCCGGCATCGCCGGGTTCTTGCCTGCGAAGAAGTCGCGGAACGAGGTGCCGGAGACGTCGATATAGGTCTCCTCGCGTTTCACGAAATACATGGGAACATCGAGCGCGTAGTCCACCCAGCGCTCGAAACCCATGCCATCCTCGAACGCCCACGGGATCATGCCCGAGCGCTGATTGTCCGTGTCGCGCCAGATCTCGGAGCGGAACGACAGGAAGCCGTTCGGCTTGCCTTCGGTGAACGGCGAATTGGCGAACAGTGCGGTCGCGATCGGCTGCAGCGCCACCGAGACCCTGAGCTTCTTGACCATGTCGGCTTCGGAAGAGAAGTCGAGATTGGTCTGCACGGTGCAGGTCCGGTACATCATGTCGAGACCGTAGCGGCCGACCTTCGGCATGTAGCTGGTCATGATCTTGTAGCGGCCCTTGGGCATCACGGGAATTTCGGCGCGCGACCAGGACGGCGTCATGCCCAGGCCGAGAAAGCCGATGCCGAGCGGAGTCGCGATCTCGCGGACCTGCGCCAGATGCGCCATCAGTTCCGCATGCGTCTGGTGCACGGTCTCGACCGGCGCGCCGGACAGCTCGAACTGCCCGCCCGGCTCCAGCGAGATGGCGCCGCCGCCGGTCACGTCATAGAGCCCGATGATGTTGCCGCGCTCCATGATCGGCTCCCAGCCGAGCAGGAGCTTCATGCCTTCGAGCAGCGCGCCGATGCCGCGCGCGCCCTCGTAGGGCACGGGGCGGTGACCGTCGAGCGTGAACGGCGTCTTCTCGTGCTCGGTCCCGATGCGGAAGGCGGACGGCGGCTTCACGCCGGCCGCAATCCACGCCACCAGCTCGTCGCGCGACTGCAGCGGGGTCATATCGATCTGGTCACGCGCCATGGGAGTCTCGGTTCAGAAGCGCTTCGAGGGTCGCGCGGGGTGACAGGAAGGGCCGCGGACCCCAGGGGGCCGCGGATGTGAATGGGAACGGATGCTTCATCGGGTCGCCGCGCCCTCTCCAGCCGCCAACGGAGCGGCCTGACCACAGGAGCAGCCAAGGCGATCCAGCAGCATGCAAAGCTTGGCAGCGTCGGTATCCGACAGCTTGGAGCCGACATGCTTCTCGATCGCGGCCGAATAGGCCGACCACATCCGCTTCTGCAGCTCGCGTCCGGCCTCGGTGATCTCGACGAACTGGCCGCGCTTGTCCATCTTGCATTCGCGCCGGACGACCAGACCTTCGTCGACCAGCCGGTCGATCAGCCGGGAGGTGGAATATTGCGGGATCAGCATCTGCCGCTCCAGCTCGACCGGGCGCAGCTCGCCCGCGGGCGCCCGGGACAGCTCCAACAGCGCATCATACCAGGCGAGCGGCGGAAAACCGGCCTTCTTCAGCTCCTGCTCGACGCAGTCCAGCACCCGGCTCTGGACCCGCATCAGGCGGATCCAGGCGGCGGTCGCCTCGGTCGATGGTTTGCGTTTCATGGGCCGGCTCGTATCCTCGGATGCGCAGTCTAGCGCATTCGATGCAGCTGCATCAATCTTGACTATTCCATGCACCTGCATGTAAGGGCGGGTGTGACCGCTCGATAGGTTCCAAGGACAAAAACGGTCTCACGGAGGGAATACAAGATGAAGCTTTATTATTCACCCGGCGCCTGCTCGCTCTCGCCCCATATCGCCCTGCTCGAGGCCGGCCTGCCCTACGACCTGGTCAAGGTCGATCTGCGCGCCAAGACCCTGGAAAATGGTGACGATTACCTGAAGATCAATCCGAAGGGCCAGGTGCCGGCGCTGGGGTTGCCGAGCGGGGAGATCGTGACCGAAGGCCCGGTGATCGTCCAGATGATCGCCGACCAGGCGGCGACCAAGAACCTCGCCCCGGCGCGCGACAGCGGCGAGCGCTACAAGCTGCTGGAGTGGCTGAACTTCATCACCTCCGAGCTGCACAAGAATTTCGGCCCGATGTTCTCACCGGTGCTCGCCGACGACGCCAAGGCGTTCTTCAAGGACCGCGTGATGGGCAAGTTCAAATACATCGACAGCCAGCTCGCCGGCCGCGACTACCTGATGGGCCAGCAATTCACGGTGGCCGACGGCTATTTGTTCACCATCCTGACCTGGGCGGACCGGATGAAGTTCGACCTGTCGGCGATGCCGAATCTCGTGGCCTACAAGAACCGCGTCGCCGCACGGCCGAAGGTGCAGGAGGCGCTGACCAAGGAAGGGCTGATGAAGGCGGGGTGAGCGAGATCTTGAAAGAACTCGCTGTTGCTTCTCGGGCAGTGTGTTCTCTCCCCCCTTGTGGGGGAGAGATAGAGAGGGGGGTAGCCACAAGCGCTGGTGCCTGTGGCTACCCCCCTCCCTAACCCTCCCCCACAAGGGGGGAGGGAATGGACAGCAAGCGCGGCTCGCTTCCGCCTAGCATTCCGGTCTCAAGCCGCCGCCTTCTTCGGCGGGAAGCGGCCGTAGAAGGTTTCGCCCTTGGCGGCCATCTCCTCCAAGAGCTTCGGCGGGGCGAAGCGCGAGCCGTACTTCGCCGTGAACTTGTGGCACAGCTCGACGAACTTCTTCGTCCCCATGAAGTCGATGTAGGACAGCGTGCCGCCGGTGAACGGCGCGAAGCCGAACCCTAAGATCGAGCCGACATCGGCCTCGCGCACGTCGGTGATGACGTGGTCCTCGACGGTGCGCGCGGCTTCCACCGCCTGCACCACCAGGAAGCGCTGCTTCAGCTCCTCGACATCGAGCGTGTCGGGATCGAGATGCTTCGGCTGCAACGACGGCAGCTCCGGCCACAGGCTCTTCTGGCCCTTGCCCTTCTCGGGATAGTCGTAGAAGCCCTTGGCGTTCTTGCGGCCGAAGCGGCCCTGCTTCTCGACCAGCTCGACCATCAGCTTCTTGTGGTCCTGGTTGATCGCGTTGGGGCCGAGATCATGCTCGGTCGCCTTCATGATCTTGAGGCCGAGATCGAGCGCGACTTCGTCCGACAGCGACAGCGGGCCGACCGGCATGCCGGCCATCTTGGCGGCGTTCTCGATCATCGCCGGCGGCACGCCTTCGAGGAACATCTCGTTGCCTTCCGCGATGTAGCGCATCACGCAGCGATTGGCGAAGAAGCCGCGGGAGTCGTTGACCACGATCGGCGTCTTGCCGATGGCGCGGACGTAGTCGAGCGCGGTCGCCAGCGCGACGTCGCCGGTGTTCTTGCCCATGATGATCTCGACCAGCATCATCTTCTCGACCGGCGAGAAGAAGTGGATGCCGATGAAGCGGCCCTGGTCCTTGAACTCCTCGGCCAGCGAGGTGATCGGCAGGGTCGAGGTGTTCGACGCGAAGATCGCGCCGTCCTTCAGATAGGCCTGCGCCTTGGCGTAGGTCTCGGCCTTGACCTTGCGGTCCTCGAACACGGCCTCGATGACGAGATCGCATTCCTTCAGCGCCGCGTAGTCCGCGGTCGCAGTGATGCGGCCCATGATCGCCTCGGCCTCGCCCGGCTTGGCGCGGCCCTTCTTGACCAGGCCGTCGATCACGCTCTGCGCATGCGCCTTGCCCTTGTCGGCGCTCTCCTGATCGCGGTCGATCAGCACGACCTCGAGGCCGCCGCGGGCCGAGACGTAGCCGACGCTGGCGCCCATGAAGCCGGCGCCGATCACGGCGATCTTCTTGATCTTGGTCGCCGGCACGTCCGCCGGGCGGCGCGCACCCTTGTTGAGCTCCTGCATCGACAGGAACAGGCTGCGGATCATCGCCGCCGCTTCCTTCGAGCGCAGGATCTTGGTGAAGTAGCGCGATTCGACGCGCAGCGCGGCATCGATCGGCAGCTGCAGGCCTTCATAGACGCAGCTCATGATCGCGCGCGCGGCCGGGTAGTTGTCGTAGGTCTCGCGGCGATAGATGGCGTTGCCGGCCGGGAACATCATCATGCCGTTCTTCGAGAACACCGGGCCGCCGGGCAGCTTGAAGCCCTTCTCGTCCCACGGTGCGACGGCCTTGCCACCGCCCTTGATCCAATCCTTCGCGGCCTTGATGAGGTCGGCCGCCGGCACGATCGCATCGACCAGCTTCATGGCCTTGGCCTTGTCGAGCGTCAGCGCCTCGCCCTTCAACAGCAGGTTCATCGCGTCCTGCGGCTGCACGATGCGCGGCACGCGCTGGGTGCCGCCGGCGCCCGGGAACAGGCCGACCTTGATCTCGGGCAGGCCGAGCCGGGTCTTCGGATTCTCGGCCGCGACACGGTAGTGGCACGACAGGGTGATCTCGAAGCCGCCGCCGAGCGCAAGACCGTTGATCGCAGCGACCCACGGCTTGCCGGAGGTTTCCATCGCCCGGTTGATGAGCGAGAACCGCCGGCTGGTGTCGAACAGCATCTGGTTGGCGGCTTCCTCGCCCTTGCTCTTCAGCACGTCCAGATAGATGCGGTTCATGCCCTCGAGCATCGACAGATCGGCGCCGGCGCAGAACGCCTCCTTTGCCGAGGTGATGACGACGCCCTTGATGGCGGCGTCCGCAGTGGTCTCCTTGACGAGGGCCTCGAGCTCGTTGGTCGAGGTCTCGTCGAGCACGTTCATCGAACGGCCCGGAATGTCCCAGGTGATCAGCGCAATGCCGTCGGCATCGGTTTCGAGCTTGAAGTTCTTGTAGGCCATGTGGTGCTCCCAGATTTGGCAGGGGCGCGTCTGTGCTGCGTCAGCCCCGATGTTTCGTCTCCCCTCCCCCTTGCGGGGAGGGGTCGGGGGTGGGGGTCCTCACGGGCAGTGGAGCGCGTGGCACCCCCCTCCCCGACCCTCCCCCGCAAGGGGGGAGGGAGCGCACCGTCACACCCGCTCGATGATGGTCGCGGTGCCCATGCCGCCGCCGATGCACAGCGTCACCAGCGCGGTCGCCTTGCCGGTGCGCTCGAGCTCGTCGAGCACGGTGCCGAGGATCATCGCGCCGGTGGCGCCGAGCGGATGGCCGAGCGCGATCGCGCCGCCATTGACGTTGATCTTGTCCTTGTCGATCTCGAACGCCTGCATGTAGCGCAGCACAACCGAGGCGAACGCCTCGTTGAGCTCGAACAGATCGATGTCGGATTTCTTCATGCCCGAGCGCTCGAACAGCTTCTCGGTCACGTCGACCGGGCCCGTCAGCATCATCGCGGGCTCCGAGCCGATATTGGCGAAGGCGCGGATTTTCGCGCGCGGCTTCATGCCGTACTTCGCGCCTGCCTCCTTGCTGCCGAGCAGCACCGCACCGGCGCCGTCGACGATGCCCGAGGAGTTGCCGGCGTGATGCACGTAGTTGACGCGCTCGATCTCCGGATGCGACTGGATCGCCACCGCGTCGAAGCCGCCCATCTGCGCCATCTGCACGAACGACGGCTGCAACTGCGCCAGCGACTGCATCGTCGTCGAGGGACGCATGTGCTCGTCCTTGGCGAGGATGGTCAGGCCGTTGATGTCCTTGACCGGCACCACCGACTTGTCGAAGCGGCCTTCCTCCCAGGACTTCGCCGCGCGCTGCTGGCTCTGCACCGCATAGGCGTCGACGTCGTCGCGCGAGAAGCCGTATTTGGTCGCGATCAGGTCCGCCGAGACGCCCTGCGGCATGAAGTAGGACGGCACCGCCATCGACGGATCCATCGGCCAGGCGCCGCCGGACGCACCGATGCCGACGCGGCTCATCGATTCCGCACCACCACCGATGACCAGCTCATGCTGGCCGCTCATGATCTGCGCCGCGGCGAAGTTCACGGCGTCGAGGCCGGAGGCGCAGAAGCGGCTGATCTGAATGCCCGGAACGGCATCGCCGAGACCCGCATTCAGCGCGGCGAAGCGCGCGATGTCGGAGCCGGCCTCGCCGACCGGATCGACCACGCCGAGCACGACGTCGTCGACCGCGTCCTCGGGGATGTTGTTGCGGTCCTTCAGCGCCTTCAAAGGCACGGTGGCGAGCGCGAGCGCGGTCACCTCATGCAGGCTGCCGTCGGCCTTGCCGCGGCCGCGGGGAGTCCGTACGTGGTCGTAGATAAAGGCCTCAGGCATCACGCCCTCCTCATCTGGTCAGATTTGTTGTTCGCATTGACGACGGAGCCCGCGCGCGGCGCGCACCGGCTGTCGTCTGATCCTCAGAAGGCTTCCGCCGGCAGTTCCATCACGGTCGCACAACCGGCCTGGAGGCGGGCGAGATGCGCCGCCGTTTCGGGCAGCACGCGCTCCATGAAGAAGCGACCCGTCACCAGCTTGGTGGTGAGATAGGTCGAGCCGTCGCCGGCCGCAATCTTGTCCTGCGCCACCTTCGCCATCTTCGCCCACATGTAGCCGAAGGTGACCAGCGCAAAGAGATGCATGTAGTCGGTCGCGGCGGCGCCGGCATTGTCCGGCTTGGTCATCGCGTTCTGCATCAGCCACGTGGTGGCCTGCTGCAGATGGCCGAGCGCGGTCGACAACGGGGCTACGAACGGCTTCATCGCATCGTTGCCGCCCTGCTCCTTGGCGAACGAGCCGACCTCGTTGAAGAAGGCCATCACGGCGCGGCCGCCGTCGCGCGGCAGCTTGCGGCCGACGAGATCCAGCGCCTGGATGCCGTTGGCGCCTTCGTAGATCATGGCGATGCGCGCATCGCGCACGAACTGCTCCATGCCCCACTCGGCGATGTAGCCGTGGCCGCCATACATCTGCTGCGCCTGGACCGCGTTGGCGAAGCCCATGTCGGTCATGTAGCCCTTCATGACCGGGGTCATCAGGCCCATGTGGTCGTCGGCGGCCTGGCGGTCCTTCGGGTCCTGCGAGCGGTGCGCGACGTCGCTCTTCAGCGAGGTCCACACCACCATGGCGCGCGCGGCCTCGTTGAAGGCGCGGATCGACAGCAGGGTCCGGCGCACGTCGGGATGCACGATGATCGGATCGGCGGCCTTGTCGGGCGCCTTGGGCCCAGTCAGCGAGCGGCCCTGGATGCGCTCGCGCGCATAGGCGACCGCGTTCTGATAGGCCACCTCGGACTGCGCGAGACCCTGCACGGCGACGCCGAGCCGGGCCTCGTTCATCATCACGAACATGCCCTGCATGCCCTTGTTCTCTTCGCCGATCAGCCAGCCGGTGGCGTTGTCGTAGTTCATCACACAGGTCGAATTGCCGTGGATGCCCATCTTGTGCTCGATCGAGCCACAGGTGACGCCGTTGCGCGCACCCACCGTGCCGTCGGGATTGACCATGAACTTGGGCACCACGAACAGCGACACGCCCTTGATGCCGGCCGGCGCGCCCTCGATGCGGGCGAGCACGAGGTGGATGATGTTGGGAGCCAAGTCATGCTCGCCGGCCGAGATGAAGATCTTGGTGCCGGAAATCCTGAAGCTGCCGTCGGCCTGGCGCACCGCCTTGGTGCGGAGCAGGCCGAGGTCGGTGCCGCAATGCGGCTCGGTGAGGTTCATGGTGCCGGTCCACTCGCCGGCGACCATCTTCGGCACGTAGGTCTTCTTCTGCTCCTCGCTGCCATGCACGATGAGTGCGGCGGTGGCGCCCATGGTGAGGCCGCCATACATCGAGAACGCCATGTTGGCGGAGCACTGGAATTCGTTGACGGTCTGGCTGAGCGTCACCGGCAGGCCCTGCCCGCCATATTCGGTTGGCGCCGACAGGCCGAGCCAGCCGCCCTCGACGATCTGCTTGTAGGCGTCCTTGAAGCCTTTCGGCGTGGTCACGCTGCCGTCGTCATGGCGCTTGCAGCCTTCGAGATCACCCACGCGATTCAGCGGATGCAGCACCTCTTCGGCGAGCTTGGCGGCTTCGCCGAGGATCGCCTCGCGGACATCCGCCGAAGCATCGGAGAATCCCGGCAGATTGTCGTAGCGGTCGATCTGGAACACGTCGTTGAGCAGGAAGGTGACATCTTCCACGGGGGCTTTGTAGATCGGCATTGGCGTCTCCGGCAGGAAGGCTGAAGTTTCAGACGGGGAATTCCACGGACGCGGCAGGCAATGCAGGCCGCGGACTGTAGCGATTTCTCAAGGCTTGCGGCAGCCGTTAGTTTGCGACTGTCGGTCGCGTCACGACGGCTTGCTCATGGCGGCGAGCTGTTCGCCCATCAGGCGGTGCAGCAAATTGATCGCCTTGAGCGGGCGCACCATGACCTTGAAATGTGTGATCAGACCGGCGTCGTCGAAGCTGATGATGTCGACGCCGTTGAGCTTGATCCCTTCGATCTCGTTCTCGAATTCGAGCACGGCGCCCGTGGCGTTACGCCACTCCCCGACATACTTGAATCCGGGACCGCCTAAGACTTTCTCAGCACTCGCGAGATATTTGAAGGTAATGTCGCGGCCGCGTTGCGGCGTGTGCACGACGGGACTTTCGAACACGGCGTCGGGATGCAGCAGCTCCCGCAAAGCGCCGAGATCGTGAGACCTCATGTAGCCGTACCATCCATCGAGGCCGGTCATTGTCATTGGGCGTCTCCTCGGGGCGGAACAGGCCAGCACCACAACCACCCCATATGCACATTGACGCATATGCGCCAGTGTGCATAATGTCAAGCGTGGAGCGGGGCAGAACACGATCAGAAAAACGGGAGCAGTTTCCGGCCATGGCCCTCGGCGACGCCATCCTCGCCTGCCTCACCGAACATCCGATGACGGGCTACGAGCTCGCCAAGACGTTCGACTCCTCGATCGGCTTCTTCTGGAAGACGGACCACCAGCAGATCTACCGCGAGCTGTCGCGGCTGCGCGACCGCGGCTACATCCAGGGGCGCGAGGTGGTGCAGACCGGCAAGCCCAACAAGCTGGTCTACACATTGACCGCGGAGGGCCGCGCGGCGTTTCGCAGCTGGGCGGCGCGGCCGAGCACGCCGGCCTCGACGAAGGACGATCTTCTCGTCCGGCTCTATGCACTGGGCGCCGCCGACATCGGGCCGATCCGGGCCGACCTGATGGCGCGGCTCGAGCATCATCGCGACCGCGCCGAGCGTTACGATCGCATCCTCAAGAAGCATTATGCGGACGGCAACGTGGCCCCGGCCGATATGGGCAAGCTCCTCAACCTGCGTCTCGGCCTGCGCCACGAACGCATGGTGGCGGAATGGTGCGAGGAAGCGATCACCGCGCTGTCGACGATATCCGGCGCGAGCAGCGTGCGACCGCTCGACCCATCATCACGTGAAAATGCCGGCTGATACCCGCCGTTTGATAGGGCAAAACTTCTGGCCGCGCCGGCGGTAAACTTAACGCGTTATTTACCGTAAAAGTCAAAAGTCGGGACCTGGAGCAGACGATCTGCGCGGACCCGTTCATGTTCATGTCCGGGACGCGTGGGGAGGCTGGAGGCGCTTGGTGGAGCGCTGGAAGCGGAACCGGACGAGACATGAATTCGCGCGTACCGTGGAGTAATGAAGGCATCGACCCGTCCGTCCGCGAGAGGGCCGAGGCCGCGGCGCAACGCGCCGGAATGACGCTGAACGACTGGATCAACTCCACGCTCGGCGCATCGACCCCGCCCGATTTCCGCGGCAGCCCCGCGCCACGCAGCACGCCGACCGTCAGCCGCGATGCCCGCGAGGTGACCGACATCCATCAGCGGCTCGACTCCATCGCACGGCAGATCGAGCAAATGTCGCGCCCCGTCGCGCGCAAGGATGGGCCACGCGACGAGCAGGGCGTCGCGCGTCAGCTGAACGACGCGATCTCGCGGCTCGACGCCCGCCTGTCGCAGATCTCGACGCCGCTGCGCAAGCCGGACACCGAGGACCGCTATCGTGGTCCTGACGGCGTCGAGCGCGCCGCTGCGCAGCTCTACCGGCCCGCCCAGCCGCTCAGCGCGGGTTCGTTCGACGTGGCCGTGGCCGAGATCAGCGCCCGCCAGAGCGAGCTCGACAATGCGCGCCCGCTGCCGCCGCACCAGGCACCGCCGACCGCGCCTGCCATGGCATCCGCAGCAGCGCCGCTGATGACTCCGATCAGCGCGCCGCTGACGCCGCCGCAACCGGCAGCCCCCACTCCCGATTTCTCGCTGCTCGAACGCCATCTGCTGAAGATCACGAGCCAGATCGAGGCGCTGCATCGCCCCGACGACGGCATCGAGCAGTCGATCGCCGGCTTCCGCAACGAGCTCTCCGAAATTCGTCACGCCATCACCGAGGCGATGCCGCGCCGGGCGATCGAGTCGATCGAGAACGAGATTCGCTCGCTGTCGCGCCGTATCGACGAGAACCGCAACACCGGCGTCGACGGCCACGCACTGGCCGGGATCGAGCGCGCGCTGACCGACATCCGCGAGGTCGTCGGCTCGCTGAAGCCTGCCGAGCAGCTCGCCGTCTATGACGAGGCGATCCGCAATCTCGGCGCCAAGCTCGACCTGATCCTGCGCGCCAATGACGACCCTGGCACCGTGCAGCAGCTCGAAAGCGCCATCGCGGCGCTGCGTGCGATCGTCGCCAATGTCGCCTCCAACGACGCGCTGGAACGACTGTCGGACGATCTCCGCCAGCTGTCGTCGAAGGTCGACCAGGTCACACAGGCGCGCGACAATCACGACTCGTTCCACGAGTCGTTTGCGGCGCTCGAACAGCGCATTGCCGCGCTGACCTCGACCCTGGAAAGCCGCGAGCCGCCGGCGGCCGCGCCCGACCACACTGCCCAGATCGAGGACGCGCTGCGCGGCCTGTCCGACCGCATCGACCGCCTGCAGGTCGGCAACGACGGCTCATCGGCGATCACCCATCTCGAACAGCGGATCAGCTATCTGCTGGAGCGGCTCGAGGCCGCCAACGACCCGCGCGGCGGCAACATGACCCGCGTCGAGGACGGCCTGCAGGACATCCTGCGCTATCTCGAACGGCAGCAGGCGACCTTCGCAGCGCTGGCGGAGAGCCGGTCGCAGCGCGAAACGTCGCAGGACGGCGGCCTGATCGACATGGTCAAGCGCGAGCTGTCCGACATCCGCTTCAGCCAGACCGAGACCGACCGCAACACCCAGGACTCGCTCGAGGCCGTCCACAACACGCTGGGGCACGTCGTCGACCGCCTCGCCATGATCGAAGGCGACCTGCGCAATGTGCGCGCCACCGCGAGCCCGCCGGCCGCGCTGCCGCCGCTGGCACCGCCAATCGAGTCGCCGATGCCGGCCGCACGCGCGCCGGCGCCCCAGGCCTTTGCCGAGCCGGCCAGGCCAGAGCCCGCCTACCGGCCTGAGCTGCCCAATCCGGCGGCCGAGCAGCCAGCGGGACAGATTGTCGCTCCGGCCGCGGGTCAACAGGCGTTCGCGGCCGCCTCGCGCGACTTCCACGCCGCGCAGGCGACGGCGGCCACCATGCCGCCGCCGATTCCGCCGAAGGCGATCGCCGACATCCTCGAGCCGCACACAGCACAGGCGCCCCGCCCGACCGTCATCGTCCCCGAGCTGCCGCCGGATCATCCGCTCGAACCCGGCACCCGTCCGCCTGGCCGGACCGCATCGCCCGCCGAGCGGATCGCCGCGTCCGAGGATGCGCTGAGCGAGCTTCCCGCCGGCAAGCGGGAGCCGGTGTCGACGTCGAGCTTCATCGCGGCTGCGCGCCGCGCGGCGCAGGCCGCGGCGGCTGCACAGCCCGTGGACGCCAAGAAGGCGAAGAAGGACAAGCCGAAGGAGAAGGCCAAGGAACCGCCGAAAGACCTCCCCAAGGACGTCGCCAGCGACGCTGTCAAGCCCAAGGCCAAACCCAAGGACAAGCCGACGTTCGCTCTCACCGCCGAGGGTGACGAGGAAGTCTCGACCATTGGGTCGAAGATCCGCTCGCTCCTGGTCGGGGCCAGCGTCGTCGTGATCGTGCTCGGCACTTTCAAATTCGCGATGTCGCTGCTCGACAGCGGCAGCACGCCGCCACCGATCTCGCCGATGGAAACCCAGGGCGAGGCGCCGCGCGCGCAGATGCCGTCGGCCTCGCCGAGCCTGTCGCCGCGGCCGACGACGCCCGACCAGAGCGTGCCGTCGTTGACGTCGCCGACGCCGATCGACCGTCAGTCCTACAATCGGGCCATGCCGAGCGAAGCGGAGACGATCGCAATGCTCGCGATCCCGCAGGACGTCGAAAAGCCAGCCACATTACCTGCTGCCGTCCCCACTGATATCACCGGCACGATCCCAACCGCTGCCAACGGCCAGAAGCTCGGCTTGGTGCAGGTGCCCGCCTCCGAGAAGCTGCCCGATGCCATCGGCGGACTGGCGCTGCGCAATGCCGCCCTGAAGGGTGATCCGACCGCCGCCTACGAAGTCGGCGTGCGCTTTGCCGAGGGCAAGGGCGTCGCGGCGAACTATGAGGAAGCCGCGAAGTGGTATGACCGCGCCGCGCAGGCGGGGCTGATCCCGGCGGTCTTCCGTCTCGGCACCTTCTACGAGAAGGGTCTCGGCGTGAAGAAGGACGCCGACATCGCCCGCCGCTACTACGTGGTCGCCGCCGAGCGCGGCAACGCCAAGGCGATGCACAATCTCGCCGTGCTGGACGCCGACGGCGGCGGCAAGGGCGCGAACTACAAGAGCGCCTCGCAATGGTTCCGCAAGGCCGCCGAGCGCGGCGTCGCCGATAGCCAGTTCAACCTCGGCATCCTCTATGCCCGTGGCATCGGCGTCGAACAGAACCTCGCCGAATCCTACAAATGGTTCACCCTGGCCGCAGCGCAGGGTGACGTCGACGCGGGGCGCAAGCGCGACGATGTCGCCAAGCGGCTCGATGTCCAGTCGCTCGCCGCGGCCAAGCTCGCGATCCAGACCTTCACGGTCGAACCGCAGCCCGACGACGCCGTGAACGTGCCGGCGCCCGTCGGCGGCTGGGATGGCACGCAGGCGATCGCCAAGGCAGCCGCGGCCAAGGCGGCGCTGGCGAAGCGCGCGGCTGCGACGGCGCCGCGCTGACACGGGCATAGCGCCCCTCTTTCGACATGGACGAGCGTCCGCGCACAGCCTGAAAAATCCTCCCGGCTTGCGATCGCGCCGCCATAGTGTCGCGCGGTCGATCGATATAGGTTGTCGCGGCGGATCATCACGAGCGCCGCGAGGGAGCATCGACGGGTGTCAGCGGGGAACGACCAACAGGACGGCGCGCGCTTCCTGCAGTCGCCGACGGGCCCCCGCGTGCCGCCGCGGACTACGGCGAACGTCGCCGCTGCTCCGCCTCCTCGCCAACGAATGCAGCAAGTGACCGACGGCTATCCTGCGGCGTTCCGATGGCGCCGGCTGGCTTCCGTCATCTTCTTCGTTGCAATCGTGCTCGGCGGAGGCATTCGCGCCTACCGCGACCTGTCGCGACCCGACGCCTGGTCGTTCTGGAAGGATCAGTACATCTCGCCGAGTCTGTCGGCGGCGCTGGTCGCCGACCCCGCGCTTGCCGGGCTGGGCGGCAGGCGCACCGTGCTCGCCGTCAGCGGCCCCATCGGGCCAGCGGCGGCCGGCTGGCTGCGCGAGCGGATCAGCGAGGCCCGTCTCAAGCCGGGCGACGTGATCCTGCTGTCCTCGCCCGGCGGCAACCTCGACCAGGGGGTGCTGATGGGCGAGATCATCCGCGCCCATGGACTCGCTACCGCCGTCGGCGTGGCCGACAATGCCGGCCGCATCCGTCCGGGCTTCTGCGCCAGCGCCTGCGTGTTCGCCTTTGCCGGCGGGCAGACCCGCTACGGCCTCGATGGTTCGGCGCTCGGCGTGCACCGCTTCACGTCGGAGGCCCGTGGCGCCGACGCGGTCGCCGACACCCAGCGCGTCACCGGCGCCATCCTCGGCTACATGACGCGCATGGGCGTATCGTCGCAGGTCATCGAGGCGATGTCGCAGACCCGCGACATCCGCTGGCTCGATCCGGGCGATGCCGAGGCCATGAGGCTGGTGACCGCGCCGCTCAAGGCCCTTTGACGGAGCGCCCAGACCCCCACGTTCGGCGTCGGTGGATGTGACGTCGACTTCGGGCGGGAATGACTGATCCCTTCGCTGCCATTTTCGGTTATGCAGGAGCTTGGCATCCTGCGTCGCATGCGCGGGATGCTCGCTCGAAGGATCGCAGAGGCCGCGCGGATGCAGATTTATCTTCCGATCGCCGACATCCCGGTCAACATCTTCCTGTTGCTGGCGATGGGCGCGGCCGTCGGCTTCGTCTCCGGCATGTTCGGCATCGGCGGCGGGTTCCTGATGACGCCGCTCCTGATCTTCGTCGGCATCACCCCCGCGGTCGCGGTCGCCTCGGTCTCCAGCCACATCGCCGCCTCCTCGTTCTCCGGGGCGCTGTCCTATTGGCGACGGCGCGCCATCGATCCCTCGCTGGCCGCGGTGTTGATGATCGGCGGCGCGCTCGGCACCGGACTCGGCGTCGCCACCTTCACCCTGTTGCGGTCGCTCGGCCAGCTCGACCTGATGATCGCGCTGTCCTATGTCGTCCTGCTGACGAGCGTCGGCGGCACGATGTTCTGGGAGGGTCTGCGGGCGATGATGCGCGCGCGCCAGGGCGCGGTCGCGACCGTGCGGCGTCCGGGCAGCCATGTCTGGATCCATGGCCTGCCGCTGAAGATGCGCTTCAAGCGCTCGAAGATCTATGTCTCCGTCATTCCGGTGATCGCCATCGGCCTCATCATCGGCTTCCTCGGCGCCGTGATGGGCATCGGCGGCGGCTTCATTCTGGTGCCCCTGCTGATCTACCTGCTGCGCGTGCCGACCTCGACCGTCATCGGCACCTCGATGGTCCTGACGCTCGCGACCATGATGATCGCGACCATGCTGCACGCGATGAGCAATCATCTGGTCGACGCCGTGCTGGCGCTGATCCTGATGGTCGGCGGCGTCACCGGCGCGCAGTTCGGGGCCCGCGCCGGCCAGATGATCCGCGGCGAGCAGCTGCGGCTGCTGCTCGGCCTGCTGATCCTCGCCGTCGGCATCCGGTTCGCGATCGAGCTCGTGATCAAGCCCGACGACCTGTTCACGATCCGCGAGACCGAGATCAGCAGATGACGCCGCTCCGCCTCGCCAGCCTCACCTTCATGCTGCTGCTTGCCGGCGCCGCATCGGCGCGCGCCGAGCGGCTGATCGTCTCGGTCTCCAACCATCGCGTGACGGTGACGCCGAACTATTCCGGGGAGGAGCTGGTGCTGTTCGGCTCGGTCGAGAAGGACACCCAGACCCCGCCGGGTCGCACCGCCTATGACCTCGTCGTCACCGTCCGGGGCCCGCGGGCCGACATGGTGACGCGGCGCAAGGAGCGCAAGTTCGGCATCTGGATCAACACCGACTCGCGCCAGTTCCTCAAGGTGCCCGGCTATCTGGCGCTGTTCGCCAACCGCCAGTTCGACGCGATGGCCGCGCCCGAGGTGCTGCGCCGGCAGCAGCTCGGACTCAACAACGTGCTGCTGACCCAGCGCGTCGGTCCCGACTATGCCGACGTGGTCCCGAACGACGCGTTCCGCAGCGCCTTCGTGCGGCTGCAATCGCAGCACGGCCTGTACCGCGAGGATACGTCCGCGGTGACCTTCCTCACGCCGACGCTGTTCCGCACCGGCATTCCGCTCCCCGCTGCGGTGCCGATCGGCACCTACGAGGTCGAGATCAAGCTGCTCGCCGACGGCGCGCTGGTCACCAAGACGGAGACCGCGTTCGAGATCGTCAAGGTCGGCTTCGAGCAGTTCGTCGCGAACTCGGCGCGGCAGAGCGGCTTCGTCTACGGCCTCGTCACCGCCGCGATGGCGCTGATGACGGGATGGATGGCGTCGATCGTGTTCCGTCGGGATTGATCTTTTTCTCATCAGGGGGAGGAGCTGGGTGGCGAGGCGATCACCGTCCGCACACCGGGCTCCAGAAGCTTCAGCCGCGCACCGAACCCGAGCGCATCGAAGGTCTTGCGCAGGTCCTGCGCGCTCTGGCGGAAATGCGCCCAGCCATCCGTGTGAACCGGAACGATGGCGGCCTCGGCAAACACGCGCGCGGTCTCGATCGTGTCGTTGGTGTCCATGGTGAGGTGGAACGGCCCGCGTGTCTGCGCCGCTCCGGCAAAGGGCATCACGACACCAGGCTTGAAACGCCGCGCCACCTCCGCCACGCCGTCATAGAACACCGTGTCGCCACTGACATAGACGGGCGCGCCGTGCTGCGGGATCAGGACGAAGCCGATCACATCGCCCGCGAGCGGCTCGATGCCGGCGGGACCATGGCGCGCCGGCGTCGCCGCGACCGTGAATGTCCTGCCGCCTTTGCTGAGCTGCGTCGTCTGCCACGGCGCCAATCCTTCCGCCAGCGCACCGAGCCTGCTTGCGCCGACTTCCGTCGGGAGCACGCGCGGTGCGCGTCTCAAGAAGGCGCGGCCGCCATGGTCGAGATTGTCGGAGTGCTGATCATGGCTCAGCAGCACCGCATCGACCTCCCCGATCGCCTCAGCGGTCATCGCTGGTCCAGTGAGCTTCTCCAGTACGACATGCGGCAATTCATAGCGGCCGGGAGCATCGAATGTGGGATCGGTCAGCAGGCGGAAGCCATCGATTTCGATAAGGGCGGTCGGGCCGCCGATCAGGGTGATCGCAACACTCATGACGATGCTCCAATGGTACGGGCCGGCGCCCGCGTGACCAGATAGATCCCGAGCGCGACGGGAACGACGCCGAGCAGGTCCTGCAGCGCCACGTGCTCGCCGAGCACCAGGAAGGCGAAGATCATCGCGAGCGGCGGCATCACGAAATGATAGGCGCTGGCCGCGGTCGCGCCGCATACTTTCAAGAGATGGAACCAGAGCACATAGGCCAGGATCGAGCCACCGAGCACGAGGAAGGCGAACGCGCCGATCAATTGCGCATTCGGCACGATCTCGCCCACGTGCGACACGCCGAGCGCGACCGGCCATAACACCAGCCCGGCTGAGAGGTTCTGGATGCCGTTGCCGACCCACAGGCTGCCCTGCGGGGCGAGCTGCTTGAACAGAATGGTGCCGGTCACGATCGAGGCCAGCGCCGCCAGCGTATAGAGAATGCCTTCGAGCTGGTCGGTGCCGACGGACATACGGTGCCAGACGATCATGGCGACGCCGATGGTGCCAAGCGCGAGGCCTGAGATTTTGCGCAGGGTCAGCGGCTCGCCCAGCAGCAGCGCCGCGAACACCGCGGTGAACACCGGATTGGCCGAGACGATCAGGCCGCCGAGCCCCGCCGACACGGTCTGCAGCCCGGTGTAGCCGAGACCGAGATACAGCGCGTTGTTGGCGATGCCGATGATCGCGAACACGGCCGCATCGCGCCAGCTCATGCGCAGCTCGCCCCGGACCGCCGGCACCACAAGAATGAGGACACCAGCGAGCGAGAACCGCGCCGCGAGCAGCAGCAGCGGCGGACAATAAGTCACCCCGATCTTGCCGGCAACGAAGGCAAAGCTCCACAACAGGCAGAACAGGCCGATTTCGAGCGGCAGCAGGTTGGACTTCTCGGGGCTCACGGCAACGGAGGATACGGACGACATCGGAGGTCTCCTTCGCCGCCGGTGTAGGGCTGTTCTTTCCCATTTGGAAATTAAATGATAGACTGACACTCAGTGGTTTTCCGAATGGAGGTCCCGCGTGCTCGATCTGGACCTGTTGCGCAGCTTCGTCTCGGTGGTCGAGGCCGGCGGCTTCACCCGCGCGGGCGAGCGCGTCCACCGCACGCAGTCGACGATCAGCCAGCAGATTCGCCGGCTGGAGGACGACCTCGGCCAGACGCTGCTCAACCGCGACGGCCGCGAGGTCACGCCGACCGAGGCCGGCGAACGGCTGTTGTCCTATGCCCGCCGCCTGCTCGCGCTCGCCGAGGAGGCCCGCGACGTCGTGGCGCGGCCCGGACCCGACGGCGCGGTGAAGCTCGGCATCCCCGAGGATTTCGCGGCCTACCGGCTCGCCAAGCTGCTCGCCGCGTTCTCGCGCGCCCACCCCGATCTGCGGCTCGACGTGCGCGCCGACCAGAGCCTCAACCTCAAGCGCGACATCGAGCGCGGCGATCTCGATCTGGCGCTGCTCAAGCGCGGTGCCGACGACGCACACGCAGCGATCGCGGCATGGCCGGAGCAGGTCTATTGGGTGACCAGCAAGAGCCATCCGGTCAACCTCGAGGCCCGCTCGCTGCCGCTGATCGGCTTCCCGCTCGGCTGCATCTATCGCACCCGCGCGATCCATGCGCTGGAGAGCGAGGGACGCGCCTGGCACATGGCCTACACCTCGTCGAGCCTCGCCGGCATCCAGGCCGCGGTCGCCGCCGGCATGGGGCTGAGCATCCTGTCCGAGATGTCGGTGCAGTCGGAGCACCGCGTGCTGACCGCCCGCGAGGGCTTTGCGCCGATCGAGCGCACCGAGGTCGCGCTGGTCGCCTCGCCCGACGCCAGCCCGGCGACGCTGCGCCTGGCCGACCGGCTGGCCGAGTTCTGCGAGAAGGTGCAGGCGAAGGCGGCCTGACGGGCATTCGTCCGCGGCTCCGGCGACCATGACGCCACGAGGACGCTGCGTTCCCTCTCCCGCTTGCGGGGGAGGGCTAGGGAGGGGCCGTTCCGACGGCGCTGCGCTTGGCGCCCCCTCTCCAACTCTCCCCCGCAAGCGAGGGAGAGAGCACAGCGATGCGCGCGGCGGGCATGATCAGTCCAACTTCGAATGATCCGTTCGACCTCTGATCACTCATCCAACTAATGAATTTCCATCATCCAACTAATAGCACCGCGCCGCGGCGATGCTGTGCAGGCGTCTATCTCCCAGCACATGCGCGATGAAGGCGCGCTTCGGAAACAGCTTGGCGAAGGCCGCGTCGCGCACGCTCAGGCCCCCGGCATAGGCGCCGAACGCCGGCATCACGGCGCGCTCGCCATCGCAGACGAAGCAGCGCCGCTCCAGCGTGCGCGCTCGTGTCGCGACGCGCGCCTTCGGATGCAGATGGCCGGCGATCTCGCCGCGCGCGCCGGAGGGCTCGTGACGGAACGTCACCGCGCCGAGCGTGACCGCGTCGGCCAGTTCGCCGCCGATGCCGCGCGGGGCCGGATCGTGGTTGCCCGTGATCCAGACCCAGTCGCGGCCGACCTGCAGGTTGGCGATGCAGGCGCGGTCGTCGCCGGTGAGACGCGTATGCGCATCGCGATCGTGAAAGCTGTCGCCAAGCGCGATCACGACGCGCGGATTGTAGTGGGCGATCACGGCTGTGAGGCGATTGAGAGTCGCCACGGTATCGAACGGCGGCAGCAGGGTGCCGCGCGACGCGTAGCTCGAGCCCTTTTCCAGATGCAGATCGGAGACGACGAGCAGACGCTGCTCGTCCCACACCAGCGCGCCGGAGAGATCGACGCGCAGCGCGGTGCCGGCGACGTCCATCATGCCCGATGCGCAGAAAGTCCCCCGCAAGTCCGCCTCGCTTCTCGATCTACCCCATCGCTTCCTTCACGAGTTCCTCGGCAGCCTCGGCCAGGAGCTCGTCGGCGGCCTCGCCATAGACGGATTCGCGGCCGATTTCCAGCATCACCGGCACCGCCAGCGGCGAGACGCGATCGAGTTCCCGATGGGTGATTCGTCCCTCGATGCGCTGGAGCATATCACCGAGCCGCTTCAGATCGAGCAGGCCGGTGGCGGCATCGGCGCGCGCCGCGCGCAACAGCATGTGATCGGGCTGATGCCGGCGCAGGACGTCATAGACCAGATCGGTCGAGAACAGCACCTGGCGGCGCGTCTTCTCCTCGGTCGTCGACCGCCGCGCGATCAGGCCGGAGATGATGGCGCACGAGCGGAACGTGCGCTTCATCAGCGCGGATTCGGCGAGCCACGCCTCGAGATCGTCGCCAAGCATATCCGGGTCGAACAACGCGGCGAGATCGAGCCGCCCCTGTTTGACCATCAGCGACATGTCGCCGAGCCCCCACACCGCAAGCGCATATTCGTTGGCGACGAAGCCGAGCGGCCGGGCGCGCGCCCGCTCGAGCCGGCGCGTCAGCAGCATGCCGAGCGTCTGATGCGCGAGCCGGCCCTCGAACGGATAGCAGACGATGTAGTGCTTGTTGGAGCGCGGGAAGGTCTCGACCAAAAGCTCGCGCCGGGCCGGGATGCGCGACACGTCCTTCTGCAAGGACAGCCAGTCGCGCACCTGCTCCGGCAACGCGCTCCAGGCGGTGCGGTCGTCGAGCAGGCCGCGCACGCGCTCGGCGAGATAGGTCGACAGCGGAAACTTGCCGCCCATGTAGGACGGCACCTTCGGATCGGAATCATTGGCGCGCGACACATAGACCTGGTCCTCGGCCAGCGCCTCATAGCGCACGATCTCGCCGCTGAACACGAACGTATCGCCGAGGGTGAGGCCTTCGATGAACGCCTCCTCGATCTCGCCGAGCAGCCGTCCGCCGCGCGCGATCGCGCCGGTCGTGCCCTTGGCCCCGCCGCGCGAGCGCACCAGCCGCACCTTCAGCATCGCCTCCTCGACGATGGTGCCGACGTTCAGGCGATAGCTCTGCCGCACCTTGGGATTGGCGACGCGCCAGCGTCCCCTCGCATCCTGCTTGATGCGGGCAAACCGCTCATAAGTCTTCAGCGCATAGCCGCCGGTGGCGACGAAGTCGACGACATCGTCGAAATCAGCGCGCGACAGCGACGCATAGGGGGCCGCCGTGATGACCTCCACATAGAGCTCGTCGCTGAGAAACGGCTCGGCGCAAGCGCAGCCGAGCACGTGCTGCGCCAGCACGTCGAGCGCGCCAGTACGCAAAGGCGGCGTGTCCTGCGCATTGTCGGCGATGGCATCGATCGCGACCGAGCATTCCAGCACCTCGAAGCGGTTGGCCGGCACCAGCACCGCCCGCGAAGCCTCGTCGAGCCGGTGATTGGCACGGCCGATGCGCTGCATCAGCCGCGAGCAGCCCTTGGGCGCGCCGACATTGATCACGAGATCGACGTCGCCCCAATCGACGCCGAGATCGAGCGAGGAGGTGCAGACGACGCCGCGCAGCCTGCCGGCCGACATCGCATCCTCGACCTTGCGGCGCTGCGCGACGTCGAGCGAGCCGTGATGCAGGGCGATGGCGAGATTGTCGTCGTTGATGCGCCAGAACTCCTGGAACAGCATCTCGGCCTGACTGCGGGTGTTGACGAACACGAGCGTGGTCTTGTTTCGCTTGATCAGCTCGTACATCTCGGCCAGCGCATGGCGCGCGCTGTGGCCGGCCCACGGCAGCCGCTCCTGTGTATCGAGCATCTCGACCACCGGCGGCGCGGCGCCGCCGGCGACCACGACGTCGGCCGCGGCTATGCCGCCGCACGGCTGCGGCACCAGGAAGCGCGCGAGTTGCTCCGGCTCGGCGACGGTCGCCGACAGGCCGATCATGCGCATGTCCGGCGCAAGCCGCCACAGCCGCGCCAGCGCGAGCGACAAGAGATCGCCGCGCTTGGAGGTGACCAGCGCATGCAGCTCGTCGAGCACGACGCGCTTCAGCGAGGAAAACAGGAACGGCGCATCGTCGGACGACAGCAGCAGCGCCATCTGCTCCGGCGTGGTCAGCAGGATATCCGGCGGATAGCGGCGCTGCCGCTGCCGGCGGGACACCGGCGTGTCGCCGGTGCGGGTCTCGACCTTGATCGGCAGGCCCATCTCGGAGATCGGCGCCTCGAGATTGCGCGCGATGTCGACCGCGAGCGCCTTGAGCGGGGAGATGTAGAGCGTGTGCAGGCCGGCGGGTCGCGGGATGCGGTTCGCCGTCTGCTTGCTCTTTTCCGTGTTCGCGAGCTCGGCCAGTGCATTCGGCTTAGTGCCGGGTGTCACCATCGACACCGCCGCCGGAGGCCCCCCTCCCCGCCGCTCCCCCACAAGGGGGGAGGGAGCGGAGAGAGCGGATGGCTTGGCAAGAACAGAACGATGCTTCGGCGCGACGGCGGAGCCGAGCTCCACCAGGGTCGGCAGGAACCCGGCGAGCGTCTTGCCGGCGCCGGTCGGGGCGATCAGCAGCGCCGAGCGTTGCGCGCGAGCCTTCTCCAGCAGCGCCAGCTGATGCGCGCGCGGCGCCCAGCCGCGCGCCGCGAACCATTCGGTGAAATGGTCGGGCAGCGGGGCGCTGTCGTCGGGTGGGACTGGTGAGACGCGGGGCGGCACCGGGGGAAGGTAGGCAGTCACGCGCGGTTCGTCGAGGGTCGGGCGATAACACGCGACTGCCTCGACCACCTCCGCCGTCGGCCCAGCCCATGTTGGAGCGCACCGGCGCCTCAGCAAACTCCGTTGTCGTCCCTGCGAACGCAGGGACCCATAGCCACCGGCTTTTGTGGGACGATGACTTGCAGTGACGCCTCACCGATAGATTCCGCGGTATGGTTCCCTGCGTTCGCAGGGACGACACCGGAGAGTGCGGCCACAGCTCCGGTGTCATCATCCGATGGAGGGAAAATCCCTACTCCGTCATCGGCTTCTCGGAGATGCTCCAGTCCTTGCCGTCGAAGATCGAGATGTAGAGCGTCTTCATCGGCGTATAGTCGTCCGGCGTGTAGGCGTAATTGACGCCATCGAGGAAGAAGGGCGAGTGGAAGCCGGCGAGTGTCGTGGCGTGCTTGAGCACGTTCTCGCGGGTCAGCGTGTCGCCGCAGCGGCGCAGGATCTCACCCATCGACACCGCCTGGCCGTAGCCGGCATAGGCGATGGTGTTGTCGGGATCGATGTTGGGCAGGTACTTGGCGCGCAGCGCCTCGAAGCCCTTGACGTCGGGATCGTCCTTCCATTGCGGCACGCCGGCGTCCTTGGAATAGCGGATCGCGACGATGTCCTTGGCATTCTCGAGGCCGGCGGCAGACAGGATCGAACGGCCGGTCGAGCCCGCCGACAACAGCTGCAGCGGCTTCCAGCCGAGCTCGGCCACCTTGCGGATCGACTGCGACGAGGCCTTGCCCGTGCTGATGTTGTAGAACACGTCGGCGCCCGACTTCGACAGGTTGATCAGCTGCGAGTCCACCGTCGGCTCGGTGAGATCGTAGGTCTGCTCCATGATCACCTGCGCCTTGCCGCCGGCGTCGGCCAGCACCTTCTTGAACGGCCCCAGGAAGTCACGGCCGAAATCGTCGTTCTGATAGAGGATGCCGATCTTGGCTTCCGGCTTCACGCTCAGCACATGCTTGGCGAGAATGCGCGCCTCCGTCGGATACAGCGGCAGGCCGGCCATGGTCCATTTGTAGTTCTTGGGGTCGTTCCACTTCGAGGCGCCGGTGTTGAGCAGGAGCTGCGGCACGCCCTTGGAGTTGAGGTATTTGTGCACGGCGGTCTGCGGCGCGGTGCCGAGCGAGCCGTACAGCGCCAGCACCTCGTCCTGCTCGACCAGCCGCCGCGTCGCCTCGACGCATTTCGGCGCGCTATAGGCATCGTCCATCGTCAGGAACTTGACCTTGCGCCCGTTGATGCCGCCCTGCTCGTTGAGCATCTGGAAATAGGCCTCGCCGACACGGCCGAGCACGCCATACAGCGAACCGGGGCCGGAATGCGGAATGGTCTGGCCGATCTTGATCTCGGTATCGCTGGCGCCGGCATCATATTTCTTCTCGGCGGCCCAGACATAGGGCGAAGCGATCGTCGAGGCGCCGATGGTCGCAAGCGCGGTGGCGCAGAAATCGCGCCGCGTCAGATGTTTTTTCATTTTTGTCTCTCCCTAGACTGCCGACATTTTTTTGCATCGGGAGAGCTGCGGCAAGAGCGAAGTTGCCGCATTGGACGCCGCGTGCAGCGCATTCAATAGCGTCTAGACTCAAGTCCTGGCCGCGACCACGGCCAGCCCGCGCACCGGCAACTGCTCCTCGGTCCGCGGCGACGCCGGCGCGAGATGGGCCAGCTTCAATCCCGCGGCTGCGATCACGCCACGGACATATTCCGCGCCATGGGCATAGCGCAGCCCCTTGCCCATGATCACACCGTCGCCGTCATGGGTCTCGACGGTCAAGGCCAGCAGTCCGCCCGGCCTCAGCACACGTTGCGCCTCGCGCAACACCGGGCCGAGGTCGCCGACATAGACCATCGCATCGGCAGCAAGAATGAGATCCGCAGACGCATCGTCCTGGCGCTGCAGCCCTGCGGTCATGTCGTCGACCTCGAGCCCGGCGTAGAGCCCGGTGGCGCGCGCTTCCGCGATCATGCCGGCCGACAGGTCGATGCCGATGATGCTGTCGACGTTCTTGGCGAACGCCGCCGCGCCCAGCCCGGTGCCGCAGCCGAGATCGATCGCGCGCTTGAAGTAGGCCGGCTTGCGCTCGGCCGCGCGCGCCGCGAGCACCGCCTTGAACAGGATCGCCGGCGCGCGGTAGTTGAGCCGCTCGGTCAGTTCGGCCTCGAAGCGCGGCGCATACTGATCGAACAGCGACTGCACATAGGCCTTGGGCATGTCCGACAGCGGCGCGGCGCCGAGCTGCATCAGATGCACGGCGGCGCCGTGACGATCATCCGGATCGGCGGCACAGGCGTTCTGGAAGGCCGAGATCGCCTTGTCGGTTTCGCCCAGACCGAGACGGATCTTGCCGAGCTCGAACCAGGCCGAGGCGAAGTTGGGGGCGACCTCGATGGCCTGCTCCATCACCTCGGCGGCCGCGACCAGGTCGCCCTTCAATTGCAGGTCGCGGGCGAACTCGTAGCGGCGGTCGGCGATCAGATCGCCGGAGGACAGGAACAGGCGGTGGGGCATGGGAACCATCGTCGTCAATGCGAACTTCTCATCGAGGAGATGGATGCGCGGGTCAAGCCCGCGCCTGACGAGATGGAAACGGGCACGGCCTGAAAACGCGTCTTGCATGACCTATATGACCCACATGCGTCCGCAAGACATTCTGCTGCCCGTTCCGTCCGGCCTCTGCTGCAAGGCCGGCGGCTTTCACATCGATCCCGTGCGCCCGGTCGAGCGGGCGCTGATCACCCATGGCCATTCCGACCACGCCCGCCCCGGCCACGGCGCGGTGCTGGCGACCCAGGAAACGCTCGACATCATGCGGCTGCGCTATGGCGACAACTTTGCAGGCTCCACGCAGGCGATCGGCTATGGCGAGCGGATCAGGCTGGGTGACGTCACCGTCAGTTTCCACCCTGCGGGCCATGTGCTGGGCTCGGCGCAAATCAAGGTGTCCTGCGGCGGCACCTGCATCGTCGCCTCCGGCGACTACAAGGATGCGCGCGATCCGACCTGCGCACCGTTCGAGCTGGTGCAATGCGACGTCCTCATCACCGAGGCGACGTTCGGCCTGCCCGTGTTCCGTCACGGCGACGCGGCGCTGGAGGTGAACAAGCTGCTGGCCTCGGTGGTGCTGTTTCCCGAGCGCGCGCACCTGGTCGGCGCGTACTCGCTCGGCAAGGCGCAGCGTGTCATCGCGCTGATCCGCGAGGCCGGCTATGATCGGCCGATCTACCTGCATGGCGCGATGGACAAGATCACGCGCTACTATCAAGACAAGGGAATCGCGCTCGGCGAGCTCCGGCCCGTGAAGGGCGTCAAGAAGGCCGAGCTTGCCGGCACCATCACCCTGGCGCCGCCGAGTGCGACCTCCGACCTGTGGACCCGCCGCTTTCCCGATCCCGTCACCGCCTTCGCCTCGGGCTGGATGCGGGTGCGCGCCCGGGCCCGGCAGCGCGGCATCGAGCTGCCGCTGGTGATCTCGGATCATGCCGACTGGGACGGGCTCACCACCACCATCGCCGCGACCGGCGCAAGCGAGGTGTGGGTCACCCATGGGCAGGAGGACGCGCTGGTGCATTGGTGCCAAGCCAAGGGACTCGCGGCCCGGCCGCTCGATCTGGTCGGCTACGGCGACGAGGAGGAAAGCGAGGTGGTGGCCACGGAGGACGCCGAGGCATGAACCGCTTCGCCGAGCTGCTCGACCGCCTCACCTATGAGCCCGGCCGCAACAACAAGCTGCGCCTGCTGACGTCGTATTTCCGCGAGGTCGAGGATCCCGATCGCGGCTACGCGCTGGGTGCGCTCACCGGCGCGCTGTCGTTCAAGCACGCCAAGCCGGCGCTGATCCGCGACCTGATCGCCGCGCGCACCGATCCGGTGCTGTTCGCGCTGTCGTATGATTATGTGGGGGATCTCTCGGAGACCGTCGCGCTGATGTGGCCGAAGGACAGGGCGCATCATCAGCAGCTCGTTCCTGGGTACCCCCCTCCCCACCCCTCCCCCACAAGGGGGGAGGGAGCGCTGACGCGTTCGGAATTGCTGTTTCGGTCTGCATCGAGCATCGCTCCCCCTTCACGTCTCTCGTTCCCCACAGCCGCTCTCTCCGTTCCCTCCCCCCTTGTGGGGGAGGGGCAGGGAGGGGGGTACCCCACGGGCGGTCTCACGAGGGACCCCACACCCGGCCACAACAACCCGCCACCGCCGACGCTGACCGAGGTTGTCACCACCTTGCGCACCCTCGGCAAGACCGAGATGCCGCGGCAACTCGCGCAGTGGCTAGATGAGCTCGACGAGACCGGGCGCTGGGCACTGCTGAAGCTGGTCACCGGCGCTTTGCGCATCGGCATCTCCGCGCGCCTGGCCAAGACCGCAGCGGCCGCGCTCGGCAACAAGGACCCGCACGAGGTCGAGCTAATCTGGCCGGGGCTGTCGCCGCCCTATCTCGACCTGTTCGCCTGGCTGGAAGGCCGCGGCGACAAGCCGGTCAATCGCGATCCCGCGCCGTTCCGGCCGGTGATGCTGGCACATGCCGTCGAGGACGACGACTTCGCCGGCATGAACGCGGCCGACTACATCGCGGAATGGAAATGGGACGGCATCCGCGTGCAGGCGGTGAGCGGCCGCGAGGCCGACGGCCGCGTCGTCACACGGCTGTATTCGCGCAGCGGCGAGGACATCACGGCGAGTTTCCCGGACCTGCTGCCGTCGCTGCATCTGCCCGGCGCGCTCGACGGCGAGCTGCTGGTGGTGCGCGATCACCGCGTGCAGAGCTTCAACGTGCTGCAGCAGCGGCTGAACCGCAAGACGGTGTCGCCGAAGCTGATGAAGGAGTACCCGATCCACCTGCGCGCCTACGACCTGCTCGGCGACGAGGAGAACGATCTGCGTGAGCTGCCGTTCGCCGAGCGGCGTGAACGGCTCGAGGCTTTCATCAAGCGACTCGACGAACCGCGTGTCGACTTGTCGCCGACCATCGCGTTTTCCACCTGGGACGAGCTGAAGGCCGCGCGCGCCAATCCCGCATCTGCCGGCGCAGGAGACGATGCCGACGCGGTGGAAGGCGTGATGCTGAAGCGGCGCGACGCGCTGTATCTGCCCGGCCGGCCCAAGGGACAATGGTGGAAGTGGAAGCACGATCCGCACATCATCGATGCCGTGCTGATGTATGCTCAGCGCGGCCACGGCAAGCGTTCCTCCTATTACTCCGACTACACGTTCGGTGTCTGGACGGCGGGAGACGGCGGAGATCAGCTCGTGCCGGTCGGCAAGGCCTATTTCGGCTTCACCGACGAGGAGCTCTTGCAGATCGACCGCTTCGTCCGCCGCAACACCACCGAGAAGTTCGGTCCCGTGCGGCATGTCGTGCACGAGCCCGAGCAGGGCCTTGTGCTCGAAGTGGCGTTCGAGGGCCTGCAGCGCTCGCCGCGGCACAAATCCGGCATCGCGATGCGCTTTCCGCGCATCAGCCGGCTGCGCTGGGACAAGCCGCCGCGCGAGGCCGACCGGCTGGAGACCCTGGAGCGGATGTTGAAGAGCGAGGCGCCGGCGTGACAGCGCCGGGAACATTAATTGCCGGTAACCGGCTTGCGGCGCTGAGCCGGGTTCCCCACCTGCCCTGCCGTGCCTTATAATCGGGCTCGCGAATCCGACGAACCCGCCTGGAGACGATGCCATGTCGAACGACGTCAGGGACTATCCGGCCCGCGCCCGCAGCTCGGATGGCCTGTACCGTTTTCTCGGCGGCTCGCCGCTGTCGGTGGCGTTCCGGCTGGTGCTGCTGTCGATCCTGGTCGGCGTCGTGCTGTCGGCGATCGGCTTCGATCCGCTGAACATCCTGCACAGCATCCGGCTGCTGTTCATCCGGCTCTACGAGCTCGGCTTCGACGCCTTCAACTGGCTGTGGCGCTACTTCCTGCTCGGCGCGGTGATCGTGATCCCGGTCTGGCTCCTGTCGCGGCTGTTCGCCCCGCGCGGCCGGTAGAGAGCCGCAGCCGATGCAGCTCCGCTTCGTCGGCTGCGGTGACGCGTTCGGCTCGGGCGGCAGGTCCAACACCTGCTTCCATCTGACCGGCTCGCGCACCAATCTCCTGATCGATTGCGGCGCCTCGTCGCTGCCGGCGCTGAAGCGGCTCGGCATCGCCAGCAACGCCATCGAACTGATCCTGATCACGCACTTCCATGGCGATCATTTCGCCGGGCTTCCCTTCCTGCTGCTCGATGCGCAGTTCTCGAGGCGGACGCAGCCGCTGGTGATCGCCGGTCCGGCCGGCATCGCGGCGCGGCTGACGCAGGTGATGGAAACGCTGTTCGAGCATTCGTCGCGCACGCCGCGGAAATTCGAACTGTCCGTGATCGAGCTTGAACCGGAGCAGACGACGCGCTTCGGCGAGGTCTGCGTGACGCCGTTTCCAGTCGTCCACGGCAGTTCGGGCGGGCCGTTTCTCGGCTACCGGATCGAGGCGGAGGGCAAGGTCGTCGCCTACACCGCGGACACCGAATGGACGGAGAGCCTGATCCCGCTCGGCCGCGACGCCGACCTGTTGATCGCCGAGGCCTACACCTACGACAAGGCGGTGAAGAACCACCTCAGCCTCGCGGTGCTGGAGGCGCATCTCGATGCTATCCGGCCGAAGCGGCTGGTCCTCACCCATATGAGCGACGACATGCTGGGCCGGCTGGACCGCATCGGCCATGTGGCCGCGCATGACGGCATGAGCATCGACCTCTAGCCGGGAGGCGCGAAAGGCCGCTAAGAACGGCAGAGACGCGCGTGCCGCGCGCTCTGCCGATCAACGGGCCATTCTTGACCGCTTCAGCCAAAGTCACGACTGCGCAGGTGTTCGACATCGCGGGGCCCGCGATGATCGCCAACCTGACGACGCCGCTGATCGGCATCGTCTCGACCACGGCGATCGGCCGGCTCGGCGAAGCGGCCATGCTCGGCGGCGTCGCCATGGCCTCGGTGATCTTCGATTGCCTGTTCTGGCTGTTCGCATTCCTGCGCGCCAGCACGCTCGCCTTCACCGCGCAATCGCTCGGCGCCGGCGAGACCGACGAGATCCTGATGGTCCTGATCCGCGGCCTGGCGCTGGCCGCGCTGATCGGCGTCAGCCTGATCGCGCTGCAACTGCCGCTGGGGGCAATCATCTTCGACCTCATGGGCGGCAGCGACGCCGTGCTCGGCGCGGCCCGCACCTACTTCATGGTCCGGATCTGGTCGGCGCCGCTGGCGCTCGCCAACTACGTGCTGCTCGGCTGGCTCGTCGGACTGGCACGCGCACGGCTGGCGCTGGGCATTCAGGTCGCGATCAACCTGATCAACATGGCCGCGACCATTCTGTTCGTCCAGGTGCTGCAGGCCGGCATCGCCGGCGCGGCGATTGCCGCCGTCATCGCGGAGACGGTCGGTGTCGCGATCGGCCTCGTGCTGGCGCGCCGATTGGTCAAGGCCGACGCCCGGATGTCGCGCGCGGCGCTGCTCGACCGAGCCAAGCTGATGCACATGATGGCCGTCAACCGCGACATCATGATCCGCACCGCGGCGATGATCGTCGCCTTCCTGTTCTTCACCTCACAGGGCGCGCGCGCCGGCGACACGACGCTGGCCGCCAACGCGGTGCTGAACAATTTCCTGCTGGTGGCCGCGTTCTTCCTCGACGGCCTCGCCAACGCCGCCGAGCAGCTCTGCGGCTATGCGTTCGGCGCGCGCAACCGCGACGCCTTTACCGGCGCCACAAGGCTGGTGCTCGCCTGGGGCTTCGGCTTCGCGCTCGCGGTGGCCGCGATCTTCGCGCTGTTCGGGCCGGTGCTGATCGACGTGATGACGGCAAGCGATGCGGTGCGCCGCGCGGCGCGCGACTATCTGCCGTTCGTGGTGGCGTCGCCGCTGCTGTCGGTATTCGCCTTCGCATTCGACGGCGTCTATATCGGCGCCACCTGGGCGCGCGACATGCGCAACCTCATGGTAGCGGCGCTGGTCGTCTTCCTCGGCACCTGGCTGGCGCTGCGCGGCTTGGGCAATACGGGCCTGTGGATCGCGATGCTCGGCTTCTACGCAGCGCGCGGCGGCTTCCAGGCCGCACGCTATCCGGCGCTGCTGCGGGCGTCGTTCGGCAACAAAGAGAGTTTGTAGAGGGCGCTGTATCGCGCAGCTCGCTCTGCGATCTCGCTCGCCCTACACTCTTCGCCGACGATCAAGCGCGTCTAAACCGGCCAATCCTCGGCGGTGATCGTCGCGGCGTCCGCACCGACGATCTCCGACAGCGAATCGCGTCCCGTGCGCAGCAGGGTCGAGGTCAGGTCGGCCTTGATGCTCTCGACCAGGCCGAGGCCCTTGTAGACCAGCGAGGAATACAGCTGGATCAGGCTGGCGCCAGCGCGGATCTTGGTGAGCGCGGCGCCGCCGGTGTCGATGCCGCCGACGCCGATCAGCGGGAACGCACCTTCGACGCGCACGAAGGTCTCGGCCACCATGCGGGTCGACAGCCGGAACAGCGGCCGCCCGGACAGGCCGCCCTGCTCCTTGGCGCGCAACTGCTCGCGCAGCGAGCTGGGCCGGGCGAGCGTCGTGTTCGACACGATCATGCCGTCGACTCCGCGCGAGCGGGCGACATGGACGACGTCGTCGAGCTCGGCGAGGCTGAGATCGGGTGCGATCTTGAGCAGGACCGGCGTATCGCCAGCTTTCCGCCGCACGCGGTCGCGCGCCTCGAGCACCTTGGACAGCAGCTCGTCGAGCTGAGACGCCTGCTGCAGGTTGCGCAGGCCCGGCGTGTTGGGCGAGGAGATGTTGACGGTGAAATAGCTCGCCACCGGCGCGAAGGTCTCGATCAGCCGGACGTAGTCGGCGACACGGTCGACCGAATCCTTGTTGGCCCCGACATTGACGCCGACGATGCCGCCCTGGTGGGCGCGCCCGGCCAGGCGCCGCAGCACGATCTCGGCGCCGTCATTGTTGAAACCCATGCGGTTGATGACCGCCTCGTCGCGCTCCAGCCGGAACAGCCGCGGGCGCGGATTGCCGCTCTGCGGCCGCGGGGTCACCGAACCGATCTCGACGAAGCCGAAGCCGAGCCGGAGCAGCGCGTCCGGCACCTCGGCGTTCTTGTCGAAGCCGGCGGCCATGCCGACCGGATTCGGGAAGTTCAGGCCGAAGGCGCGCACCGCGAGCTTGGCATCATCCGGTCGCGGCTTGATCGCCGGCAGCAGCTTCAGGCCCTGGATGGCAAGCCGGTGCGCATCCTCGGCGTCGAGCCAGCGGAGCAGCGGCAGCGAAAGCTGGTCGAAGGCGCGAATCACGGCTTGAGGTCCGGAATGTCGTGGCCGCCATCGGCACGGCTGTGCATCTGGTGAACGCCGGTCACGGCGCCGAGATCGAGCTCGCCATACAGATGCGGGAACAGCTCGTCATTGCGCGAACGCTCCCAACGCAGCGCATGGCCGAGCGCGTCCGCCTCGACCTCGACCAGGAACAGCGCGCTCTGCCCTGAAAAGTGCTTCCGCGCCGTCTCCGGCACCTGGGAGGCGGTCGAAAAATGGATGAACCCGTCGCGCAGATCGTCCGCGCTGCCGCGGTAGACGCCCAGCCGCTCCGCCTCGCGCCAGGCCGAAGCTGAGCAGATTTTGTAGATTTTGGGCACCTTTGCGCGGTCCTGGCTTGAGCTTGAGTTTGCTGATGTTTTCGGGAGCGGCCGACCGTATCGGCAGGGGGCAGCGAACTCAAGCATCGTTTGCCCGGGACAGTCCGGCGGCCGACCCGCTCAGGTTGTATCCGAGTGATGCGAGCTCGCGGGGATGCAACCGGTTCCTCAGCAAGAGTTAACCTGATTCGGCTTTCCTGTTGCGCGCGATTCGCAACCGATCATGCCCGCGCTTGAACCTTTGGAGATTGTCATGGACCGCCGCCACGTCTTGAAGGCCCTTGCGGGGCTCGCCCTGTGCCCCGTCTGCGCTACCCCGGGCTTTGCCGCCGAAGGCGCCCCGCATTGGAGCTATGAGGGCGCGACCGGGCCGGCCAAATGGGGCGATCTCGATGCGGCCAACAAGGTCTGCAGCGTCGGCACCCAGCAATCGCCCATCGACATCGAGCACTCGACCCGGGCCCAGCTTCCCGACTTCCGACTGAGCTGGGCCAGGACCGCCGACACCATCGTCAACAATGGTCACACCATCCAGCTCAACTTCGCCGACGGCAGCAGCACCATGAAGCTCGAGGGCACCACCTACAAGCTGCTGCAGGTGCATTTCCATCGTCCGAGCGAGCATCAGATCGGCGGCAAGAACTATCCGATGGAGGCGCATTTCGTGCACCGCGCCGCCTCCGGCGGCCTCGCCGTCGTCGGTGTTCTCATGACCACCGGGCGTCCGAACCCCGCCTTCGCTCAGATCGTCGCGACGATGCCGGACAAGGAGGGTCCCGCGGTCAAGGCCGATCCGCGTATCAACCCCAACATGATGCTGCCGGCGCGCCGCTCCTATTATCGCTATGCCGGCTCGCTGACGACGCCGCCCTGCTCAGAGGTGGTCGAATGGCTGCTGCTGAGCGAGCCGGTCTCGGTCGCGGAAGCGGACGTGGCGAAATTCGCCAAGCTGTATCCGATGAACGCCCGCCCGGTGCAGAAGCTCGACCGCCGCTTCGTGCTGCAGGGGGCGTAGGACGCAGGCCGCGCAGCGGGCGAAGGCGCCGCCGCGCATTCCGCCGTCGTCTCGGCGAACGCCGGGACCCATGCCGCGGAAGCTTGATTGTCTTGGAAGGTGGCGGATATCAGCCGCCTCACGACGGCCGGTGGTTATGGGTCCCTGTGTCTGGAAAGTCTGCCATGATGATGGTGGGCGGGAAGCCGTTGGGTCCTTGGCGC
>NZ_JAUHIR010000019.1:0-125414 GCF_032381375.1 Bradyrhizobium sp. SZCCHNR1017 | reverse complement strand
CCTTCAGTCCTGCCCACTAGACAGACTGAATCACCGATATCTCTGCGTCGCAACTGCTGACTTTTTCAACGAAATCGGTCAAAAGCGGATAATCCGCTGATGCGGCCGCAAACGTCGGCTTTGGGTTAATCGTGTCGCCTCGGATCGACCTGGATCGTTTCTGTTCTTCATGGGAAAGCTGACCCGCGGGACTGCTTCGCGTTGTGATCAGTGCAGCCCCGCTCACAAGAAGCCATTGGCGCCTCGAAAGAAAAGGTCCGGGCCAGCCGCAATCCGGTCAAGGCCCGTCAGCGGCTTCGCCGCGCGCTTAGGGCGAGCCTTGACGGGCTCCGTTAGCCCTGTAGCAGCCTTCCATGCGCGCATGGCTAGGTATGTCCCAATTCTGCGACCTAGTTCGCTAAGCTGCGATTAGTGCCATTCGGGACATTGATCTCTCAGGTCTTTCTTCGTCTAGCAACACTATGAGTGTTGGAGCAGTGCCGTGCTGCGATAAGTAACCTCAAAAACTTACGACCGCCGAGTCTACGCCGCGGAGAGGCGCTTTTATCTTGCCGTCGAGCCCGCCCTACGGCCGCTTCTCTCCAATCCCAGGCTGAACTGCGCTCAGACACCGCGCGGCGGCTGCACGAGTGGTGAGTCTCAGGCTGCATCTTTGCTGCATCTCCGGTCGGACCATTGCCATCCGAGCGCAGGGTCTTAGCGATCTATCGAGACAAACCAGAGTGATCGAACTGTATCGGCGATGCTGTTCGTCCGCAGATCTGAGATGGGCAGTCGGACTGCCCTTCAGCATCAATTCAACGCGCACCGGTCCAGCATCGAGGAAAGCTGGTGTTAAAGCCGTACGCAAATCGCCGATACGGCCGGCTCAGATCGAGTGTCGATCGGCGGCAGGTCGGCAGCAACAGCGCATCGTAGCCGTTAAGGGGAGAGCTGTAGCGCGCGACGTCGCGCAATTCGGCCGTTCCGCTTTGGCTTCGGACATGCCACCTTTGCAGGACACCTGCGCGCATGGCATGGCTGGTCCGCTTTCCACCATTTGGCACCACTACGCCCAGGGCCTCTCTGTATTTCTCTCCACGGGGGCGCGCAGGAGGGATGACCGATCCCGGGCTGGGCAGGGAGCTCCCCGTTCCGGCCACTTTGGTCAGCGTCATCGCTTTGCAGCAGCCGGCCTTTCGCGTGCCTCCGATCGCGCGGGGCCGAGACGCAAGGAGTAGCATCTGATCATGACCGAGTCCGTTCCGCCCCATCCATTCGATGACATGGAGGCGCTGGCCTGGCTGCGCTCCCAGCCCAAGGGACACGTGACGTTCAGCGCCGCTGAGCTCGGACGCCAATGGGGCTGGAATAGGATGCGGACCAGTCGTCGCCTGAAAGCCTGGGAGCGCGGCGGCCTGATCAGTCGTAACGCTGAAGCGATCATTGTAACGAGGTCCGTAACACCAACCGTTACAGATGGTACCGCTGGGGTTACGGACGCCGCCGGCGTCACAGGGACATCCGGAGCGGAGGAAGCCCATCATTCCCCGAGACGCGTCAAGCTCGCTGCTTTGATTGTGGCTCTGGCGCTGGCTTGTGTATCGGCTGCCTTTTCCATCGACGGCCTGACCGCGATCTTTGCCGGAGCCTTCTGGCCTGTCATCATCATGGGCGCGGTGCTGGAGGCCGGAAAGCTCGTGGCGGCGGCTTGGCTGACGGAGCATTGGACGTCTGCGCCGTCCCTCCTGAGGTTCGTCCTCGTCCTGATGATTGGCGTGTTGATGGGGCTGAACGCCGTTGGCGTATTCGGCTTCCTCACCCGCGCTCACCTCGACCATCTGACATCCATAGATCTCACCCTTGCCGACAGAACCGCAGACGTCGAGGCCCGCCTCGGGATGCAGAGCCGAGTGGTCACCGACATTGACCGGCGTATTGCCCAGATCGACGCGGCCATCGACGAGGCGACGCGCCTTGGCCGGCCGGTCGGAGCTATGACGATTGCTGACCAGAGGCGTCGCGAACGTGCCGACATCGCGGCAGAACGCCAACGTGAGTCCCAGGCTCTCGCTAATCTACAGATCGAAAAAGCCAAGATTGACGCGCAACGCAGGCGTGCCGAGGCCGAGGTCGGACCAATACGATATCTCGCCGAGCTGATTGGCATCCCCGCCGCGGACTTTGAGCGAGCGGTCCGGCTGCTTACGCTGGCGCTTGTTGCCGTCCTTGATCCGATGGCAGTGGCGCTGCTGCTCGCTGCCGGAGTTCACGCCAGGCGCGTGGGTTCATTCTGACCATTGCCGTTTCGTCTCCAAGCAAGCTCATCGCGCGATAGGGGCCTTGACCAAATCGGTGACCAGCAAACCTGATTCCGCGCAAACTTGCAGCTGAAGGCCAGAAGAACGAAGCAAGGAGTTTCTCACACCCTATGCACCTCCGGTGCTGACGCTTCGCGGGCCGCCCGCGGCTATCTCATTGGGGTGAAACAGAAAGCTCCCGTCGATTGGTGTTTACAAAAGTCGGTCCGAGTGAATACAGCGGACCTGCGAAAGGCACGACAAAACACGGCTCGTCAACAACTTGCCAGCGTTTGAGCGCGCATACGAACGGAATTGCCGGTCTCGCTCTCGGTCCATGGTGAGCTTGCTTCGGTTTAGGGGGCCCAAAGCTGTCGGCTCTCGCGTTCTGGATTGAAGTTCGCAGATCGCCTCCGGAGGGCTGCAGATCGATTGCGAACCGCGCAGTTCCGTTGTGCGAGCGAACGGCCGCTGCAGGCCGGAAAGCAATCCAATTGTTCTCCGAGCTCTCGGTCAATCTCGCTCGTACTCGCGGTAGCGGAGCTTGATCCTAACGCCAGACATGCCGGTCGGCTGATCCATCGTGCGGAGGACGTGGCCGAGACGAGAACCAAGTTGGGCGGCGCTTTGATGCGGAGTCGGTTGGGTAGCTGCCCAACCTGGCAGGTGTTGATGTCAGGCCTGCGCCGCTTAATGGACGAGTATTGGCGTCACTGAGCTGCGTCTCCTGTTTCGGGCTCTACTCGACCAGCTTGTCGGCGAGGATCATCACCGAACCTAATGAGTTTAGTCGGGGCTTGAATTTGAAGGAAGATTGTTGCAGTGCTCATTCTTGATTCGTTCTCGCATTTGGTTTTGACTTCTAGCGCTGCCATAAATTGCTCTGGTGTTAACGCACGGCTCATAGAGTCCCCGTAATGGAGCCTGTAAAAATAGAGGTTTCTGGCAAGATTTGACAAACGGTCGCGTCATTTGTCAGAGCTATCTGTGCAGAGTGCGTTGCGAGTGAGCGCACGGCGGCGCTCACTTAACGCCAGGCTGGTTCGAGTCACTATGTAACGAGCCAGTCCGTGGTGCGTTGTTGATTGCAAGTCCACCGTACTAGACCTTTTCGCAGGAGCCGAGGGCATCCCTTGGCACAACGGGCTTTGGCCCGGAGGGCGGAGCCATGTCTAAAGACCGGTCACTATCGGAGGTCATCGACAGTATCGGGCGACTTCAGGTAGGAGCCGCAAACAAAACCGTCCTCGCTGGGCTAGCGATCCTGCGGGACGGCAGGAGTCCGGTCGAGCGTTGTGTTCGCTGGGCCGCCTTGTCGGCTGGTGGGGCAATATTTGCTTGGTGGAGGGGATTCTTCGGATAGCCAAAGGAAGCGAGGACCCTGAATAATCTCGATTCTCTACCGATTTTCAGCTATTTAGGCCTCCTGAGCCGTCCGGGGCGTGGCCATGACCAATTCGATCGACCAGGCGTACGAGCGCCTGCTGAAACTGAAGGCCGATATTGAAGCCGCCTTGGCAGCGAAGCTGAATGAGGCCGATACGCGGCTGAAGGTTTTGGACCGGTTTCTGTTCGAGGTTCTGGAGTGGAAGCACGAGGCAGTCTTCACCGAACCGCCTACTGACTCAGGCTACATCGACTACCTTTTGACGATCGCCGATCGCCGCGGAGCCATGGTGCTGGAGGCCAAGAAGGCTGGACTTCTCCAACCCGCGACCAAGACCAAAGATTTGATGGTCGTCACCTTGTCAGGACCGGTGGTCAAGCCGCTGTTGGCCGGCATCAAGCAGGCGATGGGATATGCTCTAGAAAATGGCGTTGCAGTCGCCGCGGTCACCGATGGCAACACCTGGCTCTTCTTCCGGGCATCCCGGACGGACGGTCTGAAGCCGCTCGAAGGCAAGGGTATCCTCTTCCCGTGCTTGGAGACGGTGATCGCGAACTTCGCGAAGTTCGTCGAATTGCTGAACTTTCCAGCGATCATGAAGCGGCTGCATCTGGCGCATCTCGCCGACGCTGACGGGCTGGCCGTGCCGGAGGCAGAGCAGCAGCTCTTCGTGCTTGATCCGGGCGAAGCCAGCATGAGGCAACGCGATCCGCTCGCCAGCGACGCGGCGCTTCTGTTCCAACAATTCTTCTCGCGATTGTCGAACGAGAAAGACCGCGAGATGCTTCGGGATTGCTTCGTTGAGACTTCAGAAAGCCAAAGAGCCGACTTCGAGTTGGAGAAGATCGTCCAGCGGGTGTTGAACAACATCTCATCGCTCGACACCGCCCAAAGCGAGGAGCTACAGAGCCAGATCCAGCGCGTGATCACCACGCGCCGTTCCGAGACCGTCTTACTTGTGGGCAACAAGGGTGCAGGTAAATCGACCTTTGTTGACAGGTTCTTTGAGCAGGTTCTCGCAAAGCAGTTGCGGGAAAAGTGCATCGTGGCGCGTGTTGATCTTGAGGATTATCACGCAGATCCCAGGGGCATCGTGCCTTGGGCGATGCTCCAGTTGCGCGACAAGCTCGAAGCGGTGGTGTGCGCGACGAATCCGCCAAGCTATGACGAGTTGCGCGGCATTTTCTTCTCTGAGTACCAACGGTGGTCAACCGGTCCGCGAAAGCACCTGTACGAGACCAACAGGAACGAGTTTCGCGACCAGTTCGGTAAGCACATTGAGGAGCGGCGCGAAAACCATCCCGACGAATACGTGCGACTGCTGCTCGCCTGGGCCGCCTCAGGTCACCAGAAGCTATCGTGCCTGGTATTCGACAACACGGACCAGTTCCCGACCGATGTCCAGGATATGGTGTATCAGCTCGCGCATTCCCTCGAAAGCGCCGCGCCCGTCTTCACCATCGTGCCGATCACCGACAGGACTGTGTGGCGGCTGTCGAAAGCAGGGGCGTTGCAGAGCTATTCGGCAAAGAGCTTCTATTTGCCTGTGCCCGACGCGAAAGAGATCATCTCGCGCCGTGTCAACTTCCTGAAGAGCAAGGTCCATGGAGAACCCAAGGCCACCGAATCCTATTTCTCGCGGCGAGGTTTTCATGTGAGGGTGAACGATCTTGCGATTCTTGCCGAAGCTGTCGGCAAGGTTTTCGTCGAGAACGACTATGTTTCTGGCTTCATCGGGCGTCTCGGAAACTTCGATATCCGCCGAATGCTGAAAATTGCCGAGCGGATATTCATCTCTCCCGAGCTCGCGATTGACGACATCATCAAGTCGAAGTTCTCGGGCGAGGACGTGACCACCGACCGCGTCAGAACGCATCGGGCCCTAATAAGAGGTGAGTACGACCGGTTTAGCGAGCGGGAGAACGAGTACATATCGAACTTGTTCCAGACCAATCCGCAGAAGCCTGGGCCGCCGCTGTTGAGCTATTACATTCTGTGGATTCTCCGCCGTCAAATGCACAATGCGCGCAATAGCCAAGATGAGAACGTTGAAGCCGCACACTGGTCGGTCTCGAACCTCGTGCAGTTCTTTGAGGGATGTGGCGTCGCCGAAGAATTGATTCTTACAGCTGTTAATCGGCTTTACGATCGTCGCCTCGTGGAGGCGCTTGACCCGAACGTTCAATACGTGACGCTCGCTGACAAGGTGGCGATCAAGGAGAGCGGCATTGCTCATCTGGAGCTGCTACTTACGTCGCCCGTATACATTGATCAGATGGCACTGGTCACCGGGATCAACGAGCCGTTCGCTCGTGATGAAATCAAGAAGTCGCTTACAAACAGCCGATTCGACGATATTCGAATTCAGTTTCTCCGCTACATCCTCAAGATTGACGCAGGCCGCATCACTATTCCGCCCAACGAGCTGTACGAGCAGATGCAGTTGGCCCGCAAACAGATTGAGCGCCTGACGCTACAGCCTGTTCGTCCGTCGCGTAGACCGGACAAGCCAACCTGGGCGCCCGGCAAAGGAAACCATTTCAGAAGGGGCGGGGGTCCGAAGCGTTAGCCGACCGGCTGGCGCTTGAACCGCCTGAGACGCTCGAACGCTGCTTCTTTTCAGCCGGCCTTGAATATCCAATAACAGCGGGCCTCATGGAAGGGCTTGCGGCAATTGAAGCAAGCCGCAGTCTCTCGCTCGTTATTTTATCAGGAATCCCCAGAGCAAAACAATAGGACGTGGTTTAGCTTGCCACAAGCGCAGCAATGCTTGGTCATGAATTCTTCGTGCATTGAATCCGCCGAATCAGCAGGAGTTGGCGCCTCTCATGCGTGACGGAACGATGGCGAACGTCGGGGCTAGCTCTTCTTGATGAGCGGATGGCTCGAATAAAGGAGCACAGCTGAGCCTTCGTTCCACTCGGTCGCCCACTCCTCATGCTTGGAGACCCGGGTGCCCGCGGATCGGGCCGGCCGATCTGCCTGTTCAGGCCGCTGCCTCAAATAGCAATTTGAGATGTTGCGGGTCCCCGCCTTCAACCTTCTTGAAAGCGTTCGAAAGCTACGGTCGATAATACAACAGCACTGAGAGGTCGGTGTTGTGCCGGTCGCCCCGATCCAATTGCGGCCTTGAGTGCATGGATCATGAAGGAGTTGCGCTGCTTGTGGGCGCACGCCTTCATCGGCCCATTGAACATGTCAGCCAGGGCGATGCCGTAGTTGCGGTTACATTCTGTTGAGCCGTACTCGCCGCGGATGCTGATGCGCTCTTGCGAACGTACCAGCCCTTCCTGCCGAACGAGGATCGAATCCTGCCTCTCAAGATACAGCGAAGGCACCGAGCGATGGCAGCGAAATATGTGAACTAGTTCACATTTGCCCGGCGGAGACGAACCCGGATTCCTTTTGACCGAGCGAACTCAAGTGCATACACTATTTGGGCGTGTACTGCGAGCGGGGGGGGGGGCCATGCCGAGCATTATATTCGTCCATGGAATAGGCGTCCGGGCGGCGTCACCACCGAACGATAGCGAGCATCCCTATAAAGCAACTTGCCGCGTCATCCAGAATCAACTTTTCTACAGGCAAATCGGATGGAGGCTAGTCGAGTGCTGTTGGGGGGACGATCTCGGCGCCCAATTGAATGCGCGAGGCAAATCGTTTCCGCCGATCAAAGGGAACTTAGGCATAGAAGCCCGACCGGAGGACCCGGCGCGGCTTTGGGAACTGCTTATTGAAGACCCATCGTTCGAGTTGCGTGCGCTCGGCGCCATGATTTCAGAATTGCCGGCCAGCGGCGGAGTAGCCCCTGGGCAGATACCTCCGTGGCTCGCGTTGAAGGCTAACCTCGATAACTTCGTATCAAGCGCAGCCCTCACCGATAATCTCAAAGCTCTTGATCTAGAGGTGCCGTTCGCGACTGCGCTCAAGCTGATCCAAGCCGATAGGGCGACGAGCGACGCTCTGGCTCACCCTCAAGCTTCGCGCGCCATTGCCCGTGCGATTGTCGCCGCGGCCTTGCGGCTCGCCATCGAGCAAGGCATTCCGCCGCCGAATTCTACCCAAGTCGACGAACTTGTCCATGAAGTCGAACAGCTTCTTCGACAGGCCCAGCTTGGCGCTGTCAAGGACTACGCGGCATCAGCGTTCATTGGTCTCGGTACGCGGATTGCGACCCGATGGGGACTCGGGCAACGCTCTAATTTGCCTGGGACTGCGACGCCCATTGCTGGTGACGTCATCTACTACCAAGCCCATGGTGAACGCATCCGCGCCCGAATTCACGAAACGGTCACGAGCGCAAGCGAGCCAGTAGCCCTTCTCGCACACAGTCTGGGCGGTATAGCGTCGCTAGAAGCCCTGTGCGAAAATGCTGCGACCCGAAAAAAGGTGAGGAAATTTATCACTGCGGGGTCTCAGTCCGGGTATTTCTACGAAATTGATGCTCTGCGAACGCTCCCGTACGGGCAACCCCTTCCTGTCGACTTTCCTGATTGGCTGAACTTTTGGGATGCTCGCGATTTCCTGAGCTTCGTCACAAGAGATGTTTACTCGGGTGGAGGCTCTCGCACCGACGTCGAAGTCAACAGCGGTTTGCCGTTCCCCGCATCTCATTCGGGCTACTGGCGTCAATCACTCACTTGGGACAAGATTCGAGCGTTCTTGGCAGCCTAACGATGAGCGACATCGTAGCACTCGTACTAGGAATTTCCCACTACCCTGATCTGCCGGGGGAATGGAACGTCAGCCAAGACTGCACGTCGCATGATGCTATTGCCGTTACCAGAGCCCTTGTGAGCCGAGGCGTAAAGCCGGCACGGATAAAGCTCCTACTCGGTACGCGCACCCGTTTGCCGGCCACGGTAGGAGGAGTCGTTCCAGGAAAGCTCAAGGAGGACGTTCTCAAGCGCTTCATCTGCAGGGAGCTTGGCGAGGGAGAATTCGCGGGTGACCGCTTCTTTTTCTTCTGTAGCGGACACGGCGTTGCGGCAGAAAAGCAACAAGAGACCTTGATCGTCTTGCCCGACAGCTTCGTCGTCAGAAATAATGCGAAGATATTCAACTGTCTCGCTATCGAAGAGCTGCGCGCTCAGTTGCAAGGCATGCCGCAGTTCGCCGAACAAATCTTCTGCATCAATGCTTGTCGCACGCCCCAGGAATGGTCGGTAACGGGCAAGGACGAGGTCAGTCGTGTTCAGACGCTACAGCTCGATCGGCCGCGCGTCCCAGTCGTCCAAGCCAGATACTTTTCCTCTGAGGAGCTCGCCCCCACTCCCGTGGAGGGTCTTGAGGGGGGCTATAGCAACGGGTTCTCCAAAGCAGTGGTTGAGTGCATCGAAGAGGCCGACTGGCCGCCTCAGCCGCGCGACTGGCGGTGGCGACTCAAGCGCGCCTGGGAGCCGACTGATATCCTTGGTGTCCGCGGCGGTGATCCAGATCTATTCAAGCTCCTGGAGAAGGCGCGTTACCAACTGGATCGTGGCCGGCAACACAAGCTCGCCGAAGGAGCACTAAAGCGCGCACTTAAATGGACCGATCGACGAGATGAACCCGACCTGTGGCGGGGGACAGTGCTTGACCTTCACGCGTTCGAAGCCGACTGCCTCGATATTCTATTATGGCGGCTCGAGGAGACCGTCTTCACCGAGAAAGTCGCGATCGGTGGCGTACGTCGGGTCTCACGCTGGCCAAAGCGCGGAGATCCAGCCGAACGGAGGAAGCGCGATCTTAGGGAAGAGCTTGCCTACTGTCTCACCGAAGATCGAATGGTGATTGATCCAGTCGCCATCGTCGAGGAACTCGCCGCGCTGGGGTCCGGTGCAAGAGTCATTTACGTTGAAATCGATGGCCCATGCGACGGCGCTATAGACCGGCCGTTGGTCGACGACCTGGTAGCATTCTGGCGCAGCATCATCGATGTGGCCGCCAAGCGGGTGCCCGCGCTACAATACCTGCCGTTGCTGCTGATTGGCCATATCGATCCCGACCTGCGGGCCTCTGAATCGATCGACACTACCTTATTTTATCACAGCGATACCCTTGCCGACGAGCATGAGCGCCGACTTTGTAAGGTTCGCGGCGTTGACGTTCGCAGTTGGCTGGATCCCATCATACGAAGGGATCATCCACGAAGGGTTGACATCGAAAGCGAGCTCGCCCGCGCGTTACGCGTCGATCTCATCGAAGACATCGACGTGCGAATGAGAGAGATCATCACCGCTGTCAATAAGCGCACGCTTTAAGGGCCCTAATGCCGGAGGATATGTGAAAGACGCTGTCGAATTTTACTCGGGAGTTCCCGGACGAAGCAGGGAAATCGCTCCGGAGTTTCCGCCTTCAATTCATGATCTTTTGCGCCGAAGCGAAACTTATGTGCCCGATGACGGCCTGAAGAGCGCCGTGAACGTCGCGATACTTCTCGGCTTGCCGCTGTTACTAACGGGGCCGCCGGGAAGCGGAAAGACCAGGCTTGCCCATGCTTTGGCAGCCGAGCTGAATTTGGGAGAGCCCTTAGAGGTCGTGGTCAAGTCAGACGCGACCTCTCGCGACTTGCTCTATATCTTCGACGAACTCGGCCGGTTTCAAGATGCGCAGGCTAGTGGCCGGGGGGATGACCTTGGAGCGGAGGCAGCCATTCGACCGCTGCGGGCGTATTTGCGTCTGCAGCCACTTGGTCGTGCGATCTTGCTTGCGGGCGGACCGCAAGCGCCGATCGAGCTTCTCGACGGACACGCGTTCCGTGGTCGGCACAAGGACGAAGCGCCGCAGACTTTCAAGGAACTTGCTCCAGAAATCTTTCCCGAATGCGATGGGCCCGTGGTCAAGCTCGTATTGATAGACGAGCTCGATAAGGCTCCGCGAGACCTTCCAAACGACCTACTGCGCGAGCTCGAAGATATGGCCTTTGAAATCAAGGAGCTAGGCGTGCGGATACGCGTGCCCCGCGACGAAGCGAAGAACCCACGAGTGCGCCCGATCCTAGTTATCACAAGCAATGCTGAGCGAAGTCTACCCGAGCCGTTCCTCCGGCGCGTTGCCTTTTACGACATTCCAGATCCAAGCCGAGAACGTCAAATTGACATGCTAAGGCTTCGGTTTACGGAGATGAAATCGTCAGTTACGGTAGAGGCGGCCGTCGATCTCTTCCGCGACATCGTGGACAAGTTTCCTGTCGGCGAGCGAAAGCCCGGCACTGCGGAGTTTCTCGCCTGGTTCGCCTATCTTCAGAAGAAAGGCTTAGGTTCTGAGAAGACCTTGCCGAACGAACTTCCCGACGCTCTTCGCGCCAGCCTGGTCGTACTCGCGAAGACCAGAGAGGCACTCGCAGCCGTGACTGAAGTTGTAGATGCCTCGCTGAAATCGCAACCCGTAGCTGGTGGGTAGCCCCAATGATCGGAGCGGACGTTTGGCTGTCCCGCTCGCATGAGCTTATCGCTGGCCTAGCAGACGCTGGTCTTCCGACCGGAACCGGCGAACATCTAAAGGTTCTAAGGCTTCTGCAGCTACTAGAGGAGCGCGGGGAGTCTCCTGCAACCCTCGACGAGACGGTGCGCTATATTGCGCCCGTCATCTGCTCACGATCCGACCAAATTGACGCGCTGCGTGGTGTGCTTGCGTCTCATCTCTTTGCCGACGATATTGGATCGACAAATAAACGTGTCGTTGCTCGGAATGGAATTCGCAGCCTTGGCGTTGAATGGGCGATCTTAGTTGCTGTCGCGTTCGCGTTCTCGGTCGTCGGAGTCCTGATCAATTTTATAGCGCCGATGACGTACTTCTACCTTTTGCAAGGCGTCGAACTCATTCGGAAAGTCGGCTGGGAATCACGAACAAATACAGCGAGTCCGGAGCTCGCGTCGGGCATTACACCGCTTAATATCGCGACCACACTGCTTACGGTTTTTGCCATTTTTCTCATTTGGCGTCGTGTCAGAGCGGCGGTGAGGCACGGTCCGGTCAGCCGAGATGGCCGTCCTAAGCACGTGAGCATCGCGGGACCTGAAGACGACACGGACAATCCTCAGCTGCTACGGGCGGCACGATTGCTAAATCGTCCGCAACACAGACCAACGAAGACTCTCGATGTGCCCGCAACGGTGCGCGCGACGGCTGAGGCAGGAGGACGCTTTTCTCCCACGTCGCTCATCCGTCGAATTCCAGCAAATTGGATGTTACTCGTGGAACGCGGAGGTCCGCAGGATCCGATGCCGGAGTTTGGCGAACGCCTCTCCCTGGTATTAGCACGTTCGGGCGTTCGCCACACGGTCTACGAATTTCGACGCTCGCCCAATTGGGTAAGAAGAAAGAGCTCGAGAGATGGCGCTCGCGGCCTAAACATGTCTCTTGAGCGAGCGCTGGGCGCCGACCGCCCAACGCGTGTCCTAGTTCTTGCGGAAGCCGGAAATGTCATCGACAAACGGACCGGTGGCCCAGCACGTTGGCTGACCGACTACGACTTGCCGACCCCAATCGTGCTGACACCAAACCGGACAGAAAACTGGGGTGCCGCCGAGGCATCGGCTACCCGAGCCGGCATCCTGGTGCTTCCGGCGGATCCGGACGGGCTTACGAGCCTAGCGCATCGTGTGCAGCTCGACGACCCCGGCCCGACGTCGGTCTCGTCAGCGAAGGAGATTCAGTTCGAACGGTGGCAGGCTGAGCGATTTACCTGGCTGTCTCAGACCAAGCCCGAGCCCGCTGCTCGTGCGGAGCTTCTGAGGATCATCAGATCCCTACTCGCACCGAAGGAATTCCGTCTGCTTGTCGGGGTCGCGGCGTTCCCAGAAGTGCGTCTCGACTTGATGTCGACTCTCGATCGTTACCTCCATCCGGTAGACCTTGCGAGCGAGCAGCGTTCCCGCCTCCTCGCTATTGGTCGACTGGTTTGGTTGAAGGAAAGCTTTATCCCGGACTGGCTCCGTGAAGATCTCATGGGTGCTTCGTCGGCTCGCGAGATGCGCGGTCTCCGCGAGGCCTGGACGGCCCTGCTTACGAAGATCCCGGCACCTGACGAGCAACGATCGACGTTGGAAATACATTTCGCCGCAGATGGGCTCGCGTCAGGCGCACGGGCCGACGGCTTGTTTCTCGATTTTATGCGAGGCAAGTACGATCTTCCAGCGCCACTCAGATGGGGAGGTCTCGCTGCTCTGTGGCGGGCTCCCGATCGGACTGAGCTTCTGGTCGCGGCTCTCGGCGTGCTTCTGGTGATTGGCGCACTGTTCGCTGAGGTGGAGGTTGGTGCGTACCTCGAGCTTGCGCTACGTGGTTGGTACCGCTTCATTGCCCGAGCCAAGGACCTTCTTCCCTGGTCAACCGCATGGCTTATATCGGCCGCTTCTCTGCCGGTCGTCTCGGCCACAGTGTGGTTCGGCATTGTACTTCGTGGGAATGTGAAACCAAGCGGATTTCCACGTCACGCCCTCGCCGCTACTATTGCAGGGCTGCTGACGTTGGCAGCTGGTTGGTTAACCGTCGGCTCTGCGACGGACTTTCGCCTCTCCAGCGCTATATTGGACTTCGCAGGTCCCCTCGTCCTTGCGGTATCGGTTGTGCTGCTGATCCTGCGGCCGCTTCGGCCACCAAAGCAAGCGGTACAAGGATTGCAGGACCTGGTCCAGACCGGCCGCGGAACCGGATTGTACGATCTAGCGACCATGCTTGCGCTGCTATGGCTATTCTGCGCGGGCGTGATACTCGGCACCCTTGTGCCGTCATACACGGGTTGGTCGCCGCACGCGGCCGCATGGTGTGTAGCATTGGCAACGCTTGGCTTCATGCGAGCGGCGCTGATATCGGCATCAGGAGCAGGGCTTCAATCATCATCGCCCCCTCCGTCACCGATCTGGCGCGATGCCGCCGTGGGTTTGGTGCTCGGGCAGGCTTCCGGCGCTCAACTAGCCTGGATGTTGTTACAGAATGTTCCAGCGTGGTCGCTGGAACAACAAGCCAGCCATTTCGGTGCCTGGTACCTCGCTTTGGGCTTCATGCTGTTTGGCTCGGCGGTCGGCTTCTCGGCGGCTCTACGGACGCACGGGATCGTCAATCACATCGGAGGTTACGCGCTTTGCTCAATTCCACTCCTTCAGGGGATTGTAGCGGCTACAACATTTGCTCTGCTAGGACCCGAATATCAATATTCGCCTTTCGCGCTCCTGGTCGGATTGTTCCCATCGTTATTGGCAGGTCTTATCATTCCATTCGTTCTGGCGCGCCGCACCGCCGACCGCCCGGGAGTGTTGGTTGCGTTGCTCGTATTGAGTCTGCCGGGATTCATTGTCTTCGCTCTAACATTCGTCGGCTATGTTCCGAGTGGCATTTTCGAATGGATTATTCCGCTTCCGTTGGTCGCCGCAGTCGCTGCGACATGGCCACTTATTCAGCGCCTTGTAACTAATGAGCCGTCGGTTACCAATGAGGCTGGGGAGTGGCGTCCGCGGCCGGTGTCAACTTGGCTATGGGTATGTGCGCCGCTGGTATGGCTCACCGTCGTGCAGTTTTCAGCGGGCCCCGTAGTCATCGACCTGCCTAGCCTAGCAGTACCACTTTCAATAGTCCTTGCTTGGCGCTTCGGCTTGCGGGGCTTTCGTACAGCAGTCCTAATTGAACTCGCGGCATTCTGGTACTACGTGCCGGATCTGTTCACCCTAGCGCTTTTAGCGCCGTTGGAGATTTTTCTGCCTGCTAAGTCGCAATACGGTCTACCGCCATGGGTCGCGACAATTACACTGGATGTTGCAGCGACCGTTTTATTCATAGCGCTACTAGTCTCGCGTCCGTCTCTATTTCGAAGGATACGTGCCACGTCGCAGCTGCCACGATGGAGCGTTGTAGTCTTGATTCTGCTGCTCTGCTTTCAGGCCGGGAAATCCGACCGCCAAGCGGCACAGAAACAAACTGCCAAGATTCATTTTGAAGAGAGTCGCCCAGGAGCGCAGAATTCAACGATTATGAAGGCAGAGCTCCGCGATCTTATAGTGTTGGTGGCGGATGAGCCGCGAAGCAGCAAGCCCCCGCAAAGACGTCCAAACAACGCGGGATTCGACAGACCGGTCGACAGACAGCAAGGCAACAACAACGCCAGTGGGCCAAGCGACGCGCTCCAAACAGACAAGAATATCGAGCGCCAAAATCTTCCGGATGGTGGGAACAATCCCAATAGGCCGGTCGACAAGATCCCTGATGCAGAGTTCAATAGACCGGTCGACAGGCTGCACGATAACAACAGCGGGCTCAACGAGGTTGACAGTCCCCAGACGCCCGATGCGGATGGGCCCGCTGGTCAAGGCAGGAGTGAAAGCGGCGCAATTAATGAAACTCTAAGCGCTTCGGCCGAACGAGCAAGTGACCTCAACCGTCCCTCAGGCCCAGCCTCAAGCTTTGGACTCAAAGCCCCGCTGGGCTGGTCGCCGGGCACACTAGCGGTTCTGGTACTATTTCTCCTAGCGATTTCCGGCGTTCGAAAACGGGCGTATATTGTTGTGAGCGCGGTTTTTGCTTCCGGTGTGGCATCGGGTGCGCTATGGCTCGCCGGAGTAGGTCCGATGTCATTCTCGCCACTGTCTTTTGGCGCCGCGGCCGGAGCGTTGGCGGCCTACAGTGTTGGACGTTATTTCGATCGGGTCTCGCTCATAATTCCTGGAACGGAGCGAGCCGTACCCTCCGGACTGCCTATGCCGCGGTTCAAAGTCCTTGACTACACGGTCGTGTTCGGACTCGTGCTCTTGGCGTCCCTCCTCTCGATTGATCGTTTCGCTCCAATGAACCTGTCGGACCAGACATTCACCGATACACGTGCGGCGGTCTTTGCGCTTACAATGCTGTTGTCTTGGGTCGTAGGAGTTCGCTCGGGTACCAATAGATCAAGAGTTGCTTTGATTGGAGCCGCACTTTTCACTATCAACGCTATGAGTTGGTTGGGAGTGTTAATGTTCACAAGTCGAGCAGCCATGCTTCTCGGTCCCCTTTTGCCCCTGATGGTTTTCATCGTTGGCATTAATTGCGGTAACGCACTGTTCAAGCCGATGGAAGCCATGGCGGTTGGTCAAAGTGGCCCGCTCAGTAACAGCTGGCTGGCGTCCGCACGTCGCTGGTTCACACCGATGGCTGATTATGCTGATCGCGTACTGGGGCTCGCGCGCGACCGTCTGAATTCCATGACATCTCCGATCCAACTGCAGGAATCGAGCGATCCGTCGAATACAGCCGCCGTCTCCCGAGGGACTATCGCCGGACAAGCGATCGTGGCTGCAATCGCGGCGGCGAGCTCGCGCTCATCAGAAGCGATTCAGAACGAAACCCGTCCCGTTTCTCCAAACAATCCCTGCCCGTTCTTGCGAGCCCTCGTTGCCGGCGGCTACGTCGACGATCACGTCGTACCGGTTGCAACGCTCGCCCGGATAATCGCGAGAGCGGGAGGTAGCGACAGCCTCGGCACAAGGGTGAACAGCTATGTCGTTGCACTGATTGGAAACGGCCTTAGTCCGCGGCGTCTTTTGCGCACCGGATGGTACGGCGTGGAACTCGATTCGCTGCGGAATGGTCCGTTGGACAAGCAAGGAGTAGGTTCACGCATTTTAGATGGTCAAGCAAATGTTGAGGAGGCGGAACTCGATCGTCTCGCGAGTTTTGCCAGGCAGTGCAGAGATACCGGAGGCTCTCTCGAGCTTGGACTCAGGCGGGGGGATTTGGAAAGATATATAGCCGCGAACATTGAGCGAACGAAGGACAGAGTTCGGTGGTACGACTCGCTCCTCATGAAAGGCGAATTTCCCGCGCTGTTTGACCTTATGCAGAAGGAAGGTCACACTCCTTATCTTAGCGTTGATGAGGTTCGTACGCTGTTCGTAGAGCGACGACTGCCGGATCGCATTTCCGAGCGACTAAAGGTAATGCGGCGGGTCGAGGCTCTGGGGAGAATCCGAAGCTAAGTAGTCATAGCTTGTGCTTCGCTGCGGATGAGAGGATCGAGAAAGGTCTAGGAGACGTGGCATCGAGACGCTGGACCTAGGCCGAAGGCACCGACCCTAAGGTAGCGAGCGAGTGAAATGACCCGGGGAAATGATAATGGGCGCACTGGCCGATCATGACCTCGCCGGCGGCTAGTCGGTCGCGCCAATTTGTGACGCGAATGCGGCGACAGCTGCATCGTATCGGCGCTGAACTTCATTTCGCTCCAGTGCTGGACCCCGACAGCATCGCCCAGAACGCCTGAGACGCCTACGGAATGCTTGCAGCATTAGGGCGAGACTTCGGTTGCAACTTCACAGCCCGGCACTGGTATCTGAGCGACCCCGCAGACCGCTTCAATTAATAGACGCGTCGCTCGCGCATCCCAATCGATCTGCTCGATAGGTTGCTCCCAGTAGTGGGACATCACATAGGCCGCATGTCGCGCCTTGACGCCCAATCCCTTGATCGTGCGCGCTGGGGTAGTCATGATTGCTCGCTCAATCGGGTACAGACGAGCTAAGACGGCCTCCGTCTTTTTCGATCGTTCTTCGTGACCCGTGTAGGACTCGAGTCCAACTTGAACATCGTGCCCGTCGCGCGACCGGCCGTCAGGATCAATTGCTGTTTTGTTGCTTGCGTTCTGTGCAGCAAGCAATTCTGCGACAAGTCTGTCAAATTGAGCCTCAAGGGCGAGGAGACCTGCGTCGCTGTCCGTCGGCGGGGGAAGCGAAGGTTCGGGGTGCGGCGAACTGAAGATAATGCCATCTTGGGAAAATTGCTTGTCCTGCATCTTGACCCTCCCGGTTCGATAACGCCTGCCAAGCGCACCGGCATCGTGGTTCAGTCCGTTCACGTTTCGGACCTTCCGTGCCGGCTATTTTTGTCGGTTTAAAGCGGTGGGTCAATAACAGACATCGATGTTGTCTAAGACATGGATTATCGCCATGTCTTCGCCACAAACCTCCGCCGTTTCCGGACTGAGAAGGGATATTCTCAGGAAGCGTTGGCGCATGAGGCGGGCGTAAACCGGACCTATATGAGCAAGTTGGAAACGGGCGGTAGCTTCGTGGGTCTCGAACTTATGGTGAAGCTCGCCAAGGTGCTTGAAGTCGAGCCTGCAGACTTCCTACGAGTTCCTTCGCGCAGATCGCGCAGAAGCTAGTCCAGCCGACCAAGAAAAGCGTCGTCCGATGGACGTCGCCGGGTTTAGAAGTCCGGCAACAAATCAACAGAAGTTGTTGCCAAGCGCCACGATGGTAATTGGGGGCTGATGGCGTAGGCTGCCTTGAGCGATCGCGGCACACCCATGTCTCTCAACCTCTAGGCTGCCGGGCGGTGCGCTTTTCTCTCGAGCAGCGAGCGGATGAAGCGGTCCCATTCGGCCATGCCGGCACGCTTCTCGCGCATATAGTTCCAGCGATCATAGCTCTTTGAGCTAACATCGTGGAGCGCATGATTCTGAATGCGATCGCGGATCTCTTTGGGCACTCCGGCCTTGCCGGCTAGCGTCTTCCAGGTGCGCCTCAAGTCGCGATTGGTGACGATCGGGATTACCTCCCGCCCCCGCTGCCTCCACATGAACGAGTACAGTGTACCTGCACTCACGGGTCTTGTCGGATCCATCGCGGACGGGAAGAACCAACCGTGTTCATTCGGTGCGATGCTCTGGATAAGATCAGCAGCCACCGAGGGAACGGGGATAGCGTGTGACCTTCCGTTTTTCGTTCTGGACCAATCGATGATGAGTTCCTGCGCGTCCCACTGATGGACATGCAAGCGCGCTATCTCGTCCACGCGCTGTCCGGTAAGCATGATTATGCGGACTGCCTGCGTGTACGGCCGGTGTACTGGCGCGTCAGGACATTCGAGCCAGCGGTACAGCCGCAGAAATTCATCTTCGTCGAGCCAGCGCGTTCCGGCGACCTTTCGCTCAGTCGGTATAGCGACGGCAGGATTTGACACGAGATTGAACCGGCGCGGCGACGAACTCCGATAGTCGTGCTCCGACTTGAGCGCCCAGGAGAACGAGGCTCGAATATAGCAGCGGACATGATCAGCCATAGATCGCTTGCCGCGCGCGTAAATCGGGCGGAGTACGGTGAGCACGTCGTCAGGCGTCACCTCGCGGGCCAGCACATGGCGCCCAATAACATCGGCCGCCTTATTGAGCTGCTGCTCCACGTCGGACCACGACGATTTGCTCTCGCTCTTCAGATACGAAACGTAGCCAGCGAAGAGATCGGCAACGGTACCGGGGCGCTTATCTCTCGCGACCTTGACGCTACGCCCGTCAAGGATGAGTTGAGCATAGTCACGATCGAAGATCGCTCTTGCATCGGCGAGAGACATCGCCGGGTACCGTCCAAGCGTCGTTTTGATCCTGCGGCCATCGCGCCACTGTTGTGCCATCCAGGTTGCCGTGACGCGGGTAGGCATTGGCTTGAGGATGAGAGCCAGGCGGCCAGTGCCGTGGCCCTCGCCATCGACTAGCAGCCGCTGCTTGCCCGTGCGCCCTACTTCCTTCAGCGCACGCCGAATGATGCTCTCGGTGATGTTCGCCATCTCGCGTCGTACGCTCCGGACTGGGGACGGTAAGTGGGGACGGTTACGTTCTCGTTCCGCTCACCAAAGGTACTGCGGCCCAGAACCCGCAATCAAGAAATATACAATGATTTTAAGTGATTAAGCGTGATCGAACATGCACGTGGAAACGTGAGTGGGATGGTTGTGCACCAGGATGATCGCAGTGGCCGACAATTCGAGCGCGCGCTTGATCACCTCGCGCGGATAGACCGGCGTGTGATCGACGGTGCCGGTCTGCTGCACCTCGTCGGCGATCAGCTGGTTGCGCTTGTCGAGAAATAACAGCCTGAACTGCTCCTTGTCGGCGAACGCCATGCTGGTGCGGCAATAGGTGATGACGTCCTGCCATGACGCCAGCGCGTGCTTCTGCCGCACCTCGCCCTTGGCGATGCGGTGCGCGGCGGCGGCGATCAGCTTGAGCTGGGTGATCGAGGCGTCGCCGACGCCGTCGATCTCGCGCAGCCGCGGCTCCGGCGCGTGGATCACCTCGGCGAACGATCCGAACGTCTTGAGCAGCGCCTTCGCCAGCGGCTTGACGTCGCGCCGCGGCAGCGCGGCGAACAGCACCATCTCCAGCAGCTCGTAGTCGTTGAGCGCGTCGGGACCGGCGCTGTGAAAGCGCTCGCGCAGCCGCTGACGGTGGCCGTGATAGTGCGGCGTGTCCGGCGGCGTATCGTTGGGAGGAGGGGCTTTCTCGGGCATCGGCGTCAGCATGCCGTGACGCCGCATTTTTGCAACCTCGAAGTGCTCGCGCCCCGCAGGGCGCGCCTTGCTAGGCCGCGCGTCCGGTCAGCACGATGGCGAGGCCGACGATGAGAGAAAACGCGGTGGGGTAGAAGGTGAGCGCAAAGCCGAAGGCGCGGCCCGCGCCGCCGCTGGCATAGCCGAGCCAGAACAGCACCCGCCCGAGGCCGAACAGGATCACGAGCGTGAGCAGCACCGGACGACGTCCTTCTCGTCCGTCGGGCGATCCTGCTTATGGCTGCAGACTGCCGATGAAGGCGTCGATGCTGGCGAGGGCCGGCCTCTGGTCGCCGGCGAACATCCAATGGTCGGCGCCGTCGAGCTCGACGAAGCGCGCGTGACGGATATGGCTGGCGAGATGCCGCCCGGCCCCGACGAGCACGGCGCGATCGTGGCGACGGTGCAGCACCAGGGTCGGTGCAGCGACCCGGGCGAGCAGGTGGCGGACGTCCGTATCCCTGAAGGCTTCGAGCAGGCCCTTGATGGCGCCGGGGCTGGATGCCGCGCGAAGCAGTCCGGCCCACCAGGCGCGCGCCTGGGGATCGCCAGCCAGACTCGGTGCGAATGTTTCGATGCCGGCGGGGCCGCCCCATTCGGCCACCAGCTGCCGCAGCCAGATGCCGTACTGGCTGGCCTGCAGCGCATGCGGATAGCCGGGCGCGGCGCTGCCCTTGGCGAGCGAGGCGAACAGGATCAGCCCGGCGACTCGTTCGGGATGGTCGGCCGCGAAGGTGATGCAGGCCGGTCCGCCCTCGGAGGCGCCGAGCAGCACCGTGCGCCGGCTGCCGGCGGCGTCGAGCACGGTCGCGATGTCGCGCGCCGTCGCCTCCACGCTGGGGCTGAAACCGACCCGGTCGGAGAGCCCGATGCCGCGGCGATCGAACAGGATCAGGCGGCCGATTCTGGCGAGCGCGGACAGCAAGGCCCGGCAGTGCGGCTCCTCCCAGATCCGCTCGACATGCGAGACGAAGCCGGGCAGCAGCAGAATGTCCTGCGAACCTGTGCCGTAGGTCTGATAGGCGAGATGAACGCCGCCGCCCAGGACATAGCGCGTCGGCGGTGCGCTGTCGCCTTGCGCCGCAACGCCCTGCGCCAGCAGCGCCAGCGTGTCGGTTTCGGGAGCGACACCGAGCTCGTCGCGCAGGCGCTGCGTCAGGGCGTCGAGATGGCGCTGGGCGGCGGCGCGGTCGCCGGCCAGCATCAGGCTGCGGATCAGGGCGCGGCCATAGACCTCGCTGAGCGGGTCGAACGCGACGAGGCGTCCGGCGTGGACCGCAGCCGCGGCATGGTCGCCGGCCGCGCTGCGATCCCGCACCACGCGCTCCAGCGCCTGGACCGCCCGGCCGCGCAAGGCTTCACGCCGGAAGAACGCCCATTCCTCGAACTGCGGACAGTCGCCGGGCGCGAAGCCGTCCAGGAAGTCACTGGAATAGAGGCGGCAGGCCAGCTCGAATTCGCCGCGGTCGCACGCCGTTTCGAAAAGCGCCGATTGGACCTCCAGCTCGACCGCTTCCGCCCACCGAATCGTCGCGCGATCGATGGTGAGGCAGCCGTCGCCGAGTGTGAGCTGGAGCCGGTGCAACAGGCGGCGCAGCCGCGCCCGCGCGACCTCCTCGGAACACTCCGGCCAGAGCATCGTCGCCAGGACGTCCCGCGCGACAGGGCCTTTCGCCTCCGCCAGATAGACCAGCAGAGCGAGGCCCTTGCGCAGCGCCAGCGGGCACGGCTGGCCGTCGCGATGCAGCTCGGGAAAGCCTAATGTCCGGACGCGGAACTGAACCATCGGGGGTGCGACCTGGGTGGCTGCGTTCGGGGGACGCTCGGGGGACGGTCGATTGGTAAGGGCTCAGGCTCGCGCGAGACGCGACCGATCCCAGGATCGGGCGTCTCGATCAACGCCACGCCGTCCTCGCAGCAACAAGGAAACCTTCATGTCCGGGCGTCTCCTCATCATGCTCTACGCCGTCGCGAGCTATGCCGTCTTTCTTGGGTCGTTCGTGTGGGCGGTCGGTTTCGTCGGCAATTACAACTATCTCACGGCCAAGTCGATCGACGTGGGCGTGTCCAGCGCCGTGACCGAGGCCGTCGTCGTCGACGCGCTGCTGCTGGCGCTGTTCGCGATCCAGCACAGCGTGATGGCGCGGCCGGCGTTCAAGCGCGCGTTGACGCGCATCATTCCGGCGGCGGCCGAGCGCAGCACCTATGTGCTGCTGTCCAGCCTGATCCTGCTGCTGCTGTTCTGGCAATGGCGTCCGATCCCGAGTCCGGTCTGGCACGTCGAGGGTGTCGCAGCGGGCGTGCTGACCGGCGTGCATTGGCTCGGCTGGCTGATCGCGCTCTCCTCGACCTACATGATCGATCATTTCGATCTGTTCGGCCTCCGCCAGGCCGTGCTCGCCCTCCGCGGCAGCGCCGGGACGGCGCAGCCTTTCAGAACGCCGCTGCTGTATCGGCTGGTGCGCCACCCGCTGATGCTGGGCTTCCTGCTCGCCTTCTGGGCCACGCCGGAGATGTCGGTCGGCCACCTGCTGTTCGCCGCCCTCAGCACAGCCTACATCCTGGTCGGGCTGCAGCTCGAGGAGCGCGATCTGATCGCCCAGTTCGGCGACACCTACCAGCGCTACCGCCGGCGGGTGCCCATGCTGCTGCCGCGACTGATCGGCGGCCGGCGGACCGCCGAGACGGAGACGGAGGCGCGCGGCGCGCCGTAGCCGGCGCGGGCTCGACGTCCGCAGGGCTCGTCGGGCACGCTCGCTTTTGATCACGGCTTGCCCGGTGCCGAGCCCACGTAGACGTGAATTGGGGCCGGGGACCTCAGCACCTATGTCAGGCTTGAATGCTGCGATGCAAAATCACAGCTCGACAGCCTCTGTTCTCATAAGGCCCTATGGCCTGCCGTTTCCGCCCGAGAGAGATCCGCGTTGACCACCATCACGTCCGATTCCGGCGACTCGCTGTCCGCCTGGATCACGCTGCTATTGGCCTTTTCCTGCGGGCTGATCGTCGCCAACATCTATTACGCGCAGCCGCTGATCGGGCCGATCAGCGCCGACCTCGGGCTGCGGCCGCAGCTTGCGGGACTGCTGGTGACGATGAGCCAGATCGGATACGGCGCAGGTCTCTTGTTCGTGGTGCCGCTCGGCGATCTCATCGAGAACCGCAAGCTCGTCATCATGACCATCATCGTCGGCGCGGCCGCGCTCGGTTGTGCGGCCCTGGCGACGAGCCCGTCGACATTCCTGCTCTCGGCGCTGCTGATCGGCTTCGGCTCGGTCGCGGTGCAGATCCTGATCCCCTATGCCGGGCACATGGCGCCGGAGGCGATCCGCGGCCGCACCGTCGGCAACGTCACCACCGGCCTGATGCTCGGCATCATGCTGGCACGGCCGCTCGCGAGCTTCGTCGCGGCGCATGCCTCCTGGCACGTGATCTATGCGGCCTCGGCCCTCGCCATGGTGATCCTGGCCGGGGTGTTGCGCCTCGCCCTGCCACCGCGTGAGCCGCAGGTGCGGCTGAGCTACGGCCAGCTGCTCGGCTCGATGGTCGAGCTCTATCGCGACACGCCGGCGCTGCGCCGCCGCGCGCTCTACCAGGCCGCGCTGTTCGGCGGCTTCAGCGTGTTCTGGACCACGTCCCCGCTGCTGCTGGCCGGGTCCGATTTCCGGATGTCGCAGACCGGCATCGCCCTGTTCGCGCTGGCCGGCGTCGCCGGCGCGATCATGGCGCCGGTCGCCGGCCGCATCGCCGATCGCGGCTGGACGCGACCGGCGACCGTCGCATCGATGCTGATGTGCGCGATCGGCTTCGCGTTGACGCTTTCGGTTCCACTCGGAACGAACGGCTCGCTGGCCACGCTGGTGATCGCCGCCATCGCCATCGATTGCGGCGCGCAGCTCAGCCTCATCCTCGGCTATCGCGTGCTGTTCGTGCTCGGCGCCGGCCAGCGCAGCCGGCTGAACGGGCTCTATATGACCACCTTCTTCGTCGCCGGGGCGGCGGGTTCCGGCCTCGGTGCCTGGGCATATGCGCATGGCGGCTGGACGGCCGCCGCCGCGCTCGGCACGGCGCTGCCGCTCGCGGCGCTGGCCTATCAGTTCACCGAGCCGAAATGATCAGAACGGGCTGCGCTTGAGCCCGGGCACCAGCGCCGCCAGCCGGTCCTTGATCCAGGGTGCGGGTGGCAACTTGCCAGTGGGCATCTCGACCGCGGCGGCCGGGTTGCGGCTTACGGCCAACGTGAGGGTCGCCAGATAGTGATCGCGCTCCTCCTTCACCGCGCAATGCGCGCGGTGATCGGGATCGGCCTCGGTCGCGACGCGGTCATTGGCATTGATGACCAGTCGCTGCTTGGGCCGTCCGGTGTAGTCGGGCACGTTGGTGTAGATGAACTCGTTCAGCGCCTCGGGAAAGAAGGTTTGTCCGGTCAGCACCGTGGCCTCGTCGACAAACACCCTGAAGTGGATGTGGGTGGCGCGGCCGGCATACCAGCCGGGATAGATGGTCCTGAAGCCGGCCCAGCCGGCGGCGTCGGCCATCTGCGTGCCGCGCAGGAACGTCTTTCCGCTCTGGTCGAGCTTGTGAGTGTCGCTCTGGCCAGGATAGCCCGAATAGATGCCGCGGGCATCGCAGTGCCAGATGTCGACGCGCGCGCCGGGGAGTGGCGCGCAGGAGCCGGCCTCGATGACGCGAAGGCGCAGCCTGAGCGGCACGCCCGGCCGATCCTCGGCGATCTCGGCGCGCACCAGCTTGGGATCGAGATAATAGGGACCGGATTCCGACTGCGGCGTCAGGATGCAGGCGTCGTCGGCATTCGCCGATGCGGGAGCTGTCTCCGACGCTGCGCGCGCCGGCGGCGTCAGCAGCGCTGCGCCCGCCGAGAGCAGGCCGAGAACGCCACGGCGTGTTGCGTTGGTCAGAGCAGCCTCCCGCAGTCGCATGCGACGGAAGCGGCAGTCGATCAGCCGGGCATGGCAACAATCGGACGCCCGGCGGCCATTCGGCCAGGAGCCCGCTCACACCTGCGTCAGCGGCTTCTCTCCATGGCGCTCCGAGAGCGTGAAGATCTCGACGCCGTCGGCGGTGACGCCGACCGAATGCTCGAACTGCGCCGACAGCGAGCGGTCCCGCGTCACCGCGGTCCAGCCGTCGGACAGGATCTTCACATGCGGCTTGCCGAGATTGATCATCGGCTCGATGGTGAAGAACATGCCGGGCTTGAGCAGCACGCCCTCGCCGGGACGGCCGACATGGATGATGTTCGGCTCGTCATGGAACAGCCGGCCGAGACCATGGCCGCAGAAGTCGCGCACCACGCTCATGCCCTGCGGCTCGACGAAGCTCTGGATCGCGTGGCCGATGTCGCCGGTGGTGGCGCCGGGCTTCACCGCGGCGATGCCGCGCATCATCGATTCGTAGGTGACCTCGATCAGCCGCTCGGCCTTGCGCGCGATCGGGCCGATCGCATACATGCGGCTGGAATCGCCGTACCAGCCGTCGACGATGAAGGTGACGTCGACATTGATGATGTCGCCTTCCTTCAGCGGCCGGTCGTTCGGCATGCCGTGGCAGACCACGTGGTTGATCGACGTGCAGGTCGAGTAGCGATAGCCGCGATACATCAGCGTCGCCGGATAGGCGCCGTGGCTGAAGGCGAAGTCCCGGACGAAATCGTCGATCCGCGAGGTCGGCACGCCCGGCTTGACGATGTCGGTGAGCGCATCGAGGCACTTCGACACCAGCGCGCCGGCCTTGCGCATGCCGGCAAAGCCGCTCGGGCCGTGCAGCTTGATCTGGCCGTTCTTGCGCGCAGCGGTGTCGGTCGCTTCGATATAGTTCATGGGCCTGTTTCGTTCTCAGGGGTGTCGCGGGGTGATCGCCTAATTTAATGATCGTGCCGGCCGGTGCAAGCCGGGTGTGCACGGCCGGATCTGCCGCCTAGCCGGTCGGCACCTCCAGCGTGGTCTCCACCGGCAGCGCACCTCCGCGAACGCGAAGCTCTCGCACCGGATACGGCACCCTGATGCCCTCGCGCTTGAAGGCCTCCCACAGCGCCAGCATCACCTCGCTCTTGACGCTGTCCATGTAGCTGGGGTCGGCGATCCATGTGGTCAGCGAGAACTTCATGCCGGCCTCGGTGAACTCGGTCAGCAGGCAGTTCGGCGCCTTCGATTTCAAGGTGCGCGGCGTCTCGGCCGCGATCTCGGTGGCGAGCTTGCAGACGACCCGGGGATCGGCGTCGTAGTTGGTGCCGAAATTGACCTTCACCAGCGTGTTCTTGTCGGTGTAGGTCCAGTTGGTCACCTTCTGGGTGACGAGGTCCTCGTTCGGGATCAGGAACTCGCGGCCGTCGCCGGCGGCGACCGAGATATAGCGCGTGTTCATCGCGCTGATGCGTCCCGAGCTGTCGCCGATGGTGACGAGATCGCCCGGCTTCACCGATTTGTCGGCCAGCAGGATGATGCCCGCGACGAAATTGGCGACGATGCGCTGCAGGCCGAGGCCGATACCGACACCGGCGGCGCCGGAGAAGATCGCGAGCGCCGACAGGTTGATGCCGACGGCGCTGATCGCAATCGCGACGCCGAGGATCATCAGGCCCATGCGGACCATCTTGATCAGGAGCACCTGGATCGACGGCGTCAGGTCCGTCGAGCGCGTGATGCGGCTCTCGACGAAATTGCTGGCGATGTTGGTCAGCCACAGCACCGCGAGCAGCAGCACGCCGAGCTTGATCACCAGCAGCGGCGTCAGCCTGAGGCCGCCGAGCACGACAGAGATGGAATCGAGCGCGTCGACGACGTTGTCGAGCTGGCCGATGATGCTGAGCGCGGCCACCAGCCAGGCCGAGATCGACACGATCTGCACGATGAAGGTGCTGCGGATCACCGAGGTGATCAGCCGGATCACGAGCCAGGCGAGCGCCAGCTTGAGCGCGACGGCGAGCAGGTAGCTGCGGCTCGGCCAGGTCCACAGCAACATGCCGGTGCGGGCGATCCGCATCAGGATCACGAACACGACCGTGGTGACGCTCTCCAGCAGCACCCGTAGCAGCTGCCGCAGCGGGCCAGGCCAGCCCATCGCCAGCGAAGTCAGGTCGATGCGCGCACGCACGGCGGCGCTCGCCGCAAAGGCGATGCCGGCGCCGCTCAGCACCAGTCCGAGTTGAAGATAGAACCACGGCGAGGTGACCTCGGCGCCGATCGAGCGGCCAACGGTCTGCAGGAAGTCGAGAACGTCTTTCAGGTCGAGGTCCATCAGCGGGGTCTCGGAGGGGAACAGTGGCGCGGGTTGGCCGGATCAGCGGAATTTAGTTCGTTTTCGTCACAGGCGATTGCCGCGAAATATACCCCGAACGCGGGCAAGGATGGAAAAATGGGCATATCGCCGCGATAAGAGCAAATCCGGTTGGCGTGCAAGTGTGGCGACGATAAGGATGTAAAACTCGGATCCATCAACGTTTTTTCATGTCATCCCTCGACGCCGTCAGCATTGCGATCCTCCTCGGTGCGGTCCTCGTGATGGCCGGCATCCTGTCGAGCCTGCTGGCGTTGCGCTTCGGCGCACCGCTGCTGCTGGTGTTCCTGGTGATCGGCATGCTGGCGGGCGATTCCGGCCCTGGTCATATCGAATTTCAGGACGTCCGTACCACCTATCTGGTGGGCTCCGTCGCGCTGGCGCTGATCCTGTTCGACGGCGGTCTGCGTACGCGCTTCCAGAGCATCCGCACCGTGCTGGCGCCCTCGATGGTGCTTGCGACCGTCGGCGTGCTGATGACCGCCTTCATCACCGCGCCCGTGGCGAAATATGCCCTCGACCTCGGCTGGACCGAGGCGATGCTGGTCGGCGCCGTCATCGCCTCGACGGATGCGGCGGCCGTGTTCCTGCTGGTCCACGCCCAGGGCCTGCGGCTGCGCCCGCGTGTCGGTGCCACGCTGGAGGCGGAGTCCGGCAGCAATGATCCGTTCGCGGTGTTCCTCACCCTGATGCTGGTCGAGCTGATCTCGGTCGGTCACGGGTCGTTCGGACATTTCGTGTTCGAGCTGATCCGCGAGGCGGTGCTCGGCACGCTGTTCGGCATCGTCGGCGGCCGCCTCGTCGTCATCGGCCTCAACAAGGTCGCGCTGCCGCAGGGCCTCCACGCGCCGTTCGTGACCACGGCCGCGCTGGTGATCTTCGGCATGGCGCAGATCGCCCACGGCTCCGGCTTCCTCGCGGTCTATCTCGCCGGCCTCATCGTCGGCAACCGGCCGACCCGCGCGCACAACTCTGTCGTCACCTTCCTCGACGCCGCGACGTGGCTCGCCCAGATCGTGATGTTCGTGCTGCTCGGGCTGCTGGTGTCGCCGCAGCGGCTGCTCGACAGCCTCCTGCCGGCGATTGCTGTTGCGCTGATGCTGATGCTGGTGGCGCGACCCGTTGCGGTGTTTGTCTGCCTCTATCCGTTCCGCTTCAACTGGCGGGAGAAGGCGTTCATCGCCTGGACCGGCCTGCGCGGCGCGGTCGCGATCTTCCTCGCCTCGATCCCGCTGCTGGTCGGCCTGTCCAGCGCCTATCTCTATTTCGACGTCGCGTTCGTGGTCGTGATCATCTCGCTGCTGGCGCAGGGCTGGACGCTCGGCGTGGCCGCGCGCAAGCTGCACGTGGCGCTGCCGCGCACGGATCGGGGCCCGCGCCGCATCGAGCTCGATCTGCCCGGCCAGCTCGAGCAGCAGCTGGTCGGCTATTCGATCCGCTCCAAGAGCCTGTACTTCCGCCGCGGCCTGATCCCGTCCTGGTCGAAGCCGACCCTGGTGATCCGTAACGAGCAGATTCTGTCGCCGCCCGAGGCCGAGCCGATCGCGCCGGGGGACTATCTCTATCTGCTGGCGCCGCCGGAAAAGGCCGAGTCGCTCGACCGCTTCTTCGTCGACATGCCGCCGTCGGCCGCGCCCGACCCGCATCTGCTCGGCGACTTCATGGTCTCGGCCGAGCATACGCTCGACGAGGTCGCCGGCATCTACGGCGTCAAGCTCGGCGAGGGCGAGGACAAGCTGACGCTCGCCGACTATTTCGACATCCATCTCGACAACGCGCCGAAGGAAGGCGCGACCGTGGCGCTCGACACCATCGTGCTGGTCGCCCGCTCGATCTCCGGCGGCCGCGTCAACGTGGTCGGACTGCGTCTGCCGGAGGACGAGGAGGATGTGCCGGTGCTGACGCGCAAGGAGCGGATGAAGCGCAAGCTGGCCAGTGTCTGGTCGTCGGTCGCAGGGGTGTGAGCGTCATTCTGCCGCCGGCAGGACGGCGATCGAGATCGCATTCTCCGGCGCGCCGCTGACCTGCAGCACGAAAGGCTTTGATCCCAGCTCGTACTTCATGGTCTTGCGAATGCCGTCGCAATCGGTGGCGCCGCTGAAGCCGGCCGGCTTGAGGATCTTGCCGTCCTGCACCACGTCGATCCAGGCCGCGGCCGACAGGCTGATGGTGTAGACGCCGGCCTTGGGCGCTCCGGCGATCCGCGTGAGGCCGGCGAAGCTGCCGTCCCTGGGCGCGCGCTCCGGCGGCATCGCCAGCTTGGCGTCAGCCGTCGGACGCAGCTCCAGCACAATCCCGGTCGCGGGAATAACGGCCATCTCGGCGCCAGATACGAGCTTCTCGCGGTCGGCTGCGGTCAGCGCGGCGTGCTCGCGCGCGATGTCCCATTTGAACTTGTCGCAGCCGCTCGGTTCGGCGGCAACCGCAGCCGAGTTCGCGGCCACCGTAACGAGGAAGGCGGTCGTGGCGGGACGGATCAGGATCATGACGGACTCGCGACTGTTACGCCGCGCAGCGGCGCGCGGCATCTTGATACCGCGATAACAGGAGGTGGAGGGACCGTCATCCCCTTCGATCGCCGCGCTGACGGCGCGAGCAATATCATCCTATGGCAATCGTCCCGCCGCTGCGACTCCCAATCACGGCAGCGTCGGCCGAATCAATTCTTGGCGTCCGGCGCATGCAGCACCGCTCGGCAGCCAGGCGGCAGTTGCGCCATCGTCAGCGGTTGCGGCGGCTTAGGGGGCTCTTTCGGCGGCAGCGGATGCAGCACCGCATCCGAGAACCAATAGTCGAGGTCGCCGCAGCCATCGCCGCCCTCCTGGTTGGTCTGGCCGTGGCAGTCCGGATTGCCCGGCGGGCACACCATGCGGATGTGGAAGTGATAGTCGTGGCCCCACCACGGCCGCACCTTGGTGAGCCAGCTACGGTCCCCCCTCGCGTCCCGGCACAGCGCCTTCTTGATCGCGGCGTTGACGAAGATGCGCTGCACCGACGGCTCCTGGGCCGCGGCGCGGATCACGGCGACGTGGCCCTTCGTGAACACCCGCGGATCGACATCGAGGCGATCAGGCCGAACCATCATGACCGCCGACATCTCCTCGCGCTCGTTGCGCGACAGCCTGTGGTCAGGCATCGGCGTCAGCCAGATGTCGGCGTCGAGCCCGATTTGATGGCTGGCATGGCCGGACAGCGCTGGTCCGCCGCGCGGCTGGCCGATGTCGCCGACCAGGATGCCGGGCCAGCCGGCATCCTTGTGCGCGCGGGTCGCCAGCCGCTTCAGCAGCGCGATCAGGTTGGGATGGCCGAAATTGCGGTTGCGCGACAGCCGCATCACCTGCCAGCCCTCGCCGTTGACCGGCATTCGCTCGGCTCCGGCGATGCAGCCGCGATTATAGGTGCCGATCACCCTGGTCGGTTGCGCCGACGGCAGGATCCTCCGGGCGAACAGCTCCTTGGCCGGCGTATTCGGATCGTCCGGATGCGCCAATGGCGGCAGGGCCTTTGGCTCGACGCTGCCCTTGTCCTGGGCATGGGCCGGGGCCGCCACGGCAATGACGGCCGAACTGATGATGGCGACCAGAATCAGGCGGACATGCATGGCGCCAGTGTAGCGTCTGCCGACCGGCCGAGTTGCCCAATTCTACGTCAACAGCGGGTCATTCGGGCCGTTTTAACCTGGCTCTAACCCTGCTGCCGGATTGGCGGAACCGGCTGAACACGGCTCAATTGCGTGAGTTCGTTCGGTAAATGAACAATAAGCGCAGGGCCATTGCACGGTATGCGGGTCTTTTCTGGCCCGTGGCAACCGACGTCACTTATCGCTGGTTGTACAGCAGCCCTTGGTTGATCCTCCGCGCAAGTCTCAACTCTCCAAATGCGCGAGTGCATCCACCTGTTCCCGTAACCAGTGGCTGTCGCGCCCTGCATCAAGATACCATTTTTTCAGAAACGTGGCCGAAAACTGCCGTTCGAGAAGGAGAGTGAGGCACGCGATGCGGCCCGTTCGGCCACCCACGGCAAAAAAGCGCAATCGCGTGCCAAGCGCCCGCGATGCAGTTCACCCGGTCAAGCCAAGCCCGAGATTGCGTCGGCACAATTTGCGCAAGCTCGCCCCCGTCGATGAGATCGGCGGCAAGTGCGCCGAAGCGGCGATGGCCGAGGCGAAGAAGGCGCATGATCGGCTCATCGAAGCGATCGACATTCTTCCCGAGGGGATCGTGTTCCTCGACGCCGACGGCCGCTACATTCTCTGGAACAAGAAATACGCCGAAATCTACAACCGCAGCTCGGACCTGTTCGAATCCGGCGCCCGGCTGCAGGATACGATCCGGATCGGCGTTGCCCGCGGCGACTATCCGGAAGCCGCGGGCCGCGAGGAGGAGTGGATCGCCGAGCGGCTCGAAAAGCTGTTCCATCCGAGCGGTCGCCACGAGCAGAAGCTGTCGGACGGCCGTACCATCCTGATCGAGGAGCGTCTGACCGGCGATGGCGGCATCGTTGGCCTGCGCGTCGACATCACCGAATTGAAGCAGCGCGAGGAGTCGTTCCGCCTGCTGTTCGACGGCAATCCGGTGCCGATGATCGTCTGCGCGACGGATGATGGGCGCGTGCTCGGCGTCAACGAAGCGGCGGCCCAGCATTACGGCTATAGCCGGGACGCCTTCGAGCGGCTCAGCATCCGCAGCCTGCAGGCCTATGATAGCGAGCCGCCCTGGGCAGGCGAGCAGTCCAGCGAGGACCAGGCGGCGCGCACCTGGAAGCATGTCCGCGCCGACGGCGCCCTGATCGATCTCGCGATCTATTCGCGCCATCTCGTCCACAATGCCCAGCCCGCGGTGCTGCTGGCGCTGATGGACATCACCGAACGCAAGCGCGCCGAGGCGCGGCTCGCCTTCCTGGCCCAGCACGACGCACTGACCGGCCTGCCGAGCCGCAACCTGCTGCGCCAGAAGATCGATGACAAGCTCACCCAGATGCGGCGCGGCTCCGAGAAGATCGCCGTGCTGGTGCTCGGCCTCGATAATTTCAAGTCGATCAACGATACCCTCGGCCACGCGGTCGGCGACCGGCTGTTGCGCGGGGTCGGCAAGCGGCTGCGCTCGGTCCTGCGCCAGGAGGACATCGTCGCGCGACTGAACTCCGACGAGTTCGCGGTGGTGCAGGGCGGGCAGGCGCGGCCGGAGGATGCGGCCCAGCTCTGCCGCCGGCTGCTGGAGGCGATCGCCGATCCCTATCTCATCGACGGCAACTCGGTGACGATCGGCGCTACGATCGGAATCGCCATGGCGCCGAACGATGGTGACGACGCCGAAAAGCTGCTCAAGAATGCCGACATGGCGCTGTCGCGCGCGAAGAACGAGACGCGCGGCTCCTTCAGCTATTTCGAATCCGGCATGGATGCGCGGGCGCAGAGCCGGCGTAAGATCGAATCCGAGCTGCGCGAGGCCATCCAGCGCGACGTGCTGCAGCCGCATTATCAGCCGCTGATCGACCTCTCGACCGGACGCATCACCGGTTTCGAGGCGCTGGCGCGCTGGCCGCATCCAGAGCGCGGCATGATCCCGCCGTCGGAGTTCATCCCGGTCGCCGAGGAGACCGGCCTGATTTCGGCGCTCGGCCGCGCGATGTTGCGGCACGCCTGCAACGACGCCGCGAAATGGCCGGACGACGTCCGTGTCGCCGTGAACATGTCGCCGCTGCAGTTCCGCGTCGGCAACGTGCTGTCGCTGGTGATGGACGTGCTGAAGCAGTCGGGCCTGCCGCCGAGCCGGCTCGAGCTCGAGATCACCGAGACTCTGGTGCTGGAGAAGAGCGGCCAGGTCCTGGCCACCCTGCATGCGCTGCGCGCGCTGGGCGTGCGCATCTCGATGGACGATTTCGGCACTGGCTATTCCAGCCTCAGCTATCTGCGCAGCTTTCCGTTCGACAAGATCAAGGTCGATCAGTCCTTCATCCGCGGTCTCGCGGCCAATCGCGAGGCGCAGGCGATCGTCCGCTCGATCGTCAGCCTGGGCAAGGGGCTCGGCGTCATCATCACGGCCGAGGGCGTCGAGACCGAGGCGGAGCTGCGCTGTCTGCGCGCCGAGGGCTGCCATGAAGGGCAGGGCTATCTGTTCAGCCGGCCCCGGCCCAATGTCGACATCGTCCGGCTCTTGCAGGCGCAGCGGGATGCCATGGACGGCACCTCACCCGGCAACGCGCTGGTGGCTTGAGCGAGCGACGTTGGCCGCTGTTGGACGCGCCTCGAAGCGCCGCCGATAGGCCGCGGGCGACGTTCCGACGATGCGCCGGAAAGCGACGCGAAACGTTTCGAGCGACCGGTAGCCGCACTGCGCCGAGATGTCCGCCAGGGAGAGCGTCGCATTCTCCAGCAGCTCCCGCGCCCGCGTCATGCGCTCCTGCTGCAGCCAGGCCGCAGGGCTCGCGCCCGTGCTGTCCTGGAACGCCCGCAGCAAGGTCCGCTCGCTCATCCCGGCGCGTTTTGCCATCGCGTTGACCGCAATCGGCTGCGCCAGTCGCGCCCGTGCCCAATCCATGACGTCGCCGATCGTCCGTCCCGGGCGGGCCTGGACCGGTGCGACGACGTATTGCGCCTGCCCGCCGTCCCGGTGCGGCGGCATCACCAGCCGCCGGGCAACGCTGTTCGCAACCTTGCTGCCGAAATCGCGCCGGACCAGATGCAGGCAGGCGTCGATGCCCGCCGCGCTGCCGGCTGAGGTGATGACATTGCCCTCGTCGACATAGAGCGTGTCCTCTTCGACGCGAATATTCGGATAGAGCCGCTTCAGGTCGGGAATGTGCCGCCAATGCGTGGTGGCGCGCCTGCCGTCGAGCAGGCCAGCGGCGGCCAGAACGAACACGCCGGAGCAGATCGACAAGCACCGCGCGCCGCGCGCGGCCGCCTGCGCGATGGCGCGCAGCAGGCGCTCGGGCGGCCGCTCGGTGCGGTCGCGCCATCCTGGAACGATGATCGTGCTGGCCTGCTTCAGGCGTGACAGGGGCGCGCCGGCCTCGACGACGATGCCGCCGGTCGCGCGGGCACGCCGCGCTTCGGCAGAGACCACCGTGAACCGGTACCAAGGGAAGTCGAACTCCGGCCGCGGCAGCCCGAAGACTTCGACCGCGATGCCGAACTCGAACGTGCACAGCCCGTCATAGGTGATGACGGCGACCAATCCCGGATTCGGGTGTGGAGCATGGGTTGCGGCGCGGGGCATTGGCGGAAACTTACCGAACTTTGTCCGATCCGTCACTTGGGTCGCCCCGGGTAGCGCGCGAGATTGGAGGAGCTCACGCAACGTCGCAGGAGAGAGACGATGACGACCCATGTCACCGAGGTGCCCGCAGCCCCGTCAGCCCAGGCGCTCGCCCATTTCGAGGCGATGCTCTCATTCGAGACCGATTGCTGGGACGTGCACGAGAGTCTGCATGCAGCAGCTCCGGACTTCATCCTGGTGGATGTCAGGGGCCCGGCCTCGTTTGCCAAGGGGCACATCACCGGCGCCATCAACATCCCGCACCGGACCATGACCGCGGACCGGATGGCCGAGTACGCGAAGGACAGGCTGTTCGTGGTCTACTGCGCCGGCCCGCACTGCAACGGCGCCAACCGCGCCGCGATCCGGCTTGCGCGGCTGGGACGGCCCGTGAAGATGATGATCGGCGGCATCACCGGCTGGCTCGACGAGGGCTTTGCGCTCACGACCGGCGATTGAAGCGGGAGCCCGGCTGTTACCTCATCACCAGCGTCGTCCCCGCGAACGCGGGGACGACGACGATTTTGGAGCTCGCCGCGTCGGAAGGCTGCGAGCCAAGAGGGCGGGATGGCGAAAGTCGCCTGCTACGCCGCCCTGCGCAGGCCGGCGAGGAAGGTGTCGACGCTCTTGAACAGGTCGTTCGCACGCTTGCCGAGGTCGCGCGTGGCGACCATGACGTGGTCGGCGAGCTCGCGTGACTGCTCGGCGGCGTCACTGGCGCCGACGACGTTCTGCGACACCTCGTTGGTCCCGGACGCCGCCTGCTGGACGCTGCGCGCGATCTCGCGCGTCGCCGAGTCTTGCTGCTCGACAGCGGCGGCGATGGTCGCGGCAATGCCGCTGATCTCCTGGATCGTTGTGCTGATGCCGCCGATGGCGGTCACGCAGTCGGACGTCGCGGCCTGGATCGAGGTGACCTGGCCGGCGATCTCCTCCGTCGCCTTGGCGGTCTGTCCGGCCAGCTCCTTGACCTCGGCTGCCACGACCGCGAAGCCGCGGCCCGCCTCGCCGGCACGCGCCGCCTCGATGGTCGCGTTGAGCGCCAGCAGGTTGGTCTGGCTCGCGATCGCGTCGATCAGGCGCAACACGTCGCCGATCCTCTCGGCGGCTGCGGCGAGGCTGCCGACCATCTCGGTGGTCTGGCGCGCCTTGACGACCGCGGCATCGGCCACCTTGCTGGAATGCGCGACCTGGCGGCCGATCTCGGTCACCGAGGAGGCGAGCTCCTCGGAGGCCGCAGCGACGGTCGACACGCCGCTCGAGGCTTCCTCGGACGCGGCAGCGGCGGCCGCTGCGCGCTGCGAGGTGCCGTTGACGCTGACCGTGATCTCGTGGACGACGCGCTCCATGTCCGCCGTGGCCTTGGCAACCGAGGACACCACGCCCTTGACGTCGGCCTCGAACCGGTCGGCCATCTGCCGCTGCAGCGCCTGCTTCTCCTGCTCGGCGCGGTGTTGCGTCGCCTCCTGCGCCTCGCGCAGGCTGGCCGTCTCGATCATGTTGCGGCGGAACACGTCGACCGCCTGCGCCATCGTGCCGAGCTCGTCCTTGCGCTGGCCGCCGGGGATCGCGACCTCGGTGTCGCCGCTCGACAGCCGGTGCATGACGGCGGTGATGGCGACCAACGGGCGCGAGATGCCGCGGGCGACGAACAGCGCGACGATGACGGCGAGCAGCAGGATTACGACCGTGCCGATGATCAGCTGCTGCTGCGCGCTGCTGGCTGCGGCCTCATAGGCGGTGGTGTCCTTGATCAGCTCCAGCACGGCGATCGGGTCGCCGGCGTAGTTCCTGATCTGGCCGGCATAGACCGCGGCGGGCTTGCCGGCCAGGGTGGCATCGCGCAGCAGCGCCGTGCCCTTGAACACCGCGAGCACCTCGTCCGGGGTGGCGACGGTCTCGTCGCCGAACGTCGAGGACAGCCGCTTCGGCTGGCCGTCGTTGATCCAGTAGACGGCGAGATCGATGCCGAAGCGCTGCTTGGCGCGCTCGACGAATTCCTTGCCGAAGGCGGCGCCGACGTCGACGGTGGCGATCACCTTGCCGTCGCGCACGATCGGGGTCATGCCGAAGATGCCGAGCGACAGCCGGCTCTGCTCGACGCCGGCGATCAGGCGGCCGGTCTGGTTGGCCTGCACCACGGTGATGCGGCGCTTCGAGGTGTCGTCGCCGAACACCTTGGGCTCATGCACGCGATAGAAATTGGTGGCCGGCGGCGCCCATACGTTCACCAGCGGAATGCCCTGCGCCTTCAGCGACGTCATGGCGCCGCCGAGCAGGGCGCCAAGCGCGTCGCGGTCGCCCTTGAGGTAGGCGTCGGCGATCGGGGGCAGCGCCGCCAGGGTGGAGCTGACCGCCAGCGCGGCGCGGCCTTCATAGTCGATGCCGGCCGACACGCTGTCGAACTGCAGCTTGAGCTGCTGCTCCAGCGCCAGTCGGGTCAGAGCGCGCTGCTGGATGACGGAGAAGGTGCCGAGCACGGCACAGGCGATGGCGACGGTCAGCGAGAGTGCGATGATCAGGCGGGCGGAGATCGACCGGAGGCGGGACATTCGGGGCATTCCTTGCTTTGCAGCAAGGGTCCCAGGATACCATTAAGGAACAGATACCGTAGTTGCACGGGAGCGCTGGTTCCGCTTTGGAATCCGGATTTTCTTCAGCCTATCGTGCTGATGAAACCAGGAGAGGGGGCGGGCCCGCGCCTCAGCTATCCACCTTGAGGGCGGCGATGAAGGCTTCCTGCGGGATGTCGACCTTGCCGAACTGCCGCATCTTCTTCTTGCCTTCCTTCTGCTTCTCCAGAAGCTTGCGCTTGCGGGTGATGTCGCCGCCGTAGCACTTCGCGGTGACGTCCTTGCGCAGCGCGCGCACGGTCTCGCGCGCGATCACCTTGCCGCCGATCGCCGCCTGGATCGGGATCTGGAACATGTGCGGCGGGATCAGGTCCTTCATCTTCTCGACCATGGCGCGTCCCCGGCCTTCGGCGCGGGTCCGGTGCACCAGCATCGACAGCGCATCGACTGGCTCGTTGTTGACGAGGATCTGCATCTTGACGAGATCGGCCGGCTTGTAGTCGGTCAAATGATAGTCGAACGAGGCGTAGCCCTTGGAGACCGATTTCAGCCGATCGTAGAAGTCGAACACCACCTCGTTGAGCGGCAGGTCGTATTTGACCATCGCGCGGCTGCCGACGTAGGTCAGCTCCTTCTGATTGCCGCGGCGGTCCTGGCAGAGCTTGAGCACGCTGCCGAGATATTCGTCCGGCGTCAGGATCGTCGCCTCGATCCAGGGCTCCTGAATCTCGGCGATTTTGACCACGTCGGGCATGTCGACCGGGTTGTGGATCTCGATCTCCTCGCCGTCGGTCAGCTTCATCTTGTAGATGACGCTCGGCGCCGTCGCGATCAGGTTGAGATCGAACTCGCGGGAGAGACGCTCCTGGATGATCTCCAGATGCAAGAGGCCGAGGAAGCCGCAGCGGAAGCCGAAGCCGAGCGCGGCGGACGTCTCCATCTCGAACGAGAAGCTGGCGTCGTTGAGCCTGAGCTTGCCCATTGCGGCGCGCAATGTTTCGAAATCATCGGCGTCGACTGGGAACAGGCCGCAGAACACGACCGGGATGGCCGGCTTGAAGCCCGGCAGCATCTCCGAGACGGGCTTGCGGTCGTCGGTGATGGTGTCGCCGACGCGGGTGTCGGCCACCTCCTTGATCGCGGCGGTGATGAAGCCGATCTCGCCGGGCCCGAGCTCGTCGACCTGCGTCATCTTCGGCGTGAAGAAGCCGACGCGCTCGACGTCATAGGCGGCCCCGGTGCCCATCATCCGGACGCGCTGGCCCTTCTTCATCACGCCGTCCACGATGCGCACCAGCACGACGACGCCGAGATAGACGTCGTACCAGCTGTCGACCAGCAGCGCCTTCAGGGTCGCCTCGCGGTCGCCCTTGGGCGGCGGCAGGCGGGTGACGATCGCCTCCAGCACGTCGGGAATGCCGAGGCCGGTCTTGGCGGAGATCATCACCGCGTCGGAGGCGTCGATACCGATCACGTCCTCGATCTGCTGCTTGATCTTCTCGGGCTCGGCCGCCGGCAGGTCGATCTTGTTGAGGACCGGGACGATCTCGTGATTGTTGTCGAGCGCCTGGTAGACGTTGGCGAGCGTCTGCGCCTCGACGCCCTGGCTGGCGTCGACCACCAGCAGCGAGCCTTCGCAGGCCGCCAGCGACCGGGAGACTTCGTAGGCGAAGTCGACGTGGCCGGGCGTGTCCATCAGGTTGAAGATGTAATCCTTGCCGTCCTTGGCATGGTAACGCAGGCGCACGGTCTGCGCCTTGATGGTGATGCCGCGCTCGCGCTCGATGTCCATCGAATCGAGCACCTGCTCCTTGCCCGCCATCTCGCGGTCCGACAGCCCGCCCGTCATCTGGATCAGGCGGTCGGCCAAAGTGGACTTTCCATGGTCGATATGGGCGACGATGGAGAAGTTGCGGATGTTGGGAATGGGGGCGGTCGTCATGGGTCGCGCAGATAGCACCCCAAGCCCCTCACCAGCAACCATATTGCTGAATTTCCAGGGGCTTTCTTCACGGCAAGCTGATTCCCCGCGCCGCCAAAACAGGCTACCGAGGGCGGATGTCGAGTACCTCTCTTCCGCCTCTCGCGGCGCGCATGCGCGGCCGTCTCGGACCGCGGCGAATCTCCGCCTGGCTGGTGGCGCGCGCCACGGCGCCGGCAACGTCGATCTGGGTCGTCGTCACCTTCGCGATCGTCCATGCCGTGCTGTGGACGGCGATCCTGACCAATCTGAAGGCGGCGCAGGACGTCCATATGGACGTCGCCGAGGCCTATGCCTGGGGCAGCCGCTTCCTGCTCGGCTACGGCAAGCATCCGCCGCTGTCGGGCTGGATCGCGGGGCTGTGGTTCGCGGTGTTTCCGGTCAAGGACTGGGCGACGTATGCGCTGGCGATGGCCGTGAACGGCAGCGGCCTCGTCATCGTCTGGCTCGCGAGCCTCAAGGTGGTCGACCGCCGCCGCGCCTTCTTCGTCGTGGTGATGGTCGCGCTGTACCCGATCTTCAATTTCAAGGGCTTCAAGTACAACGCCGACCTGGTCCAGCTGCTGACCCTGCCGCTGCTGGTGCTGGCCTATCTCAACGCGTTCGAGAAGCGCAGCGCCGCCTCCGGCCTGTGGCTCGGCCTCGCCGGCGCGGCGGCGCTGATGACCAAATATTGGGTGCTGACCATGATCGGCGCCATCGGCCTTGCGGCGCTGCTGCACCCGGAACGGTTGCGCTTCCTGGCGTCGCCCGCGCCGTGGGTCGCGATCGTCACCATGCTGGTGGCGATGATCCCGCATCTGGTGTGGCTGTGGCGGGTCGATTTCGTCGCCATCACCTATGCCGGGGATGTCTATACGCTGTCGGATCGCGGCCGCGCCGCCGAGCTCGTGCTCGGCTATGTCGGCCACAATCTGGCGCTGCTGGCCTTGCCGGTGGCGCTGGCAGCGCTGGTGATGGCCTGGCCGCCGCGATTCGCCTTCCGCAACTGGCGCGGCGGTCCCAATCCTGGCGTGAATGTAAGCCAGGCGATCAATGTTTGGCTGGTGCAGGCGATCGTTGCCGTCGGGCCGCCGCTCGGCGGCCTCGCCTTCACGATCTACATGAAGACCGATTGGGGCATCTCGCTGTTCTTCCTGGTGCCGCTGGCGCTGGTCGCAATTCCCGCGCTGCGGCTGCGATCGGTCATGCTGCCGCGGCTCGCCGCCGTCTGGCTCGTCCTGTCGCTGCTCACGCTGATCGCCTCGCCCTGGATTGCCCGGCGCGAGATGGCCGCCAATCCGAACGGCGCCACCGGCTATGGCGCCCGTTCGGAGCTGGCGCGGGAGCTGACCAAGGCCTGGCATGGCCGATTCGGCTCGCCCTGGCCGCTGGTGGCCGGCTTTGCCGAGATGAACACGCCGATGACCTTCTACAGCCCGGACCACCCAAGGCCGTTCACGGTGCCCACCACGGCGGAGGAGACCTGGAGTTCCGGCCTGAGCGCGCTGGAGGACCTCAAGCGCGAGGGGTTCATCGGCATCTGCGACACCACCGACAACCGGATCGCGGCCTGCGAGGCCTGGATGGCCAAGGAGGCCCCGAAAGCCGAGCCGCTGGTCATGACCACGCAGCGCTTCTTCCACGGCCAGGCGGGCCCTGCAATCGTTTGGAAGGTGTATATTCAGGCATCGGGGGGATAGCTCCGCGGTCGTCCCGGCCAAGCGCTCCTGCGCGCGAGGCCTCCCGATCACCGGAGCAGGGAATCGAGCTGGCGGATCAGCTCTCCGACCCGGCCTCCTCCGGGCGGCGGACCAGGATAACGCCTGAGGACGTCCACGACCTCTCGAGAAGCAAGGAGCCGTGATCGCGCGAGGTAGTCAGCGCCGACGGCGGGAACGTCTCCGGCCGAGATTTCGAAAGCTCGCGCCGCGTGGCCGGCAGCTCCGAGGATGTGCTTGACCTGGGAAGGGTTCGCGAGGGGATGAAGGAAGCCCGCGCCCGCCGCGGCGAGGGCAGCGCGAGCGGCCTCATAGGCCGCGCGCAACCCTTCATCGCGGGCTTCGATTGCCGCCCGCTGCGCCGCCCACGCGCTATCCCGTAGGGATTTGCTCCGACTCCCGCCGCTCGCAAAGCTTCGGGCGGCCTGTATTGCGGCTCGTGCACGAAGATCATCCGGTCGGTCGCGTTCGAAGATCGCCAGCGCCGGATGTGCAGAGAGGGCGGCGTATTCAGCCACGGCTCGCAGGTCTGCCTCGCTCAGCCGAATAGTGCTACTGGACATGCCATCCTTACCGCGTCGCGATGCGAGGATAGGCGCAAATCGGGTAGAATGCCCCATTGCGGCATGGCGAAACGCGTTTCGGGAGGCCCTTACACGCCTTCTTCGTGGAACTTGTCGTTCACCAGGTCGGTGATCGCCTGCAGCGCGGCCTCCGCCTCGGGCCCCGTGGCGGAGACCAGGATCTTGGTTCCCGGCGCCGCCGCCAGCATCATCAGGCCCATGATCGAGCGGCCGCCGACGGTCTCGCCGCCGCGCGTCACCCAGACCTCGGCCTGGAACTTCTCGACCATCTGCACGAATTTCGCCGAGGCCCGCGCATGCAGGCCGCGCTTGTTGGTGATCAGCAGCTCTCGCGAGATGGCTCCGGCAGGGACAGCCGGGCCGGCGACGTTGTCCTGCTGAGCATCCTCGTCGCTCATTTGCCGGCGAGCACCCGGCTGGCGATGGTGACGTATTTGCGTCCCGCCTCCTGCGCCATGGCGATGGCGTCGGGCAGCGAGCGCTCCTCGCGCACCTTGGCGAGCTTCACCAGCATGGGCAGGTTGATGCCCGCGAGCACCTCGACCTTGGGCCGGCTCATGCAGGAGATGGCGAGGTTCGACGGCGTGCCGCCGAACATGTCGGTGAGAATGGCGACACCGTCGCCGGTGTCGACGCGGTTCACGGCTTCGATGATGTCGCTGCGACAGAGATCGGAATCATCGTCGGCGCCAATCGTGACCGCTTCGATTTGTTTTTGAGGACCCATGACGTGTTCCAGCGCCGCCCTGAACTCGTCGGCGAGGCGCCCATGGGTCACCAGTACCAGGCCAATCATCGGATACTCCTCGCGGGCGCCTTGGGTGCACCGCACGAACGCGCCACTTTGACCATCCGGAGCCCTCGCGCAAGAGGGCATATTCGCGAGTCTCCCGGATTCTGGCATACAGAATGGGAGGGGGCGGCGGTCTACTCGGTCGCGATAGTGGGGCTGATATGGTTACCAATTTGCCCCACACAATCGGCCGAAAGATTACCGGAACATGAAAGCTTGAGTGGTAATTAGTTCCGCTACAACCAACGGGAGGGGTGAGAAGCCCGGGCCGACAGGTATCCGTGGCAATTCGATACCGTTGAGATGAATCCGAAGCGATTCGGCGTTCGGCAGGCGGGCAGCGTCCTCGGCCATCAGGTCAACCACAAGCCCAAGTTTCGCCTCCGACGCATGGTCGCAGGCGCGGATTCCAAGGCCGCGGATCTCGATCAGCCCGGCCAGAGCGGGCGCGGGGCTCACCCACATTTCCCCGCCGCGTGTGGCGAGATGAACACGGTCGTCGCCCACCAGAACCGTTGGCGGCAGCTGTCCCGCGCGTCCGGCGAGGATCAGATCGAAGGCGAGTCGGGATTTACCGGAACCGGAGGGGCCCCGGATCAGGACGGCCTGCTCCCCAACCTGGACGGCAGACGCATGGATGCTCGCCGTTTCGTTCGTCACGACGCCGGCAGCCGGACGACGAAGCGAGCCCCGGCCGAGGTCGGATGTCCGTCGGCGTCAACAGGGCCGGGCCGGTTCTCGGCCCAGATCCGCCCGCCATGGGCGTCGATGATCTGCTTGGAGATCGACAGGCCCAGCCCGGAATTCTGGCCAAAGCCCTGGTGCGGCCGGTCGGTATAGAACCGCTCGAAGATGCGCTGCAGGGCGTCCTCGCGAATGCCGGGGCCGTCATCATCGACGGTGATCTCGATCTCCGAGCGCACGCGCCGGCAGGTGATGCGGACCTTGCCGCCGGCCGCGGAGAACGATTGCGCGTTCGACAGAAGGTTGGAGATCACCTGGCCGAGCCGCGAATCATGACCGGGCACCGAGAAGGTGTCGTTGGCGCCGCGGCCCTCGAAGCGGACCTCGACGGTGACGTCGGTGCCGAGCTTGGTCTCGTTGGCGACCGAGGTCAGCGTGTTCAGCAGCCGGCGCAGATCGACCAGGGTCATGTCCTGGCGCTGCAGCTCGGCATCGAGCCGGCTGGCGTCGGAAATGTCGGAGATCAGCCGGTCGAGCCGCTTCACGTCGTGCTCGATCACGGCGAGCAGGCGGGCGCGGCTGTTGTCGTTGCGCGCCAGCGGCAGCGTCTCGACCGCCGAGCGCAGCGAGGTCAGCGGGTTCTTGAGCTCGTGGGCAACGTCGGCGGCGAACATCTCGATCGCCTCGATGCGGTTGTAGAGCGCGTCCGTCATGTCGCGCAGCGCCCCGGAGAGATGGCCGATCTCGTCGCGGCGGCGGGTGAAGTCGGGAATCTCGACGCGGGTCTTGATGCGGCGGCGGACCCGCTCGGCACTGTCGGCGAGCCGGCGCACGGGTCCGGCGATGGTGCTGGCGAGCAGCAGCGACAGCACGATCATGACGGCGGAGGCGACGCCGCCGACCTTCAGAATGGCAAGACGCTCGGCGGTGACCATCTGGTCGATGTCGTCGCCCTGTGTCGACAGCATCAGGGCGCCGTGGATGGTGCGCGAGCGCTGCACCGACACCGCGACCGAAACGATCACTTCGCCGCGCGAATTGACCCTCACCATGCTGCGCTTCTGGCCCTTCAGCGCGTCCGCGACTTCCTCGTAGCCGTTGCCGTTCTCGGGGCCATATTCGCGGTACAGCGGCAGGTCGCCGCGATTGAGCCAGGTGCGGACCGAGATCAGCGCACGCTCGACGAAGCCGGGCTTCTCGCTCGACGGCGGCGGCAGGTCGAAGCGCAGCACGTTCTCCAGGTTGCGGCTGTCGAGCAGGAGCCCGCCATTCGGATCATAGATGCGCGCGCGCGTCTTGGTCGGCGAGATCAGCGTGCGCAGCACCGGCGCGACCCGTTCCGGATTGATCGGGAAGTCGAGCGGCGAATATTCGTCCGGCGCGCCGTAGCTCTCGCCGGGCTTGAGATCGAGCAGGCGCTCGGGATCGATGGTGATGGTGTTGGTCTGTACCGTGGCCGAGGCGGCGATGGCGCCGGCGATGATCTCGGCCTGCACCAGGAGGCTCTGCGCGCGCGCGTCGATCAGGCCGGCGCGGAACTGCGACAGGTACAGGATGCTTGCAACCAGTGCGAGCAGGCCGGCGATGTTCAGCGAGACGATGCGGCGGGTGAGGCTCGAGAACGATAGCGCGAACAGGAACTGTCCGGCGCGGCGCAGCCAGCTCAGCGGACGCTGCCAGCCGGAGACCTGCGGGGTCTCGTCCGCCGCCTCGGACGCGATCGCGGCGGCGGCGTCGTGGGCGTCCACGGCTGGGTCAAGCTGCGTGCGATCGAGCAATGTGAGTGCTCCGATTCCGAATTTCGTAGGGGTTGTGCGGCGAATTCCCGTGAGAACTCGACTTGCCGCACCCGAATTCGCCGCAACAATGGCCCCGTTCCGGCATCTGCGCTCGGACAAACGCGCAGGAGGCGTAGCCTATCCAATCGAGACCGCGACGTCAGCGCGCAATTTCGCATGACGTCGCGCAAGGCAATGCTTCAGGTCCCTTGCCGCAGGGCTTCAGGTTTCCTTGAAGCGATATCCGACGCCGTAGAGGGTCTCGATCATCTCGAACTCCTCGTCGACCATCTTGAACTTCTTGCGCAGCCGCTTGATGTGGCTGTCGATGGTGCGGTCGTCGACATAGACTTGGTCGTCATAGGCCGCGTCCATCAGCGCATTGCGGCTCTTGACCACGCCCGGACGCTGCGCCAGCGCCTGCAGGATCAGGAACTCGGTGACGGTCAGCGTGACCGGCTCGTTCTTCCAGGTGCAGGTGTGACGCTCCGGATCCATGCGCAGCAGGCCGCGATCGAGCGCCTTGGCGTCGTTCTCCTTCGGCAGAGCCGTCGGATCCTTCGGCTGCGAGCGGCGCAGCACGGCCTTGACGCGCTCCACCAGCAGGCGCTGCGAGAACGGTTTGCGGATGAAGTCGTCCGCGCCCATCTTCAGGCCGAACAGCTCGTCGATCTCCTCGTCCTTGGAGGTGAGGAAGATCACCGGCAGGTCGGACTTCTGGCGCAGCCGCCGCAGCGTCTCCATGCCGTCCATGCGCGGCATCTTGATGTCGAGGATGGCGAGATCAGGCTGGCTGGTCCGAAAACCGTCGAGCGCCGACGCACCATCGGTATAGGTCATGATCCGATAACCCTCGGCCTCGAGCGCGATGGAGACGGATGTCAGAATGTTGCGGTCGTCATCGACCAAGGCGATTGTGGGCATGAGCCTGCTTTCAGAGTCTGGTTACGCCGAGACTTCGAGAATCAAGATAAGGGCCGCGTATTTGGGCTTCGAACATGGTCAACGAGCAATGCAAGCTGGGCTGAAGTGTGACCGAGTTCCACAAATACCATGGCAAAGTCTTGTGCCGCGCCCAGGTTTGTGGCCCGTTTAGCCGAAAAAAGGCCTTCATTGCAACTGGATGGACGAGGGAAAGACGATGTCTGCGAGCTTTAACCCTAACCGCGTGACGCAATCCCTGCTGCGCCGAAGCCGGCAGGGCGCACTTGCGACCTTGATGGTTGGGACGGGCGATCCCTACTGCTCCCTCGTCAACGTCGCCACCGCGTCCGATGGTGCTCCGATCATCCTGATCTCGCGATTAGCTGTACACACCAGGAATGTACTAGCCGATTCGCGCGTATCGCTGATGCTCGACGAACGGGCGCCGGGCGATCCGCTCGAGGGAACTCGCATCATGCTGTCGGGCAAGGCCGAGCAGGCCACCGACGACAATCGCGAGATGCTGCGCCGTCGGTATCTCAATGCGCATCCGTCCGCTGCGGACTATGCGGATTTCGCCGACTTCTCGTTCTTCGTGATTCGTCCGTCAGGCGCGCATCTCGTCGCCGGGTTCGGCCGCATCGTCGATCTCAAGCCCGAGCAGTTTCTCACGGATATCTCCGATGCTGACGAACTGATTCTAGCAGAGCAGGGCGCCGTCGATCACATGAACGAAGATCACCGCGAGGCGCTCGCCCTCTACGCGACGAAGCTGCTCGGCGCCGAAGCCGCGGAGTGGCGGTGTAGCGGCTGTGACCCGGAGGGATTGGATCTGATGGCCGACGGCAAGACGCTACGGCTCGAGTTTCCCGAGCACGTAACCACGCCCGGGGCGTTGCGCAAGATGCTTGTGCGGCTTGCTGACGAGGCACGCGCGAAGTGAGGTGTAGTTCGAGCCCGCTTTGATGGCTGTGCTCATCCTCGCGTGACGAAAGACGACGAAGTTCACGCATGAACGCAGTTGCGGTGAAGCTCGATGTGCACGCTCCCAGTCCAGCAGAAGGTGAGCGCCGCGCAAACCCATGGCGTGGGCGCGAGTGAGCTCATTGACGTCGCGGCCGGGAGAATCGGATTAAGTGATCCCGCAAGCGCGAGGCAATCGTGAACGGAAGCTGGCTGATCGGGTGTAGCGGCGACACGGCTGATCACCGACGCATTCCGTCGGCTCGGGCGGCGTCCCTTGATCGGTTGCAGCGATGCGCTGCGACGGGCGTTGGCCGGATGCTCGGTCTTCGCCTTGGTCTTCGCTTGCCCGCGCGAATTCGTCGATTTGAGCGTCGTTCGTCGTTCTCGTGAAACCCAACCGCGCTGATATATCTGTTGCGTTGCAGCAACTCCGCGGGGCGCAGGCGGCTGCTGCTGGAATGTGCATGGCGCGGCAAAACATGAGCTACGTACATCACGGTTTGCCAATAACCAATTGGGCCGGATCGTCTTGGCAAGACCAGCGTTGATCAGTATTAGGTCGGCGACCGCGCTTCGATAAGGCGATGTAACGGCAACGGTCACCGCGCAACGCGCGCGACTGCGCGCAACAGATGCGGGCTCTCAGGAGGGATCTTCGTGCAAGAGACGGGTATTCGCAACGGCGCCTTTGGTGCCGACAAGTTCGGCTTAAAGAACCTCAAGCAGGTGCACTGGAATCTCGGCGCTCCCCAGCTCTATCAGTATTCGCTGGCGGCGGGCGAGGCGGTGCTGTCGGCCGACGGGGCGCTGTGCGCGGATACTGGCGAGTTCACCGGCCGCAGCCCGAAGGACAAGTTCACGGTGCGCGACGCCTCCACCGAAAAGATGTGGTGGGCGGGCAACCAGGCGATCACGCCCGAGCAGTTCGAGGCGCTGCATCAGGACTTCATCAAGCACGCCGAAGGCAAGACCCTGTTCGCGCAGGATCTCTATGGCGGCGCCGATCCGAGCTTCCGCATCAAGACGCGCGTCTTCACCGAACTCGCGTGGCATTCGCTGTTCATCCGCACGCTTCTGATCCGCCCCGAGAAGATCGAGCTCGACACCTTCGTGCCGGAGCTCACGATCATCGACATGCCGAGCTTCCGTGCCGACCCGAAACGCCACGGCGTGCGCTCGCAGAACGTCGTCGCGATCGATTTCGCCCGCAAGATCGTCCTGATCGGCGGGTCCTATTATGCCGGCGAGATGAAGAAGAGCGTGTTCACGACGCTCAACTACTACCTGCCCGAGCGCGGCGTGATGCCGATGCACTGCTCGGCCAATGTCGGGCCGAACGGCGACACCGCTGTCTTCTTCGGCCTGTCCGGCACCGGCAAGACGACGCTGTCGGCCGATCCGAACCGCACCTTGATCGGCGATGACGAGCATGGCTGGGGACCGTCCGGCGTGTTCAACTTCGAGGGCGGCTGCTACGCCAAGTGCATCAAGCTGTCGCAGGAAGCCGAGCCGCAGATCTATGCGGCGTCGACCCGGTTTGGTGCGGTGCTCGAGAACGTCGTGCTCGATGAGGATACGCGCGTTCCCGATTTCGACGACGGCTCCAAGACGGAGAACACCCGCTCGGCCTATCCGCTCGACTACATCCCGAACGCCTCGCGCACCGGCCGCGCGCCGCATCCGAAGAACGTCGTGATGCTCGCCGCCGACGCCTTCGGCGTGCTGCCGCCGATCGCAAAGCTCTCGCCGGCGCAGGCGATGTACCACTTCCTGTCCGGCTACACCGCCAAGGTCGCGGGCACCGAGCGCGGCTTGGGCTCCGAGCCGCAGCCGGAATTCTCGACCTGCTTCGGCTCGCCGTTCCTGCCGCTCGATCCGTCCGTCTACGGCAACATGCTGCGGCAGCTGATCGCCGAGCACAATGTCGACTGCTGGCTGGTCAACACCGGCTGGACCGGCGGCAAGTATGGCACGGGCTCGCGCATGCCGATCAAGGTGACGCGCGCGCTGCTGACGGCGGCGCTCGACGGCAGCTTGCGCAACGTCGAGTTCCGCACCGACAAATATTTCGGTTTCGCGGTGCCGACCGCGCTGCCGGGCGTGCCGACCGAGATCCTCGACCCGGTCAACACCTGGAAGGACAAGGCCGAGTTCGACAAGACTGCGCGCGCGCTGGTCGGCATGTTCCAGAAGAATTTTGCCAAGTTCGAAGCCCAGGTCGATGCTGAGGTCCGTAACGCCGCGCCGGATCTGAAGCTGGCGGCGGAGTAGGGCTGCAAACGTCAAGGGGGCGGTCGCGTTGCGGCTGACCCCACATTTTCCCGCTCCGCCCCGTTCAATGCACGAGAGGCGCGAGCTCAAGCCATACCCACAGCTGTCGTCCCGGCGAACGCCGGGACCCATAACCACAGGACGGAGTGGTTGAGGCGTGCGGGTCGCCCCAGCCTTCCAAAACTGGCGACGGTGGCTATGGGTCCCGGCTCAAGGCCGGGACGACGCCGTTTTCTTGGCTTGCGTCCCGGCCCTCACGCCTTGAAATACGCAATCTGCGTCGTCGTCGCGAGCAGCCGGCCGGACGGCGACCACAGCTCGCCATGCTGGTCCTGATAGCTGCGGTTGAAAATCTTGGCGTCGGCGGTCGCGAGCACGTGCGTGATGTCCTCGGCCGCGAGCTCGTCCCGGCTGACGTGGAAATAGGTCGTCAGCGACACCGTGCCGAACGGCACCAGCTGGCCGCGGGCGTGGAAGACGCGGCCGAAGAAGGCGTCCGACATCGATAGCACCGACAGGCAGTCGAGCTTGCGCGGCTTGCGGTCGGAGATCCACAGCCGGGAATAGCTGCTGTGCGGCTCCCCCGACGACGATGCACCAAACGTTGGACGGCCCTCGATGAAGCGGAAATCGTACTGCTTGGTCCAGGACATGTTCGTGTCGGGATGTCGCTTGACCTGATCGAACGGCGGCGCCTCGGGCTTTGTGGCCGGCTGATGCGACCAGGACGGCCGGCGCTCGGCGAACACGGCGGTGGCGAGCGTCGCCGCGTCAGAGTCGCCCTGGCTCAGCTCGACGCACCAATGCTGCGAGGAGCGGTTGGCTTTCACCAACCGCACGTCGAGATCGAACGGCCCTTCCGCGATCGGCGCGCAATAGTTCACCGTCATCGCCAGCGGATCGCCCTGAATTTGCGGATGCTGGATCAACGCGCGCAGCACGGTCGCCGCCGTGACGCCGCCAAACGGGCCGACGAACGCCCAGTAATCCGGGCTGGTACTTCCCTGCCAGCGGCTGTCGCCGGCGGTGACGCCGGTGGCCTCGTCGAACAGGTGAGCTGGCGGTTCGGTCATGCATTCCTCCCGACGGTCATCGTATGATGGCCGTCAGGTGAAACGCAATGGAAGGCCTCTGCAATGACGTCATGGGTCATTGCTGAAGGTGAGGGGAAGGGCCCGTCACGCCCGCTGCGCTTGCACCGGCGCCATCGCCAGCCCGACCGGCACGTTCCAGATGTCGTCGGCATATTCGCGGATGGTGCGGTCGGAGGAGAACCAGGCCATGCGCGCGACGTTGAGGATCGAGGCGCGGGTCCAGGCCGGCACGGTCTGCCAGCGTGCATCGATGCCGCGCTGGGCCTCGTAGTAGGAATCGAAATCGGCCGAAACCATGTAGTGGTCGAGATGGCGCAGCGCATGGGCGATCGGCTCGAACCGGCCGGGTTCGTCCGGCGAGAACGCGCCGGACGCGATCGCATCGATCGCGCGCGCCAGCCGCGGTGACCGGTGGATCACGTCGGACGCGTCCAGTCCCTGCTTGCGGCGGAGCATGACCTCGTCGGCCTCCATGCCGAAGATCGCGATGTTGTCGGCGCCGACATTGTCGCGGATCTCGATATTGGCGCCGTCCAGCGTGCCGATGGTAAGCGCGCCGTTCAGCGCCAGCTTCATGTTGCCGGTGCCGGACGCCTCCATGCCGGCGGTCGAGATCTGCTCGGACAGGTCGGCGGCGGGAATGATCGTTTCCGCCAGGCTGACATTGTAGTCGGCCATGAACACGACCTTCAGCTTGCCGCCGATCGCGGGATCGTTATTGACGACCTCCGCGACGTCGTTGATCAGCTTGATGATCAGCTTGGCATAGCGGTAGCTCGCCGCCGCCTTGCCGGCGAAGATTTTCACCCGCGGCACCCAGTCGCGTTGCGGGTCGTCCTTCATGTCCAGATACAGCGCCACCGCTTCGAGGATGTTCAGGAGCTGGCGCTTGTATTCGTGAATGCGCTTGATCTGCACGTCGAACAGCGCGCCCGGATCAAGGCGCACGTTCATGCGCTCGCCGATCAGACGCGCCAGCAGAACCTTGTTGTGGTGCTTCACCGCGCGGAACTTCTGGTGGAAGCCGGCGTCGGCGACGTAGCTCTCGAGGCTCGAGAGCAAGGTCGGATCGTCGACGACGGCGTCGCCGCAGGCCTCGCGCAAGAGGTTCGTCAGCTTGGGATTGGCCAGCATCAGCCAGCGGCGGAAAGTGATGCCGTTGGTCTTGTTGGTGATGCGGCCGGGATAGAGATGATTGAGATCGTGGAACACGGTCTCCTTCATCAGGTCGGAATGCATCGCCGAGACGCCGTTGATGCGGTGCGAGCCGACGAAGGCGAGCTGGCCCATGCGCACGCGGCGGCCGCTCTTCTCGTCGATCAGGGACACCGAGGCGCGGTAGTCGATGTCACCCGGTGCGCGCTGCTCGGCGAGCGCGAGATGCTGCGCATTGATGCGATAGATGATCTCGAGATGGCGCGGCAGCAGCCGCTCGAACAGCTCGACCGGCCAGGTCTCGAGCGCTTCGGGCAGCAGCGTGTGGTTGGTATAGGACAAGGTCGCGATGGTGATCTTCCACGCCTCGTCCCAGCGGAAATTGTGCAGGTCGACCAGGATCCGCATCAACTCGGCCACGGCGAGCGAGGGGTGCGTGTCGTTGAGCTGCACCGCGGCCTTCTGCGCCAGGCTGCGCAACTGGCCGTCGGAGCCGAGATGGCGCTTGACGAGATCTTGCAGCGAAGCCGAGACGAAGAAATATTCCTGGCGCAGCCGCAGCTCGCGTCCCGCCGGGCTCTCGTCGTTCGGATACAGAAACTTGCAGATCGCCTCGGCGCGCGCTTCTTCTGCCGAGGCGCCGAGATAGTCGCCGGAGTTGAACACGTCGAGCTTCAGCGGATCGGGCGAGCGCGCCGACCATAGCCTGAGCGCATTCACGTGCTGGCCGCGCCAGCCGACGATCGGCGTGTCATAGGCCACCGCCTGCACGGTCTCGCCGGGATGCCAGATCGCGCGGGCCCGGCCCTTGTCGTCGATGTGCTCGACGCCGCCGCCGAAATGAACGTGATAGACCACCTCGGGGCGCTGGAACTCCCAGGGATTGCCGAACGACAGCCAGACGTCGGGATATTCGTGCTGCCAGCCGTCGACGATGACCTGGCGGAACAGGCCGAAATCATAGCGGATGCCGTAGCCGATCGCAGGGATCTGCAAGGTCGACATGCTCTCCATGAAGCACGCCGCGAGCCGTCCGAGGCCGCCATTGCCGAGCGCGGCATCGGGCTCGCATTTGCGCAGGTCCATCAGGCCGACGCCCAGATCGCCGAGCGCGGTCTCGAACACCTTCATCAGGCCCATGTTGTTGAGCGCGTCGGTGAACAGACGGCCGATCAGGAATTCGAGGCTGAGATAATAGACCCGCTTGCGCCCGGCGTCGTAGCTCTCCTTGTCCGCGGTCAGCCAGCGATGCACGATGCGGTCGCGCAAGGTCAGCGCCGCGGCGTGGTACCAGTCCTGCTGCGTCGCCTGGCTCGCCTCCTTGCCGATGGCGAGGCGAAGCTTGGCCAGGATGTCGCTCTTGATCTCCGCGACCGCCAATTCGTCGACGGGCTGGCCGGTGCTTACGAAGCTGCGCTGGGACGGCTGATCTGTCACCTTGGAAACCTGTGATGCTACGAGGAACCGGTAAAAGCATACGATGGTTGCGCGCGGTCCGAAACCCGGGGAAAGGCTGGTCCGCACAGCAAGGTGATGGAAAATGATGCAAAAACGGGGCCGGAGTTCCGGGGGCGGAACGCGCTAGGATGGTGCAGGTGCGTCGTGGAGTTGAGGGCTCTCCCCATCGTCATCCCGGCGAAAGCCGGGATCCAGACTCACCTTGTGAGGCGAGCGACGAACATCTGCTCGATCCGACGGCGCCAATCCGGCTCGTATTCCGCGTTCATGCCTTCGGCCCGCAGCACGGCCGCGGCGAACGCCTGCGGAGAGGGCGGTTGGCCGTCCAGCATCAGGTCGTCCGCGGTGAGGCGGCTGCAAAAGCCCCAGTCCACACATAGGTCGCGCAGCAGCCAGTCGAGACGCTTGCGCAGGGCTGCATCGGTTTCGGTGTTGGAATTCTCCATGAGAGCGGCGCGCCTCCTTTGAGAAGGGATGGACAATCGGCTAGGAACAAATTAAGAACAATTTAGCAAGCGATCGTTTATCCTCTCAGCGATTCGATCCGCCAGCCCCCCGGCATCAGTGCATCCCGCGAGGACACCCATGTCCAATATCGCCTTCGATCCCCTGGCCCTGACCCGCATTGCCGACTTCGCGCGCAGCCTGACGCGGCTGCACAAGGCCGCGCGGCGGCGGGCCGTCGACGACGACCAGATCGACCGCGCCTTCAACGCCGTCTGCATGTCGGTCTGGGGCTACACCACCGACGACATTTCCGACGATCTGTTCTCGGCCACCGACCACACCTTCCTCGATGGCCTCGACGAGGCGCGGGCGCGCATCTTCGCCGCCGAGCAGGGCTACGACCTGGTCGACGACGAGGGCATGCTGACCGATTGGTGGGGCTTCTGCTGGATGATCCTGGCCGAGAAACGCGGCCTGCTGACGCCGGACAACCGCGCCGCCGCGCGGGCGGCGATCGAGGAGAAATATCTGGAAGCGCCGAACGTCATCGGCGTGATCGTCGCGCGCTAGGTCAGCATTCCGTCATTGCGAGCGCTGCGAAGCAATCCAGGGTGGTGTGCGGGACTCTGGATTGCTTCGCTGCGCTCGCAATGACGAGTCCGGGCTCAATCCACATCCGCGCGCTTGGCGCGGCCGGTGGCCGGCTTCGGCGCGATCGTCAGCGGCGGCGCGACGCTGACATTGCTGGCGCTGGCCTCCGGCGGCGGCATCGCGGCGAGCGCATCGGCCGCCAGCATCTCGGCGCGCACCGGTGCGACCTTCATCTCGCTCAGCTTGGCCCGCATGTCCGAGTTCAGCCCGGGATAGGAGGCGACCGGCTTGAAATCGGCCGGCTGGCCGCCGCTGCCGCGCGTGCCCGAATAGGCGACGAGGCCGTCGCTGGTGGCGACGACGTCGCCGGGGCGCAGCGAGGTGTCGAGCGACAGGTCGACCGGCGCCAGCCCGGCCGGATCGCGGCCGTTGCAGGTGCAGTCGGCGCGCAGCGCCTGGCGATAGGCGAACGCGTTCTCGCTGTCGGCATAGCGCTCGCCGTTCGCCGCCGTGGCGTAGTCGATGTTGGAGCCGAAATAGATCCTGGTCGGGCTGGCCGGGCAGAACGCCTGGCACATCTGGGCCGGCGAGGCGAGGCCCCGCGTCAGCGGAAAATAGCGGCCGTCGCAGGTGCGCACGCAGAACGCTGCGCCCGATCCGCCGCTCGCGGCGCGCGGCTGGGCGGAGGCCTGCGGGTTGGTGCCGAACGGATCGGCGAAGAAGCCGCCTTGCGCCGGCCGCTGCGATTGCGGCTTGTTGAAGCCGCCGAACAGGAAGTCGAACAGGCCCTGGGCCGACGCCATTCGCGGCGCCAGCGCGCCGGCCGCGACGAGGCCGACCGTCGCCGCGACAGCGACGTGGCGGGACCTCCGCCGAAACGACAACACGCTACGCAACGCCCGCTCCATCGCCAGGATCTTCACCGCAAAGCCACGCCGTGACGCGGCAACCCGCGTCGCTCGATCATGTGCGATCGAACGCGCCTTGCCCAAGGCATGGCGTCATCAGCTTTGCGGTAACCTTAACGGGCGTTGGTAAATGAGCGGTATGCGCGGGCGGCGAATTGCGCCGCGCGCCAGGCACCTCAGAGGAATTCGTGCGCCTTGTAGAGCGCCTGGAACGGCAGACCGGCCTGGGCGAAGGTCTCGGCGGCGCCTTCCTCGCGGTCGACCATCGTGAACACCAGCGCCACCTCGGCGCCGGCCTCGCGCAGGGTTTCCACCGCCTTCATCGCCGAGCCGCCGGTGGTGGTGACGTCCTCGACCACGACGATGCGTTTTCCCGCCAGGGTCTCGTCCCGGGTCAGGCCCTCGATCGCGAGCCTGGCGCCGTGCTCCTTCGGCTTCTTGCGCACGAAGAAGGCCGCGATCGGATGGCCCTTGATCCAGGAGATCTGGGCGATCGCGCCGGCGAGCGGCACCGCGCCCATCTCCAGGCCGCCGATATAATCGAAGCCTGCGTCCTTCAGCGCCTCATAGGTGAGCTCGGCGAGCAAGGTGGCGCCCTCCGGGTCCATCATGGTTGGCTTCAGGTTGAAATAGAAATCGCTCTTGCGGCCGGAGGCCAGCGTGACCTCGCCACGGCCGAACGAGCGCCTGCGGATGATCTCGAGGAGGCGGGCGCGGGAGGCGGATTTGGACACGGCGTTTCCCCTGAGGGTGGATTCTTGAGTGGCGCAATCTATCGGGGGCGGGCGGCGGAGACCAGCCGCCACGATGTCCCATCAACAACGGTACGTTTGAAGCCGGATGCAGTTTCGAGCTAATGGGAGCCCGCGACCAAGCAAGGACGGTTGGGAAGGATGCCCCGCATGACGATCGAGCTGTACACCTGGAACACCCCAAACGGGCGCAAAATCTCGGTCGCGCTGGAGGAGATGGGGCTGCCCTACCGCGTCGTTCCGGTCGACATCACCAAGGGCGCCCAGATGGCGCCGGAATTCCTGGCGATCAGCCCCAACAACAAGATCCCGGCGATCGTCGATCCCGACGGCCCCGACGGCAAGCCGGTCAGCGTGTTCGAATCCGGCGCCATCCTGCTCTACCTGGCTGAGAAGACCGGCCAGTTCCTGCCGAAATCCCTCGCCGAGCGGATCCCGGTCTATGAATGGCTGATGTGGCAGATGGGCGGTTTCGGCCCGATGCCCGGCCAGGTGCACCATTTCATCGCGCTGACCAACGAACAGGACCGCGCCTACGGGCTCAAGCGCTACATGGCCGAGACGGTCCGGCTCTATGGCGTGCTCGACCGCCGGCTGGCGCAGCACGAGTTCGTCGCAGGCGCTCTCTCGATCGCCGACTTCGCCATCGTCGGCTGGGCCTGGCGCCACCCGCGCCACAAGGTGGATCTCGCCGACTTCCCGAACGTCAAGCGCTGGTACGATACCCTGATGGCCCGCCCCGCCGTGAAGCGCGGCATGGAGGCGAAGCTGGACTGAGAAGCTCATCGGCCGTTCCTTGCCGACGATGACTTCCGAGATCTTTCCGCACGCGCGGTGCCCCCTCTCCCGCTCTCGTCCGCCTTTGCCGAGAGGCTTCGGCGGACAAGGTGGGGGGGCCGATGGAAATCACCCCCGCCGCGCCTCCAGCGCCATGCGCACCGCAAGTCCCGCGAGCACCGTGCCCATCAGATAGCGCTGCACGAGCGCCCAGCTCGGCCGTGTCGCCAGGAACAGCGCGATCGATCCCGCCGCCATGGCGATCATGGCGTTGACGCTGACGCTGATCACGATCTGGATCGCGCCGAGCACCACCGACTGCGTCAGCACGCTGCCGACAGCGGGATCGATGAACTGCGGCAGCAGCGCCAGATACAGCATCGCGATCTTCGGGTTCAGCAGATTGGTGGCGAGCCCCATCAGGAACAGCCGGCGTGGGCTGTCGATGGCGAGCGTCCTCACCTGGAAGGGCGAGCGTCCACCCGGCTTCACCGCCTGCCACGCCAGATAGAGCAGGTAGGCAGCGCCGGCGAGGCGCAGCGCGTCATAGGCGAACGGCACGGCAAACAGCAGCGCCGTGATGCCGAACGCCGCGGCCAGCATGTAGACCAGAAAGCCGACAGCAACGCCGCCGAGCGAGACCAGGCCCGCGACGTGACCCTGCGTGATCGCGCGCGAGATCAGATAGATCATGTTCGGCCCTGGTGTCAGCACCATGCCGAGCGAGACGAGGGCGAAGGCGAGCAGGGATGATGTGTGCGGCATCACTGGTTCGATGATCGGGATCTCTGCCGCTGCTTTAGCGCGGACGATCACGCATCGTCATCCGGTCAATTGCACCGAGAGCAATCAGCCCGCCGCCGGCGGCGCGACGTCCAGCGCAGGCAGCGGTCTGCCGGAGCGGTCGAACACACCGGCGATGCTCAACGCCAGCAGGACCAGCAGAATGGCCGCCGCGAACGGCACGGAGTGCCCGATCATGGCGAGCAGGCAGGCTCCCAGCGCGATCACGAGGCCGATCTCCAGCGGCGCGATCGGCTCGCCGGCGTCGCTCCGCGCCTTCCAGTGGATCGCAATCCCCGCCGCCACCATCGGCATGTCGTAGATCATCGCATAGGGCGTGGCGATGATGCTGCCGACCGCGACCAGCGCGATCGCCTGCTGCGTTGAGCCGCGTCGCCAGGCATCCCAGACCATCACGACGATGGAGCAGGACAACAGGAGCTGAACCAGGTAGCCGATCGGCGGCAGCGCGCCGAGCGCGTGCAAGCCAGCGATGACCGTCGGCATCATGTGATCGAGGCTGACCTGGTTGGCCTGCAATTGCGCCTGATAGCTCGGAAACTTCACGATCCATTCGAGCCAGATCCACGGATCGAGCGCAGCGCTGGTGACGATCGCGACGATCACGGTCGTGGCGATGGCCGAGAGGATGGCGCGCCAGTTGCGTGACGCCAGCAGCACGACCGGCATCAGCAGCACGAATTGTGGCTTGTAGGCGAGCAGGCCGAGCAGCGTGCCGGCAACGATCGGGTGGCACGCGAGCAGGCGCAATCCGCCGATCAGCAAGGCCGCCGACAGGAAACCGTTCTGGCCGGTGATCGCGTTGATGAGCGTGGTTGGCGCCGCGAGCAGCGCCAGAGAGGTTAACGAGCGCCAATCGCGCCCCAGCGTCGCCAGGCCATAAAGCGCGAAGGTGACCGAGATCCAGCAGACATAGGCTACCGGCAGCGCCAGCATGCCCAGGGGTATCAGCACCAGCAGGAAGGTCGGCGGATAGGGATAGGGAAAGCCGCCGCCGCCCAACGTCGGATCCAGCATCTGCTGATAGCGCGCGAGCGCAACCGGATCGTAGATGCCGGCGCCGGACAGCGCGGCAAATCTGCCGAACGACCATAGCCCGAAGAAGTCGCCAAACGCCGGCTGCGGCGACGACAGCGCCCAGCCGACGAGATAGGCGCCGTTGTAGAGCGCCATCGCGACCAGCAGGATCAGCACCGCGCGCCGGTCGCGCGTCTTGGGGTGAGCTGCGGATGAGGTCGCGGTCATGGAGCTCTTCGTTCTGCGCCCTCGGCGCAGTCGTGGCATGGGGATGATCGGAGCTGTCAGCGATCGCTCGCGTGCGGTGCCTCTCCAACCTTGCCAGGGTGCGCTGCACGTCGTGTTACCGTCCGTCCATCCGGCCAGGCGCGATCTCATCGTGCCTAACGAGGGGTAAAATCGCCGCGTTCCGAGTGACCGTGAACAGGGGACGGCGTCATCGCTCCGCATCGGGCAACGCGCTCGTCAAGATTTATATTGCTATTTTTCCGAAATCGTGCTCTATTCAGCGCATCCCGTCCTCATGCAGAGGGGCGTACGCGTCGTCACGATACGTTGAGGCGGGGAGCGGTGGCCGCGGGCCTGTCAGGTGCTGATGCGCTGGACGATTGGCAGCTCGCGGACGTTCAAGCCGTGTGGTCCTGGCGCCCCGAAGCTGGCGCCAAGCCTGCGTGACATCACGTGTCGCGCTGGTGACGGGGGCAAACAAGCCGGTCCCCGGGGAGAGCGCGGAGCAGACGTTAAGCCCATCGCGCAGGGAGGGCCGGGTCTGTCCGGCTGAACCTGTGGTACCTGCCGCCTGCATTCTTTTGAGCAGGCGGGCCACGGGCCTCAGCCGAGGCCCGGCCTTCCCTGCGCCCTCTGCAAAATTCAGAGGGCGAACGACATGCATCCCTCGAGCAAATCATGCTGCGAGAAGGCTGAGGCATGTCTACGGCTCGCGTTGCAGCCAATGATCATCGTATCGGGGAGCATCAAACGGATGCGTATGAGGGCTGCGTTGCGAGGCACGCTGCCCACCCTCCCCTGGAGGGGGAGGGTGGCCTCTCATGAGCGCAGCGAATGGGAGGTGGGGTGGGGTGATCTCTCCACAGGCGCCGGCGCCCGCGGCTCACCCCACCCCGCTCGCCCGCTTTGCGTGCGATCGACCCTCCCCCTCCAGGGGAGGGTGGCATCTCGCTCGTGGACGGATTTCGGCGCTTGCGATGACGAAGAAGATCACCGCGATCAGCTCAATGCGCCTCGTCCCAATTGTCGGCGGCCCGCGCGTCGACATGCAGCGGCACCGACAGCAGCACCGCCGGGAAGGGGGCGTCCTGCATGACGTGCTGCACCACCGGCAAGGTCGCGGCGACCTCGTCGTCCGGCACCTCGAAGATCAGTTCGTCATGCACCTGCAGCAGCATCTGAGCCGACAGCTTCTTTTGTGCCAGGGCCTCCTCAACGCGGGTCATGGCGCGCCGGATGATGTCGGCCGCGGTGCCCTGCAGCCGCGCGTTGATCGCGGCGCGCTCGTTGAAGGCGCGCACCGAGGCGTTGGAGGCCTTGATCTCGGGGTAATGGCACTTGCGGCCGAACAACGTGGTGACATAGCCGTGCTTGCGGCAGAATTCCCTGGTCGCGTCCATGTAGTCGCGAATGCCGGGGAAGCGCTCGAAATAGCGCTTGATGTAGGCCGAGGCCTCCTCGCGGGCGATGCCGAGCTGGTTGGCGAGGCCGAAGGCGGAGATGCCGTAGATGATGCCGAAATTGATCGCCTTGGCGCGGCGGCGGACCTCGCTCGGCATGTCCTTGATCGGCACGCCGAACATCTCGGATGCCGTCATCGCATGAATGTCGAGGCCGTCCTTGAACGCCTGCTTCAGCACGGGGATGTCGGCGATCTCCGCGAGCAGCCGCAACTCGATCTGCGAGTAGTCGGCCGACACCAGCTTATGGCCCGGCGTCGCGATGAAGGCGCGGCGGATCTTGCGGCCATCTTCGGTCCGCACCGGGATGTTCTGCAGATTCGGCTCGTTCGACGACAGCCGGCCGGTGGTGGTCGCCGCCAGCGCGTAAGTGGTGTGCACGCGATGCGTCTGCGGGTTGACATAGGTCGGCAGCGCATCGGTATAGGTCGATTTCAGCTTCGAGACCTGGCGCCATTCCAGGATCTTGCGCGCGAAATCGTTGCCCTGCTCGGCGAGATCATCGAGGATGGAGGCAGAGGTCGACCAGGCGCCGGTCTTGGTCTTGGTGCCGCCCGACAGGCCCATCTTGCCGAACAGGATGTCGCCGATCTGCTTGGGGCTGCCGACATTGATCGGCTCGCCGGCCAGCTCCTGCAACTCGGCCTCGACGCGCGCCGCGGTCTGGGCGAAGTCGCCGGACAGGCGCGACAGCACCTGGCGGTCGATCGAGATGCCGCGCCGCTCCATGCGCGCCAGCACCGACACCAGCGGCCGCTCCAGGGTCTCGTAGACCGCGGTCATGCGCTCCGCCGTGAGGCGCGGCTTCAGCACGCGCCAGACCCGATGGATGACATCGGCGGCTTCGGCGGAATGCGCGGTCGCGCGATCGATGGCGACCTGCTCGAAGGTCAGCTTGTTCCGGCCGCTCCCGATCAGCTCACCTTCACTGATCATGGCGTGTCCGAGCACGTGCTCGGACAGCGAGTCGAGCTTCTGCGATCCACGTCCGGCATCCAGTGCGTAGCTCATCAGCTGCACGTCGTCGGTGTTGGTCAGGGTGATGCCGGCCTGCGCCAGCATCACGGCCGTGAACTTGATGTTGAAGCCGATCTTGAGCAGGCCGGCCGATTCCAGGATGGGGGTCAGGGCAGCGAGCGCCTCGCTGTCCCTGATCTGGCCAGGTGCGAGCCCGGCATCGAACAGGCCGCCGCCATCGCCGGCCTGGCGATGCGCCAGCGGGATGTAGCAGGCGTCGTTCGGCGCCAGCGCCAACGCGATGCCGCACAGGCTGGCCTGCATCGGATCGATCGAGCTGGCCTTGACGTCGATGGTGACCCGACCGAAGTCATGGACGCGGGCGAGCCACGCATTCAGCTCCGGTACGGTGCGCACGGTCTGATATTTATCGCGATCGATCCGCGCGCTCTTGGCCGCCTCGGCCCTGGACTCGGCGAGGCTGGCGGGGGTGCCTTTGCTCATCGCCGACTTGTCGGTGCGCGGGTCACCGCCTCTAGAGCTCCCTCCCCCCTTGGCTGGGGAAGGGGGGGCTGCGGCGGCACCGTTCGTGGGGCGCCCCCCTCCCTGACCCTCCCCCACAAGGGGGGAGGAAACAGAGGCAGCAGTGCCCGCACCACTCTTCAACTGTTCATCCGCCGACACGTCGGCCGGATCGATGTGCGAATACTCGGCGACGCGGCGCGTCAGCGTGGTGAACTCCATCGCCTTGAGGAAGGCGATCAGCTTGCGCGGATCGGGCTCGTGCACCGCGAGGTCGTCGAGTGGCACATCGAGCACGACCTTGTCGTCGAGCAGCACCAACTGGCGCGAGATCCGCGCCTTCTCGGCGTTCTCGATCAGCGCCTCGCGCCGCTTCGGCTGCTTGATCTCGCCCGCGCGCGTCAGCAGGCCTTCGAGATCGCCATAGTCGGTGATCAACTGCGCGGCGGTCTTGATGCCGATGCCGGGCACGCCCGGCACGTTGTCGGTGGAATCGCCGGCCAGCGCCTGCACCTCGACGACCTTCTCCGGCGGCACGCCGAACTTCTCGATCACCTCGGCGACCCCGATGCGTCGGTCCTTCATCGTGTCGTACATCGTGACGCAGTCGTTGACGAGCTGCATCAAATCCTTGTCGGAGGACACGATGGTGGTGGTGGCGCCGCGCTCGCAGGCAAGCCGCGCATAAGTCGCGATCAGGTCGTCCGCCTCGAAGCCCGACTGCTCCAGGCACGGCAGGTCGAAGGCGCGGACGGCCTCGCGGATCAGCGCGAATTGCGGGATCAGGTCGTCGGGCGCCGGCGGCCGGTGCGCCTTGTAGTCGGCGTAGATCTTGTTGCGGAACGTGACCTCGGACTTGTCGAACACGATGGCCAGATGCGTCGGTCGGTCGGTCTCGGGCATGTCGCGCAGCAGCTTCCACAGCATGTTGCAGAAGCCGAGCACGGCATTGACCTGCAGCCCGTCGGACTTGCGGTTGAGCGGCGGCAGCGCGTGATAGGCGCGGAAGATGTAGGACGAGCCGTCGACCAGGAACACATGGTCGCCGTTGGCCGCGCCCTTCGCCAAATTCTTGGCGGCGGTAGGCACAGGGGCGGCGGGCGTGGCGGCGGCTTTCTGGGGAGCTTTGGGCATGGCCGCAATGTAGGGATTTTCGCTCGCATTGACAGCCGTGACGACGCCATGCGCACCGGATTTTTCCGCCCCTCAGTCCGGTCGGACGCAGCGGGTCAGGAACTCCATGACGGCGCGAATGAGGGGTGTGCGCCTGAGGTCGCGATGAACGATGAGCCAGATGTCCCTGCTGATGGCCGCGCCGGCTTCGAAGCGGGTGAGGTCGGGATCATGATCGCCGAGAAAATGCGGCAGGGCGGCGAGCCCCAGCCCTGCGCGCGCCGCTGCGGCCTGGCTCTCGAGATCGCTGCTCCGAAACACGATCGGGCGCTGCCCGGCGACCGCCTTCAGCCATTGCTGCTGGGGTGCCGAGTCCATGCTGGCATCATAGGCGATGAATCCGAGCGCATGCTGCGGCGTCTGCTTGAGATAGTGCGGCGCGCCGTAGAGGTTGAAGCCGAAGCGGCCGATCTTGCGTGCGATCAGGCCGGGCTCGTCGGGACGGGACAGTCGCAGAGCGATGTCGGCTTCCCGTCGGTTGAGCGAGGCGCTGCGCTTCTCGCCGATGAGCTTGATGATGATGGCGGGATGCCGCCGGTGCAGCTCGACCAGCCGTGGCGCGATCAGCCTGTTGGCGAGCGTCGGCGGCGCGCTGACCGAGACCTCACCGGCCAGACCGGGACGCGATGCGACCACGGCGCGCTCGATCGCGAACGCGGCCTGCTCCATCGGGCCGGCGGCCGCGGCGAGGCGGCGGCCGTCCTCGGTCAGCTCATAGGCCCGCGCTCGGCGGTCGACCAGCTTCAGCCCGGTGGCCCGTTCCAGGGCCGCGACCCGGCGGGCCACCGTGACATGATCGACGCCGAGACCACGTGCGGCGGCCGACAGCGTGCCCTCGCGGGCCAGCGTCACGAAGTGGTGAAGGTCGGTCCAGTCGATCCGCATGTTCGAATATTCACAATAGGGGAGCCAAATTGGGCAATTCCGCAGAATGCCAACGCTGACCACACTGTCCGGATCAAGGCAAGATGTGTGGAGACGGGCATGGTTGCTATCGTTCGACTGAAGGCACCGGGTGGCGCGGAGAATCTGGTGTTGGAGAATGTTGAGCTGCCGGCGCCGGGCGCCAACGAGATCCGGCTGCGCCACACCGCGATCGGCGTGAACTTCATCGATATCTATCAGCGCAGCGGCCTCTATCCGCTGCCCGATGGAATTCCTGGGGTCGAAGGGGCGGGGATCGTGACGGCGAAAGGCGCGGACGTGACAGAGTTGTCCGTCGGCGACCGCGTCGCCTATGCCGGCGCCCCGGTCGGCGCCTATGCCTCGGAGCGAAATCTGCCCGCCTGGCGCGCGATGCCGCTGCCCGACGCCGTGTCTGAAGCGAGCGCTGCGTCGACCCTGCTGAAAGGCATCACCGCGGTGATGCTGCTCAATCGTACCTATGCCGTCGGAGCCGGAACGACGCTGTTGGTGCACAGTGCCGCCGGCGGGCTCGGCCAGGTGCTGACGCGAATGGCTCGGCTGCGCGGCGCGACCGTCATCGGCACGGTGAGCTCGGAGGCCAAGGCGGAGCTCGCGCGTGCCGCCGGCGCGCGCCATCTGATCGTCGGCCGGGATGCTGACTTTGTCGATGCCGTGAAGCGATTGACCGACGGGCGCGGCGTCGATGTCGCCTACGATGGCGTCGGCGGCAAGACGCTTGCGCAAACGCTCGCCTGCGTCAGGCCGTTCGGGACGGTCGCCAGCATCGGTCAGTCCGGCGGTCCAATTCCAAGCCTTGCCGTCGAGGAGCTGGGGCCGCGCCGCAGCCTGTCGCTGGCACGCCCGAGCGTGATGGCCCATGTCAACGATGTCGCCGACTATCGCAGGGATGCGGCGACGGTTCTCGCCGCGCTCGCCAATGGCGATCTCGTCGGCCACGGCACCGTGTATCCGCTGGCGCGGGTCGTCGAGGCCCATATCGATCTGGAGAGCGGCCGCAGCCGTGGCGCGCTGCTTCTGGTGCCCTGACGGTGACGCTACTCCGCCGGCTGCAACACGGCTCTTGGCTTCGGCGGCGCGATCCAGAATGCGATCGGGCGCTCGAACAGGAAGCGTGCGCCGAGGCGCAACGCGAGGCGCCAGATCGCGAGCGCGCCGAGCACGCCGGCGATGGTCACGAGCAGGGAGATCGTGCCGATGTCGGCGATGGCGCCCGTCTTCAGCAACAAGGTGCGGGTCGCCGCCATCGGCAGGAAGAAGGCGAGATAGATCACGATCGAATGCTCGCCGCAGAACCGCAATGCGTTGAGGAGCTGCGCGCGCGCCAGCAGCGTGCCGGCGACGATGATGGCGACGGCGCCGGCATAGCCGAGCATGAGGGAGGCAGCCGGCCATTCGCTGACACCGAGGTTCACCAGCGACTGGTTGATCACCGCCCAGGCGAGCAGGCCGACGATGGCGAGCATCGGCTGCGCCCGCGCGCGATCCGACAGCGCGAAGATGGCAGGCGCGAACAGATAGCCCGAATAGATGTAGACGAAGCGGGCGCAGAATTCGTCGATCACGGTCCAGCCGGTGACGATGTGCGCCATTTCGAGGCCGGCCGCGACGCCCCAGATCACCGGCGCCGGCAGCTTTCGTGTCAGTTTGATGACGACGAAGAAGATCGGCAGCAGATAGATGAACCACAGCGTGCCGAACGGCTCGATGAAGGATTCCAGGTACAGGTAGCCGGCGTGCGGCCAGCCGGACGCGGCGGCGAAGCCGGGCGCCTTGAAGCCGAACTGGATGGTCACCCACAGCACGTAGAAGTAGGCGAAATGCACCACCTTGCGGTCGAGATAGGTACGCCAGTCCCGGTCGATCACCAGTGGCAGAAACAGGCCGGAAATCAGGAAGAAGTCGGGCATCCGGAACGGCTTGGCGAAGGCGACGACGGCGTGCATGAAGCCGGTCTCGCCGGCGGCGAGCTCGACGCCGAGCACCGAGTGCATCATCACCACCATGATGATGCAGATACCCTTGGCGTAGTCCACCCAGTCGATGCGCGTCTCGGTTCCGGCCGTTTTCGGCGTACCATTCGCGGTCATGCTGTCCCTCTTTGGCGCGGAGCTGCCGCATTGTCGGGCAGAGCCGTTAATACTCCTCCTTGTCATCCAAACGTCATGCCGTTTTCTAAATTCCCCTTGAACCGCAAATGGTTTAAGACGCGAAAGTATTAACCTTGAAGGATGGGTTTCGATGCGAATTGCGATGATCGGCACGGGCTATGTGGGTCTGGTGTCCGGTGCCTGCTTCGCCGATTTCGGTCACCAGGTGACCTGCGTGGACAAGGACGAGAGCAAGATCGCCGCGCTGCATCGCGGAGAAATCCCGATCTTCGAGCCCGGCCTGGATGCGCTGGTCGCGGCCAACGTCAAGGCCAAGCGGCTCGATTTCACCACGGACCTCAAGCAGCCGGTCGCGGAGGCCGACGCCGTTTTCATCGCGGTTGGTACGCCGTCGCGGCGCGGCGACGGACACGCCGACCTCACCTACGTCTATGCCGCCGCGCGCGAGATCGCGGCCTCGCTCACCGGCTTCACCGTGGTTGTGACGAAGTCGACGGTGCCGGTCGGCACCGGCGACGAGGTCGAGCGCATCATCCGCGAGACCAATCCGACGGCCGATGTCGTCGTCGCCTCCAATCCGGAATTTCTGCGCGAGGGTGCTGCGATCCGCGATTTCAAATGGCCGGATCGCATCGTCGTCGGCACCGCGGACGAGCGTGGCCGCAAGGTGCTCGGCGACATCTATCGCCCGCTGTCGTTGAACCAGGCGCCGATGATGTACACCGAGCGCCGCACCGCCGAGCTGATCAAATACGCCGCCAATGCGTTCCTCGCCACCAAGATCACCTTCATCAACGAGGTCGCCGATCTCGCCGAGAAGGTCGGCGCCGACGTGCAGGAGGTGGCGCGCGGCATCGGTCTCGACAACCGCATCGGCTCCAAGTTCCTGCATGCCGGTCCGGGCTTCGGCGGCTCGTGCTTCCCGAAGGACACGCGTGCGCTGATCAAGATCGCGCAGGACTACGACACGCAGCTGCGCATCGTCGAATCGGTGCTGGCGGTGAACGACAACCGCAAGCGCGCGATGGCGCGCAAGGTGGCGCATGCCGTCGGCGGCAATCTGCGCGGCAAGACGGTCGCGGTGCTCGGCCTCACCTTCAAGCCGGAGACCGACGACATGCGCGAGGCACCGTCGATCCCGCTGGTGACCGGTCTGCTCGACATGGGCGCCAAGGTCCGCGCGCATGATCCCGTCGGCATCGAGCAGGCCAAGAAGGAGCTGCCGGAGATCGCCTACTACGACGATCCCTATGAGTGCGCGACCGGCGCCGATGCGATCGTGCTGGTCACCGAATGGGTGCAGTACCGCGCCATGGATCTCGATCGCCTCAAGGAGGTGATGGCGCATCCGGTCGTCGTCGATTTGCGCAATGTCTACCGCCCCGACGAGATGGCCGCTCACGGCTTCGTCTACGAGAGCATCGGCAGGCCATCGGTGAAGGGCGGTTGACATGGCATTGTCATACCCCGCGCAGGCGGGGTATCCAGTACGCCCGATCTTCGTGATCCGCGAGATTTGCGCTTACTGGATCATCCGCCTTCGCGGGTGATGACGGGTTACTGCTATTGCCCTTTCGCTTCGACACACCGCTGCCCATCGATGCCGTGCTGGACGAACTGTCCGGCGCGCTCGAACGCAGCAACACCGCCGTGCTGGTGGCGCCGCCCGGCGCCGGCAAGACCACGCGGGTGCCGCTGGCCTTGCGTGATGCGCCGTGGGTCGGGACTAAGAAGATCATCGTGCTGGAGCCCCGCCGGATCGCGGCCCGCGCCAGCGCCGAGCGGATGGCGAAGTCGCTCGGCGAGCGCGTAGGCGACACCGTCGGCTATCGCGTGCGGTTCGGCTCGAAGGTCTCGCGCGCGACCCGCATCGAGGTCGTCACCGAGGGCATCTTCACCCGGCAGATCCTCGATGATCCCGAACTGACCGGCGTCGCTGCCGTGCTGTTCGACGAATTCCACGAGCGCTCGCTCGACGCCGATCTCGGCCTCGCATTGGCGCGCGATGCGCAGCAGGGGCTGCGCGAGGATCTCCGTATCCTCGTGATGTCGGCGACGCTCGACGGCGCCCGCGTCGCCAGACTGCTCGGCGATGCGCCGGTGGTCGAGAGCGAGGGCCGCGCCTATCCGGTCGAGACCCGTTATGTCGGCCGCAAGCCGGATGCGCCGGTCGAGCGCCAGATGGCCGAGACCATCGCCACCGCGCTGCGCGCCGATGCCGGCTCCGTGCTCGCCTTCCTGCCGGGCGCGGCCGAGATCCGGCGTACCCAGACCATGCTCGCAGAGCGCGTTCATGATGCCAGCGTTGAGATCGTGCCGCTGTTCGGCGCACTCGATTCCGCCGTCCAGGACCGCGCCATCTCGCCCGCCCCGAAAGGGCAGCGCAAGGTGGTGCTGGCGACGTCGATTGCCGAGACTTCGCTGACCATCGAAGGCGTCCGCATCGTGGTCGATTCCGGCCTCGCCCGGGTGCCGCGCTACGAGCCGGACATCGGCCTCACCAGGCTGGAGACGGTGCGGGCGTCGCGCGCCGCCGTCGATCAGCGCCGCGGCCGCGCCGGCCGCACCGAGCCTGGCGTCTGCTACCGGCTATGGGACGAGCCGCAGACGGCCTCGCTGGCGGCCTATACGCAGCCGGAAATCCTCAGCGCCGACCTGTCCTCGCTGGTGCTCGATCTGGCGCAATGGGGTGTCAGTGACCCCTCCGCGCTGAGCTTCCTCGATCCGCCGCCGCAACCGGCTTGGAAGGAGGCAAGGGACCTGCTGCGCGAGCTCGATGCGCTCGATGCCGATGGCAGGCTGACCAACGAGGGCCGGCGGCTGCGGGCGCTGGCGCTGCCGCCGCGGCTGGCGCGGATGATCGTCGATGCCGCGGACCACGGCGCGGCGGCGCAGGCCGCCGACATCGCCGCCATCCTGACCGAGCGCGGGCTGGGCGGCGACAGCGTTGATCTCGAGGTGCGGCTCGATCAGTTCCGCCGCGACCGCTCGCCGCGCGCGCAAAGTGCCCGCGATCTGGCGCGGCGGTGGGCGCAGCAGGTGTCGTCCGCGTCCGCCCGCGCCGGAGACGCGGACATCTCCACCGGCCTGATGCTCGCCTTCGCCTTTCCCGACCGGGTCGCGCGCAATCGCGGCAATGGCAGCTTCGTGCTCGCCAATGGCCGCGGCGCCGCCGTCGACCCCGCCTCGTCGCTGGCGCGCGTGCCCTATATCGCGGTCGGTGAGCTGACGGGAACGGCGGCCAGCGGCCGCATCCTGCTGGCGGCGCCGCTGGCGATCGAGGATATCGAGCGGCATTTTGCTGCACATATCGAAGCGAGAGACGAGGTCAGCTTCGATCAAAACGCGATGGCGTTGCGGGCGCGCCGCCGGCGCAAGCTGCATGCGATCACCATGGCCGATGCGCCAGTCGCGCTGACGCCGTCGGAGGAGACCGCGCGCATCTTCGCGGAGGGGATCTGCGCGGCTGGGCTCGACCGGCTGCCCTGGTCGAAGGCCGCCAGGCAGTGGCGTGACCGCGTCACCTTCCTGCGCAAGGCGGAAGGCGACAGTTGGCCGGACCTGTCGGAGGCGGGCCTGGCCGAGCGGCGCGAGGACTGGCTGGTGCCGCTGCTCGCCGACAAGACCTCGCTCAAGGACATATCGCCCGGCGACGTCTCCGACGCCGTGATGGCGCTGCTGCCCTGGGATCTCCGCGCCCGGCTCGATCGGGAGGCGCCGACCCATTTCGAGGCGCCGACCGGCACCATGCTGGCGATCGACTACGAGGCCGAGCAGGGGCCCACCATCGCGGTGCGGCTGCAGGAGCTGTTCGGCCTGAACGTCCATCCCTCGATCGCGCGCGGCGCGGTGCCCCTGGTGCTGGAGCTGCTGTCGCCGGCGCAGCGGCCGGTGCAGGTGACGCGCGATCTGCCCGGCTTCTGGCGCGGCTCCTATGCCGCGGTCCGCACCGACCTGCGCGGCCGCTATCCGCGCCATCCTTGGCCCGACGATCCGGCCCATGCCGAGCCGACCCGGCGGGCCAAGCCGCGGGGGACGTAGCTCATGCAAATTGTACCGCCGCCGTCGTTGTCGTTAACGCTTCACTCATCGTTTTCGCCAAAATGGCGGCGGCAGCCGGTCACTCGCAGTCGCCCGTCAGCGGCTTTGATGGTCAAATCGGTTGCGGGGTAAAGTCGGGCGTTTGCGTCATGCGTAACATAATGATCTTCGCGGCCGTTCTCGTCGGTCTCGGCACCTTCATGGCGCAACTGGCCGATCGCCTGACCCCCGCGTCGGCATCCGCGACGCCGTCCGCGCGGGTTGCCACGGCGGAACCGCCTGCTGCGGGCCAGCGCAGCCTGAGCATTCCGACCGACCGCCGCGGTCACTTCCGCGCCGACGGCCGCATCGACGGCCAGCGCATCAGCTTCATGGTCGATACCGGCGCCTCGATGGTCGCGCTGAACGAGAGCTCGGCCGCCCGTTTCGGCCTGCGTCCGGCGCGCGGCGACTACACCGCCACCGTGACCACGGCCAACGGCACCGTGAAGGCCGCCCGGGCCAGGCTTGCGATGGTCGAGCTCGGCGAGCTCACCGTGCGTGACGTCGATGCCCTGGTGCTGCCCGATACGGCGCTGTCGGAGAATCTGCTCGGCCTGTCGTTCCTGTCCAAGCTGAAGCGTTTCGCCTACGCCAACGGCCAGATGGTGCTGGAGCAGTAGGCTGCACCGAAGCGGAATGTTGTTTCGCGCGTCACCGGCCCCCACATACCGGCAGGCAGGCCGATCCCGAGTCGCAGTCATTGAATAGTTCGTCGGGTGGCCTGCTCGAGCGGTCCTGCCCGATTGTTGCCTGCATTCCTCTGCCTTCTGACACTGCTGTCTGACGTCGTGCTAAGCACGAATGCCTTCTTCCATTGATGTGATATTGCCGAGGCCGTCTCCTGATGTTTCCGAAACCCAAGCCCGTCCTGGTTCCCAATACCTACGCCTTCGAATCCGAGCCGATGGTGAAGCCGACGGGCTTCCGCGAATATGACGCGCGTTGGCTGTTCAACAAGGAGATCAATCTGATGGGGGTGCAGGCGCTCGGCATGGGGCTGGGCGCGCTGATCGCCGAACGCGGCGTCAAGCAGGAGATCGTGACCGGGCACGATTTCCGCGGCTACTCCGCCTCGATCAAATACGCCCTGATCTCGGGCCTGATGGCCGCCGGCTGCAAGGTGCATGACATCGGCCTTGCCGTGACGCCGATGGCCTATTTCGCCCAGTTCGACCTCGACGTGCCCTGCGTCGCCATGGTGACCGCCTCGCACAACGACAACGGCTGGACCGGCGTGAAGATGGGGGCCAACCGCCCGCTCACCTTCGGCCCCGAAGAGATGACCCGGCTCAAGGAGATCGTGCTCGAGGCCGCGTTCAAGAATGGCAGCGGCGGCTCCTATCAGTTCCATGAGAATTATCCGGCGCGCTACATCGCCGACCTCACCAGCCGTCCCAAGCTGAAGCGCAGGCTGAAGGTGGTCGCGGCCTGCGGCAACGGCACCGCGGGCGCGTTCGCGCCGCAGGTGCTGGAGGCGATCGGCTGCGAGGTTGTCCCGCTCGACACCGAGCTCGATCACACCTTCCCGAAATACAATCCCAATCCCGAAGACATGGAGATGCTGCACGCCATCCGCGATGCCGTGCTCGCGCACGAGGCCGATGTCGGCCTCGGCTTCGATGGCGACGGCGATCGCTGCGGCGTGGTCGACAATACCGGCGAGGAGATCTTCGCCGACAAGGTCGGCGTGATGCTGGCGCGCGACATGTCGGCGATCCACAAGGACGCGCAGTTCGTCGTCGACGTGAAGTCAACCGGCCTGTTCATGACCGATCCGGTGCTGCAGGCGCAGGGCGCAAAGACCGCCTACTGGAAGACAGGCCATTCCTACATGAAGCGCCGCACCAACGAGCTCGGTGCGCTCGCCGGCTTCGAGAAGTCGGGGCACTTCTTCTTCAACCGCCCGTTCGGGCGAGGCTATGACGACGGTCTGGTCTCGGCGATCGCGATCTGCGAGATGCTCGATCGGGCGCCGGGCAAGTCGATGGCCGACCTGAAGGACGCGCTGCCAAAGACCTGGTCGTCGCCGACCATGTCGCCGCATTGTGGCGACGAGGTCAAATACGGCGTCGCCGACGCTGTCGTGAAGCACTTCCAGGCGCTGCAGCAGCAGGGCGGCAAGGTGGCGGGGCAGAAGATCCGCGATCTCGTCACCGTCAACGGCGTCCGCGTCACCGTCGAGGACGGCAGCTGGGGTCTGGTGCGAGCGTCATCCAACAAGCCCGAGCTCGTGGTGGTGGTCGAAAGCCCGGTGTCCGAGCGGCGCATGCACGACATGTTCGAGGCGGTCAACGAGGTGCTGCGGACGCATCCCGAAGTCGGCGCCTACAACCAGACGATCTGAGGCCGCGCTGATGATGTCCCGCCAGGGCCGATGCTCGCGCTGATCCCATCCTACTCGATGGGATCAAGCGGCCCTCAGGGAGCTCAGGAACTGATCGACCTCGGATTTGAGCCGGGCCGATTGAGAGGTGAGTCCGGTCGCGGACTCCAGCAGGCGCGAGGCGGCGCTGCCGGTCTCGTCGGAGGCACGGGTCACGCTGCCCATGCTTTGGCTGACCAGCCGCGTGCCCTCGGCCGCCTGCTGCACGTTGCCGGAAATTTCTCCGGTGGCGAGGCCCTGCTGCTCGACCGCGGTGGCGATCTCCTTGGAGATGTCGTCGATCTCGGCAATCGTTCCCCCGATCGCCTGGATGGCGGAGACGGCGTCACCCGTTGCGCTCTGGATGCTCTGCACCTGGCTGGAAATTTCCTCGGTGGCCTTCGCGGTCTGGTTGGCGAGCGCCTTGACCTCGCTTGCCACGACGGCAAAGCCCTTGCCGTGCTCGCCGGCGCGCGCCGCCTCAATGGTGGCGTTCAGCGCCAGCAGGTTGGTCTGGCTGGCGATCGTCTGGATCAGCGTCACCACCTCGCCGATCTTCTGAGTGCCGGCAGCCAGGCTCGCGACCACGGTGTTGGTGCGGCGAGCTTCGTCCGCCGCTTTCGCGGCGATCTCCGCCGACCGCGTCACCTGCTGTGAGATACTGTTGATGGACGCAGTCAGCTCTTCCGTTGCGGCAGCGACCGTCTCGACATTGGTCGACGCCTGTTGCGAGGCGCCGGCCGCGGCCGACGTCTGGCGCGAGGACTCCGCGCTGCTCCGGCTCATCGACGAGGACAGGCTCTGCATCTCGTTGGCGGCGATGGCAACCGCCTCGACGATGCCGCCGATCTTGCGCTCGAAGCCTTCTGCGAGCTCGCGACGGGCAAGATCGGCCTGCTGCTTGACGCGTTGCTCGGCCTCGAACCGCTCGGCGGTGGCGCGCGCCTCGGCAGCGATCGCCGATTCGGCTTCCGCGGTCTTGCGCGCGCTGGTTTCGAACAACTGCGTCAGCTTGAGCGCAAGGGCGATGAGAACACCGGCCTCGATCAGCAGGATGACCGCATGCAGCACAACGCGGCCGAAATCAGCGCCGCCCGGGTAGATCGCTGCAGGAAAGACGAAGTTCAGGACCAGATGGTGAAGCGCGACGGCGACGGTGCCGGCCAGGATCGGCCGGTAGTCGCAATATGCGACCAGACAGGCGAGCGCGGCGAAAAAATACATGTGCATGTCGATCTGCCAGGCATGTCCGGACATCTGGTAGACAAGCACGGATACGCCGCCCATGACGGCGACTGCGACCGTGAGCTGGGTCGACAAGGTGTCGCCGGCGCTGCGCCAGGAAAGGGTCGCCACCACCGCCATGACGACCATGAGCATGGTCGGCATCAGCCAGTCGCCGCGCGACAGCCCGATGATGAGGGAGAGCGGAACGTGAACCCAGAGTACCGCCAGCAGAAGCTTGCTGGTCGTGTGCCGGAGGGTTGCCAGATCGCTGGTCTCGACGGTCATTTCCGATTCCCCCAAAGAGATCATTTTGCAAAGCAGGCGGAGACCGCCTGCGGATCGATGATGAGCCAAGCTCCGGCCTCGCGCAGCCGCGCCGAGCCGTCGTGTTCGCCGGGACGAACGACCAGCAGCGATGAAATGGTCGTTGTGCGCACGAGCGCGGCGTCAGCCGAGGCCGCAGCGAGCATCGCGTGGTGCGCGCTCCACCAAGGTGGGAAAGCGACGGCCACGATTTCGCTCCCCGCGCGCACTTGGAGTGACAGCGCTGCGACCGCGACAAAGCTCGCGATCAGAAGCGCCGTGGCATTGAGCCACGGGCGCGAAGACTGAGGTATGGTTGCACCGGACGTCATCACATCCAAGAATAGAGGGATGGGAATAACTTCCGGTAAACGTTCGTTAGGGATGACGACTGGAGTTCGGGACGCCGGCGCTGCAACGTCCAAGCGGCCCGGAATGCTCGGCTCAGACCGGCGGCACCGGCAGCGCCGTGACCGACTTGATCTTCTCCATGGCGAAGCGCGAGGTGACGTTCTTCAGGGGCACCGCGCTGATCAGCTTCTTGTAGAAGACATCGTAGCTCTGCATGTCCGCAACGACGACGCGCAGCATGTAGTCGACGTCGCCGGCCATCCGGTAGAACTCCATCACCTCCGGCATCGAGCTGACGGCCTCGGCGAATTTGCGCAGCCAGGCCTCGGAATGGTCGGCACTCTCCACCGACACGAACACGGAGATGCCGAGCCCGATCTTGTTCTGATCGACCAGGGCCACCCGGCGCAGGATCACGCCATCGGCCTCCAGCCGCTGGATGCGCTTCCAGCACGGCGTCGACGACAATCCGACCCGATCGCCGATCTCGGCGACGGACAGCGATGCGTCCTCCTGCAGGACCATCAGAATCTTGCGGTCAATGGCATCGAGCCGGCGATTGGCCTCGGAGCCTTGGGCGGCGACATCGGTCATGGAGAAACTTGTTCCATAGGAAGGCTATAAAACCCTCATATAGAGAAAATCGTTCCAAGGCAAGGATCGGCCGTTCAGCCCTTTGCGGCCGGGTCTGGCCGTTTCCGCAGAGGGCCGGGCTGGTTTCCTGTTACCGCTCGTCGTTCTCCTTCAGCCAGCGGCCGACCAGATGATGCGCAATGGCGAACGGATGCGGTCCCGCCAAGCCATCCGGATGCTGCCGCAGCAGCATCTGCCGGGCCTCGTCGCGGCTGAACCAGCGCACGTCCTCGAGCTCGGTGCGGTCGATGACGATGTCTTCGTTGAGCGCCCGGGCGCTGCAACCGATCATCAACGACGACGGATAGGGCCAAGGCTGGGTCATGTAATAGGTCACGTCGGTACAGCGAATGCCCGATTCTTCGAACACCTCGCGCCGGACGGCGTCCTCGATCGTCTCAGCCGCCTCGACGAAGCCGGCGAGGCAGGAATACATGCCGGCCGGAAACTGCTTCTGCCGCCCGAGCAGGCACTTGTCGCCCGAGGCGACCAGCGAGATCACGACCGGATCGGTGCGCGGGAAATGCTCCGTCTTGCAGCTCGGGCATTCGCGCTTCCAGCCGCCCTCGCGCATCGCGGTCTTGGCGCCGCAATTTGCGCAGAAGCCGTGGCGCTGATGCCATGATACCAGGGACTTCGCCATCGCGATCGTCGCCAACTGGTCGACCGGGATCGCGCCCTGCATCGCCACCCCGCGCAGCTCGGTGACCGCCACATCGTCGCGCCCGGCGAGCTTCTCGACGGCCGCCGGCGAGATGCCCATGCCGAACACCGCCGCTTCGTCCTGCAGCCCGAGGAAGATCGTTCCCGGATTGGCACCGAACTTCAGCGCCTCGTCGATCGACAGCAGCGCGCGCAGCTTGTCGCCCTCGCGCTTCAGCACCAGCGAATCGCGATGCACGACATAGGCCCGCGTCGACGGCTTGCTCTCGAAGCCGAGCAGCCTCTCGTCATGGAAGCGCAGATGGGCGGCGCGATCGATCGGATGGCCGACGAAGGCCGGCTTGCCCAACGGAAACAAGTCGAATGGCGACATCTCTCACCCTAGCCAGATCTTGCGCCTGATAGCGCTGATGAACTGCTGCACCTCCTGCGCATCGTGGGGCACAGGCGGCGCGGCGCCCCACACCGGTCGCGGCCAGGCCACGTCACTTGTGCGTCGTGCGATGATGTGGACGTGCAACTGCGGCACCATGTTGCCGAGCGCGGCGACGTTGAGCTTGTCGCATTTGGTGATCTCTTTGAGCGCGCGTGATGCCCGCGTGATCTCGGTCATCAGCTGCGCCTGCGCGACCTCGTCGAGATCGATGATCTCGACCGCGCCCTCGCGCCGCGGCACCAGCAGCAGCCAAGGATAGTTCGCGTCCTTGATCACCAGCACGCGGGACAGCGGCAGGTCGCCAATGTCGATCGTATCCTTCGCAAGTTGCGGATGCAGCGACCAGGCTGATTCGGGCATGCGGCGGTTCCTGGCGGATGGTCAGGTGGGGAGCTCGCGGGCACCTAAAGCCTTTCCGAGCTGCGGCACAAGCCCGCGGGGCGGTAGACTAGGCCGGCGAAGCTCGCGCTTGCTTTCCTGACCGTTTGGCCCCAAATAGGCAGCGGGAGATTGGCGGTGGACGAGCCACTCGCCAACCGGGTCAGGTCCGGAAGGAAGCAGCCCTAACGAGGTCCGGATCGGGTCGCTCGTCAGTCTCCTACCTGTTTTCTCGAGCGAATCGCGCAAAGATGGCGGGGACCCCGCGCAGGGCGGGCGCTCGACCGCGCTCCGGCTGATTGCGTCGACGATCGCGATCGATGCCGGCCTGGAATGCTCACTTGCGGATCGCTCGATGACCGACGCTGGCGCCCCACCTGTTCCGCCTGACAGCGCCGACGCTCCCGCCAAGCCCTACCGGGTGCTGGCGCGCAAATACCGCCCGTCCAGCTTCGCAGATCTGATCGGCCAGGAGGCCGTGGTGCGCACCGTCTCGAACGCGTTCGAGACCGGCCGGATTCCGCAGGCCTGGATTCTGACCGGCGTCCGCGGCGTCGGCAAGACGACCACCGCCCGCATTCTCGCCCGCGCATTGAATTACGAGCTGCCGGACGGCTCGGTGAAGGGGCCGACCATCCATATGCCGGTGCTCGGCACCCATTGCCAGGCGATCATGGAAAGCCGGCACATGGACATCCTCGAGATGGACGCGGCGTCCCACACCGGCGTCGATGACGTCCGCCAGATCAATGACAGCGTCCGCTATGCGCCGGCCAGCGCGCGCTACAAGGTCTACATCATCGACGAAGTCCACATGCTGTCGACAGCGGCGTTCAACGCCTTCCTGAAGACCTTGGAGGAGCCGCCGGAGCACGCCAAGTTCGTGTTTGCGACCACCGAGATCCGCAAAGTGCCGGTGACGGTGCTGTCGCGCTGCCAGCGCTTCGATCTGCGCCGCGTCGAGGCCGACGTGCTGATGAAGCATCTTTCGGGCATCGCGACCAAGGAAGGCGTGACGATCGAGCCCGAGGCGCTCGGCATCATCGCGCGCGCCGCCGAAGGCTCGGTGCGCGATTCGTTGTCGCTGCTCGATCAGGCGATCGCGCACAGCGCCGGCGAAGTCCGCGCCGACGATGTCCGTCAGATGCTGGGCCTCGCCGACCGCACCCGCGTGATCGACCTGTTCCACCATCTCGCCAGCGGCGACATCGCCGCCGCCTTCAAGGAATTCCGCGAGCAATATGACGTCGGCGCCGACCCCGTGGTCGTGCTGTCGGATCTGGCCGAGTTCGTGAACTTCGTCACCCGGGTGAAGGTCGTGCCGGCCACGGCCGACAACGTCGCCTTCAGCGAGACCGAGCGGCTGCGCGCGCGCGACTTCGCCACCAAGCTGTCGATGCGGGTGCTGTCGCGGATGTGGCAGATGCTGCTCAAGGGCATCGCCGAGACCCAAGGCGCGACGCGCCCGGCCGCCGCCGCGGAAATGGTGCTGGTACGGATTGCCTACGCGGCCGATCTGCCGACGCCCGACGAAGCCATTCGGATGATCGACCAGAGCGGCGGCGGATCTCCCGTTGTCACGAACGGCGGCGGAGCGCGTGCTGCGCCGGCATCCACCATGAGCGCGGGAACGCCGCCTGTGATGACGTCGGCGCCGATGCAGGCGCCGCGCGCGCAAGGCCCGACGCTCGCCGCGGTCGGCGGCTCGATGCGCCCGCAGGCGATGTCGTCACAGCCGGCGCCGGCAACACAGGACCAGCCCGCGCTACGCATCGCGAGCTTTCAGGAACTCGTCGCGCTGGCCGGCAAGAATCGTGACCTGATCACCAAGAGCGCGCTGGAGATGGACGTGCGGCTGGTCCGCTTCGAAGAGGGACGGCTGGAGATCGCGCTGGAACGGACGGCGCAGCGCTCGCTTGTCTCGGACCTCGGCCGCAAGCTGGAAGACTGGACCGGCCGGCGCTGGACGGTGATCGTTTCCAACGAGCCGGGTCAGGCGACCTTGCGCGAGCAGAACCTGCGCGCCAAGAGCGAGCGAGAGGCGGCGGCGGAGGCCGATCCGCGCGTACAGGAGATCCTGGCGCGGTTCCCGGGCACCAAGGTGGTCGAAGTGCGCCGGCTCGCCCCCGAGCCGCCCGAATCGGACGCCAGTGCTGTCGAGCCGCCCGACGAGTCCGACGATGATGATTTCTAGAGCATGATCCGGAAAAAGTGGAAACCGGTATTCCTCGCGACAAACGCCAAAGGCGTTTGCGCGGAGATCATGCTCAACAAGATGGCTGATGATGAGGTGCTCCGATGGCTGACTTTCTCGGCATGATGAAACAGGCGGCGCAGCTGCAGACGAAGATGCAGGAGATGCAGGAGGAACTCGGCAACGTCGAGGTCGAGGGCATCTCGGGCGGCGGTCTGGTTGCCGTGCGCATGACCGCCAAGATGGACGTGAAGAGCATCAAGATCGATCCGTCGCTGCTCAAGCCGGAGGAGGCCGAGATCCTGGAGGACCTGCTGGTCACCGCGCATGGCGATGCGCGGCGCAAGGCGGAAGCCGCGATGCAGGAGAAGATGCAGGCCATCACCGGCAAGCTCGGCCTGCCGCCAGGCTTCGGTTTTGGTTAGTTGACCTGATGACATTCGTGAACTGATGGCCGTCGCTGGTCCTGAGATCGAACGCCTGATCCAGCTGCTCGCGCGCCTGCCCGGCCTCGGGCCGCGTTCGGCGCGGCGCGCCGCCCTGCATCTCATCAAGAAGCGCGAGGCGCTGATGGTGCCGCTTGCCTCGGCGCTGCAGGTCGCGATCGATCGCATCCAGGTCTGCAAGACCTGCGGCAACATCGATACGCAGAATCCCTGCACGGTGTGCACCGATCCGCGGCGCGATCCCGCGATGATCGTCGTCGTCGCCGATGTCGCCGACCTCTGGGCGCTGGAGCGCGCCAAGGCCTCGAACGGCCGCTATCACGTGCTCGGCGGCACCTTGTCGCCGCTCGACGGAGTCGGTCCGCAGGATCTCACCATCGACGCGCTGGTGCAGCGCGCGCATGCGCCGGAGGTGCAGGAGATCATCCTCGCTCTGAACGCGACGGTCGACGGCCAGACCACGGCGCACTACATCACCGACCTCCTGCAGGAGGCGAACGTCAAGGTCACGCGGCTGGCGCATGGCGTGCCGGTCGGCGGCGAGCTCGACTATCTCGACGAAGGCACGCTCTCGGCCGCGATGCGGCAGCGGACCTTGTTCTAAGCACAGACGGAAGTGAATTGATGACGAAACGCGGATTCGGCAAACGGCTGGCTTTGGGCGCGATTCTGGCGGCACTCTCGGCGCCGTCGGTGCTGGCGCAGCAAAGCGAGGCACCGCAGAAGGCGGGGCGTCCGCTCAATGCCGGTGACGTGCTGTCGGGCGAGCTGACGGCGCTGAAGCTGAAAGGCGCCAAATCGGGCCAGCCCTCCGCCGCCTATCAGATCACCAGCGAGCCGCGCCGCCTGCCGCCGCCGAGCGGGCTGTGCAATCTCGAGACCGGACCGGAGACGTTCCAGCTCGTTACCGCGAACACGGCGCAGGCCTCGCAGCTCAAGGGCCTGCTCGGCAAGCAGATCGCGGTCAAGGTCGACGAGATCGCCTGCGCCCAGGATGCGGGACAGATGAGCGAGGCGGTGGTGACCAAGTGGAGCTTGGTAAAGCGGTGACACTTGGGACGCTGCGAGCGCCGCGTCCTGACTTCTGCAGTCATCGCCCGGCTCGACCGGGCGATCCACTACGCCGCGGCCCCTCGGTTGATAGCTGACGTCTCTGGAATACAGGGTCACCCGCCTTCGCGAGTGACGACAGTTGACGGTGAGGCGGCAGCTACAGCTTCACCGGCCCCAAATCATCGAAATGCCCACGCCGTTGCAGCCAAGCGAGCAGCACGAGGCTCGGGATCGCGACGAGCACGCAGATGACGAAGAATGCAGGCCAGCCGGTCGCTTTCGCCACATAGCCCGCGCCCGATGACAGATAGGTTCGTCCAACCGCGGCGAGCGCGGTGAGCAGCGCATATTGGGTCGCGGTGTGCAGCGGGTTCTGGCACAGCGCAGAGAGATAGGCGACGAAGATCACGGTGCCGATCGCGCTGGTGAAGTTCTCCGCAGAAATCGCCAGCGCCAGCGCCCACTGATTGACGCCGACGATGGCGAGCCATGAGAACGACAGGTTGGCCAGCGCCTGCACGATGCCGCCGATCCACAGGCTGGTGGCGAGCGAGTAGCGCCGCGCGACGAAACCGCCGGCAAAGCCGCCGGCGAGCGTGGCGGCGAGGCCGACGCCTTTCACGATCGCGGCGTAGTCGACCTTGCTGAAGCCGAGATCGATCACGAACGGCGCGGTCATCGTGCCGGAGAAGGCGTCGGTGAACTTGAACAGCACGACGAAGGCGAGCGCCGTGAGCGCATCACGTCGGCCGAGGAATTCGACGAAGGCTCCGGCAGCCGCGTGCATCACGCGGGTGAGCGCGGTGTCCGCACCCATCGCGGCCTCCGCCTGCTGCGACTGGGCCGGCTCGGTCGCCGCGAGGGCCGTGATCGTGCCGATCAGCACCAATCCGGCCATCGCAACATAGCCCCACATCCAGGACGACGGACGCGTCAGCCCCGAGTTCTCGAATGCACTGACCACCACCAGTGCGCCGGCGGTCGAGACCAGCATGCCGATGCGGTAGGCGGCGACATACGCCGCCATGCCCGCGGCTTGCTCACTCTCCGGCAGGCTCTCGACGCGGAAGGCATCGACCACGATGTCCTGGGTCGCCGACATCGCGGCGACCAGCAGCGCGGCCAGCGCCACCATGAACGGCGCGTGCGCCGGGTCGGTCAACGCCAGCAGCAGGATGGCGGCGATCAGCAGCAGTTGCGCGAACACCAGCCAGCCGCGCCGCCGCCCGAAGGCGCGCGTCAGCAGCGGCACGTGCAGCGCGTCGACCAGCGGCGCCCAGAGGAATTTCAGCGTGTAGGGCGTGCCGACGAGCGCGAACAACCCGATGGTCCCGAGGTCGACGCCGAGCTCGCGCATCCAGATCTGCAAGGTCGAGCCGGACAGCGCCAGCGGCAGCCCCGACGAAAATCCGAGGAACAGCACCACGAGCACGCGCGGCTGCAGATAGACGGCCATGCTCTCGCGCCAGGTGGGGGCTTTTGGCGCAGCCTCGGGCTTTGCGCCGGTCGCGGTGATGTCGGAAGAAGCCTCAGGTACGGTCATGGATGGGTGGTAGCAGATTTGCGCAAGAAACGCTCCCCATCTCAGCTGTCATCGTCCGCGAGCCGGGCGATGACAGTCTTGGCAAAATTCAAGCTGCGACAAGGGCGAGCTACCCAATCACTCCCCCGCCTGCACGCGTCCCGCCAGCGGAAACAAATCCGGCGCGGTGCTCGTAGCTGGCGCGATGCGTGGCGACTCCACCGGCGTGTCTTGTTTGCTGAAGTCGAGCTCCTCGATCCGCGCGGCGCGCTTCTCGATCTTGTCGGCCGAGATGAGGATCTGGCGGATGTCCTCGCCGACATCGCCGAAATGCTTCTGCAGCTTGAGCACGCGCTCGCGCAAGCGGCCGAGATCGTCCCCGAGATGGATCACCTCGTTGCGGATCTGGTCGGCGGCGTCGCGGATGCGTGCGTCCTTCATGATCTGCTGCATGACCTGGATCGCGAGCATCAGCAGCGACGGCGACACCAGCACGACGCGCGCGCGATATGCTTTCTGGATGACGTCGTCGAAGCCATCATGGATCTCGGCATAGACCGATTCCGACGGCACGAACATCAGCGCGGTGTCCTGCGTCTCGCCGACCACCAGATATTTCTCCGCGATGTCGTTGACGTGACGCAGCACGTCGGTACGCAGGCGCTGTGCGGCGGTGCGCTTCTCCTCGTCCGTCTCCGCATCATGCAGCGCGGTCACGGCTTCCAACGGAAACTTGGCGTCGATGCACAGCGGCCGCGCATCGGGCAGGAACACCACGCAGTCGGGCCGCTTGCCGCTGGCGAGCGTGTGCTGGAACGCGTAGCTGCCCTTTGGCAGTCCGTCCTGCACGATCGCCTCCATCCGTGCCTGGCCGAACGCGCCGCGCGACTGCTTGTTGGCGAGGACGTCGCGCAGGGTCGTGACCTGGGTCGTCAGCTCGCTGAGATCACGGTGGGCATTGTCGATGATGCCGAGCCGCTCGTGCAGCACGCGCAGACTATCCATGGTGTGGCGCGTACTCTGCTCCATCGACTGTCCGACGCGATGAGTCACCGCATCGAGCCGCTCGTTGACGCTGCGGGCAAGATCAACCTGCCGGCCGGCGAGCAGCTGCGCCATCGCGTCGACCCGGCCGGAGGCCTCGCTCTGGACGCGGATCATCTCGCTGAACCGTTGTTCGATCTCATCGCTGCGCATCGCCTGCTGGGCCGCGAGCTCGGCGCCGCGCCGGCCGGAACGCACCACGGCCGCCACGATCATCACGAGCAGCAGCACCACCAGCACGCCAAATCCGATCAGCGCGTCGCTGGCGCGGACCGGAAGGTCGCCGATCATGATGACGACAGGATTGAGGGACTGGCTGGCTGCGGTCATCACGTCCGTCTATCCGATTCGCACAAGCTTCGCGAACGAAGAGAGAACATTTATGGTTAAGGCCGGGTTAAGAATCATGGTTAACGAGGCATTGAAATTCATGGTTAGCGAAGTCTTAACTGCGAGCCATCACATTGACCGCGCCGGTTCCGCGGCTTAAATCGCGCGCCATGTCCCTAAGAGAAATCATCATTCTGCCGGACCGGCAGTTGCGGCTGGTGTCCAAGCCGGTCGAGAAGGTCACGCCGGAGATCCGGCAGCTGGTCGACGACATGTTTCAGACCATGTACGACGCGCCGGGCATCGGGCTCGCAGCGATTCAGGTCGCGCAGCCGCTGCGCGTCATCACCATGGATCTGGCCAAGCCCGACGCCAACGGGGAAGGCAAGCGCGAGCCGCGCGTCTTCATCAATCCGGAGATCGTTGCCAAGTCGGACGAGCTGTCGGTCTACGAGGAAGGCTGCCTGTCGATCCCCGAATATTACGAGGAGGTCGAGCGGCCGGCGCGCGTGCGCGTGCGCTTCACCGATCTCGACGGGCTGGTTCGCGAGGAGGATGCCGAGGGGCTCTACGCCACCTGCATCCAGCACGAGATCGACCATCTCAACGGCGTGCTGTTCATCGACTATCTGTCGAAGCTCAAGCGCGACCGCGTGATGAAGAAGTTCGCCAAGGCCGCCAAGCGCGCCAGCGAGTAACGATCAACTCTCTCCTCCGTCATGCCCGGGCTTGACCCGGGCATCCAGGTCGCGCCGCGCGTTACAGGCAGCTCGACGTGGATGGCCGGGACAAGCCCGGCCATGACGCGGAGGATTCGGCAATGCAGGATCTTCCACCAGATGCCGCTTCGCCTGATCTTCATGGGCACGCCGGATTTCGCCGTGCCGACCCTGCTCGAACTCGCCGGCCACGGCCACGAGATCGCGGCGGTCTATACGCGCGCGCCCAAACCCGGCGGCCGCCGCGGCCTGGCGCTGGTGCCGACGCCGATCGAGACCGAGGCGCGCCGGCTCGGCATTCCCGTGCTCACGCCGAAGACGCTGAAGACCGAGGACGCGCTGGCTGCGTTCCGCGCCCATGAGGCCGATGCCGCCGTTGTCGTCGCCTATGGCATGATCCTGCCGCAGGCGATTCTCGATGCACCGAAACTCGGCTGCTACAACCTCCACGCCTCGTTGCTGCCACGCTGGCGCGGCGCCGCGCCGATCAACCGTGCCATCATGGCAGGGGACGCTGAAAGCGGCGTGATGGTCATGAAGATGGATGTCGGTCTCGACACCGGCGACGTTGCGATGGCCGAGCGTCTACCCATCACTGACGCGATGACGGCGTCCGATCTGCACGATCGCCTCTCGCGGATCGGTGCCGACCTGATGGTGCGCGCGATGGCGGCGCTGGAGCGCGGCGGGCTGACGTTGACGAAGCAGGCCGAGGAGGGCGTCACCTACGCTGCCAAGATCGAGAAGGCGGAGGCGCGGATCGATTGGACGAAGCCGGCGCATACGGTGCTGCGGCACATCCACGGCCTGTCGCCGTTCCCCGGCGCCTGGAGCGAGGTCACGCTCGATGGCGAGGCGGTGCGTTTGAAGTTCCTGCGCTGCGCGCTCGCCAGCGGCGCGGGCGCGCCCGGCACTGTTCTGGATGACCAGCTCACCATCGCCTGCGCCGACGGCGCGATCCGCATCACCGAGCTGCAGCGCGCCGGCAAGGGCCCGATGAAGGCCGCGGATTTCCTGCGCGGTACCCAATTGAATCGCGGTGCTCGTTTTTCGTAACGCTGTCATACGCCGCGAAAGCGGGGTATCCAGTACGCCGAGACGTGCATTGTTGCGCCGAGACGTCGGCGAATACTGGATCGCCCGCCTGCGTGGGCGATGACGGCAGCAATAGACCGAATGCCCCGCTACAAGCTCACCATCGAATATGACGGCGCGCCGTTCTGCGGCTGGCAGCTGCAGGAGACCTTGCCGTCGGTGCAGGGCGCGCTCGAAGCCGCGGTGCAGGCGACCTGCGGCGTGCCCACGCGTGTGCACGGCTCGGGCCGCACCGACGCCGGCGTCCACGCCACCGGCCAGGTCGCGCATTGCGACATCGCCAAGGAGTTCCGCCCGGACAAGCTGCGCGACGCGCTCAACGCGCATCTGCGGCCGAACCCGGTCGCGGTGCTCGCCGCCGAGATCGTGCCCGACACCTTCGAAGCGCGGTTCTCCGCGCGCAGGCGGCACTACCGTTACCGGATCGTCAATCGCCGCTCCAACCTCGCGCTGGAGGTCGGCCGCGTCTGGCGGGTGCCGCAGCGGCTCGATTCCGATGCGATGCATGCAGCCGCGCAGCGGCTGATCGGCAAGCACGACTTCACGACGTTCCGCGATACCGAATGCCAGGCCAAATCGCCGGAGAAGACGCTGGATCAACTCGACGTCGTGAGGGAGGGCGATGCGATCACCATCCTCACCTCCGCCCGCTCCTATCTGCATAGCCAGGTCCGCTCGATGGTCGGCTCACTGGTGTGGGTCGGGCAGGGTCGCTGGACCGCCGATGATCTGGCCGCCGCGCTCGCCGCGCGCAACCGCGCCGCCTGTGGCGTCGTCGCCCCGCCGGAAGGGCTTTACCTCGTGAAGGTCGACTACTAATTGCGGCCGTTCCGGTCGAGATCGCGGTGGCGCACAATTGAGGCGCCAAGCGATCGAGATCGCTGCCGCGGAGACCTCCTGGATTCCTTCGCTGCGCTCGCAATGATGCGCAGAGAGGGGGTCACGCGAAGTAGCGATCGAGAATGCCGCGATAGATCTTCGTCAGGGTGGCGATGTCGGCGACCGAGGCGCGCTCGTCGATCTGGTGCATGGTCTGGCCGACCAGGCCGAACTCGATCACCGGGCAGTAGCTCGAGATGAAGCGCGCGTCCGAGGTGCCGCCGGTGGTCGACAGCTCCGGCTTGCGGCCCGTCACGCTCTCGATCGCAGCAACCGCGAGGTCGGTGAACGGTCCGGGCTTGGTCAAGAACACGTTGGAGTTCGACGGCAGCCAGTCGATGCGGGCGCGGATGCGATTGCCGCAGGCCTTCGTCAGCCGCTCCTCGACCAGCGCGCGCAGCGTCTCCTGCGTATGGCAGTCATTGTAGCGGATGTTGAACTTCGCCCGCGCCAGCCCGGGAATGACGTTGCTGGCGGTGTTGCCGACATCGACGGTGGTGAATTCGAGATTCGACGGCTGGAACTGCGCGCTGCCGTTGTCGAGCGGTTCGTCCGACAAGGCCACGATCAGGCGCGAGATGTCCGGCACCGGGTTGGAGGCACGGTGCGGGTAGGCGACGTGGCCCTGCTTGCCCTCGACGATCAACGTGCCGGACTGCGAGCCGCGGCGGCCGATCTTGATGCAGTCGCCCATGACCTCTTGATTGGACGGCTCGCCGAGCACGCAATGGTCGAACCGCTCGCCGCGCTCGGCCGCCCACTTCAACAGCTTGATGGTGCCGTTGATCGAGACGTCCTCCTCGTCGCCGGTGATCAGGAACGAGATCGAGCCCTTCGGCTGTCCGCTGTGATCGCGCAGATAGTCGAGCGCGGCCGCGACGCTGCAGGCGATGCCGCCCTTCATGTCGACGGCGCCACGGCCATAGATGTAGCCGTCCTTCATCTCGCCCGAGAACGCCGGCAGGCTCCACGCCGCTTCATCGCCGGGCGGCACCACATCGGTGTGACCGGCGAAGGTGATGTGCGGCCCCTCGGTGCCGATGCGGGCATAGAGGTTGTCGATGTCGGCCGTGCCTGCTTCGGAGAACGTCACGCGATGCGTCGTGAAGCCCGCGTCTTTCAGCAGGGCCTCGAGCACGCCGAGCGCGCCGGCATCGGCCGGGGTCACGGAGGGGCAGCGGATCAGGTCGCGGGTGATGGCGAGGGCATCGGTCATGCCTTCGGCTTAACATGCTATTTTGCCGGCGGGCTAGTGCTGCCGATTGCCGCTTCCTCTCGCGGCGGGCTCGCAACGTGCGGGGTGAACTCCAGCTCCTTGTGCTGGTTCCAGGCGGGCGCGGGCGGTCTTGGCTGGCGGGAGCGTTCGCTGGACCGGACCTTCGGCAACGGGTTGGGCCCGAAGCGATTGGTCCAGGGATCGCCGGCAAGGCAGTACAATTCGATGAAGGCCCACAGCGAGAGCAGCGCACCAGCGCCGCCCACGATCGCTGGAATGACCGTCCCGGGAATGCGCTCCGCGTACTGGTTGACCAGCCCGGGCACGACGAAGAACGGAACCGTCCACCAGCCGCTCCTGTCGCGGTCATGCAGCCGCTTGATGGCGCCTGCGGCAAACACCCAGACGAACACGGGGGTGAGGATGACGTGGAAGGTGGCAGGGACGATATCGGCGCGGGTCAGGCCGCGAAAGGTGTCCGGGTCGAGGACCGCGAAGATGTCGGTCAGATTGAAGCTGAAGGCCGTCGGGCCGCCCAGCAGCCTGCTCGCGCCCGCCACCAGCGCGGCGGCAAAGACCATCCAGCAGAGCACCACCAGCAACGACAGCCAGAGCTTGGCGCGGTTGATCCGGCCGTGGAAGCGAAACAGAAACCAGGTCCAGTCCATGGACGTCCTCCGGACCGATGGCTTGGTCGGCCCGGAGATTCGTTGCCGCGGCCGCAGCCGCGGTTCAATCAGTCGCGCAACAGCTCGTTGATCGAGGTCTTGGAGCGGGTGCGCTCGTCGACGCGCTTGACGATGACGGCGCAGGCGGTGGACGGGCCGATCTGGCCGTTCTTCATCGGCTTGCCCGGCAGCGCGCCCGGCACCACGACGGCATATTCCGGCACCTCGCCGACGAAAACCTCGCCCGTCTCTCGGTCGACGATCTTGGTCGACGCGCCCAGGAAAACGCCCATCGACAGCACCGCTCCCTTGCGGACGACCACGCCCTCGGCAACCTCCGAGCGCGCGCCGATGAAGCAGTCATCCTCGATGATCACGGGGCCGGCCTGCAGCGGCTCCAGCACGCCGCCGATGCCGACGCCGCCGGAGATGTGCACGCGCTTGCCGATCTGGGCGCAGGAGCCGACCGTCGACCAGGTGTCGACCATGGTCGCCTCGTCGACATAGGCGCCGAGATTGACGAAGGACGGCATCAGCACGACGTTCCTGGCGATGAAGGCCGAGCGGCGCACGATCGCGCCGGGCACGGCGCGGAAGCCGGCGTCGCGAAAGCGGTTCTCGCCCCAGCCCTCGAACTTCGACGGCACCTTGTCCCACCACGACGCCTGGCCGGGGCCGCCGGGGATCACGCTCATGTCGTTGAGGCGGAACGACAGCAGCACGGCCTTCTTGAGCCACTGGTTGACGCTCCACTTGCCGTCAGTGCCGCGCTCAGCGACCCGGGCCTCGCCCTTGTCGAGCAGCTCCAGCGCGCTCTCCACGGCGTCGCGGACCTCGCCCTTGGTCGTGGTCGAGACGCCATCACGGGCATCGAAGGCGCTGTTGATGGTGGATTCCAGGGCGGACAGTGACATCGGTCGATCCTCGCTTGGTCCCTGGGCAGAAAGCCGGGGACGGCCGTGTACGAGCATGGTGGGCAGGGCGGCTTTTTCGGGATTTGGACCCGGAGAGTCAAGGACGCATCGGTGGCGGGGGCCGTCCGCGCGGGAGGTGCGGCTTATCATGCTCCATCATTCCGGGATGGTCCGAAGGACTAGGCCCGGAATCTCGAGATTCCGGGTTCGATGCTTCGCATCGCCCCCGGAATGACAGCTCAATGCGTGGCGGGTTTCACCCCACCAGCCGCTGCAAGAACCCGGTCAGATCGTCCGTGACATGATCGACATGCGGATCGTCGCGCCCCGCCAGCTCCCAGTCCTCGCGCACCACCTCCTTGGTGCCGTCGGGCACGACCAGCACGGTCGTCATGCCGAGGTCGTGTGGCACCGCGAGGTTGCGGGAAAGGTCCTCGAACATCGCGGCCCGCGTCGGATCGACGGCATGCAGCTCGAGGAACTTGTCATAGGTCTCGCGCGCCGGCTTCGGCGTCAACTCGGCGGCGATGATGTCGAATACGCCGTGGAAATGCGCGGCAATGCCGAGCCGCGCCAGCACCGCGTCGACGTGGTCGACCGAGCCGTTGGTCAGGATCAGCTTGCGCCCAGGCAGCTTCTCGATCGCCGCGCCCATCGCCGGGTTCGGCTCCAGCGGCGAGTGGTCGATCTTGTGCACGTAGGCAAGGAAGTCGTCGGCGTGCACGCCATGCTCGGTCATCATGCCGCGCATCGTGGTGCCGTAGCGGCGGTAGTAGTCTTTCTGGATGCGGCGCGCCTCCTCCGCATCGACCTTGAGCCAGTTGGAGACGAACTCGCCGATCCTGGCATCGACCTGCTGCCACAGATTGACGTGATGCGGATACAGCGTGTTGTCGAGGTCGAATACCCAGGTGTCGACGTGATCGAAGGCGCGAGGGGATTTTGTCATGTGGGCGTCGGTCCATCCTGCCTTCGGTCATCATGCCCGGCTAGGGCGGCATATTCCGCTGTCGTCCCGGCGAACGCCGGGACCGATACCGCGGAAGCTATCTTGCGGCATGATGGCTGATGCCGATGGCCCAAACCTCGGCCGGTGGTTATGGATCCCGGCGTTCGCCGGGATGACAGCTGTGGGTGTGGTGGCAACGTGGGCAACATCGCTATGCCCATCACGGCAACGCGAAGCGCAGCGTCTTGCCGCCGCGGGTGATGTCGACGGCGGTGAATCCGGTGGCGGTGAAACCGCGGCTCGGGCAGTCGCCCTGCTCTGATGTCTCGAACTTGTTCTCGCGGGTGCAGAGCTGCACCAGCCCGCCCCAGTTCAGCGGCTTGTTCTTCAGTTTGATGGTGCGGTTCTCATCGTCGACCGCCTCGGCGAAGCTGTAGACCTTCTTCGGCTGCCCGGTGATGTCGGGATGCAGGCATTTGCCGGCATCGATGCGGTACCAGCCGCGGCTGACCACGGTGCGGCCGTCGTCGGTGCCGACCGCCGCCATGACCTTGTGCGGGGTGTCGTTGCACCAGGTCAGCCCGGTGGGTGAGGGCGTCTGCACCGCGTCCACCATGGTCGCGAAGAAATTCGGCTGCGACACGACGTCGGATGACAGCCCGCGGCTTTTCAGGAACGCCGCGAGCGCGGCTTGCGTCTTCGGCCCGTCGACGCCGTCGATCGGCGAGGCGTCATAGCCGGCGATGCCGAGCAGCCGCTGGATGCCGGCGAGCCGCGCCTGCTCGTCGTCATATTCTGCGCTCTCGGCGAGATAGGCGATCAGGGTGCCGTCGTCGGCCTTGCTCGGCGTCACCTGCGTGAACGCCGCCGGCGTCTGACCGGTGCGGCACTGGCGGGCGGCGGCGATGACGAAATTGTCCGCCGCCACGCACAGCTGATCGTTGCCGTTCTCGGCGAGCGGCGACGCGCCGTAGAGGCTGAGCGCGCGTGCATGCAGGAGAATGCGGTCGGCGGTCATCGTCCCCTGCAGCACCACGCGGCAGGTCGCCGGATCGAGCCGGAACCATCCGCGTGTCGCGGTTGCCGCCTTCTCGTCGATGCCGATTGCGGCCTCGACGACGTAGCTCATTCGGTTGCAGAGCTTGAGGTCGGCGCGGGCGGGGGTGAGGGAGGCGAACAAGGCCAGAAGGATCACAGTGAGGCTGAGCGGAGCGCGAGTCCGGGAGGGTTTGATACGCCCCGCTCTCTCCCCATCGTCATGCCCGGGCTTGACCCGGGCATCCATGTTTCTCGCTCCGAACTCGCCGAACAACGTGGATGGCCGGGCTGTCTGCATTGCGAAGACGCGCTCCGCGCTTTCGCCCGGCCATGACGGAGAGAGTTGGCGGGAAGTGCTCACTTGTGGATCAGCGTGCCCGTGCCCTGGTTGGTGAACAGCTCGAGCAGCACGGCATGCTGCACCTTGCCGTCCAGGATGACGACGCCCTGCACGCCCTGCTCGAGTGCGTAGATGCAGGTCTCGACCTTCGGGATCATGCCGCCGGAGATGGTGCCGTCGGCGATCAGCTTGCGTGCGTCCTTCACCGACAATTCCGGAATCAGCTTCTTCGACTTGTCGAGCACGCCGGGTACGTCGGTGAGCAGCAGGAGGCGCTTGGCCTTCAGCGCACCGGCCACGGCGCCGGCGAACGTATCGGCGTTCACGTTGAAGGTCTGGCCTTCCTTCGAGGTCGCCAGCGGTGCGAGGATCGGGATCAGCTCGTAGCCGATCAGCTGATTCAGCAGCGTCAGATCGACCTTGTCCGGCTCGCCGACGAAGCCGAGATCGACCACCTTCTCGATGTGACTGTCGGGATCGACCATGGTGCGGGTCGCCTTGACCGCGCGCACCATGTTGCCGTCCTTGCCGCACAGCCCGACGGCCTTGCCGCCGGCCTCGTTGATGTAGCCGACCAGCTGCTTGTTGATCGAGCCCGCCAGCACCATCTCGACGATCTCGATCGTCGCCGCGTCCGTGATGCGCAGGCCGGCGGCGAATTCGGAGACGATGCCGAGGCGCTTGAGCATGGTCGCGATCTGCGGGCCGCCGCCATGCACCACCACAGGATTGATCGCGGTCTGCTCCAGCAGCACGATGTCGCGCGCGAACGCTTTTGCGGTGTCCTCGTCGCCCATGGCGTGGCCGCCATATTTGATGACGATGGTTTCGTCGTCGTACTCCTGCATGTGCGGGAGCGCTTCGGACAGGATGCGGGCCTGATCGAGCGGGCTGATGGTGGTCGCGTCGGTCATGTCTGGGAGGTCTCGGCTGTCGGGGGCGTCGCGCCGCGTTCTAGCCGATTGCCGCCCGCGGCGCAAAGCGCCGGATCACGCCCGCCGCGGCCACAGCGCGCAGACCGCGAGTGCGAGCCAGCTCGCGATCTGCAAGCTACCGCCGATCGGCGCCGCGAACGGAAACAGCCGGTCGCCGGTGAACTGCCGCATCAGGAGGTCGCCGGCGAACAGGGCCGGGCCGAGCACGAAGCCGATCGCCGTGACCAGGCCGATGCGCCGATGAACCACGCCGCGCTCTGCCAGCGCGATGGTGCCGAGCAGGGCGCAGGCGTGGAACAGCAGCATGGTGGAGGCGGTCGCGAGCCGCGATGCGTCGGGCTCGTGCGCGGCCTTGGCCGCCAGCGCGACGCCGGCGGCGCCCATCAGCCCGGCCATTGCGGCCAGGATTCGCCACGGCGTCATCATGTGCTGCGCTCTTCCAGCAGCCGCACCATGGCGGCACGCAGCTCCGGCATGCCGGTGCCGGATCGTGACGACGTCGCCAGCACGTGAGGAAACGCCGCCGGATGCTTGGCGAGCGCGGCCTCGGTCTCGGCGATCCGGCTTGCGAGCTCAGCCGGCTTGATCTGGTCGGCCTTGGTCAGGACGAGCTGATAGCTGACGGCGGACCGGTCCAGCGTCTTGAGGATCTCCTGATCGACTTCCTTCAGCCCATGACGGGCATCGATCAGCACATAGACGCGGGCGAGAGAGGCGCGGCCGAGCAGGAATTTGTGGATCAGCTCGGTCCAGGACGCGACCTTGGTCTTCGCCGCGGCGGCATATCCATAGCCGGGCATGTCGACCAGCCGCAGCGGCGCATGCTCGGGCCCCTCGAAGAAGATCAGCTCCTGGGTGCGGCCCGGCGTATGCGAGGTGCGCGCCAGCGCGTTCTGGCCGGTCAGCGCGTTGATCAGGCTGGACTTGCCGACATTGGAGCGGCCGGCGAAGGCGACCTCGATCGCCCCCATCGGCGGCAGGCTTTCGATCGAGGGAGATGCATGGGTGAAGCGCCACGATTGGGCGAACAGCTTGCGGCCTTTTTCGATCAGGCGCTCGTCGGTGTCGTGGCTGGTGGTCATGACAAGGCCTCGCTCTTCGTCATGCCCGGGCTTGACCCGGGCATCCACGCCCATTGCGCGGGATATCAAAACGTGGATGGCCGGGACAAGCCCGGCCATGACGGTAGATGGTTGGTTGCTTCAGCGGCTCACGCCGCCTTACTCGTCACGCCGCTTTTTTTTTGAACGTGCCGCGGATGTTGTCGAACAGCTCCACCTTCACGCCATTGCGGCGCATGATGAAGCCCTGCTGCAGCACCGAGAGCGTGTTGTTCCAGGCCCAGTAGATCACGAGGCCGGCCGGGAAGCCCGCGAGCATGAAGGTGAAGATCAGCGGCATCCAGTTGAAGATCATCGCCTGGGTCGGATCGGGCGGCGTCGGGTTCAGCTTCATCTGGAACCACATCGTGATGCCCATGATGATCGGCCAGATGCCGAGCGCCAGGTAGTGACCGAACAGCGGCAGCTGCGTCGGATCGAACGGGATCAGGCCGAACAGCGTGAACAGATTGGTCGGATCCGGAGCCGAGAGATCCTTGATCCAGCTGATGAACGGCGCGTGCCGCATCTCGATCGTGACGAAGAGAACCTTGTAGAGCGAGAAGAACACCGGGATCTGCAGCACGACCGGGAGACAGCCGGCGACCGGGTTGATCTTCTCCTTCTTGTAGATCTCCATCATCTCCTGCTGCTGCTTCATCCGGTCGTCCGGATAGCGCTCTTTCAGCGCCTGGAGCTGCGGCTGGATCGCCTTCATCTTGGCCATCGAGGCATAGGACTTGTTGGCGAGCGGGAAGAACAGGGCCTTCACCAGCACCGTCACCAGCAGGATCGAGACGCCGAAATTGCCGAAGAAGCGGAAGAAGAAGTCGAGCGCCAGGAACATCGGCTTGGTCAGGAAGTAGAACCAGCCCCAGTCGATCAAGAGATCGAAATGGTTCAGCGCGAGCTTCTGATTGTAGCCGCCGAGGCCGCCGATCGGGAAGTTGATGCCGACCACGCCGGCCTCCTTGGCGCCGGCGAACAGCCGGGTGGAGACCGACGCCGAGCCGCCGGCCGGCACTGTCTGCGGGGTCTCGACATAGTCGGTCTGGTAGCGATGCTGGTTGTCGACCAGCTTCGACGAATAGTTTGCCTGCAGCCGCGCATCGGTCATCGGCAGCAGCGCCGCCGCCCAATATTTGTCGGTGATGCCGAGCCAGCCATTGGTGACGTCGAACTTCGCCGCCTTCTCGTCGTCCATCTTCTTGTAGGTGAACTCCTGCAGGCCCTTCTCGCCGAGATAGCCGATCAGGCCTTCGTGCAGGATGTAATAGCCCGACACGTGCGGCGTGCCGTGGCGGGAGATCAGGCCGTAGGGATACAGCGTCACCGGTGCGTTGCCGGCGTTGGTGACGTCGTCCTTGATGGTGAAGAGATAGTGATCGTCGACGCTGATGGTGCGCTGGAAAGTCAGGCCGTCGCCGTTGGTGGTGGTCAGCTTCACCGGGGTCGACGGCGTCAGCGCATTCGAGCCGTCCTGCTGCCAGACGGTGTTCTGGTCGGGCACCTGCACCTTGGCGCCGGCGGCGTTCACCCAGCCGAACTCGGCGTAATAGGGCTCGGCGGTGTTGGACGGGGAGAACAGCACGATCGCCGGCGATTTCGGATCGACCGTCTCGCGGTACTGCACGAAGGCCAGGTCGTCGATGCGTGCGCCCTTGAGTGAGATGCTGCCGGTCAGCCGCGGTGTGTCGATCTTGACGCGCGGCGTGGCGGCGATGGCGGTGTCGCGCGGCATCACGCCGGTGCTGGTCACGGCGCCGCCCGGCGCGCTCGGGCTGCCGGTCGCGGCCGCGCCCGGCTGCGGGGTGGCCGACGGCGCGGCGCTGTCAGGCTGCGTTGCCGGCGCCTGCTTCTTGGCGAGCTCGGCCTGCATCTGGGCCTGCGCGCGCTGCTTCTCCATCTGCGGTCCGTTGTAGAAGACCTGCCAAAGGATCAGCACGAGGCCGGACAGAATGACGGCGAGGATGGTGTTGCGATTGTCGGTCATCGTTTTCTTATCGTCTCGTCGTTCAATCCGGTTTGCGGGAATGCGCGTCCGGTGCGGGAGCGTTTGGCTTGTCCGCATCCGACGGCTTGCGCGGCTGCGGCTTGGCCTGCGGCCGGTCGAGGCGGCGGAGCGTCGCCTGGAGATCGGCGAGCATGGTCTGGAAGTCGCGTGACAGGGCATCCCGCCGGCCGACCAGCACGTAGTCAGTGTGCGGCCGCATCGACAGGGGATCGAGCCGTTTCACAAGCTCGCGCAGCCGCCGACGGATGCGATTACGCTCCGTGGCGGTGCCATTCTTCTTGGTGACGGTAAAGCCGATCCGGACCGGGCCCCGGTCCGGCCGTTCCCGGCGCTGGACGACGAAGGCAGGGCTGTTCGCCCGCACGCCATCGGCAACGGCGAGGAAGTCCGCCCGCTGCCGTAGCCGATCCATGATGGAAATCTCCGGGACAGACGCCCTGGCTTCAGGCGCTGAGACGCTTGCGGCCCCGGGCGCGACGCGCGGCAAGGACCTTGCGGCCGCCGGTGGTGGCGAGACGGGCGCGGAAGCCGTGACGGCGCTTGCGCACCAGTTTGCTGGGTTGATAAGTCCGCTTCACGGGTCGTTCTCCGCTGACGGGCAATTTGCCAGTTGACAACTTGCCTGCTTGAAATGTCGATTGATGTCCGATGATGTTTACGGGCCCGAAATGGACCGCTGCCGGCCCTGAAATCGAGCCGCTCCCGGGCGAGCCGGGTCATCGCGGACGGTTGGCGCGGCTTATAAGGGAGCGTCCTGCCTTCGTCAATCGCGGCAAGACGTCATAGGCGGTGCAGGGATCGACGACGCCGAGATCTCGTCAAGACCTTCGTCACCAGCCGTAGATCAGCGTCGCGAACGACACGAGGCAGGACGAGAACGCAAGTCCCTGCGCACAAGACCCTGCGCACACGACGAAGGCAAGAATGGCTTCGGCGCGGCGGGGTTGAAGACGTCAGAGATCGTGCAGTTTCGGGTTCCATTATGAACGATTTGGAAACCGGAACATGAGCGATCCGTAATTTGACCGGACTCCGGTGCAGTCCCATCTTGCGGTCCCGTAAGGGTGGGGTGTCTCTTACAAGGGCGATACGTGACCGAGAGCGACAACCAGCCAATCCTGGAGCGCCTGCGACCGAAACGGTCGCGGCGGCTCGGCTTGTCTGGAAAGCTGCTGCTGTTGACCATTCCGCTGGTGATGATCGCGGAGGTGCTGATCTACGTGCCGGCGATCGCCAATTTCTGGACCAACCGGCTCAACGACCGCCTGGCGGCCGCAAATACCGCTGCCCTGGTGCTCGACGCCGCACCGTCCGGCATGGTGCCGGATTCGCTGGCGCGGCAGATCCTCACCTCCATCAACGCGCGCGGCGTCGCCATCAAGATGGGCCAGCAGCGCCGTCTGCTCGCGAGCGCCGACCTGCCCGCCTCGATCGACCACGACTTCGACATGCGCGACATGACGGCGTGGTCGTCGATCGTGAACTCGCTGACGATGATGACGGAGACCGGCGACCACACCATGCGGGTGATCGGACCGGCGCCCGGCCGAGCCCAGTTCATCGAGGTCGTCACCGACGAGAAGCCGCTGCGCAAGGCGATGTACCGGTTCTCGCGCAACCTGCTCGGCGTGTCGCTGCTGCTGGCGGTGCTGACCGCGGCGCTGGTCTATCTTGCCCTGCATTTCCTGTTCGTGCGGCCGATGCGGCGCCTCACCGCGAGCCTCGTCGGCTTCCACGAAAATCCGGAGAGCGTGGCGCGAATCATCGTGCCGAGCCAGCGTTCCGACGAGATCGGCGTCGCCGAGCGCGAGCTCGCCGACATGCAGCGCGACCTCGTCTCGATGCTGCATCAGAAGAGCCGGCTCGCCGCGCTCGGCCTCGCCGTGTCCAAGATCAACCACGATCTGCGCAACCTCTTGGCCTCGTCGCAGCTGCTGTCGGATCAGCTCGCCAGCGTGCCGGATCCGCGGGTGCAGCGCTTCGCGCCGAAGCTGATGCGCTCGCTGGAGCGCGCCATCGCGTTCTGCCAGTCGACGCTGTCCTACGGCAAGGTACAGGAGCCGGCGCCGGACCGCCGCATGGTGGTGGTCGAGCCCGTCGTCGCCGAGGTGCGAGAGACCGCCGGCCTGTCGCCGGATGCCTCGATCACCTGGATCGCGGCGATCGAGCGCGGGCTGAAGATCGATGCCGATCCCGACCAGCTGTTCCGCGTGCTGCTCAACCTGGTGCGCAATGCCGCCCAGGCCCTGGACAGCCTCGCGGCGGACGCCGGCGTGCGCCAGATCCGCATCACCGGCCGCCGCGAAGGCGGGGTGGCGATCCTGGAGGTCTCGGACACGGGTCCCGGTGTCCCGGCGAAGGTGCGAGAGCACCTGTTCGAGGCCTTCCGCGGTGCCGGTCGTCCGGGCGGCTCGGGGCTGGGCCTTGCGATTGCGGCCGAATTGGTCCGGGCCCATGATGGCGACATCCAACTGGTCGAAGGGACCCTGGGGGCGACCTTCCGAATCACGATCCCCGACCGTCCTGTCGAGTTGCAGACCTTCTGGACCGAGCGCGCCAGCGCCTGAACCCGATCGGCCTCACCTGCCATTCCGGCGGGCGATGCCGCAGGCGTCGAGCGCGGAACTCCTGGCGTGTCGGAACGAAGCCCATCCGCTCCGGCCATGCCGAACCGCGCCGGCGCGTCTGCGGAAAAATGGTCGCAAAATGTCCCGCTCCAGCCTTGCCAAGCGGTCTCCGAGCCGTTAGTCAGGGGCCCTTCGCGAGGCCTGCCGGCGTTTGCCGCTCCGGCCTTCCGGGATCCGGCCACTGGCCCGGAGCCTGCCAAATGCGAAAAACGCGCCCGTAGCTCAGCTGGATAGAGCATCAGACTACGAATCTGAGGGTCGGACGTTCGAATCGTTCCGGGCGCGCCATTTGCCGATGATCCACACCACGTTCAGTTCGCACGTCCATCGCTTCCGATCGATGCGTCGATCGGCGGATCTCGGGTGCGCAGGAGAGCAATCTTGAGTCGCTTCTGGTCCGAGCTCGTTCATCGGCTGTCGCCCTATGTGCCCGGCGAGCAGCCGCAGATCCCGGGCCTGGTCAAGCTCAACACCAATGAGAGTCCGTTCGGGCCCTCGCCGAAGGCGATCGGGGCCATACGGGCCGCCGCGGCCGACACCTTGCGCCTCTATCCCGATCCCCAGGCAACGCGGCTGCGCGAGGCCCTCGCGGCCTATCACAAGGTCTCACCCGAGCAGGTGTTCGTCGGCAACGGTTCGGATGAGGTGCTGGCGCATGCCTTCGCGGCGCTCCTGAAGCAGCCGGCGCCGCTTCTGTTCCCTGACGTGACCTACAGCTTCTATCCGGTCTACTGCCGGCTGCTCGGAATCGACTACGCGACCGTTCCGCTCGATGCCGAGATGCGCGTGCGTATCGACGATTATGTCGGCCGTCCCGGCCCGGTGATCATCGCCAATCCGAACGCACCGACCGGAATTGCGCTGTCGCGTGCCGAGATCGCACGGCTGGTTGCTGCCCGCAGCGACGCGGCCGTCGTCATCGACGAGGCCTATGTCGATTTCGGCGCCGAGACCGCGATCCCCTTGATCTCCGAGCATCCCAACCTGCTGGTGGTGCAGACGATGTCGAAATCGCGCGCGCTCGCAGGACTCCGCGTCGGCTACGCGATCGGCGACGCCGCGCTGATCGAAGGCCTGACGCGGGTCAAGGACAGCTTCAACTCCTACCCGCTCGGCCGCCCCGCCCAGGCCGGCGCGATCGCCTCGATCGAGGACGACGCCCATTTCCAGCAGGCGCGCTCGGTCATCATGAAGAACCGCGCGGACCTCACCGCCGCGCTGGTTCGTCTCGGCTTCGAGGTGCTGCCGTCCAGCGCCAATTTCGTCTTCGCCCGGCATCCGGACCATTCCGGCCAGGCGCTGTCCGCAGCCTTGCGCCAGCGCGCCGTGCTCGTCCGCCATTTCACCGCCCCGCGGATCGCGGACTATCTGCGTATCACCATCGGCTCGGAGACGGAGCTCGCGCGGCTGACGGACGCGCTGCGCGAGGTGTTGGCGCAGAATGGTTGAGGGCCGTGGCTGAGACGACGATCGGTCGGAGCCGATCCGCCACGGCCGGCACACTTTGCGACGTCTGGATGCCATTGCTCCAAGACATCAGGCCCGAATCGCGCGCGCAATCGCCAGTAGCCGCGGCACCTGCACCTCAATGTCCGCCGCCACGTCGCGGTCGAGCCTGTCGCGCCAGCACGCAGGAATCGCCGCCAGCCCATAGGTGGCGCCGGCCAGCATGCCCGCGAGCGCACCCGTCGTGTCGGCATCGCCGCCCTGGTTGACGGTCTGCACAAGGCATTCGGTGAACGAGTCGGCGGCAAGATAGTGGTGCAGCACGGTCTGCATGGTGTCGACGACGAAGGCCGAGCTCTGCCCCGGATAGGGGACGAAGCTGAAGGCGCGGTGCTTGCCGATCAGAGCATCGGCTTCGCGGCGGACGGCGTCCTGTCCCTCACCCAGCAGCAAGGCGTGAGTCATGCGCACCAGCGCGATGCAGGCGTCGTCCGACAGCGGATGATGGTGCGTGGCGCGTGCCTGCGCCAGCGTCCAGGTCTCGGCGTTGTCCGGTGCTTCCAACGTCGCGAGCGCCACCGGCAGCACGCGCATCGCCGCGCCATTGCCGGCGTCGCCTTCGGCGTAGACGCCTTCGACCGTGCCGTGCATGACGTAGCGGCGGATGCCGCGGCGGCAGGTGTTGCCGACATCGGCCGGCCCGGTCCGGAGCCAGGCGGCAAACTCCTCGCAGACGTCGCGCGCGTCGAAGCCGCGCTTGCGGATCAGCGAGCGTCCCAGCGCCAGCGACATCTCGGTGTCGTCGGTGACCTCCCCCGGCCTGAGCTTGAGCCAGCCGCCGCCGATGATGTCGCGATGCACGCCGTATTGCGCGACGATCTCGCCTCGGGTCATGAACTCGACGGTGGCGCCGAGCGCGTCGCCGATGGCAAAGCCGAGATAGGCCGCGAGCGCGCGTTCCTCGACATCGGGTGCGGTCATGCTGCGATCCGCTCACACATAGTCGACGCTCACGCGGTAGTCGCCGCCGATCACGAGGTATTCGCCTTCGCCCTTCAGCGCATGTGACGACAGCAGGCCGTTGAAGAACACGATCTTGCTGACGGGAATCCGCGCGGTGAGGATCATGTCGCCGAAGCAGCCCGCAGTGTCGCGGTCGGAGGAGAACGAGACAAGGTTGTTGAGCCGGACCACCGCCTCGCGCCGCGTTGTTCGCGCCACGATCCAATGCTCGTCGAACGAATTGACGCCGCGATGCAGCGTCAGATGCGTCTCGCCTGGAAAGGCGAAGCGGCGGATCGCCCATTGGCAGAATTCGAACAGCAGATCGAGCTGCACCCAGATCGCATTGTTGTGGAAGCGGCTCGACATCTTCTCCTGGACATAGGTCGTCCAGGCCCGGCTTGCCACGCGTTCGATGATCTCCTTGTGGTAGGACGGACCGAGGCCGAACCGGCTCTCGACCCAGCCCTTGAGCACGGCGCCCTCCGGGCCGTTGCTGTCGAAGCCCCAGCCCTGGATCAGCCGCAGGAAGGACGAGCGGAAACGCCGCTGGCCGCCGGACGTCGCGGCGCGTTGCTCGGGATCGAGGCCGAACATCGCCATCATGTAGGTCGAGAAGGCCTGGCCGGCCTCGTTGAGATGCTCCGCCTGCGCGAGCATCGTGAACAGGCTGGGGTTCATCTCGGTGACGCCCCATATGTGCAGCGGCACCGCGCTGTCGTTGAAGGCGCAGCTCGCCAGCCATTCCGAGGGACGTCCCACGAGATTGGTCGAATGGCCGATGCCGCGCCGTGCTTCGTCGTTCATGACGCGCATGATGCCGCGTCGGATGCGAACAGGAAAGTCTACGGCGGTGACACCGGCGAGGAGCGATTGATTGTCAGCTGCAGCCGCCGCAGCCGCCGCCACCACCGCCTCCGCAACCGCCACCGCCGCAACCACCGCCACTGCTGCTCAGCGCCTTGGATGTTGCCAGCACCGAAGCGTAGGCGGTGCCGGACAGCACCGCCGCGCCGGTCAGTGCGACGGCCAGTAGCAATTCATGCTCGCGCGGGGCGCGGGCTGCGCGCGCATGGGTCGCCTGATAGCTCCGCAGCACCTCGTTGCCGGCGTATGTGCGGGAGGGCGCCTTTGCGATCATCGCCGCGCCCAGCGCCGTAAGACCGAGTAGTAGTATTAGAAAGCCTACGTCGTGTTGCCGCGAAGCGCCGACGAGGACCTTGATCAGTCCGAACAGGATGAGCGCGCCGACGAACGGCAACACGGTCTTGCGGAATGCCACCATCTGGCTGTCGGTCGGTGCATAGCCGAGAGCCTCCAGCCGCGCCTGAATGCGCGCCGTAAGTGGCGCAAGCGCCTGCTGGAATTCCTGCCGTGTCATCTCCGGGCGGAATGCAAGCCGCGGCGGACGGTCCATCAGCGCCGCCAGCGCCGTCTGATCAGTCACTGTTATCTTGTGATCGCGGGCGGTGAAGGTTGCTGCGCCGTTCGCAGCGAAGCCGAGCAGCACGGTATCGCCGAAACGTGGCGCGCCGCCGGCGAGATAGGCCAGCTCGAGCTCGTTCAAAGGCGGCTGGGGCTTGGCCGCGGCCGGGCCGATCGTGCCGCGTAGGGCGAAGGCCTTGAGGAAAATGATGGCGCCGAGAACGATGTAGACGAGTAGGAATGGGCCGGCCGTCCAGTCGAACGGATTGAGCGCCATATTCATCTCCTGAACAGCCGCCGCAGCCATGCGCGGGGCCGGGGCAGAATGAGCCAATGGGTGAGGTCGGTGACGTGATAGCGCGGGCCGGCGAAACGGATGTGTGTCGCAGGCCACAGATCGGGGCTGGGCGGACCGAAGAAGCGTTCATGCAGTGCCAGCGTCTCGGCATATTGCCGGCGGTAGGTCATCTGCGCATGCGGTCCGCCGGGCGTCGGATCATGATGCAGCGGGGCCTGGAGCCGTTCGCCGCACCAGATCACCCAATAGTCGCGCGAATAGATCAGATGCTGGTGCCAGACCTCGTCAACCACCTCGCTGGGCGTCACCGGCGTCGGCGAAACCATCGCGAGAAAGCAGAAGCGGCGATAGGCCTCGATCGCGGCCCGGGCCTCATCGAGGCTCCAGCCATGGTCGCGCGCCAACCGCTGGGTGAAGTTGAACGGCGTATCCGGCTCGAAATCATGCGCGGCAATGCGCTGCCATAAGTCCTGTCGCGCAGGTGCCCAGTCCGGCTCGTCGGCCTGGACATCGACCTTGACCTGCGCGCGTCGCACCGAAGGCTCCCGGAGATCGTGCACGGCAGCACCTTAGCATAGATGCGCGCCGAGTTCCACGGGGGCAGGCGTCGCCGGCAGGTATGCTGAATATCAGCCTCCAAGACGGACCCTGGTCTGTGCCAATTTGCGCCACTCGGCGTCGAGCTGGGCCGAAAGGTCGCGCGCCGCATCCGGTGAGAGCAGTCGCTCGATGGCCGGGGCCTCGATCGGATCGACTGCGGGGAGCGTGGCACAGCCGAGATTGGCAAGGCTCGCACGGAGCGGCGGGTGGGTCGAGTTCGGGTCCTCCATGGACTCCTCCTCGATCGTCTTGGCCGCAGCAGCGGTGAGCGCATCATGGTCGCGGATGTCGACGAGATGGGTCGACATGCGCTGCAGCGGCGTCGCCGGCAGGCTGATGGCGCCGAGCATGTCGGTCTCCAAGGGAGAGAACACCAGCTTGCGCAGTCGCGCCACGCCACCGGCGATCAGCACGAGCGATCGCGCCATCTCGGATGGTCCCATAAGCGCGGCCGCGCGCCGGTCGGCGGCCAGCTCATTCTGACGTGAGAGTGCGAGATACTCCCTGTTGACCCATCCAAGCACTGCACGCAGCAGCCGTGCTGCAATCCGGCCGGTGATGGTGCGATCGGGGTTCGCATAATGCAGAACGTTCTCGCAGGCGCGCAGAAAGTCGAACAGATTGCCGGCCCCGGTGATGTGACGCAGCTCGGCATGGGCAACCTCGTGGGCGATGGTGGCGCGGATGGCCCGCTCGTCGAGGATCATCAGCAGCGGCAGTCCGACGGTCATCGTGACGTGCTGGCGGAAGATGCCGGCATAGCCGCGCGCTTCGCTGATCGACGCATTGAACTCGGCGTCGAACCGCAGCGTGCGCGCCGGCTTGGCGAAGGCTGGATCGAGCTCCTGCCAGATCCGCCAGAGCGCGGGCGCCATTGCTTCGTCCAGGACGTTGCTCCGCTCGCGCCGGGCCGGCACGAAAAGAATTCCGAGCGCCAGCGCGACGGCGGCCGCGACCACGCAGAACATGATGGGGGCGGTGATGAGCGCAATTCTCGTGTAGTCGTCCAGCGTGATCAGCCAGATGAACAGCAATCCGGCGGCCAGCGCGACGACCGGCAGAACAGCGTAGCGCCCGAGCAGCAGGATGCATGACAGAACGAGACGCTTCATTCACACGCCCGGTACGCCGTCCTCCGGCCGCACCAGCTTGATGTCCTGTGCTGCGGCCCACGACCAGATGTCCTGGCGCTTCAGCGCGGTTGCCATCAACTCCGGAAACTGATGCGGCGTGCAGGCGAACACCGGACAGCCGAGCGCGGCCAGGATCGCGGCGTGCTTGGCGTCGTAGGCCGGGCGGCCGTCGTCGTTGAGCGCGAGCAGCACGATCAGGTTGACGCCCGACGACACCAGCGCCCTGGCGCGGGCCAGCATCTGCTCGGCGATGCCGCCCTCGATGAGGTCGCTGATCAGCACCATGTGCGTGCGCGCCGGCTCGCGCACCAGGCGCTCGCAATAGGCCAGCGCCTGGTTGATGTCGGTGCCGCCGCCGAGCTGCACCGAGAACAGCACCTCGACCGGATCGGCCAGCTCCTCGGTGAGGTCGATGATGTTGGTGTCGAACACCACGAGCTTCATCGCGATCGCCGGGATCGAGGCCAGCACCGCGGCGAAGATCGAGGAGTAGACGACGGAGGTGCCCATCGAGCCCGACTGGTCGACGCACAGGATCACCTCCTCAAGATTGGTCCGGCGCGCGGCGCGCGCGTGCCCGATCAATGTCTCCGGCACGATGGTGCGATGCTCGGCCTGCCAGTGGCGCAGGTTCTTGCCGATCGTGCGCGGCCAGTCGATGTCGCCGGCGCGCGGTCGGCGGGTGCGGCGGCGGCGGTCGACCGCACCGCGGATCGTCTCGGTGGTGCGGGCATCGAGCTTTTCCATCAGCTCCTTGACGACCTTGGCGACGACTTGGCGCGCCGTCGACTTGGTCTTCTCCGGCATCACCGAGCGCAGCGCCATGAGGTCGGCGACGAGATGCACGTCGGCTTCGAGGGCTGCGAGAAACTCAGGCTGCAGCAGCATCTCCTTCAGGCCGAGCCGCTCGAAAGCGTCCTTCTGGATCACCTGCACGACCGGTGCCGGAAAGAACTCCCTGATGTCGCCGAGCCAGCTCGCGACGCGCGGCGCCGAGCCGCCGAGACCGCCGCGTCGGCCGCCGCCGCGCTTGCCGCCGGAGCCGGCGTCATAGAGTCCGGCCAGCGCCGCATCGAGGCGCCGATCGCGATCGGACAGGCCGGCCTGGTCGTCGCCGCCAAGCACGAGGCGCCAGCGGCGGTTGCGCTCGGCATCAGCGTCGTCGCTCATCGATTGGCCTCCTTGATCGGCCGGTCGGCGCCGAGGATGGTCAGCAGCAAGGGCACGGCCGCGTCGAAGCCGGCGGCGGTGGCCGGCAGCGGCGCGGGCGGCAGCAGCGGGCTGGCGTCGGAGGTGGAGCCGACGGCCAGCGGCCGCTGCCTGGCCAGTTCGTCCAGCAGGCGCCGCCGCTCGTTGCGGTCGAAGCTCGCGAAGGCACGGCGCATCACCGGCAGCAGGTTGTTGAACGCCTCGTCGTCGATCGCAGCCAGCCAGCCGTCGATGATCCGGCGCAGCATCTGGTCGTGCAGCAGCACCTGGCCGCTCTGGCCGAGAAATCCGTCGAGCCAGTCGCCGGCCTCCAGCGTCGGCACGCTGTGGGACAGCGCGCGCGACAGCGCCAGCGCGGTCTGCTCCGGTGACACGATGCCCTGATCGTACAGCACGCGGTTCGCCAGGCCCTTCAACAGCGGATGCGCCGCCGCATCGGCGGCGACGTGCAACAGCGCGCGGCTCCAGCCGTCGCGCAGGCCGCGATCCTCGATCAGTCCGATCGCGACGTCGAGCCGCGCCAGCCTGCCGCGGAGATCGGCGGCGACGTCGGCCTGCAGGCTGCGGCAGGCATAGACGAGGCCGGCACAGATCGCCTCGACGAGGCTGGTCACCAGCAGGCGCAGCGTCTCGGTCGGCAGCGCCCGTGCGGTGCCGTAGCGCAGGATTTCGGCGAGCGGCGGCACGGCCTCGGTGAGATCGGCAACATCGCTTGTCGCGGCCGAGCGTTGCTGCAGCAGCGCGATCGTCGTCTCGGCCGCCTCGCTCAGACCCGCTTCGAGACAGCCGCGCACGATGGCCGCGACGGTGTTCAACGAGGTCGCCGCCTGTGCGTTGGTGACGGCGGCATTGCCCGCAGCCTGCGCGACGGTGGTGCCGTGCACCAGCGCCTCGACGAGACGCACCGAGAATTCCGGCTCCCAGCGCAGGCGCCAGTTCTCGCGAAAGGTGCCGCGGCTCTGTCCCGATCCCTGCAACCGTCCCCACGGCACCTGGATCAGGCCCAGCCGGTGCAGGAGCTGCGACTTGGCAAGCCCGGCCTCGCTGCGCAGGTCGAGCGCGATGTCGGTGTCGAGAGCCTCGGGCTTCAGCTTCAGCTTGCGCTGCCAGCGCGCGAGATCGGCGGCGAGCGGCATCTGCGGCACGCTGTCGTCGATCTCGCCGACACGTTGCCCGATGATGAGCTGCTGCTCGATCAGGCGGAACGGCGCCGTCTCGCCCTCGCAGAGCGTCGCAAGGCTCGCCTCGCGCATCTCGGCCAATCCCGGCAAAGCGACGTCGCGCAACGCGGCCAGCGTGATCGCGAGCCGGGACGCCTCGATGACAGATGCCGTCGATGCCGGCCGCCCGTTCCGCCGCAGCAGCTCCGCGACACGGGCCTGCCAGCGGGTCGTGAAGCCGGTGGCGTCGAGCGCGGCGGCCTGGCCGTGCTGCAGTCCCTGCCACAGATGCGCGTACCAGCCCGGCGAAATTACGCCGGCGCCATAGCCGGACGCGGCGGCGAGGCGCGTCTCCGTCCACGGCACCCAGGTGGCGGTGACCTTGACCTGCGGCAGCCCCTTCAGCAGCGCGCGATCGTCCTTCAGCGCCACTTTCCGCCGCAGCGCCGGCACGTGCCAGGCGCCGCAGATGACGGCGACGGCCCCGTCCTGCTCGCCGAGCGCCGCCGCGATTTCCAGGCGCATATGCGCTTCGCGGCGCAGCTCGCGCTGGGCTTCATCGGCAGGCTGGTAGGGCAGCGGATCGATCTTCTCGCGCAACGCCGCGATCGCGGCTTCCAGCGCGGCAAAGATCTCCGGCCCATGCGCCCCCTGTTCGACGATCGCATTCCACCAGGACTCGCTGTCGTCATAGCCGGCAAGGGTGGCGAGATAGGCCAGCGGATCGCGCCGGATCTGCGCCAGCTCAGGATCGACCGTGTCCGGCTCATCTGGCGCAGGCGCACGAGTGTCCTCCGGCGCGGCCTCGCTTTCATTGCCCTCCGGCTGCTTCGGCTTGGCCCGCTCGGCGAGGCGGTACGACGCCGGCAGGTCGATGAAGCGGACCGGCCGTCCCCTCGCCAGCGCCCAGCGGATCGCCTGCCATTCGGGCGAGAACAGCGCGAACGGAAAGAAGCTCGCATTGGCGGCATCGTCCTGGGCGTGGACCAGCAGCGCGATCGGCGGCACCATCGCGGGCGAGGCGGCGAACGCGATCAGCTCATCGGCATCCGGCGGTCCTTCGATCAGCACCACGGCCGGATCGGCCGCGTCGAGCGCTGATAGCACGGCGCGCGCCGATCCCGGCCCGTGATGCCGGATGCCGAGCAGATGCAGGCGATCGTGCTGCGGCGCGGCCATGTCAGATCACGTCGCGGATCGCGCCGTACAGATCGGCCCACGGCTTGCGGTCGCGCACCACCGTCTCGAGATATTCCTGCAGCACGACCTTGTCCTGCACCGGATCCTTGACGATGGCGCCGACGAGGTTCGCCGCCATGCTCTGCGCATCGATCACGCCGGAGCCGAAATGGCCGGCTTCCGCCCAGGCGCCGATGGTCACCGCGATGGCCTCCGCCGTCGACAGCGAGCCCGACGGCGACTTCAGCTTGAGCCGGCCGTCGAGCGTCTGGCCGTCGCGCAGCTCGCGGAACACCGTGACGATGCGCATGATCTCCTGGTCGGCCGGCGCGATCTTCGGCAGCTCGAGGCCGCCGCCGATTTCGCCGACGCGCTTGGTGACGATCCTCACCTCCTCATCGAGGTCGGCCGGCAGCGGCAGCACCACGACGTTGAAGCGCCGCTTCAGCGCCGAGGACAATTCGTTGACGCCCTTGTCGCGCGCATTCGCCGTCGCGATCATGTTGAAGCCGCGCCGGGCGTGAACGGCGTCGTTGATCTCCGCGATCGGCATCAGCTTCTCCGACAGCACCGTGATCAGCGTGTCCTGCACGTCCGACGGCATGCGGGTCAGCTCCTCGAAGCGTACGATCCGCCCCGCTTCCATCGCGCGCATCAAGGGCGTCGCCACCATGGCCTCGCGCGAGGGGCCCTTGGCGAGCAGCAGCGCGTAGTTCCAGCCGTAGCGGATCTGGTTCTCGTCGGTGCCGGCCGTGCATTGCACGATCAGCTCGGACGAGCCGGAGATCGCGGCGGCGAGATGTTCGGAGACCCACGACTTCGCCGTGCCGGGCACGCCGAGGATCAGCAGCGCGCGGTCGGTCGCGAGCGTCGCCACCGCGGTCTCGATCAGCCGGCGGTTGCCGATATATTTCGGCGTGATCTCGACGCCCGATTTGGTGCGGCCGCCCATCAGATAGGTCACGACCGCCTGTGGCGACAGCCGCCATTGCGCCGGCCGCGCCCGCGTGTCCTCCTGCGCCAGCGCCTCGAGCTCGTGGGCATGCAATGCTTCCGCGGAGCGGCGCAGCTGGCCGTCGCTTGGGCTCGCATCAGCGTTTGTCATGGGCGTGCTCCGGACTGTTTGATGGTGCGTTACGTCGGCAACGCGAGAACGAGGTCGGTGAAATCCTTGGCCGCGCGCGCGGTCGCGGGGGACAGCGGGGTGAGCGTGGCGACGAAGGCGGGCATCGTCGCGCGCGGCATCAGCGCAGCCATGAGCACCAACCGGCCGTCGTCCTTCTGCGCCGCCGGCGTCGTCGCGTCGGCGAGGTCCTGAATCGCCTTCTGCCAGGCCGGCGATGCGAGCACGCGTTCGGCGACCTGCGGCGCGAGCGGCTGGCGGGCCTTCGCCGCCAGGGACATCAGCGCATATCCGTGCAGTGCGTCACCGCCGCAGAGGCGCGAGCCGATGATGCGCAGCACGGTGTCGTCATCGCCCTCGGCCGCGGCGGCATCCATCAGCAGCGTGAGCACGCGGTGCTCGGACGGCGGCAGTGAAGCGATCAGCGCCTCGGGCGGCGCGCCGACCGCCGTGGCGAGCGCGGTGAGCCGCAGCCCGCCGAACAGCCGCTCGCGCAACGCCTCGGCCTCCTGCCATTTCAGGCCGTCGGCCGGCAGCTTGAAGGTCACTGTCGACGCCGCGCCGAGGCCGATCTTGGCCAGCAACGAGCCCGCGCGCTGGAAGCACCGCGCGGCCTCGGTCAGCCGGGCGCCGTGCTCGGTGCGTTCGGCGATCCGGGTCAGGAGCTGTGCGGCGATCTGCTTGACGCTGTCGGCGCGATCGGCGCTCAGGCTTTCCAGAAACGGCCGGTCATCGGAGCCGAGGCCGACCATCAGTGCATCGAGCAGCGCAGCGCGGACCGGCGCGGGCTCGCTCTTCCAGACCGATTCGATCAGCGCGCGGCCGTCGGCGGGATTGTTGCGGCGCTGCTCCGCCACGAAGGCGCGGCGCTGCGTCTTCGGGAAGGTGGTCCAGTTCTCCATGGTGATGCGTTCGAAGAACAGGCCCTTGGTGGCATCGTCATCGGCGTCGGAGGCGATCAGCGCCAGATAAGCGCGCTCGGCGAGGCCCTGGTCCTCGGCATTGGCTTTGATGTGCGGCACGAAATCCGGCAGGTCGAACGGATGCAGCCGGCAGCCGGCGGCCTGGATACGGCGCAGCGCGAGCGGCAAGGCGCTCGACGCCAGCGACTTCTCGACGCTGCGCGCCAATGCCTTGAGCGCGCGCCGCGCCGCCTCGGGCAGGATGGGCCGCGCGTCCTGGTGCAGCCGCAGGGCGGCGTCCGGGACGGGATCGGCGACAGGCGCCGCGGCGCCGGCGAAGCGCTGCCATTGCGCGGCCAGTGCAAGGAGTGGCAGCGCAGGCTCGCGTCCGTGTGGCAACAGTTCGGCCAGCGCCGGCGGCGTCGTCAAGGGCTGCCGCGCCAGGCCAAGCAGGAAGGATTGGCGCAGGCGGGCATGGCTCTGGGGATCGATCGCGCTCGCCATCGTCAGCCCTCGTGATGCCAGCGGCCGAGCGCCGTTTCGGCGGCCAGCACCTGCGCAATGCGGCCGTCCCACAGACACAGCAGCGACAGGTCGTCGAGGCCGAGCAGCGGCGTCAGTTGGTCGAACTGGCCGCGCTCCACCGCGATCGCAGCTCCGGCCTTGTCGGCGATGACGAGCGCACCCTTTCCCGCGGTGTGAAGCGTGACGCCCGCGAGCAGCAGCGGCCAGCGATCGAGCCACGGCAGCGCGGCGAGCCGCGCCGTGTAGTCCTGCAGCGCTGGGGCGAGCCCCGGCAATGGCTGCGGCCAGGTCGCGGTCGCCGCCGTCTTGCGGCTCGCCAGCAGCCCGCGCAACGGCGCGGCCGACGGATAGAACACGACCTCGCCGTCGATGATCTCCCCCGGCGCGAACGGAAATCCGGCGCCGCCGCCGGACACCGGCACAAAATCGATCAGCACCGCGGCGCGCGGCTGGCCGGGGTCATCGCCCGTGTTGACGAGCCACGTCTCCAGCCTGCGCAGCTTGTCCGGCTGCACTTCGGACAGGTTGGCGACAACGATCCACACGCTGCTCGCGCGCGGGGCCGTGGCGTCCGCCAGCAGCTCCTCGCGGCGCAGCGACCAGCCGACCGCGCGTCGGACATCCTCGCGCAGCGGTGCCGGCAGCCGGTCCTGATGCCGGTAGGCCGAGGCGATCAGGGACATGGTGCCGAGCTGCTCGATGGCGAGATCGGCGCGGCGATCCTCTCCGACGCGAAACAGTTCGGATGAGAGCTGGTCGAGCCGCGCAGCGAGGCCGCCGGCCTTGGCGTCGACCAGTCGCGTCGACAGCGTGCGCGCGGCGGACGCGGCGCGGGCGGCGAAATCGGCAAGCCCCTGGTTGAGCTGATCCGCGATCCAGCGCTCCAGCTCGTCGAGTCCGGCGAGGATCGCCGCCTCGCGCTCGGCCCTGATCCGCTCGCGCTGCGCCTCGGCGCGCGCGGCAGCCTTTGGGTCGGCGGGAGCAATCGTCGCGGCCTCTGCCAGGGCAGCATCGAGCGACGGTGGCGCGCCCGCATCGTCGCCCTCCGGCTTGGGCTTGCCCGGCGCGCGGCCGCTCGCGCCGCGCCGCCGCGCGCTCCAATCCTCGACCCATTGCGGCGGGCTGGTGGTCTCGAACCGCTCGGGCTTGTCGACCCGTTGCCACAGCACCGCCAGCACGTGCTTGCAGGGAAACTTGCGGCTCGGGCAGGTGCATTTGTAGCCGCTGCCGTCGGCCGCGGCGACCACGCGATACGGCGTCGCGCCGGAGCCCTGGCATTCGCCCCACAGCACCTCGGCATCGCTGCTCGCGGCCAGCATTGGCCAGTTGGCAGGCTTCACGAGCTTCAGCGCTGCGGCGAGTGAGGCCTGATCAGGCGCGAGCCCTTCGATTCGTTCGCGTGTCAGAGACACCCACTCTCCCAACCGGCTGATCGCGCGATGCCGCACTCCCTAGCAGATGGCGGCGGAGCCGCACAACAATTCCAGCGCGATGCCTGCTGATTTCGCTTCGCGTCGCACGGGAAAGAAACTGAGCGATCTGCGCAACGCTCGTCGCGTCACGCGCACGCCGGCGGAACTGCGGAGTTTCCTGGGCGGGCATGAGGCGGGCGGCGATATCTCCGACGCCGCGGTGAGCTCGCGCGCCGGACGCTCTGAAATCGCCGCCGCTCATACGGAACTACATCGCCGTTGCGCCGTCGGAACGTGAAGCACCGCAGCGCGCCGTCGGGCCCGTTGTCTTCCATCACATCGAATCCCGCTGCTCGCGCGCGCTGTGTTCAGCACGGAGGCCATCAGCACGGCCGGCCTTGGAATTTTTCCCGGCCATGCACTGGTGAGATGCCCGGATCATCCGCGTCGTACTGTAATCCTGCGGTAAGGCCGTGACGCTAGCTTCAACGCGTCCTTGATCGAGGTCACATCGGTTTGCCATCGACAGCGTGCCATGATGAGCATTGCTCGCCGTCTCTCGATGTGGCGTTCGATCGGAAGGACATTGGAGCGCCGCCGCAGACCCGAAAGCCCGGCCTGATCAGGTCGGCTCCGTCCCACCTGCGGCACCTTCCATCATGATCTGGCGCCGCATGGCTTCGAACGTCGTCGGAGTCCAGTGAGCAGGCCGTTCGGTTTGTGTCCCAGCCCCACACGTCCGAACGGCCTGCCATGATGGAGCTCGCGGCGGTGCTCGCGCTCACATGCTCGTTGTGCATCTGCCATCCGCCGTCTGTAATGATGCGGTAAGCCGCAGACACGAGTCTCCCGCAGCGACGGCCGAGCCGATCGCAAGGAGAACCCAATGAAACGAATTTGCGCGCTCATGATCATGGCCTCGACCATCGCAGGCACGATCGCCACGCCGGCCAACGCTGGCGGGAATCGCGGAGCGGCGGTCGCCGCCGGCGTCGTCGGAGGTCTGGCGATCGGAGCCCTGATCGGTTCGGCGGCAACCGCCCGTTCCGCGCCCACCTATGTCTACAGCTACGACGACTATCCGCCGCCGCGGGTCGTCTATCGTCGTCACCGCGTCTATGAGTACGACGCGGAATACGGCAACTATGGCGACGGCTATTTGTCCGGCTACCGGGACGGCTATTCCGACGGATCCTGGGACAACGACTGAGACCGCCGCCCGAGCGCAAGGTCCCGCCGACGCGGGACCTTGTCCTTGATCCGAATGTTCGGATCCGCTGACGAGGCTGCCGCGTGCGGCGTTGCCTCAACCCTATGGTTCCTTCCGCCGTGTCACCAGGAATGCCACCACCGTTCGTGTGCATCCTGTCCAGCCGAGCAGCCGCGCCTGCACCGCGAACTCGCGCTTGACGTAGGTGCCGGATCGGGCGGCCACCGCTTCCGCGGCGCCGATGCAATCCGCCTGGTCACGGAAGCACAACGAAATCCAGCCTTCGCTGCCAGAGTCCGCACCGGTCTCGTGGATCGAGACGGGCAGACCGTAAGCGGGATGATCAGCGCTGTAGAAGGCGGTTGCGAGCGCGAGACTCTCGGTGCCGCCGACATGCTCGAGCGGCTTCCCCGTCAACTCCCGCCATTGGCGCGTCGCTTCCCGCGCGGTCTGCTGGTAGAAGGTGCGACCTTCCTCATAGCCGTGCCTATTGCGGTAGAAGGCGTGGAGCGGCGCCGCGACGATCGCAGCCAGGACGGCGATCCCGACCGTCAGCACCGCGATGTTGACGGTGTGGAAGCGCGCGATCGGATAGCTTGCGCCGCAGACGATCACCACGACGAACAGGAACAGCCCCTGCAGCGCCCATAGCGACGGCAGGTCGGTGCCCATGATCAGCGCGTTGATGACGGGCAGGCCGACCGTGCCGATGGCGATATAGGACAACAGCCGGAGGCCGCCGTTCAGCGCGGCCATCTCCGTGGTGAAAGACCTGATCCTGGCGCCGGCGACGATCAGCCAGGTGGCAGCCGGAACGGCCATCGCGGCCGCGAGCCCCAGCACGAAGAACAGGGCATCCCGCGACGATGTCGCCAGGGTGGAGCGCGCGTGCATCAGCGCGTGCTGGATGGGCGCCGCGTCATGTCCGACGAGCCAGTCGAGATGCATCGACAGCGCGGCGAGGCCTGCGGCCGTGGAGATCCATGGCGACGCCGAGGTGAAATAGGCGCGTCGCTGCGGATGCGCCATGGCGGCGAATGCGAAGCTCACCACCAGAAAGATCGAGTAGTACTTGCCGAGCAGCGCGAGCGCGGCCGTCAGGCCGGCGGCGGCCGCCCAGGGCAGCGTTCGCGTTTCGAACGCGCGCAGGAAGCAGTAGGTGGCGAGCGGCCACGTCGCCAATTGCACCGAGTTCGCGTTGAAGCGCTGGGCGTGAAACTGATAGGCTGGCGTCAGCATCAGCAGCAGCAGCACGATCACCCGCTTGTCCCCGACGACGAAGCGGCGCGAAATCAGGTCGACGAACCACAGCGCCAGCGCCGCATTGGTCATCGCCATCAGGTGGAACGACCAGTCGGAAAGAGGGAAGACGGCGGTCCAGGCACCGGCGATCCAGCCCATCAGCGGCGGATGCTTGTCGTAGCCCCAGGCGAACTGCCGTCCGAATGTCCAGGTCTCGATCACGTCGGGATGCAGGCCGGCGCCGGCGTAGGCGATCGAGAGATAGGCCGTCCACACGGCCACGAAGCACACCAGCAGCAGCGGCACGGCCCAGCCGGCCTCGATGCCGTCGAGCCAACGCAGGAACGGACGGCGCCAGGCCGCCGGATGACAGTCCGACCGTTCGGCGACGGTCGAGAACGCAAAGCCATGGAACATGTCGATGTTGATCAATGATGAGGCGACGGATGTGACGCGCGATCGGCAGCCGCGGCCGACAAGAATGGCCGATCGCCCGGTGTGTCCGGTCGATCATGCGGCAGGCTTCATGCGGGCGAATCCTCGGCGCGTATTTGAATGCCAGTCTAGGCCGAGACGATTACGAAAGGCTGACGTCGAAAATCGGATCATCGCGGCATGGCACGTCATACCACTGCAATCGCGCCGGCCGAGAAGTCGTTCAGCTTGCAACTGAGATATCGCGATGGAGGCTCGATCAGCCCTGGCAGAACGGCTCGACTTCGATTGAGCGCTGAAAAAAACAACGGTACCACAATGCCGCCGACGTAATCCTATTGTAATCCGTCTGTAATGATAGGAACAGCCGATTGTCGATGTTGCGGGAGGATGGCGTGCGCGTTCTGGTCGTTGAGGACGATCCCCAGCTCGGGCTCTGGCTGCGGGATGCACTCGCGACGGCGTTCGGCTCGTCGGACATCGTCACGACGCTCGACGAGGCGCGGGCGGCGATCGCGGTGCGCAATTTCGAGCTCGTGGTGATTGACCGCGGACTACCGGACGGCGACGGGCTGGCGCTATTGCCGGACCTGCGGCAGCAGAAGCCGAGCCCCGCGACCGTGGTGCTGACGGCGCTCGACGACCCCGCCGACATCGCGCGTGCGCTCGACGAGGGCGCGGATGACTACGTCGCCAAGCCGTTCGAGCCGATCGAGCTGGTGGCACGGGCGAGGGCGGTGCTGCGCCGGCTGTTTCTCGACCGCGGCGCGATGGTCTCGATCGCCAATCTGGGCTTCGACATCGTCAATCGCGCGGTCTGCGTCGACCAGGCGCCGATCGTGGTGCCCAGGCGCGAACTGGCGATCCTCGAGGCGCTGGTTCGCCGCAGCGGGCGGGTGGTGCTGCGCGAGACCTTGGAGACCGCGGCCTACGGCTTCGAGGACGAGATCCAGTCGAACGCGATCGAGGCCCATGTGTCGCGGCTGCGCCGCCGCCTGCGCGAAGCCAATTGCAGGGCGACGATCAGGCCGGTGCGCGGCCTCGGCTATCTCCTGAGCGGCGAGTGACGCAGGTGAGGTGGCAGAAGCTCAGCCGTATCCGCCGCTCCATCACGCTGCTCTCCGCGACGCTGATTGCGGTCGTCACCACCATCATGCTGATCTGCGCCGCTGCCTTGCTGATCCGCTTCGGCGGCGACGATGACGGCACGTGGGGCGCGGCCGACGTTGCCGATGCGCTGAAGGAGGCCGTGGCTCGCGATGCTGGCGGCCAATTGCTCGTGAAGCAGACGCCCCGGCTCGACACGATCATGCAGGACTTCCCGACGTTCTGGTACGTCGTCTCCGACAAGAGCGGCGAGGTGAGCTACGGGCCGATTCCGAAATGGCGACCGCACAAGGGTCCGTCGTCGCAGAACGGCACCAGCTTCCTGGCCTATGCGATCGACGGCGAGACCCGGCGCCTGAAACGGATGATGGCGGTCCGCAATACGCCGGTCGGCGAGGTCTTGATCGAGACCGGCGGCGTCGCCTACACGTCGACGCAGCTGATGACGGGCACCTTGACCGACGCGACCATCGTCGCGCTTCCGATCATCCTGGTCCTGGTCGCGACCGTGCTGGCGGCGCTGTTGTTCGTGCCGACGCTGATCGCCCGCCCGGTGCGTGCGGTCGCACGCGCGGCCGAGATGATCGACGGCGTGCCCGACGGCCGAAGGCTGCCCGAGCGGGACGCGCCGGCCGAATTGCTGCCGCTGGTCACCGCCTTCAACCGCGCCTTGTCGCGCATCGACCACGCCGCCGAGGCGCAGCGCAACTTCCTGTCCAATGCCGCCCACGAGCTGCGGACCCCGCTGACCAACGCCCGCACCATGCTGGAGGCGGTGCCGGATGCCGGCCTGCGCGCCAAACTGGTCGGCGAGAACCAGAAGCTGTCGTCGATCGTCACCATGCTGCTGCAACTGGCGCGGATTTCGCTGGAGCCGGACGAGCTGGGCGAGATCGACCTGGTCGCGTTGGCGCGGCGCGTCACCGCCGAGCACGTGCCGATGGCGCTGCAGGCCGGGCTCGAGATCGGCTTCGCCGGCTGCGATGCGCCGGTCCGGATCCGCGGCTCGGAGCCGGCGATCGCGGTCGCGCTCTCCAACCTGATCAGGAATGCGGTCGCGCATGCCGGCGCGGGCGGTCCGATCCTCGTCGAGGTCGACGCCGCGGCGCGCCTGCGCGTGATCGATTCGGGGCCCGGCCTGCAATCCGATCAGCCCGAACGCCTGCTGCGGCCGTTCGAGCGCGGCCACACCCGCGGCGAAGGCATGGGGCTCGGGCTTTCGATCGTCTCGCAGGTCATGGCGACGCATCAGGGCGGCGTCGCGCTGCGCGAGACGCCGGGCGGCGGCACCACGGTCGAGCTCAGCTTCGCGCGCGCCGCGCCTTCGCAAGGCGGCGCTGCGGATGCGACATTGCCGGCCGTCCGGCGCACGGCCGATCAGGCGGGATTGCCGCCGCGCTCCTGATGCCGGGACGTCGCTTCCGGCGGTTCGGCGCTCAGCGCGGCTCCCTGCTCCGCTGCCACTTCAGGAAGTCGCTGTAGAGTCGCGCGGCCTCGTCCGGCGACATCCTCGCCTGCGCCTTGCGCTCGTCGAGAAACTTGCGGAATTCGGCCGGGTTGGCATCCTGGCCCGGCGACTGCATCGCGCGGGCGCCATCGAGCCATTCCTGCGCCGCCTTGAAGCGGACCAGGCCCTGCACCGGCGCCGACAGCACGGTGTCGCGCCATTTCGGATGCCGCGGCGGCGATTGCAGCACCTGGATCTTGCCGAACAGCGCGTCGACGAACCGCGCCGTGCGGCGATAGCGCTCGCTGTTCTCCGGCCAGTTGTAGACCATCAGCACGGTCGAGGCGGCGACGGTCTCGACCTTGGTGCCCGGCGGCACCAGGTTCGGATATTCCTCGGACGAGAATGACGACGGCAGATAGATGTCCTGCAGCGCGTGGTCATAGGGGATCGTCAAGAGATGCAGCCGGCCGCCCTCGTTCTTGATGCCCTTGATGATCGGCGCGTCCTTCGACACCGATGCGATCCAGGCGTCGCCCTGGCCGTCGATCAGCTTTTGCAGCCCGCCGGTCGGATCGGTCTGGGAGTCGATGTCGGCGCGAATGCCGAGCCGGCGGAAGATCGTGCGCGCTGCCGGCAGGCCGATCGAGCGCTCGGCGAACACCCGCCGTCCATTGAGATCCTCCAGCGAGCGGATCTCGCGCCGCGCGACGATGTGGACGTCGTTGTGGAAGAGCTGCGCGATGTAGCGCACGCGCTGGGCAATGTCTGGAATGTTGTATTCCGTCTTCACGAATTCCAGCGCGTCGGTGGTGACGAAGCCCATGTCGATGTTCTTCAACATGATGATGTCGATGAGGTTCTGCGCCGAGCCCCTGCCGAGGATCGGCAGCACGCGCAGGCTCTCGCCCTCGTCGAGCACCGCGGCCATGTCGGAGCCCATGACCGACATCGGCCCGCCGATCGGCGCGGTGATCACGGTGACGGTGCCGGAGTTCAGCGCCTCGCGGTCCGGCAGCGTACCGACGGCGCCGCCGGTGGGCGGGCGCTGCGGCAATTGCTGCGCTCGGGCGCTGCCAGACAGCGCCACGAGGGATGACAGACCACATGCAAATACGAATGCGCCAACAGTTACGCGCGCGACACGATTCACCGAACGCTTCCTCGATACATTCTAAATTGACAGTGGACTTAGCAGTTCGATCCCGGCCGAAGTTTGGCCGTGAGGTGGCGATCCGCGAGATGCTGCAAAGTCGCCCGGCCCGCTTCACCGCTGTGCTGAAAATGCGGTGCAGGAGCGTGATCGGGTGTTGCGATCGAGGACCGGCACTGAGCGCGCCGAGTCCTCCATCACAGGCCCTGTTCGGTGGAGAACGACCGTCCTGCGTGCGTGTCGAAACGTCGCACGCCTGGCGCTGAATGGTGGCGTCGCGCGCCGGCGCTCACGCGCTCGCCGCGTCGAGCCGCGCGACCTGGTCCGCGGTCAGCGCGAGCTCCGTCGCCGCCACCAGCGTGTCGACGTGCTCGGGCCTGGTGGCGCTGGCGATCGGCGCCGTCACCGAGGGCTTGGCCAGCAGCCACGCCAGCGCGATCGAGGCCTGCTGCGCTCCGGTCTCCCTTGCGACCGCGTCCAGCGCGGCGAGGATGCGCATGCCGCGCTCGTTCATGTATTTCGGGATGCCGCGCTGTCCGCGCGGGCTCTTGCCGAAATCGGCCTCCGAGCGATACTTGCCGGTGAGGAAGCCGGCGGCCAGCGAGAAGAAGGTGATGACGCCGACGCCGTAGTTCTCGCAGACGCGTTGCAGCGCGCCTTCGTAGGATGCGCGCTCGGCGAGGCTGTATTCCGGCTGCAGGCTCTCATAGCGCGGCAAGCCGCTCTTCGCCGACAGCTCGAGCGCGGCCTGCAGCCGCTCCGCCGAGAAGTTCGAGGCGCCGATGACCCGCACCTTGCCGGCCTTGATCAGCCTGTCATAGGCCGCCAGCGTCTCCTCCTGCGGCGTCGTCTCGTCGTCCTTGTGCGACTGATAGAGATCGATCACGTCGGTCTGCAGCCGGCGCAGGCTGTCCTCCACCGCGCGCGCGATGTAGTCGGCCTTCAGCCCGACCTTGCCGTCGCCCATGTCCATGCCGACCTTGGTGGCGAGGATGACACGATCGCGATTGCCGCGCAGCTTCATCCATTTGCCGATGATGGTCTCGGACTCGCCGCCGCTGTGGCCGGGCACCCAGCGCGAATAGACGTCCGCCGTGTCGAGGAAGTTGATCCCGGACTCCAGCACCTTGTCGAGCAGGCGGAACGAGGCCGCCTCGTCCACCGTCCAGCCGAACACGTTGCAGCCGAAGCAAAGGGGCGGAACGTTGAGGCCGGAACGGCCGAGCGGGCGCATCTTCATGGGAGGCTCTCGATCTGAATGATGTTGGCTGCATCCGTCGCGGACGCCTGCCGCAGATTGCCGTCATTCGTCGCGCGAGACCAGCGCGGCAGGAGCATGGCGGGCCCGCCCGGCCGCATCCAAACCGTGGCACGGCTGCCCCGAAGTGGGTCCGGCAGCGTCAGACTTTTCACTCACTTGCCGATGATGGTCGCAGCCTGCGAACGCCTCGCAGCTGGAGACGCGGGGGGCCATGATCAAGGAGTCCGTCTGATGAACACGCTGACCCATGACCAGCTCGGGCTGAGCTCAGATGGTCTCATGATGCCCGATCCGGCCGCGGCGGCGAAGAACACGACGACCAATATGGCTGCGGCTGCCTCGCCTGTCGTGCTGCCGCCCGGCGCGGTGTCGGATCCGGTGGTACACGCCGACGGCTCCGAGACCGTCTCGGTTCACACCGGCGGGCTCACCTTCAACCTCACCTTCGATGCCGCCGCCGCGGCCGCGCCCGAAAGCTTCCGCGCCGGCGTCGAGCAGGCGGCGGCGATCCTGTCCTCGGCGATCACCGATCAGGCCACGGTCAACCTCGCGATCGATTTCGCCGGCACCGGCGGCGGGGCCGGCGCCAATGTCTCCAATGGCGTGCTCACCAGCTACGCGCAGCTCCGAACCGATCTGCAGGACCACGCGGCGGCCGGCGACACGGTGTTCGACAACCTGCCGACGGGGCGGGCAGTGCAGGGCCATTCCCAGGTGTTCGTCGCCAACGCCCAGGCCAAGGTGCTCGGGCTCATCGATCCAAACAGCACGACGACTGAGGACGGCTTCGCCGTCTTCAACACCGACATCCCGACGCAGTCGCTGGTCGGCGTCGCGCTGCACGAACTGTCGCATGCGCTGGGACGGGTGCCGTCGCCGGGCAATCTCGACATCTTCGACCTGTTCGACTTCACCAAGCCGGGGCAGCATCTGATCAACAACAGCATCAGCTCGGCGCCTCCCGCGTATTTCTCGCTCGACGGCGGGCTCACCAAGATCGCCGATTACGGCCAGATGTCGGACCCGGCCGACTTCCTCAACACCGGCATCCAGGGCGCCCGCGATCCCTTGAACGAATTCTACAATCCGACCACGTCGCAGACGCTGTCGCCGATCGATCTCGTGGTGCTGGAGACGCTCGGCTACAATATCTCGACTCCCGACACGCAGGCCCTGCTCGCCCAGATCCCGCACGCCGCCGGGGTCGCCGCACCGGTGCAGACGCCGCAGCAGGCCGTCGCGATCGCCTCCGCGGTGGCCGCCGAGACGGCCGCCAGCCTCACCAAGCTGGGTGATGCCGCCGGCGCCGCGCAGGTGCTGGCGAATGCCCAGGCCGACGCTGCTGCGCTGAATGGCGCCGATGCCGGCGCGAACCATGACCAAGCAACGGCCCATGCGTCCTATTCCGCCGAGCCGCACCACGATCCGATGATGCTCGCGATGCATCTGCACGCGATCAGCGCGAACTGAGGCGGTCGCTACCAGCAGAGGATCGATTGGGCGCGAGAAGGCCATCGCGTAGTCGATCTAAGTCATGCCCGCCATTTCATCGTCGTCATGGCCGGGCTTGCCCCGGCCATCTCCGTCGCACTCGCCTGAACTGAAAGGCGTGATGTAGCCAAGCGATCGGGCGGATCGGAGGTGCGGTCCGCTCACGATCGATCGCCATGTGTCCGACGCGACAGGTCAGGATCGCTCGCGGTCGCGTTGTCGGTCGAGTTGACGCAAATAGCTCAAGCCGCAGACGGTCAGCCGGCCGGGATCATGCACGCCCTGATCGGTCATCCCGCGCATGTGCCGCGCCAGCGCGCGCCGCGTCCCCTGGTCCAGATCGTGTCTGGTCATGCGGCGATAGATCTGCATCGCTCGCGAGAGCGGCTTGGCAAGTTCGATCCGAGGCATCGAAGTCAACGGAAGCTGGCGGCGATCGTTCCGAATGCCGGCCCATCATCGGAGCCAACTGGTGCGCCGCTGATTTTCGCCCACGCGCAAACGATGCGGATGGTCCTCGCGTTCGGCTCCTACCGATAGACGACGATCGCTGCAGGCGGGTTGACCTCAACCTCGGTCTTCGACCGCCATGTCAAGACATCTCCGGGGCAAAAGCACCAAGTCTCGACGCGTCGCATATTGCACGGTTCACGGGAACTCGCGTATCTTTCAGGTAGCGCGAATACGACGGTGATTACTCGGGGGCGAGGCGATCGTTGGGCGCTGGGGGATCGTTCATGGAAATGAAGTTCGCTTTGCGTGCGGCGCTGACGGGGGCTGCCATTGCGCTGCTCGGTGGATGTGCGATGTCGCCGGAGGGCCTGAATTCGCGCGACGTTGCCGACAGCAAAAGCTTTTCCGAAAGTTACGAGGAGATCTACCGCCGCTTGAGCGAGACCGGCAAGCGCTGTTATCCGCCCGTGCGGGTCTTTGGCAATCCGGGCAACCCGGGCGGGGGACAGATCGAATCTGAAGGCGAGCTACACCGCGACCGCGGCTTTGCGGAGTTTCGCCTGGTCGCAGGCAGCTATGGGGTCCGGATGAACTACTTCGTCTCAGCGCGCATCGAAAAATCCGGCTCCGGATCGCGCGTGACCATCAAGGTCAGCAACCCGATGGGAGCGGGCCCCCTGAGCGCCCGTATCTACCGCTGGGCCGGTGGGGACTCGAGCTGCTAGCTCCGAGCTTCAAGAGCTGCCGTAATGACCAAGAAGCTCGAGCCGATGCATCCCGGAGAGGTTCTGCGCGAGGAGTTCCTGGTTACGCTCGAGATGTGAGCGGGCGCTCTCGCCAAGATTCCGGGCGGCTTGAGGACCGGAGGCTTGGCGTGTCCGCGGGCAGGGGGATCTCAAGCTTCGTGCACTGTCACCGTGACCGCGGGGCGGCGAGCTGGCCGATCGCCCGCCGCGTCCCGGCACGGCAGATCAGGATTGGTCGGAGCCGCGTTGTCGGTCGAGCTTGCGCAGATAGCTGAGGCCGCACACGGTCAGCCGGCCGGGATCATGCACGCCTTGTTCGGCCAGTCCGCGGATATGCCGCGCCAGGGCGCGCCGCGCTCCCTGGTCCAGATCGTGTCTGGCCACGCGACGATAGATCTGCATCGCTCGAACGAGCGGCTTTGCGAGTTCGATCTCAGGCATCCGGGCCAACGGGCGGCGACGGCGATGGTTCCGACGCATCAGGGCGCAGGCGCCGGCTTGGCCGGGCGCAGCGTGACGACGACGGGAATGGCGATCGCGTAGATGGCGACGACCGACAGCCAGATCGCCCCGGGCCATTCGTCCCTGACGGCGAAGTACAGGCTCGAGAAGCCGAGCGGCGCAACGATCGAGGCGAGGCTGACCGTGGCGGCGAGCACGCCCTGGAACTGGCCCTGCAAATGTGCGTCCACCTGCCGGGTGGCGATCGACTGCAGGGCCGGCATGCCCATGCCGCCGAGCGCGAACAGCGGCATCGCGCCAAACACCATCCAGCTCTGGTTGGCGAACGCCATGGCGGTGAGGGCCGTGCAGACACAGGTCACTCCGGTCAGGATGGCGCCGCGCTCGGTCAGCAATCTCACGGCCGGACCGGGAAGGAATATTTGGGCCAGCATCTGGCACACCCCGAAGGTGCCGAGCGACAGGCCGATCCAAAGACCGCTCCAGTGGAAGGTGTCGCCGCCCCACAGCGCCCAGCAGACGCCATAGGCCTCGCCGGTCGCGCTGAACAGGAAGAAGAGGAGAACGACCGGCAGCAGGCTCTTGACGGCGAACACCCAGCGCAGTGGCCGCAGCGGGTTCAGAACTGCGATCTCGATCTTGCCTGGGTCCGGTGGTCGCGATTCCGGCAGCATCAGCAACGCCAGCAGGACGTTGCATCCGTTCAATGCCGCCGCCACGACGAACGGCAGCCGCAGCCAATGGTCGCCGAGCGCGCCGCCGAGCACGGGCCCGATGATGAATCCCATGCCGAACATCGCATTGAGGAGGCCGAAGCGGCGGGCCCGCTGGTCCTCGCGCGAGACGTCGGTGATGTAGGCCGTGGCCACCGAGACGTTGGCGCTGGTGACGCCGGCGATGGCGCGGCCGAGCAGGAGCATCCAGAGATCGGGCGCAGCGGCCAGGAACAGGTAGTTGACGATGGCGCCGGCCAGCGAGACCAGCAGCAGCGGGCGCCGGCCGAGCCGATCGCTCAGCGAGCCCAGCACCGGGGCGCAGATGAACTGCATCGCGGCGTAGAGCGCCGTCATGACGCCGAGAAGGACCGGCACGTCGTCGGTGTGGGTCACGTCGTGCAGCAGCGCCGGCAGGATCGGAAAGACCAGCCCGATGCCGACGGCATCGAGCACGATGGTGAGATAGATGACGGCAACAGCCCTGGTCATGGCGCGCTCCGGTTCACGCGAGCCGATGGCGCAAACACGCGCGACCGCTCGCTGGAGCCTGACGATCTGTCAGGCGATCGATGTGATGTGTGGGAGACGCTGGGCCGGTCCATGCCAAAAGGCAGATGGACGGCTTGTACTCGGCCGCAGGCAACGACCGCTTTTCGCGACAGGCGCCATCTACACGCCGAGATCGGGCGGCGCAAGCCGCTTTTTCCGAACGACGATCGGTGCATTCAATGCATATTCATCGATACATCGCCGGAGCTCTGGCTGCAATCTGCAGGCCGACTACGACGCCAGATCGCGAGGCGCGATCTCGGCAAGATTCTCGATCGCATCGAGCCGGTGAACAAGCCGCGGGCGGTTTTGAGCGGACAGGTCGGGCGATGGCAGGCGGACGTGGATGGGCTGCGCGGGACGTCTCGTGATCCGCCCCCGGCAATGCGCCGTATCTTCACTGCACTCCTGGCCGGTCATCGAGAGTCCCCGTCCTGCCACCGTGCGGCTGCGCGTCGTCACGCGTCCTCGGCTGGACGTCGCGTTGGATCAACGGGGTGAGCAGGTGCTCGGCGAGGTAGAGGGACGCAAGCGGTCGCAGGTGCGCATTATCGAAGCTCACGAGACCCTCGCGCCGGTTGCGATCGAGATAGATGAGGCAGCCTTCTCGATTGCAGAAGAAGTCATGAAGGCTCTGGTACTCGAACGGTTCGTTGGCCTGGAGCTCGTCTCGAAATGCCTTGTCGATGCCAAGCGCATGCTGGTCGAGGTGCGTCGAGATTCGTGCCGGTGTGAACTGCCAATAGTGCTGCATGACCACCTTGAAGAGGAACGGTTCCCAATGAGGCGCCAGTCCGAGCACGATCACCCGTTTCACGCCGATCCGTTTGATGTCCCGAGACACCTCGCGCAGGTACTCCGTATCGAAGGAATTGTTGAATGAGATGACCACGACATCAGGAACGACCTCTTTGATTGTCGACAGCGCAAAGGAGTTGGACATCTCGCAGTAGTCGGTCGTCAGTCTGGTCAGATCGATCCGGTGTGGACGGCACCCCGACGCATAAACGAGCAGCAGGGACGTATCGGACGGAAGCGTCTTCCGTAAGCCATGGAAGAGATGCGCCGAATGAGAGCAGCACCGCTCTGCGAGAGTGGCTGGTGTAGCAGTCCGGGCTGATGCCGTCCCGAGGGACGCGCGTGGGAAGCGCACTCTCGAAGTTGTAGAAGTTGCATTGGTTCTGATTGATTTCCACCAGCTCTTCCCGAGCTGGCGACACGCCCGTGCGGAAGGAATCGAAATAGGCTGCGTAGCTGTTCAGATCGCCCGGCTTGAAGGTCCAGCCGTAGGTCATGGTCAGGGCGCCGATTCCCGCGAGCGTCGCCGAGGCACCGCAGAGCAGTGGGACCGACCGCAAGGGCGATTGCCCAAACCGGATCGGACGTTCCAGAAATCGATAGGTGATCCAGGCCAAACCGGCGCTCAGCGCGATGACGCCGGATCGAAGCGGTGCGGAGCCTGCCTCGCCCATCCAGGCGCGAGTCAGGACGAGCAGAGGCCAATGCCAGAGATAGAGCGGGTAGCTGATCAGCCCGATTCCAACCAGGAAAGGATGCGAGAGAATGCGTCGAGCGACCCAGCTATACGGCCCGGCGCCGACGAGCATGCAGGTCGCTGCGACAGGCAGCAGTGCTGCCCACCCGGGAAATGGCGTATTTCTCGAAATCAGGATCAGGCTCGCCGCCAACAGGACTATTCCCGACGCCGCGAGCCGATCGGAAATGGGTGATCGATGCCCCGCGTCAGGGACAGCGCCGAAGAGCGGCCTGGTGTATGGGGACGACGCGATCGCCAGCAGGCCGCCTGCAAACAGCTCCCATGCGCGCGTGAGCGGGGAGTAGAAGGCCTCGGTCGGGCTGGTGCCCATGGCTTTGATGTTCAGCAGAAATGACCCGACGAGCAGCAGCCCCACGAGGTACGGCAGGGCGCGCTTCCTTGTCCGCCAGCACAGCCACAGCAGCAGCGGCCAGAGGATGTAATATTGCTCTTCGATGCCCAGCGACCATAGGTGAAGCAGCGGCTTCGTTTCCGCGGTCAGGTCGAAATAGTTGGCCTCCTTCCAGAACAGCAGGTTCGCGGCAAATCCGGCGCTCGCCGCAACTTGCTTGCCGAGCTCCTTGTATTCGTCGGTGTACAGAAGAAAGCATCCGAGCAGGAGGGCGGCGAGAAGAACCACGATGAGGGCAGGGAAGATGCGCTTGACGCGACGAGCGTAGAAGGTCCGAAGACGAAATGATCCGTTCGCCAGATCCGCAACGATGATCGAGGTGATCAAGAACCCGGATATGACGAAGAAGATGTCGACTCCTATGAATCCGCCGCGAAGCACATGCGGAAAGGCGTGGAACACGACGACGGACATGACTGCGACAGCTCTCAGTCCGTCGATATCCGGCCTGTAGGCCGTGCCGACCACGGGAACCGGTTTCGAGCCGGCCGCTGGCGCGTGCATGTGCGCTCTCTCCCCAAAAGAACGTTCGGCTTCCAATCGTCTTGGCTGCAATCAAACTCGCGAAAATGTCTGTTGTACAATTATGGCGGACAGTGCGGGGCAAACGCAATCATGAATGAGCGTCGTGAGGAGGTGGTCGCCATCGGTGGCGAACGTCGGCCCGTCCGTGCTCATCAGTTCTCTGCGGCCCGACGGGCAATTCCCGCATCCCCGTCGTGCGCAGATTGCCCGTCGAGCCAGTTTGTCGCACGCTGTTCGGCTTGCATCGTCGGGCAAATCAGAACGATGTTGCCGGCCATCCCGTTTGCGATGAAGAGGGGCGTTTCGGCCGATCGTCACGGAGCGTAGCAAGCGGGGAGCGGTGGACGTGTCGGGCTTGGGGCTCTGCATTTGCGGGGCCGGCGAGCAAGCCCGGGACGTACGGTCAAGTCGCGTGGTCCTGGCCTCCCGATGCTGAGGTCAAGCCGGTTGATGAAGCGGAGACGCGTCTCGCCGGTGATGGGGGCAAACAAGCCCGGTCCCCAGGGAGATCGCGAAGCAGCCGTTAAAACCAGGTCGTGTCCCCGGAGGTGGTGTAGCTCGGTGGAGCAAAGCCGCCCGGACGCGCGCTCCCAAATAGCGCCGTAGC
>NZ_JAUHIR010000018.1:0-129296 GCF_032381375.1 Bradyrhizobium sp. SZCCHNR1017 | reverse complement strand
CGCCTGCATTCTTTTGAGCAGGCGGGCCACGGGCCTCAGCCGAGGTCCGGCCTTCCTCGCGCCCTCTCGTTGTTCAGGAGGGGCATGATTGCCGCATCACCTGGGCCTCATGGGCGGCGGGAAGGCGGCGTCGTGTCTTATGGGATGTCTCGGGCACAGTGTGATGGAAGGCGCCAACCGCAACCTCAGCCGTCGTCCCGGCCTTGCGCCGGGACCCATAACCCCAGGAATTTGTGTGAGGCACGCTGGTGGATCGATTTCGCTTCGCCACCATGGCCGGTGGCCATGGGTCCCGGCGCAAGGCCGGGACGACACCGGTCGTGACGCGCGAGCTCTGGCAAACGAGACATCGACCGGCGCCACCATCGCGGTTCGCCTTACGCTTCCAGCGCCGTCCTGATCATGCGCGCGAGATCGGCGCTGACATACGGCTTTGCCAGCAGCAGCACGTCGGCATCGAGCCGGCCATGATGCACGATCGCGTTCTCGGTGTAGCCAGATGTGTAGAGCACCTTCAGTCCGGGGCGGCGCTTCTCGGCCTCGATGGCGAGCTGCCGGCCGTTCATGCCGCCGGGAATGATGACGTCGGTGAACAGCAGGTCGATGCGTTCCTGGCTGTCGATGATTGTCAGCCCATCGGCGGCATTGCTGGCCGACAGCGTGCGATAGCCGAGACGGCGCACCTGAGCCACGACGTAGTCGCGCACCAGCGCATCGTCCTCGACGATCAGGATGGTCTCGTCGCCGCGCGCGACCGCCGGCCGGCCGGGCTCTGCGGCCGGCGTCTCCGGCAGTCCGGCGGCGCGCGGCAGATAGAGCTTGACCGTCGTGCCGTGGCCTTCCTCGCTGTAGATCTTGACGTGGCCGTTCGATTGCTTGACGAAGCCGTAGACCATGCTCAGCCCGAGGCCCGATCCCTTGCCGACGTCCTTGGTGGTGAAGAACGGCTCGAACACCTTGTCGAGCAGTGGAGCCGGAATGCCCTGGCCGGTGTCGCTGACCGCGATCATGACGTAGCTTCCGGGCTTGGCGTCGCGGTTCAGTTGCGCGTAGTGCTCGTCGAGCGTGACGTTCTTGGTCTCCAGGGTCAGCTTGCCGCCGTCCGGCATCGCGTCGCGCGCATTGAGCGCGAGGTTGAGGATCGCGGTCGACAATTGGCTCGGATCGATCAGCGCCGGCGCGCTGTCATGGGCCAGCATCGATTCGATCTCGATCTGCTCGCCGAGCGTCGGCCGCAGCAGACGGCCGGCCTCGACGATGAGCGCATTGATGTCGGTGGCGCGCGGCTGCAGCGGCTGGCGGCGCGAGAAGGCGAGCAGGTGCCGGGTCAGATCGGCGCCGCGCTCGGCGGCGGCGCTGATCATGCCGGCGATGCCGGCGAGCTGGGGCTTGTCCTTGACTGCATCGGCAAGGATCTCGATCGTCCCGGTGATGACGGTCAGGATGTTGTTGAAGTCGTGCGCGACGCCGCCGGTGAGCTGGCCGATCGCCTCCATCTTCTGCGCCTGACGGACCTGGGCCTCGTTGGCCTCGATTTCCTGGAATCGCCGCACCATCGCTTCCGCGGCGCGGCGCTGCCGGATCTCCTCCTCGAGCTGCGCGTAGGCCTTCTGCAAGGTGATGCGCGTCGGCAGCACCAGAAGCTGCGGCAGCATCTTGATCATGATGACGATGATTCCGATCGAGGTGACGCCGAGAAAGACGTTGATGACGTCCGTGATGGTCGAGGTCGGTACCCAGAGATCGACGATCGCAAGCAGGCGGGTGACCCCGACGACGGCCACGAAGGTCGCAAGCGCCCCGACGATTCCGCGGAACATGACGTCGCGCCAGCGCCGCCGCAGGAACGTGCCGACGACGAAGGCGATGGTGAAGAAGGCGCTGGCGATCAGTCCGTTGGATACGACCTGCAGCCATGCCCATACCGGCGCTCCCTGCAGACCCGCCGCTTGCACCGTCAACGTCGGCATATGCAAATCATCCTCAACAACGCAGCGCGCCAAATCCGGGGGCGGCCCGGCCGGTCGTCGTCGCAACCCGAACGGATCATTCAGCTTTTCGTCTCCGGCGCAAGGGCAATGGCGGCTTCGACGCGCATCGCGGCAGGGCGCCCTCGCCGCGAATGCCGCTCCGCCGCGCGGCGTCAAAAGCCTGCCACACATCCTTTACCGCCCGGTCACGCGGTTGTTAACGCGCCGACCTAAGCCGCTCGACACCGTCATCACCATGGGGAATGAACGAGATGTCGAACACGATCGCGCACAACCGGCGCGAGTTCCTGCGGCTGCTCGGAGCGTCGGCTGCGACCGCCGCCCTCGGCCAGAGCATCGAGCGCGCGCATGCCATTCCGGCGTTCAACCGCCACGGCAGCATCGAGGACGTCAAGCACATCGTGGTGCTGATGCAGGAGAACCGCGCCTTCGATCATTATTTCGGCGCGATGCGCGGCGTCCGCGGCTTCAACGATCCGCGCGCCGTGAAGCTGCCGAATGGCAATCCGGTGTGGCAGCAGCCGAACGGCGCGGGGGCAGTGATGCCGTTCCGCGTCGACAATGCCGGCCAGGTCTATGTCGAGGACGTCGCCCATGGCTGGAACGACGGCCAGAAGGCCTGGAACAACGGCAACTACGACAAGTGGATCGCCAACAAGGGCACCACGACCATGACCTGCTTGAACCGGCAGGATCTGCCCTGGCACTATGCGCTGGCCGACGCCTTCACGGTGTGCGATTCCTATTTCTGCTCGGTGATGGGCCCGACCGATCCGAATCGCTACTACTTGTGGACCGGTTGGGACGGCAACGACGGCAAGGGCGGCGGCCCGGTCATCACCAATGCGGAAGCCGGCTACGACTGGACCACGTTTCCGGAGCGGCTGGAGAAGGCCGGCATCTCCTGGAAGGTCTACCAGGACATCGGTCTCGGCCTGACGGCGGAAGGCTCCTGGGGCTGGACCCAGAATCCGTGGATCGGCAATTACGGCGACAACTCGCTGCTGTATTTCCACCAGTATCAGAATTCGCAAGCAGGCAGCCCGCTGTACGAGAAGGCGCTGCGCGGCAGCAACATCGCCAATGGCGGCACGTTCGAGAATCTGTTCGACGGGCTGCGCAACGACGTCCGCAACGGCACCCTGCCGCAGGTGTCGTGGATCGCAGCACCGGAGGCGTTCAGCGAGCATCCGAACTGGCTGCCCGGGCCGGGCGCCTGGTACATCTCCAAGGTGCTCGACATCCTGACGGCGAACCCGGAGCTGTGGAGCAAGACCGCGCTGATCATCAACTACGACGAGGGCGGCGGATTCTTCGACCACGTCGTCGGCCCGTATCCGGCGATGTCGCAGGCATGGGGCCAGTCGACCGTCGATGTGAGCACGGACCTCTTCGCTGGCGACGGAAGCCACGTTGCCGGCCCCTACGGACTAGGCGTCCGCGTGCCGATGCTGGTGGTGTCGCCGTGGTCGCGCGGCGGCTTCGTGTGCTCGGAAGTGTTCGACCACACGTCTGTGATCCGCTTCATCGAGCGCCGCTTCCATCACAAGGCGCCCGATCTGTTCGAGAGCAACATCCCGGCGTGGCGGCGCGCGGTGTGCGGCGATCTCACCTCGGCGTTCAACTTCACTTCGCCCAACGAAGGCATGGCGCCGCTGCCGAGCACGGCCGGCTACAAGCCGCCGGCCGCCGACATCACCTCCGGTGCCCGCTTCGACGACTATCATCCGGTGCCGCCGGCCAAGCAGGTGTTGCCGCAGCAGGAGCCGGGCATTCGCCCGGCGCGCCCGCTGCCCTACGATCTCAGGGTCGATGGCGACGCCGATGCTGCGCACAAGACGTTCGCGATCCGCTTCGCCAATCCGGGGCAGGCGGGCGCCTGCTTCCACGCCCGCTCCGGCAACACCGCGACCGGTCCGTGGAGCTACACCGTCGAAGCCGGGAAATCGCTGCACGGCGTGTGGGACCTCGCGGCCAGCGCCGGCCAGTACGATCTGTCGGTGTACGGCCCGAACGGCTTCTTCCGCCACTTCAAGGGCGGCGTCGCCACCACCGCCGCACTGGTCGACGTCGATACGGTCCATCTCTGTGATTGGGACGATGGTGACGATTCGCGCAGCCTTGCGATCGCGCTCACCAACAAGGGGGCGAGCTGTGTCGTGACGCTGGCCGACAACTATACGGGACGCAGCGAGCGGCACCGCCTGCAGCGTGGCCAGCGGCTGGAGACGCGGGTTCGCCTGCAGCAGACCCATGGCTGGTACGACCTGACGGTCACGACGGACAGCGATGCCAACTTCAACTGGCAGCTCGCGGGTCACGTCGAGAACGGCCGGCCCAGCATCAGCGACCCGGCGATGGGCAGGATCGCCGCGACCTGATCGCGAACGATATCGGGATGCGCCCGGAGCGATTTGGGCGCATCCTCAAGATGACGAGGTGACGAGACCTTCGGGGGCTGCGTCGTCGGCATTGGGATCGCCGGGCGCCGTCGCCCAGGCAAGTTCGACCAGGGTGACGATGCGGCGGCCGGCGCCGTCGAGCTGGCACACGATGAGGCCCTGGTCCTCGATATAGGTCAGCAGGCGCTGCGCACGGCGCAGCGAATGCGAGCCATAGGCGCGGGCGATCGCCGCATCGCTCGGGCAGGGGCGGCCGTCCTTGGCGGCGCGGGCGATCATCATGAACACGCCCTGCATGTCCTCAGGCAGCAGCGAGGCGCGCAGCCTGACGTCCTGCCAGCCGGCATCGTCGGCCGTCTCGTCGCCGCCGAGCCCGGCGCGGGCGCGGGTCAGCATGCGGCGGAACTCGTTGAGGTCGGGCACGGCCGTGCCCAGCCCCTCGATGCGGCAGCGGACGACGAATTCCTGGTAGAGCACGCCGACGGCGCGGAAGCCGGCGTCGGGCTCGGCCAAGACCGCGCGCAGCACGCGCTCGACGCGGGCTTTGCGTTCGGCGAGCTCCTCCTCGCTGACGGCGGGTGCTGGCGGTTCGGGGCGCAGCTCGAGCGCGGCGGACTTCGCCGCCATGAGCTGGTCGAGCAGCTCCGGTTGCGGCTTGCGCTGCGGCCGCGCGTTGGTCTCGGGCGGCGGTGCGGCGAGAATCACCGCGCGGGCGTCCTCGAGCGAAGCCTCCGGCAGCGGCATCAGCCGCGGCGTTGCATTGCGCGGCTTGGTATCGGTCGGGCCGATGCGCAGGCCGAGTGGACGGCGCGACAGCGCGGGGCCGAGCGCCATGAACTGGCCGCGCTCGAGATCGCGGAACGCCTCGGCCTGGCGCCGCTCCATGCCGAGCAGGTCGGCGGCGCGGGCCATGTCGATGTCGAGGAAGGTGCGGCCCATCAGGAAGTTCGAGGCCTCGGCCGCGACATTCTTGGCGAGCTTCGCCAGTCGTTGCGTCGCGATCACGCCCGCCAGCCCACGCTTGCGGCCGCGGCACATCAGGTTGGTCATCGCGCCGAGCGAGGCCTTGCGGGCCTCGTCGGAGACTTCGCCCGCGACGGCCGGTGCGAACAGCTGGGCTTCGTCGACCACGACCAGCATCGGGTACCAGTGGTCGCGGGAGATCTCGAACAGGCCGTTGAGAAAGGCGGCCGCGCGCCGCATCTGATTCTCGGCGTCGAGGCCTTCGAGGTTGAGCACCGTCGAGACGCGATGCATCCGCGCCCGTTCGCCGGCGACCTGCAGCGCGCGCTCGGTGTGGTCCTCGGCCGCGATCACGAGATGGCCGAATCGCTCGGCCAGCGTGACGAAGTCGCCCTCCGGGTCGATGATCGTCTGCTGCACCCAGGGCGCGCTCTGCTCCAGCAGGCGGCGCAGGAGATGCGACTTGCCGGAGCCGGAATTGCCCTGCACCAGGAGCCGGGTCGCCAGCAGTTCCTCGAGGTCCAGGGCCGCAGGCGATCCCGCCGCCGTCTGCCCCATCTCGATTGCAACCGTCATGTGCCCCGACTCAAGCCCGCTTCACGCAGAGGCTGGCGCTTAACAAGCGCGGGCGCGCACGTCGAGCGTTTGCAATGGACTGTCCCAGATTGCGGGATGGGCTGTGGATGGTTCGCAGATGGAACCCGATCGCGGGCTGCCCAGTTCCCTGTCGACGCGCCTCTTGCCGTGAGGGCCGGCGCTTGGGCCCGCGCGCATTTGACGGTACTGTGCGGCGAAAAAGGGGCCAGGAGTGAACGAGCATTCGGATGCCGGTCACGCGACGTTCAAGGCGTTCGCGCGCGGAGCCGACTTCCTGCAGGGTGGCGGGGAGATGGGGGCGCTCATGCGCATCCATGATTGGTCGCGGACGCCGTTGGGGCCGCCCGAGAGCTGGCCTCAGTCCTTGCGCACTTCGATCAGCACCTGCCTGGACTGCGCGTTCCCGATCCTGATCTGGTGGGGCCCGGAGCTCGTCATGCTCTACAATGACGAGTATCGCCTGATCCTCGGCTCGCAGAAGCATCCCGCGGCGCTGGGGGCGCCAGGGCGCGCGGTATGGTCCGAGATCTGGGAGGTCATCGGCCCGATGCTGCGGCACGTCGTTAGGCTTGGCGAAGCGACCCGCTCACGCGACATGCGGCTGTTCATCGACCGCCACGGCTACTTGGAGGAGACCTATTTTTCGTTCTCCTATTCGCCGATTCGCGATGAGACCGGCGGCGTCGGCGGCGTCTTCACCCCCGTCATCGAGACGACGGCCCGGGTCGTGGGCGAGCGCCGTATGCGGACCTTGCGCGATCTCGCCGCGCGCGGCCGTGCCGACAGTCTGGCGCATGCTTGTCGCGAAGCCACCGACGTCCTCGCCGAGAATCCGCATGATGTCCCGTTTGCGCTGATCTACCAACTCAGCGAGGATCAGCGATCGGCACGGTTGTTGAGCGCCGCGGGGGGGCACCCGGACAGCGCCATCGCGCCGGCGCAGATTGCCCTCGACAGTGACGGGCTGTGGCCGATCCGAGCGGCGGCGCGCGCGGTGGCGCCGATTCGCGTCGTGCTGGATCGTGCGAAATTTGCCGGCGTGCCGACCGGCGCATGGCCCGAGCCGCCACAGCTGGCGCTGGTGCTGCCGGTTGCGACGGGCCGGGAGCAGGCGACGGCGATCCTGATCTGTGGCGTCAATCCGCGCCGCGCCCTCGATGCCGAGCACCAGGGCTTCTTCGATCTGATGGCCGCTCAGCTCGGCAGCTCCTTTGCGGAGACGCTGGCCTATGAACAGGAGCGGCGCCGCGCAGAGGCGCTCGCCGAGATCGATCGGGCCAAGACCGCGTTCTTCACCAATGTCAGCCACGAATTCCGTACGCCGCTGACGCTGATGCTCGGTCCGCTCGAAGATGTCCTGCTGCGGTCGCAGGCCTTGCCGCCTGCGGATCGCGACCGGCTGGAGATCGCCGAGCGCAATGTCTTGCGGCTGCTCAAGCTGGTCAACACGCTGCTGGATTTCTCGCGGATCGAGGCCGGCAGGATGCAGGCGGTCTACGCGCCGGTCGATCTCGCGAGCCTGACCGCGGAGATCGCCAGCACCTTCCGCTCGGCGATCGAGGCCGCCGGTCTCAGGCTGATGGTGGATTGCCCGCCGCTGCCGGAGCCGGCCTATGTCGATCCCGAAATGTGGGAGAAGATCGTCCTCAACCTGCTGTCCAACGCGTTCAAATTCACCTTTGCGGGCGACATCGAGGTCCGGGTCGTCACCTGCGATCGTCATTTCGAACTGAGCGTGAAGGACACCGGGACCGGCATCCCGCAGCACGAGCTGCCGCGGCTGTTCGAGCGTTTCCATCGCGTCGCCGGCGCGTACGGCCGCACCCATGAAGGCTCGGGCATCGGGCTCGCGCTGGTGCATGAGCTCGCCAAGCTGCACGGCGGATCCGTCGCAGCGACCAGCGAAGCCGGGCAGGGCAGCACGTTCGCGGTCAGGATTCCCAGGGGACGAAGTCATCTGCCGTTCGACCAGGTCGACGCGGCGCCAGCGCAGGAACCGATCCTTCGCGGTGCGCGGCCCTTCATCGAGGAGGCGTTGCGCTGGCTGCCGGATCCGCCGCCGCTCGACGCGCATGCCGTTCCGGACATCGACATCACCACCCCCTCAGCCGGCAGGGCCGGGCCGCGCCCCCGTATCCTGCTGGCCGACGACAATGCCGATATGCGCGACTATGTCCGCCGCCTGCTCGCCTCGCGCTACGATGTCGAGACCGTCGCCGATGGCGAAGCCGCGCTCGCGGCCATCGCCCGCGACAAGCCCGACCTCGTTCTGTCTGATGTGATGATGCCGCGCATCGACGGCATGCAGTTGCTTGCGCGGCTGCGCGCCGATGAACGGGTCGGCACTATCCCGGTGATCCTGGTGTCGGCCCGGGCCGGAGAAGAGAGCCGCGTCGAAGGCATGGAGGCCGGTGCGGATGACTATCTCATCAAGCCGTTCAGTGCGCGTGAACTGCTGGCGCGCGTCGAGGCGCATCTCAAGATGGCCCGTCTGCGTGCCGAAGCGACGGAGCGGCTGCGCGCCAGCGAGGAGCGCTATCGCGCTTTCGTAACCGCGAGTTCCGACGTCATCTATCGCATGAGCCCCGACTGGCGGGAGATGCGCCAGTTGCAGGGCAAGGACTTCATCGCCGATACAATGAACCCGAGCCAAGGCTGGCTCGCGAAATACATTCATCCGGACGATCAGGCGCAGGTGACTGCGGCGATCAGCAGGGCGGTCGCGACGAAGGGCATGTTTGAGCTGGAGCACCGTATCATCCGGATCGATGGCAGCCTCGGTTGGATCCATTCGCGCGCCATCCCCATTCTCGGGCGTGACGGCGAGATCATCGAGTGGTTCGGGACGGCGCGCGACATCTCCGAGCAGAACAAGGCCGAACGGGAGTTGCGCAAGAGCGAGGAGCGCCTGCGCAGCGCGGTCGAGGTCGGTCGGCTCGGCCTGTGGGACTGGAACGTCGCGACCGGCGAGGTCTACTGGTCGGACGAGCACTTCCGCATGGAAGGCTATGGCGTTGGCGAACTGACTCCGAGCTACGAGGCCTGGGCGGCGCGCATCCATCCCGACGATCGTCCCGCAGCCGAAGCCGCGCTTCACCGCGCGATGGAGGCGCACCAAGAGTATGTCAGCGAGTTTCGCGTGGTGCATCCGGGGGGCGCAATTCGCTACCTCTACGGCCGTGGGCGCTTCTTCTATGACGACGCGGGACGACCGATCCGCATGACCGGCGCCATGGTCGACGTGACCGAGCGGCGTGAATGGGAGGAGCGGCAGAAGGTGCTGGTGGCCGAACTGCAGCATCGCACCCGCAACCTGCTGGGCGTGGTCAGCTCGATGGCCGACAAGACGGCGCGCGCCAGCACCGATCTCGGCGATTTTCGAGCTCGCTTCCGTGATCGGCTGGATACGCTGTCACGCGCCCAGGGCCTGCTGTCCCGCCTCAAGGAGCATGATCGCGTCACCTTCGACGATCTGATCCGTAGCGAGCTGTGGGCTGTCGCCGGCGGTTCGGAGCGCATCGGGCTGTCGGGGCCGTCCGGCGTAAGGCTGCGGTCGTCGACCGTTCAGACCCTTGCCATGGCGCTGCACGAGCTCGCCACCAACGCGGTCAAGTATGGCGCGCTGGCGCAGCCGTCGGGCCGGCTCTGCGTGGTCTGGTCGCTCGAGCGCGAAGGCGCGGAGGGACAGCCCTGGCTGCATATCGAGTGGCGCGAAAGCGGCGTCGACATGCCGCCGCCAGACACGATGCCCAGCGGCACGGGGCAGGGGCGCGAGCTGATCGAACAGGCCTTGCCCTATCAGCTCAGCGCGAGGACCTCGTACGCCTTCGAATCCGACGGTGTCCGTTGCACGATATCGATTCCCGTTTCGCTCACCACACTGGAGCTCGAGGATCATGCCTGAACGCTCGCTTCGCGACCGTCATATCCTCATCGTCGAGGACGAGTACATGCTTGCCGATGAGCTGCGCTGCGCCTTCGGCGACGCCGGCGGCACGATCCTGGGCCCGGTCGGAACCGTCCCCGACGCGCTCGCCTTGATCAAACGCGAGGGGCGGATCGAAGGCGCCGTTCTCGACGTGAATCTGCGCGGCGACATGGCGTTTCCGGTTGCCGATCTGCTAGTCGAACGCGGCGTGCCCTTCGTCTTCACCACCGGCTATGACGAATCGGTCATCCCGGACCGCTTCTCGAAGATCCTCCGCTGCGAGAAGCCGATTGCCGTCGACGGGATCATGCGCGCGCTCGGACGCCTGATCAAGAAGACGGCGCCGCAATGACGCGCCGGTCGGATGGAGCTGGGCGCCTCACACCTCGCGCCGGCTGAGGAAGGCGAGCCGCTCGAACAGGTGGACGTCCTGCTCGTTCTTGAGCAGCGCACCGTGCAGCGGCGGGATCAGCTTGCGCGGGTCGCGCTCGCGCAGCTGCTCAGGACCGATGTCCTCGTTGAGCAGCAGCTTGAGCCAGTCGAGCAGCTCGGAGGTCGACGGCTTCTTCTTCAGGCCGGGCACGTCGCGGACCTCGAAGAAGATGCGCAGGGCCTCCTCGACCAGTCGCTTCTTGATGTTCGGGAAGTGCACGTCGACGATGCGGCCCATCGTATCCGGATCGGGGAACTTGATGTAGTGGAAGAAGCAGCGGCGCAGGAACGCATCCGGCAACTCCTTCTCGTTGTTGGACGTGATGATGACGATCGGGCGCAGCTTCGCCTTGATGGTCTCGTTGGTCTCGTAGACGTGGAATTCCATCCGGTCGAGCTCGAGCAGCAGGTCGTTCGGAAACTCGATGTCGGCCTTGTCGATCTCGTCGATCAAGAGCACCGGTCGCTGCTCGGCCGTGAAGGCCTCCCACAGCTTGCCGCGCTTGATGTAGTTCTTGATGTCGGACACCCTGGAGTCGCCGAGCTGGCTGTCGCGTAGCCGCGAGACGGCGTCGTATTCGTAAAGGCCCTGCTGCGCCTTGGTGGTCGACTTGATGTGCCAGGTGAGCAGCGGCGCGTTGACGGCCTTGGCGACTTCCTCGGCCAGCACGGTCTTGCCCGTCCCCGGCTCGCCCTTCACCAGCAGCGGGCGCTCGAGCACGATCGCCGCATTGACGGCCACTTTGAGGTCGTCGGTGGCGACGTAGTCCTGGGTGCCGGTAAATTTCATTGCGTCTCGCTCATCGTTCGAACTTGTGTTGAGTGGCTACACAGCGGCAACGCCGCTGCGGCCTTAAGATGATGGCTGCCATCGGAAGCAGAAATAATCAAGCGCGCCTGATCAATGAGAGGATCACGAGCACGATGACGGCGCCGATCGTGGCGTCCAGGATCGCCCCCAGCGTGCCGCTGGCGAGCGCAATGTGCAGGGCCGGCAGCACGTAGCTTGCGACCAGCGCGCCGATGATGCCGATGACCATGTTGCCGATCAGGCCGAAACCTGCGCCGCGCACGATCAGCCCCGCCAGCCAGCCCGCGACGGCGCCGATGATCAGTGCTGCAATAATACCCATCAAAGCCCCCATTCCACCTGTTGTTCCAGGGATTGTAGAGCAAAATGCCGGCGGGTCCAGCGTGGGGCGTGGAGCGGCCCTTGACGCGCCCTCCCAGCCGCGCGATCTAATGGGCATGTTCCTGCAATTCTTCACAGCGCTGCGCGATGCGCAGGTCCCGGTCTCCTTGCGTGAATATCTCACGCTGATGGAGGCCGTCGACGCCGACCTCGCCGAGCATTCGGTCGAGAACTTCTACTATCTCTCGCGCACCGCGCTGGTGAAGGACGAGCGCAATCTCGACAAGTTCGATCGCGTATTCGGCACCGTGTTCAAGGGGCTGGAGAACCTGCTCGACGCGATGGAGAAGGCCGAGATTCCCGAGGAATGGCTGAGGAAGCTGGCCGAGAAATACCTCACCGAGGAGGAGAAGAAAGAGATCGAGGCCATGGGCTGGGACAAGCTCATGGAGACCTTGAAGAAGCGCCTGGAGGAGCAGAAGGGCCGCCATCAGGGCGGCAACAAGTGGATCGGCACCGCCGGCACCTCGCCGTTCGGCGCCTATGGCTACAACCCCGAAAGCGTCCGCATCGGCCAGGAGAAGAACCGCAACAACCGCGCCGTGAAGGTGTGGGACCGGCGCGAGTTCAAGGATCTCGACGGCAATGTCGAACTCGGCATCCGCAACATCAAGGTGGCGCTGCGCCGGCTGCGCAAGTTCGCCCGCACCGGTGCGCCCGACGAGCTCGATCTGGACACCACGATCCGCGAAACCGCGAACCACGGCTATCTCGACGTGCACATGCGTCCCGAGCGGCGCAATGCGGTGAAGGTGCTGGTGTTCTTCGACATCGGCGGCTCGATGGATTCCCACGTCGCGCAGGTCGAGGAGCTGTTCTCGGCCGCCAAGAGCGAATTCAAGCACATGGAATATTTCTACTTCCACAACTGCCTCTACGAGGGCGTGTGGAAGCAGAACAAGCGGCGTTTCACCGACCGCACGCCGACCTGGGACGTGCTGCACAAGTACCCGCACGACTACAAGGTCGTGTTTGTCGGCGATGCCTCGATGTCGCCTTATGAGATCATGGTGCCCGGCGGTTCGGTCGAGCACGTCAACGAGGAGCCGGGCTCGGTGTGGCTCGACCGCGTCATCCGCACCTATCCACACGCGGTATGGCTCAATCCGGTGGCGCAGAAGCATTGGGACTATTCGGAGTCCACCACCATCATTCGCCGCATCTTCTCCGAGCGCATGTATCCGATCACGATTGAGGGATTGGAAGCGGCGATTAAGGAGCTGGTCCGGTAGGCAGTCCCGTCATTCCGGGCGGTTCGGTCCTGACCGACCACCCCGAATGACGAGGTCGAAACGGCGCCGCGCGACGGCTGGACACGACGAAGGAAGAAGGCATGCCCCAGACCATCACGCGCGGCATCAAGGCGCTGCTCGATGAAGCCAACGCCGAGATCGAGACGCTCTCGGCGGCTGAGGCGATCGCGGCGGCGAAGCGCGACGATGTCGTGATCGTCGATATCAGGGATCCCCGGGAGATCGAGCGCGAGGGCAGGATTCCCGGCGCGTTCTCGTGCACCCGCGGCATGCTGGAGTTCTGGATCGACCCGCAGAGCCCCTACGCCAAGCCGATCTTTCAGCAGGACAAGACGTTCATCTTTCATTGCGCCGGTGGCCTGCGCTCGGCGCTCGCGGCCAAGACCGCACAGGACATGGGTCTGACGCCGGTCGCCCATATCGGCGGCGGCTTCGCGGCGTGGCGCGACGCCGGCGGGCCGGTCGAGGCCTGGGCGCCGAAGAAGAAGGATTGATCGCTGCCCATCCCGCGCGGACTTGACCCGCGTGTCCATCGCTTCGACAAGGTGGATCGCTGGATATCAAGGCCGGCGATGACGACTGAATGTGAAGTCCGGAGCTTTTGCGCATGACCATCCACGACGACCCCCTCGTCTCCACCGACTGGCTCGCTGCGCATCTGGGCGATCCCAAGGTGAAGGTGCTCGACGCGACCTTCAAGATGCCGGGTGTGCTGCCGCTGCCGAAGGACGATTATCTGAAGGCGCATATCCCCGGCGCCGTGTTCTTCGACGTCGACGAGGTCTCCGACCATTCCAATCCGCTGCCGCACATGTATCCGAGCGCCGAGCAGTTCGGCCGCGACGCGGGCCGGCTCGGCGTCAGCAATGGCGATACGGTCGTGGTCTATGATTCCGGCGGCTGGGTCGCCGCGCCGCGCGCCTGGTGGATGTTCCTGTCATTCGGCCACACGGATGTGCGCGTGCTCGACGGCGGGCTGAAGAAGTGGATGGCGGAGGGGCGCCCGGTCGAGAGCGGACAGGTCACGCCGGCGCTCGGCACGTTCAGCGCGAAGTTCGATGCCGCGCGCGTGCGCCGGATCGAGCAGATGGTTGCCAATCTCGCCGGCAACGTCGAGCAGGTGATCGATGCACGGCAGGCGCCGCGCTTCGCTGGCGAGGTCGCCGAGCCGCGGCCCGGCCTCCGATCCGGCCATATCCCCGGCAGCCGAAATTTGCCTTATGCGGAGCTGTTTGACGCGGCGACCGGCGTGATGAAGCCGCTCGACCGGTTGCGCGAGGCATTCGGCGCCGCTGGCGTCGATCTCGCCAAGCCGATCGTCACCTCCTGCGGCTCCGGGGTGTCGGCGGCCGTGCTGACGCTGGCGCTCTATCGTCTCGGCATCCGCGACACCGCGCTCTACGACGGCTCGTGGTCGGAGTGGGGCATCGAGAACGGTCCGCCGGTTGCGACGGGGCCGGCCTGATCGGCTGGCTCCGCCTATCGCGTGCGCGGCCCGGCAGCCTGCTGGCCGACCGCCTGCGGTTGACCAAACGGCTGCTGTCCGAATGGATCGGGGAAGGCAGTCTGTTGCTGCTGGGCGGCCGCGGCTTGCCGAGCCGACCGGAGCCGCTGGGCGATGCGCCGCTGCTTGGCGCGGCGCGCAGCGATCTGCTTCTCCCGGGCCTGGCGCTTCTTGAGGATGCTCCGGCGCAACTGAACGCTCGCGACCTTCACCGAGGCACGATGCTCGCTGGCGGCAGGCCGCTCCTGATGAGCCGGCTGTTCGGCCAGCGCGGCGAGCTTGGCCGCGATCGGATCGAGCACCGCCGGAACGGGCGCGAGCGCGGTTGAAGCGGCGGCTGCGGTCGTCATCATCGGATCGGCGCTGGCGATGACCTGAGGAACTGGCGGCGGTGGTGCGACCACGGCGGCCGCCGTTTCGCTCGACGCCCGCGGCGGGGCCGGCGCTGCAGTCTCGGGCGAGCTGTCCATGCTCGGCCTGTCGGACGCTTTTTCGACCGGAGCGACGATCGAAGCGGTCGTGTCCGGAATGGGGCGCTCCGGCTTGGTGCTCTCGATCCGGTCGTTCGTCGCGGACGCGGTCGCGACAATGGCGGAGGTGCGGGACGTGTCGACCGTTTCCGCGGGCAGCGAGGGCGTCGGCACGTCGGTGGCCACCGCAACGGGTGTCACTTCGGGCGCTTCTGTGAGCGGCGTCGCCGTCGACGGCGCGCTCGGCTGTTCGGACGTTGCCGGGGCAGCATCGGCCACGACCGGCGGCGGCGTCACCGGCGGTGTCGGAATCGAATCCACCCGCAGCACTGCGAGCACCGGCGTGGGCTCGGCCGGCGGTAGGAACGTCGTGAAGCCCGACGCCTGAGTCGTGCGCCAGGACGCGTTGCTGGCGAACTGCTCGTGGGCGGCGCGCAACAGGGCCGCGGCGCCCATGCCGAAGATGGTGAGAGAGATGGAACAGACGATCGCGGCGACCAGAAAACGAAAGCCGGGAAGCATTGACGGTAACTCTCGCCACGGCAGCGGGGACTGCCGAGACATTCGAGCCAGTAGGGAACGCGGTGATCACAGGGAATAGCCGCGTTCGCGACGAGGCCGGCTTCTGCCGTGCATCGCGAATCAGGCTCAGGTCAGAATACCGGAAGTGTTCCCGCCCGCTCGGCAAATCACGGCATCGATAGGGCCTGCGGGGGCTTCGCCGCACTTTTTCGGCGGCGTGAGACTTCCGTGCAACGACGGAGACATGATCACAAATTGCCGAAGTCGGGCCGCTCTGGCCGGAATTGTCTTGAATGCGCCGCTATCTTCGGCCATCTGGCACAGCAAAGGTCCCAATCGGCGGCTTGGGGATACTGCAAGGGCGATGATGATCAGACAAATCCTGACGGTTTGCGCGGTCGCGGCAGCGGGCGTGACGGCAACTTCGTTTGCCGAGGCACAGCAGGTCTATCAGACCGCGCCTGGAGCGTATTCACCGGCGCCGACGCCCTACCCGGCCGACGCGCGCGGGCAGGGGCAGGATTTTGACGCGCTCGACGATGAGGATGCGCCCGGCAATTCCGCGGCGTTGCCGCCACCCGGCCCGGTGATCTCGCCGGACGATCCGCGCTACGGTCGTCCAGCCAATGCGCCGGTTTATGGTGCTGCGGCTCCGACCGGTCCCATCCTTTCTCCCGACGATCCCCGATATGGACGTCCGGCCGGTGCGACGGTCTATGGGGCCGCTCCGACCGGCCCGGTGATGTCCCCGGATGATCCGCGGTATGGCCGCCCGGCTGGTCCGCCCCCGGTGATCTACGGTGATCGTCCCGCCTCCAGCCAACAGGCCTATGGTGGCGCCTATGGCAACAGCGCGCCTGGTGGCGACGCAGGCGCGCCGCGGCCGCCCGGCGCCGTCGGTGGCGCTCCCGCCGTCGCGGGCGCGGCGCAGGCCCCGTCCGCCGGAGATCGTCCGATGACGGTAGCAGCTCTGCCGCCTGAGGAACAACCCGACGCGGCGCCAGCGCCGCTGCCGGCGAACCTGCGCCGCCAGGAGGTCGACTTCGTCACCAAGGAGCCGCCGGGAACGATCGTCGTCGATACGCCCAACACCTACCTCTATCTGGTGCTCGGCAACGGCCGGGCGATGCGCTACGGCGTCCGCGTCGGCCGCGAAGGCTTCACCTGGACCGGCGTGCAGAAGATCACCAAGAAGACCGAGTGGCCGGATTGGTATCCGCCGAGCGAGATGATCGAGCGGCAGCCCTATCTGCCGCGCTTCATGGCCGGCGGTCCGGGCAATCCGCTCGGTGCCCGCGCGATGTATCTCGGCTCGACCGTGTACCGCATCCACGGCACCAACCAGCCGTCGACGATCGGCAAGTTCGTGTCCTCCGGCTGCATCGGCATGCTGAACGACGACGTCGCCGACCTGTTCGACCGGGTCAAGGTCGGCACCCGCGTGGTCGTGATGCCGGGCGGTGCGCCTCCGGGTTCCGGCAAGAACATGGCTGCTGCCGCGGCCTCTCCGGCTCCGGCGCCCGTTCAGGCCCAGGCGACTGTGCCGGCGGCTGGCCAGCCCGCCAACATGCAGCCGCTGCCGCCGCCGGTGACGATCCGCTGAGGCGGGCGTGTGCGAGCTGATCACGTTGAAAACACCCTCCTCGCGGAGGGTGTTTTGCTGTGAGGGCCGCGCTCGCCTGCTTCAAGCCAGCCGGCGCGGCGGCTCGGCTCCTGCGAGCCAGGTGGCGATACAATCGACCATCTGGCCGTAATGGGCGCGAAAACTCTCCTCGGTGACGTAGCCGAGATGCGGCGTGAGCACGACATTGCCGAGCTGGCGCAGCGGATGGGCGACGGGCAGCGGTTCCACGGAGAACACGTCGAGGCCGGCGCCGGCGATGCGCTTGTCGCGCAGTGCCTGCAGCAATGCGGCCTCGTCGACGATCGGCGCGCGCGAGGTGTTGACGAGATAGGCGGTGGCCTTCATGCGCGCGATGTCGGCCGCGCCCACCAGCCCGCGTGAGCGGTCGCTGAGCACGACGTGGACGGTGATGACGTCGGCGGCGGTGAACAGCTCCTCCTTGGTCGCGTAGCCTACTCCCGCCGCCTCGCAGCGTTCGGGCGTCAGGTTGGGGCTCCAGGCGATCACGTTCATGCCGAACGCCTTGCCGAGCCCGGCGACCTTGGTGCCGAGCTTGCCCAGCCCGATGACGCCCAGCGTCTTGCCCTCGATCTCCACGCCGCCCAGCGTCTGCCAGGGCTGCCCGGCATGCATGAGAGCATTCTCCTGGCCGATCCTGCGGGTCAGCTCCAGGATCAGGCCCATGGTGAGCGGTGCGGTGGGGTCACGGCCATATTGCGTGCCGCAGACCATGATGCCGCGCGCCTTGGCGGCCTCCAGGTCGATGGCGGCGTTGCGCATGCCGGAGGTGATCAGGAGCTTCAGCTTCGGCAACCGCTCGATCAGGGAGCGCGGCAATGGCGTCCGCTCGCGCATCGCACAGATGATGTCGGCATCGGTGAGCGCGCCGGCGGCCGCTTCCTCGTTGCCGAACGGCTGTGTGAAAGCCGTCACATCCACTCTGTCGGCCAGCCGGGGCCAGTCGGCCAATGAGAGGGCCGTATCGTAATAGTCGTCGAGGATCGCACAGCGCAGCCGTGTCATCGGCAGGGTCCATTCATCGGGGGACGGCGGCAATGGTGAATGCCGTCAGGAATGGAGCCATGCTTGCGCGCAACGCGGTGGTTGCGCAAGGCATCGTCACGCTCTCACGCGGAACCAGGAGACATCAGTCGAGGCGGGTCTTCAGCCTGAACGCGGCGTCATGGCCGTACTTGGCGCGCCAGGCGGGGCCGGGGCCGCGCATGTAGTGCAATTCTGGCCGGTACGGGTTGAAGGCGCGCGCGACGAATTCGCGCCAGAAGCCGCGGATGTCGTCCGCGATCCCAGATCGGTCTTTGCGGTGTGCCGCCGGAGCGGGCAGGGAGGCTGAGGTGAAGGCTGCCATGACGGGCTCTCGCTGTTGTCGGTCGCGGCTTTTGCCGCTTGGGCGCGCGGGGTCTTGCGGGCCGAGACCGAGTGTCCCGCCGAATTAATTAAAAGATGGTTGCAATTGTCGTGATCCGCCACACACAAGGTGATGGACCCGTATTCGTCCGTGGGCGGCAGGCCGGGCCGGCGCAGGAACGACCGTGATTCTCCCGGCATTTGTTCCCGCCGAGACCGGCTCGCCGGTTGCCCTTTGGGGACCGCGCGGTTACATCAGCGGCAACCATTTTCCGAAAATTCCGGCAGGCTTCAAGGGACACGCGATGGCGCGCCAGTTCGTCTATTTCATGCAGGGTCTGTCCAAGACCTACCCGACCCGCAAGGTGCTCGATAACATTCACCTGTCGTTCTATCCGGACGCCAAGATCGGCGTGCTCGGTGTCAACGGCTCGGGCAAGTCGACCCTGCTCAAGATCATGGCCGGCATCGACAAGGACTATACCGGCGAGGCCTGGGTGGCCGAGGGTGCCCGCGTCGGCTATCTCGAGCAGGAGCCGCAGCTCGATCCGAAGCTCACGGTGCGCGAGAACGTCATGCTCGGCGTCGGCAAGCAGAAGGCGATCCTCGATCGCTACAACGAGCTGGCGATGAACTACTCGGAAGAGACAGCCGACGAGATGACCAAGCTGCAGGACGAGATCGAGGCGCAGGGCCTTTGGGATCTCGACAGCAAGGTCGACCAGGCGATGGATGCGCTGCGCTGTCCGCCCGACGATGCCGACGTCACCAAGCTGTCCGGTGGTGAGCGCCGCCGCGTCGCGTTGTGCAAGCTGCTGCTCGACCAGCCCGAGCTGTTGCTGCTGGACGAGCCGACCAACCATCTCGACGCCGAATCGGTGTCCTGGCTCGAAGGTCACCTGCGCAATTATCCGGGCGCGATCCTGATCGTGACCCACGATCGCTACTTCCTCGACAACGTCACCAGCTGGATCCTGGAGCTCGATCGCGGCAAGGGCATCCCCTACGAGGGCAATTATTCGTCCTGGCTGCAGCAGAAGCAGAAGCGGCTGGAGCAGGAGGGCCGCGAGGATGCCGCGCATCAGCGCACTTTGGCGCGCGAGCAGGAGTGGATCGCGGCCTCGCCGAAGGCCCGCCAGGCCAAGTCCAAGGCGCGCTACCAGCGCTATGAGGAGCTGCTCAAGAAGGCCAGCGAGAAGCAGACCCAGACCGCCCAGATCATCATTCCGGTCGCCGAGCGGCTCGGCCAGAACGTCGTCGATTTCGACGGATTGTCCAAGAGCTTCGGCGACCGCCTGCTGATCGACAATCTCACCTTCAAGTTGCCGCCGGGCGGCATCGTCGGCGTGATCGGTCCGAACGGCGCCGGCAAGACCACACTGTTCCGCATGATCACCGGGCAGGAGAAGCCGGACGCTGGCACCATCACCATCGGAGAGACCGTGCATCTCGGCTATGTCGACCAGTCGCGCGACGCGCTCGATGGCAACAAGACCGTGTGGGAGGAGATCTCCGGCGGCAACGAGCTGATCCTGCTCGGCAAGAAGGAAGTGAACTCGCGCGGCTATTGCTCGGCGTTCAACTTCAAGGGCGCCGACCAGCAGAAGAAGGTCGGGGCGCTGTCCGGCGGCGAGCGTAATCGCGTTCATCTCGCCAAGATGCTGAAGTCGGGCGCCAACGTGCTGCTGCTCGACGAGCCGACCAACGACCTCGACGTCGACACCCTGCGTGCGCTCGAAGAGGCGCTGGAGGATTTCGCCGGCTGCGCCGTCATCATCAGCCACGATCGCTGGTTCCTCGACCGCATCGCGACCCACATGCTGGCCTTCGAGGGCGACAGCCATGTCGAATGGTTCGAAGGAAACTTCCAGGACTACGAGAAGGACAAGATGCGCCGGCTCGGCCAGGACAGCGTGATTCCGCACCGGGTCAAGTACAAGAAGCTGACGCGCTGATCCCTGATCTCGCGAGGCGCGACGCGGTCTCTGTTCCGAGACAAAGCGTCGCGCCCCGGCTGCGGCCAGTTGTCGCTTTTCCGCGTGCTGCGATTGCGTAGATACATGATCCGCAATCCCTCCCAGCCGCGAGATTCTTCACATGTCTTCCTCCGACGCGACCCTGTCCTCCAAGGGCGGAGCGCTGCGCCCCATTCCCATGCTGATCTTCGGCTCGCGCTGGCTGCAGCTGCCGCTCTATGTCGGGCTGATCATCGCGCAGGGCGTCTATGTCGTGCTGTTCCTGAAGGAGCTCTGGCACCTGTTCGCGCACGCGTTCGATTTCTCCGAGCAGCAGATCATGCTCGCCGTGCTCGGACTGATCGACGTGGTCATGATCTCGAACCTGCTCGTGATGGTGATCGTCGGCGGCTACGAAACGTTCGTGTCGCGGCTCAATCTGCAGGGCCATCCCGACGAGCCGGAATGGCTCAGCCACGTCAATGCCAGCGTGCTGAAGATCAAGCTGGCGATGGCCATCATCGGCATCTCGTCGATCCACCTGCTGCGCACCTTCATCGAGGCCGGCGCGCTTTCGTCGGGCAAGTCGAACTACACCGAGACCGGCGTGATGTGGCAGACGATCATCCACACGGTCTTCATCCTCTCCGCGATCGGCATCGCCGTGGTCGACAAATTGTCGAATGCCGCGATCGAAGAGACGAAGCAGGCGGGGCATTGAGCGGCAGCCTCGGGTTCCGTCGGTGGCCTGCTGACGTTCACAAGTGCCGCGGGCTATGGTAGCCCTGAGGCATGGTTCGGCAGCTGCTACTCCGTTTGCGCAGGCTCGTTCTCGTCGGTCTGGCGCTCTGCATGTTCGGCGATGGCCAAGCGAGCGCGGCTGACGCCGCCTTCACGCAGTTCATCAACTCGCTCTGGCCCGAAGCCAAGGAGCAGGGCGTCTCCCGTGCGACGTTCGAGGCGGAGACGCGCGGGTTGGAGCCTGACTACAAGCTTCCCGATCTGCTGCTGCCCGGCCGGCCCGCGACGGGGGCGCCGGCGCAGGCCGAGTTCGTGCAGGTGCCAGCCGACTACATCAAGGAAGCGTCGATCGCGCGGCTGGCCGCGCACGGCGAGAAGCTGATCCAGCAATATCGTCCGGCACTCGCCGAGATCGAGCGCCGCTTCGGCGTGCCGGGGCCGGTCGTGCTTGCGATCTGGGGCCGGGAGACCGATTTCGGCCGCTATGCGCTGCCCTACGATGCGCTGCGCGTGCTGGCGACGCAGGCCTATGTCGGCCGCCGCAAGGACCAGTACCGCACCGAGTTCATCATGGCGCTGAAGATGCTGAGCGACGGCGTGGTGTCGCGCCGCGATCTCAGGGCGTCATGGGGCGGGGCGGTCGGGCTCACCCAGTTCCTGCCGTCGGAGTACTACAAGCACGGTGTCGATCTCGATGGCGACGGCAAGGTCGATCTCTGGCATTCGGTGCCGGACGCGCTGGGCTCGGCGGCGCTGCAGCTTGCCAACAAGGGGTGGCAGCGCGGCCTGCGCTGGGCCTACGAGGTCAAGCCGCCGGCGACTGTCGACTGCGCGATCGGCGTGCCGGAGGTGAAGAAGCCGATCGGCGAATGGCTGCGCGCCGGCTTTGTCCCGGTACGCGGCCAGCGGCTCAGCGCAGCCGAGCAGCAGCAGCCCGCGTCGCTGCTGCAGCCTGAGGGCATCTATGGTCCGGCGTTCCTGACGACGGCGAACTACTTCGTCATCAAGGAATACAATTTTTCCGATCTCTACGTGCTGTTCGTCGGTCACCTCGCGGACCGCATGACGAGCCCGGCTCCGTTCGCGACACCATGGTCGGCGTCAAAGCAGCTTCGGAGCAAGGACGTCGAGGCGATGCAGAAGGGCCTGACGCGGCTCGGTCTCTACGGCGACAAGCTCGACGGCAAGGCCGGCATGCAGACCCGCGCCGCGCTCGGCGCATTTCAGAAGAAGGCGGGCCTGAAGGTCGACTGCTGGCCGAGCGAATCGGTGCTGCAGGCGATCAACGCCGCGCGCTGAGCGGCCGATTCGGTGCGAAGGCCGGAGCCGGCAGTAAAAAGCCCGGCCGCAAGGCCGGGCTTTTCGCATCGAGATGTATCGTCAGGATCAGTAGCAGACGCGAACCGGGCGGGACACCCAGCCATAGCCGTCCCAATAGCGCTCACGGCGCCACACGCACGGCGGCGGGCCCGGCGGAGGGGCTTCGACGTAGACCGGACCGCCATAGGCCGGACGGCTGGACGCGATCGCGCCGCCGAGCAGGGCGCCGCCGATCAGGCCGGCTGCCACGCCGGCACCCACGTCGCCAGCCTTGGCGGCCGGTGCCGTCACGCTCAGCGAACCGGCGATGGTCGCAACCGCAAGCACTGCGGTCAGGATCTTCTTCATGTTCCGAGATCTCCTGGAAGGCGCCCTCGCAGGCGCCGGGTTGGTGATTCACGCACGATCTGGGCCGTCAGCATCGTGAGAAAACACGACAATCCGTCAACCCTTCGTAAACTCTGTTCGACCTGATGCGACGGAAAAACGGTTTTTTCTGGCCGTGCCGGCCGCCCGTTCTCGAAATTCCGGTGCAAGGTCATGGAATTAATGAAGGTGAACGATCACTCGCAAACCCGGACGCGGCGAATCCGCCAGCCGTAGCCGTCCCAGAAGCGCTGGCGCTGCCAATAGCAGGCGTAGCCAGGATCGGCGACGTAGGCAGGCCCGCCGTAATAGGAGTAGCCCGGTTCGTAAGAATATCCGGGCCCATAATAATAGGGATTGCTGCCCGCAGCGATGGCGCCACCGATGAGGGCACCCCCGAGCAGGCCGGCAGCGACACCGGCGGCGACACGACCATTGCGCGCTTCAGCAGGAGCAGGGGCCAGCGCTGCGGTCGACAGCGTTGCGACGGCGGCCAGGGCCGCAAGAGTCTTCTTCATGACCTTAACCTCTCTCACTCCAGGTCGGCGGATCGCGTATCAAGCGATACGGCAGGTTCACACATCCCGCTTGAATGATCAATGAACGGGGGCGTCCCATTGGACGACCCAAGTCCAGGATACGTTCAATGCTGCATTGCACAAAATTCACTGCCGCATTGGAGCCGGCATGACCCCCACGATGACGATGGTCGTGGCGATCGGATTGACGTCGGCCGTCTGCTACGCGCTGTTGGTTCGTGCCGACCGCAGGCCCAACCGCCGTCGTTCGTCCGCGGACAGCACCAGCGTCGACTCCGACGGGGGGTCCAGCTCCAGTCAGGGCGGCGGTCTCGCAGGTTGGTTTTCCAATACCTCGCCGGACGTCATGGGAAACCCGATCGACGGCGGAGGTGACAGTGGCGACGGTGGTGGAGGGGACGGTGGTGGTGGCGACTGAGTTGCGCCTGCTCGATCGCCGCCCACCATTGTTATTCGGCGGTAACTTTGATCTGCGGCAAGCTCGTACAGTTGGAGGCATTCTAGATTGATCGGGAAATTGGAATAGCTTCAAAAGCGCCGTTTTCCCTTTGCGCGGGTAGCTGCGGATGACTATCGATACCTGACCAAGGACGATTGGCCGGTTTCTCATGATTGTTTGTTCCTGCAACGTCATCAGCGATCACGATATCCGCAACGCGGTGAAGTCCGCGGACGAACTGCCGCGGAACCCCAAGCAGGTCTACGGTTGCCTGGGGTGCAGCGCGGAATGCGGCCGCTGTGCGCGCACGATCAAGACGATCATCGACGAGGCGCTGGGTCCCTGTGCTCGCGCCTGCCAGGCCGGCTGTCAGCACGGCCACCACCATGGGACGACACCGGTGAAGGCGATCGATGACGACCTTCAGAGCCGTTTCGCGCTCGCTGCCTGCTGACAGGCATTGCCGTCAGTCGCATCGTTCTCCGCCCGAAAAATGCACATGAACGGGGGTCGTCTCCGCACTTCGAACCTGTTATTGAGCGCCTGCGGCCTCTAACTTTTTCGGAGCTTATCCATGCAGGGCGACCCCAAGGTCATCGAATATCTCAACAAGGGATTGCGCAGCGAGCTGACTGCCATCAACCAATATTGGCTGCACTATCGTCTGTTGAACAATTGGGGCCTTCTCGACATGGCGAAGGTCTGGCGCAAGGAATCCATCGAGGAGATGGAGCACGCCGACAAGTTCACCGACCGCATTCTCTTCCTCGACGGCTTCCCCAACATGCAGGTGCTCGATCCCCTGCGCATCGGCCAGAACGTCAAGGAGATCATCGAATGCGATCTCGCCGCCGAGATCGGCGCGCGGACGCTGTATCAGGAAGCCGCAACCTATTGTCATGGCGTCAAGGACTACGTGTCGCGCGACCTGTTCGAGCAGCTGATGAAGGACGAGGAGCATCACATCGATTTCCTCGAGACCCAGCTCGACCTCATCAACCGCATCGGTCTCGAACTCTACACGCAGAAACACGTCGGCGGCCTCGAGAGCGAGCACTGACGGCGTCGGCGAGGCGGCAGTCCGCTTCGGAACGGGAGGCGATTCAGGGCTGGTGTTTCAAGCCTTGAATCGACCGCCCCTGACGTCGAACCCGCTCACGCGATGATGCCGAAGGCGGTGACGGGTACGACCCAATAGACGAGCTGCGTTCCCGCAAACGCGCTTCTGAGCCGCTCGAGGAGCCGCTCGAGATCCTCTTCCGGCAACACGATCCGCACGACGACCTCGTCGGCATGTCCTTTCACCCGCTCTGCAGCGCTCCGCAGCCGGACGCGCGCACCGTGTCCGGCTGCTTCCGAGGCGGTGAAGCCCGTCACGAGATCGGTCTGCTCGCTCAGATGGTCGAGTACCTCGCTGTGAAGTGCATCCGGCACGATCAGGGTCAGGCAGACGGCTTGGCTGCTCATGTGGCTTCCTTCGCAGCAGCGCCGTAGCGGCGATACAGGATCGGCAACAGGATCAGCGTCAGCAGCGTGGACGACAGCAGGCCGCCGATCACGACGATCGCGAGCGGACGCTGGACCTCCGATCCGGGCCCCGATGCAAACAGCAGCGGGATCAAACCCAGCGCCGTGATGCTCGCCGTCATCAGCACAGGCCGCAGCCTGCGCTTGGCGCCTTCGACCACGATGCGCTGCTCGGGGACCCCGTGAGCGCGCAACTGGTTGAAATAAGACACCAGCACGACACCATTGAGCACGGCGATTCCGAGCAGTGCGATGAAGCCGACGGAGGCTGGAACGGAGAGGTATTCACCGCTCGAGACCAGCGCGAACACGCCGCCGATCAGCGCAAACGGAATGTTGACGAGGACGAGCAGGGCCTGGCGCACCGAGCCGAACGTGGTGAAGAGCAGCACGAAGATCAAGCCGATCGCGACCGGCACCACGACCGATAGACGCGCGGCCGCACGTTGCTGGTTCTCGAACTGCCCGCCCCATGTCAGCCGATAGCCGGACGGCAGCGGCAGCTCGGCTGCGACCCTTTGCTGAGCCGCCTGGACGAAACCGACCATGTCGCGGCCGCGGACATTGCTGCGAACCACGCTCATGCGGTTGCCGTCCTCACGATCGATCTTCACCGGGCCATCGACCCGCTGGATGCGTGCGACCTGCGAGAGCGCAACATGCTGGCCGGACGCAAGCGTCAGCGGCAGCGCCGCCAGCATCGTCGGCGCCTGCCGCGTGGCCTCACCGCCGCGGACCAGGATCGGCGTCCGGCGTCCCTCCTCGAGCGCGGTGCCGATCGTTCGGCCTTCGATCTGCGTGCGCAGGGAGGCCGAGATCGAGTCCACCGTGAGCCCGAGCCTGCCCGCCTCCATCCGGTTGACGACGATCGTGTAGTACTGCGCGCCTTCGTTAAGGGTCGTGTAGACGTCCTGGGCTCCATCGATATCGGATAGAATCGCCGACAGTTTCGCTGCGATCTCGTTGAGCTTGGTGATGTCCGGGCCGAAGATCTTGACCGCGACGTCGCCGCGGACGCCGCTGATCATCTCCTGCACGCGCATGTCGATGGGCTGCGTGAAGCTGAGCGAGACACCGGGGAAGCCGGTCAGAACCTCGCGAAGCGTCTCGAGCAGGACATCCCGGTCGCTGGTCTGCCGCTGGTCTGCCGGCTTGAGCACCAAGAACGTGTCGGTCTGATTGGGTCCCATCGGATCGAGCCCGAGCTCGTCCGAGCCGGTGCGCGCGATGATGCCGGCGACGTCTGGCACCTTCATCAACGCCGTCTGCAGCCGGGCATTGATGGCGAGGGACTCGTCGAGATTGACGGACGGCAGCGTCTCCACGCTGACGATGACGTCGCCTTCGTCCATCGTCGGCATGAAGGTCTTGCCCAGCCGGGTGTAGCCATATCCCGCGGCAACGAGGCAGACCAGCGCCGCGATGATCACCTTGCGCTCGTTGCCGAGCGCCCAGTCGAGCGCGGGCGCATAGACGCGCTGCGCTGCGCGGATCAGCAATGGATCGTCATGCGACGCGGATGTGAGCACGAAGGATGTTGCGACCGGAAGCACCGTCAGCGCCAGCAGCAGCGACGCGGCCAGGGCGAAGATGATCGCCAGCGCGACCGGAATGAAGAGCTTGCCCTCCAGCCCCTGCAAGGTCAGCAGCGGAACGAACACGATGATGATGATCAGGACGCCCGAGGCGACCGGCTGCAGAACCTCGCAGACCGAGCGGTAGACGATGTGGATCAGCGGCGTGGTGCTTGCGTGATCGTGCTTTGCGAGATTGCCGACGATGTTCTCGACCACCACGACCAGCGCGTCGATCAGCATGCCGATGGCGATCGCAAGGCCGCCGAGACTCATCAGGTTGGCGGACATGCCGACAGCCCGCATCACGATCAGCGCCATCACGATCGCGAGCGGCAGGCTGAGCGCAATCACCAGCGAGGCGCGCCAATTGCCGAGGAACAGCAGCAGCAGCACGACGACGAGCACCGTGGCTTCGCCAAGCGCCCGCACCACCGTGCCGACGGCGCGGTTGACCAGCCGGCTGCGGTCGTAGAACACGTTGATGGTGACGCTGCTCGGTAGCGACGGCTTCAGCTCATCCAGCCGCGCCCGAACGTCGCGCACCAATTGTCCGGCGTTGGCCCCGCGCAAGCCGAGCACGAGCCCCTCGACCGTCTCGCCCTTGCCGTCTTTCGTGACGGCGCCATAGCGGGTGAGGGCGCCGATCTTGACCCGGGCGACGTCGCTGACCCGGATCGGGATTCCGTCGCGGGTGTCGACGATGATCGCGCGGATGTCGTCGATGCCGCGGATGCTGCCCTCGATGCGGACCAGCGCGCTGTCCTCGCCCTGGTTGACCCGCCCGGCACCGTCGTTGCGGCTGTTGGCCTCGATGGCTTTGCGAAACAGCTCGGACGAGATGCCGCGCGCCGCCAGCGCATCGTTCCGCGGCACGATTTCGAAGGCGCGAACATAGCCGCCGAGCGCGTTGACGTCGGCAACCCCGGGCACGGTGCGCAGGGCCGGGCGGATGACCCAGTCGAGCAAGGTCCGGCGCTCGGCCAGCGACAGATCGGGACTGTCGATCGTGAACATGAACATCTCGCCGAGCGGACTCGTGATCGGCGCAAGGCCGCCGCTCACGCCCTCGGGGAAGTCGCGCGAAATGTTGGAGAGCCGCTCCGAGACCTGATTGCGGGCCCAGTAGATGTCGGTGCCGTCCTCGAAGTCGACGGTGATGTCGGCCAGCGCATATTTCGTCGCCGAGCGCAGGATCTTCTTGTTCGGCAATCCGAGCAGCTCCAGCTCGATCGGGACCGTGATGCGCTGCTCGACCTCTTCCGGCGTCAGACCGGGGGCCTTCATGATGATCTTCACCTGGACCGGCGAGACGTCCGGAAAGGCATCGATCGGCAGGCTCGGCAGGACGACGGCGCCAGCGCCGATCACCAGCAGTGTGCTCAGGATGACGAAGAGCCGCTGCGACAGCGCGAATGCGACAAGCCGCTGTAGCATCTACTGCCCCAGTCGCGAGAGGATGCCGCGCAGCGCCGAGATGCCGCCGATGGCGATCTCGTCCTTGTCCGTGAGGGGGCCGGCGATGACGACGTGATCCTGATCCTCCGCGAGCAGCGTCACGGGGACGAGCCGGAAACCGCCTTCCGTGGCGACGAACACCGAGGTCTGCTCGCCGCGACGGACGAGGCCGCTATAGGGAATCTCCCATGCGCTTTCGCCTGCCGAGATGAAGCCGATGCGAGCGGCCGCCATCTGTCCGGAATGCAGCTCACCGTTGTTTGGAATCTCGGCGCGGACGAGAATGGTCTGCGTGGCGGCATCTGTCGTCTCGGACACCAGGATGACCTGGCCCGGTGTCGCATAGCCTTCGATGTCGACCTTGGCGCCGGTCTTGATGGCGCCGATGTTGGTCGCGGGGATCGCGATCTCGGCCCATAGCGGCGACAGCCGCGCAAGCTTTACCAGGGACGCGGCCTGCTCAAGGCGCTGGCCCGGCGATACCGCGATCTCGACCACGGACGCGGCGCGTGGCGCCGTCACGGTGAGTGTCGCGCTGATCGCCGCCTCATTGCTGAGCCGGGCGATGGCTTCGTCCGACAGCCCGCTGATGTGCAGCATCTGCCGTCGTTCGGCGACGACGATGCTGGCCTGGCGCGCTTCGGCCTGGCTCGACTCCAGCACGCGTTGCGGGATGGCTTTGCCTTCGAACAGGTCGGCGTTGCGCTTCAACTGCTGAGCCGCGAGTCCCTCCTGTGCCAGCGCGTGCAGGTAATCGCGCTGGAGCGAGACGAAGCTCGGACTCTCCAGCGTGAGCAGCGGCTGTCCGACGGTCACGCGATCGCCGCGGGCAACAGCGAGGTTGGTGATCATCCCCGCGACCGGCGCGCTGACGACCCATAGTTGAGGCGTGGGAATGACGATCTGCGCGGGATAAGGCAGCGTCCTGTCCATCCGGCTGGAGATCGGATGCGTCACGCGCACGCCGAGGTTCTGCGCCTGGCTTGGCGTGAGCTTCAGCTCATCATCGGCCAACGCAGCGCAGGACGCGACGACGAGAGCCAGCGCGAGAGACGCGCGGGCCAGACGGCCTGCGGACCGGAAAAACAATCGCTTGAGCATTTCGATCAGGAATCTTCGCGTTCATGCATGACGCATTCTGCACACTATTTCGGCCAATTTCCGTATTTGTTGACCTGCGTCAACAGGGGCCGGTCACGAGCCCGCGAGCCGAGCTGAAAATCTCGCTTGAGACCTGTCTTGTCGCTAACGACTCGCAGCAGTCGCAGTCAGATGGCGCACATGCGCATCATACCGCATCGGCGGGAACGAAACAGCTGATGATGATGTCGCCGCGGTGATGGACGTACCACACCACGGCTTCGCCGATCGGGTTGCCGCGGTCGCGGATGATGGCGCGTTCCGGCACTGGCATCCACCGGCCTTCGATCGGTACCCAATAGGTGCCGTCACGGACGTCATAGGTGGTGCGGTGGCCGTCGGAGACATCGCAGCATGGCACGCCGTTCGGCGCGATCACGCTCTTGAACCACGCGCGGATGTCGGGCGGGACGTTGTCGAACTGCCCGTTGTCGAAGGCGGCCGCGACGGTCGCGCAGGCGAACGAGCCGATCGTGACAGCGGCCAGCATCGTCCTGCGCATTCGTTTGCTCCCTCCGCCGATCTACATGCCGCGCTGCGGCGCCGTCGCCAGCAAGTCGCGCAGCGGCTCGGCGTAGAACTTCGCATTTCCGGTGGTCAGGTGGCCGCGCGTTTCGGCCGAGGTCGGGATGAGGAAGAGCTTGCCGTTGGCGACGCGCTTCATCGCGTCGACCGTGACGCCGGTCTCCGGCGGATTGCGCTCGTCGTCGGCCGAGTTGATCAGCATCACGGTTGCCTTGATCTTGTCGAGATCGGCGGACGGATTGTAGTCGTGCGACGAGTCCCACTGATAGATGAAGTCGTTGGCGTCGGTGGGGATCGGCGTGGCGAGCCGCTCCTCGACCAGCTTGTCGGCCTTGGCGGCGGTCGGTGCCGTGAGCTGGTAGGCGATGGTGCCGCCGGCCGAGGCGGTGGCGTAGGCCGTGACGGCGTATTTCATCATGCGCGGCTGCGCGGTGTAGTTGCCGCCGTTGTAGTCGGGATCGTTGCGGATCGTCTCCAGCATCAGCCGGCGCAGCATCCAGTTGCGGGCCGCCATTTCGGTCGGCTGCGAGGCCATCGGCACCGCGACGTCCATGAAGTCCGGATAGCGCGTGGCCCACACCCAGCTATGCATGCCGCCCATCGAATTGCCGATCACGAGCCGCAGGTGCTTGATGCCGAGCCCCTCGGTCAGCAGGCGGTGCTGCGCGTCGACCATGTCGGCATAGTCATAGGCGGGAAATTTCGTCTTCAGCCCGTCGGAGGGTTTTGACGATTTGCCGTGGCCGATGCTGTCGGGGATGATGATGTAGTACTTGCTCGCGTCGAGCGGCTGGTCCTTGCCGAACAATTCGCCGGCGAAGGTCGGCACCAGCATGCTTCCGCCTGAGCCGCCGGTGCCATGCAGCACCAGCACCGGCTGCCCGGTCGGCTCGCCGACGGTCGTATAGTGCAGCCTCAGCTCCGGCAGCGTCTCGCCGGTGTGAAACTTGAAATCCTTGACGACGAAGTCGCCCTGCTTCGGGGCGGGATAGTCGGCGGCGCGGGCCGGCGCGCAAACAACGACGACGGCGGCAAGAACGGCGGCAAGCGGTCGAAACATGGACTCCCCCTGATCATGCGCGACTCTTCCGGTCGCGTCGGGGGCATGATAGCACGGTCTGCGACCTGGTTCAGTACCGGATTGATGGGACTCATCATGTGCCGCAACATCAAGACGCTGTTCAATTTCGAGCCGCCGGCGACGGAGGCTGAAATTCAGGCCTCGGCCCTGCAATTCGTGCGCAAGCTGTCCGGCTTCAACGCGCCCTCGCAGGCCAACGAGGCCGCCTTCGCCCGCGCGGTCGAGGAGGTGGCCGACGCCGCGCGGCGGCTCCTGACCTCGCTGCAGACCCAGGCGCCGCCGCGCGACCGCGAGATCGAGGCGGCCAAGGCGCGGGAACGCTCGGCGGCCCGGTTCGGCCCGCGCTGAGGCCCATCGTGCCCTGACGGAGGGCGAAGCTCAGAAACCCTCGTCGTCGTGGTCGTCGCGCCCCTGGGCGTGCTTGTCGTGCTTCTTCTTTTTCTTGCCCTTCTTCTTTTTCTTCTTCTTCGGGAGGTCGATGTCGTGCGGATCGTCGTCCTCGAAGGCCTCGTCCAGTGCATCGTCATGCGTGGTGGCGGCGAAGATGTCGCGCACCGCGACCAGCTCGGCCTCGCGCTCATGCGCCTCGCGATCGCGGTTGCGCTTGTAGTCGTCATAGGCGGCGAAGATCTGCTCCAGCCAGGGCATCAGCTGATCGATCGTCGGCAGCGTGCCTGGCGCTCCCGGCTCGCCCTGCGGACCTTGCGGTCCGGCAGGTCCCGGCTTGCCTGGCGGACCGGCCTCGCCGCGGGGCCCCTGCGGGCCGGGCCTGCCTTGCGGACCCGCCTTGCCGTCGGGACCGGGCTTGCCGCGCTGACCATCCGGTCCGCGCCGCCCGGGCTGCCCTTGCGGGCCACGTGGACCCACCGGGCCCTGCAGGCCGCGTCCGGCCGGATTCCTTGCCACTACCGCAACTCCGCTACACGTCTTTGATTCGCAGCGAAGCCTAACAGAGCCGCGACGACGGCAGCAATTGCAGCAGGGCTGCGAGGCCGATTGATCAACATCAATCGGCGCCGCATCCTGATGAGTTCCACGCGATGGGATATCGCGTGGTCGCCGTCGGATCAGGCCGAATAGGCCGGCACCGCGATGCCGTCGGCCGTGTAGATGCGGATCTTGTTGCGCAAGGTACGCACGGGCATGCCGAGCAGCCTTGCGGCGTGGGTACGATTGCCGTTGCAGCGCGCCAGGGTCTGCACGATCAGCTCGCGCTCGATCTCGGACAAGGGCGTGCCGATCAACAGCGGCAGGACCTCCGCCGCGGAGCGCGACGGTGGCATGGCAAGCGGCACGAGTGACGGACTTGCGGCTTCGGATGACAACTCTTGCGACATAACTCCTCCCGATCAACGCCCGCGCCGCCACTGAAACGACGCGTAAACATCGAGACCAACTAAACATCCAGCCCGTAAATCACCGTGGTCGGACAAGGTTAATGGGGCCTTAACGCCGGCGTCCGGCCGCCTCCAGCGCGCCAAATACCCCGAAATCGCCTTGGTTCTGCGCGGGTCTCGACCCATTTCGCCGGCGGCCGGCGGCACATCACGGCCCGCCCGGTCGGCATGCCCTCCGACAGCCATCGTCAATGTCGGCGGCGGGCCGTTTGCATTGCCAAATTCCTGCGGTGAGAGCGCGTCATTTCGAACACACCGGCGGCGGCGCATGCGTGGTGCCGCGCAAAGGGCTAAATTCGGCCCGATCGATTCGCTTGGTGGGGCACGATCGTCACACACGGCCATCGAATGACCTCAAGCCCAAATTCACTTCGCTGGAGACTTCATCCATGACAATTGCATCCTCGCTTCGCGGTCTGCTGGTGGCACTGACGGCTGCTTGCGGCGCCGTCATTCCGGCCACGGCGCACGCGGATGGCGGCTTCATCACGCTGACCATCTACAAGGCGGGGTGGATCATCGGCGGCTCCGGCGGCAGCGGCGTGTTGAACTTCCACGGCCGCGCCTATCCGCTGTCGACCGGCGGCCTCGACTGGGGCCTGGTGTTCGGCGGCTCGCGCACGGTGCTGCGCGGCCGCGTCAGCAACATCTGGCGTCCGTCCGACGTCGAGGGCGTCTACGGCGCCGCCGGCGCGGGCCTCGCCGTCGGCCGCGGCGTGCGCGGCATCGTGCTGACCAACCAGAAGGGCGCGGTGCTGGAACTCTCGGGTGAACAGATCGGCCTCTTGGCGAACGTCGATCTGTCCGGGCTCGCGATCACGATCAGGTAGTTGCGTCATCGTCGTCGTCATCGTGGCTGCGTAGCAACTCACAACAGGTGTCATCGCCCGCCTGCGCGGGCGAGGACCGTCGTTGCGTGCTGAGCACTGCCAACACCATCTCTCTCCCTCGCTCCTGCTCATAAGTCCGCGTTCTCGCCGCACCGCGTGCGCGAGGGATGCATCGTGCGAGCCCCATCGAAAATTGAGAGGGGCAGGGAAGGCCGGGAGCTCGCCGCTCCCATGGTCCGCGTGCAACAGATAAGCACGCGGCAGAACCACAGGTTCGGCGGAGACATCCCGGCCTTCCCTGCGCGCATGGTCTGACGGCTTATACGTGGTCTCCCTGGCGCGCCGGCTTGTTGGCCGCCATTGCACGCGTCACGCTTCCGCATGAGCACGCACGTGATACCAGCTTCGGGGTATCAGGACATCACGACTTCACCGTACGTGACAGCCGCGCTCGTCGGGCGCAGCGATCACGTCCACCGCGGCCCACCTCCACGTATCGTGACGACGCGTACGTCCCTCTGCATGAGGCGGGTTGAGCGGAAACATCGTCCTGATTTGCCCGACATGGCAAGCGCGCGGACGTGCGACAAACTAACACGACGGGCAGTTGGTGCATGGCGGGGATGCGGAGATTGCCCGTCGGGTAAGGGTCGAAAATGATAGGGCCGTTCTGAGATCGGGGCACATCAGTCGTTTGCGCTCGAGCGTTGCGCTGTACAACACAGCGCCATCGCCCCTTGTGGGAGAGGGTATCGCCGGCCCACCAACGTAATCGGTTGGGTGAGGGGGGCTCCTCCGCAAGTTGAACTCGTCGAGGTAAACCCCTCACCCAAGCGAGTTTGCCGCTCTGTCCTACATGCCCTCTCCCACAAGGGGCGAGGGCGCAGTCATTGGCACTGCGCGGAGGTCGCCAGTAGTTTGCTCGCAGTGATGATGATGTTACTCATCATCATGGGATCTGAGGTCATCATGGGATCTGAGGCAAAATCGCTTGCCTCAGATCTTTGCCACATGCGCCGCCAGCTCCAGCCACGGCTGCTCCGTCCACGCACCCGACGCCGCGCCGGACGGTGAGGCGAGGACGAACACGGTCGGGAAATCATCCTGCTCCCGCTCCGGCTGCCGCCCCAGCGCAATCGTGCCGGTCGGCTTGCCATAAAACAGGCTCGCGGCCTTCTTGCTGGTGAAGGCGACGGTTGCAGGGCGATGGTGTCGGATCTTTGCGGCGAAACCGGCGACGTCGACGCCGGCCTTCAGCGCGACATGGTCCATGCCCGCGCCCAGCTTGCACAGATCGGTGAAGCCGATGCCGAGCGACAGCAGCGCCGGAAATTCCTGCGGCTGGTACAGCCGCGGTGTCAGGCCGACCGCGAACAGCGTGCGCCAGAAACGGTTGCCGGGATGGGCGTAGTAGTGCCCGGTCGCCGCCGAGCGTTCGCTCGCGGCGGTGCCGACGAAGACGAGGCGCAGGCCGGGCTGGAGCTGGTCGGGCAGGCGGTTCATGGCTGGCGTTGTCGCATTGTTGCAGCCGCTGCAACAGCCTGTTGCAGGGAGGCCGCATTGTTGCTGCGGCGTCCCTGGTCTAGGTGACGCGGAGCCACGGGAGCACCTGATGTCGCAACGTCGTCTGTACTATTTCGCCCTCTCCGGCCACGCGCATCGCGCGCGGCTGATGCTGAGCCTGCTCGGCCTGCCTTGCGAGCTCGTCGAGGTCGACCTCAAGGGCGGCGCGCACAAGCGGCCGGACTTCCTCGCGCTCAATCCGTTCGGCCAGGTGCCGGTGCTGGTCGACGGCGATGCCGTGATCCCCGATTCCAATGCGATCCTGGTCTATCTCGCCGGCCGCTATGACGGCTCCGGCACGTGGCTGCCGCGCGATCCGCTCGGCCAGGCCCAGGTCCAGCGCTGGCTGTCGGCCGCGGCCGGTCCGCTCGCGTTCGGCCCAGCGGCGGCGCGGGTTGCGACCTTGTTCGGCGTGCCGCTGGACATGGCGCGGGCGCACCAGCTCGCCAACAGCCTGTTCGGGGTGATGGAATGCGAACTTGCCGCGCGACCCTATCTGACCGGCGCGACGCCGACCATCGCCGACGTCGCGCTCTATAGTTACACCGCGCATGCGCCCGAAGGCGGCGTATCGCTGACGCCGTACCCCAACGTGCAAGCATGGCTGGCGCGGATCGCCGATCTGCCCGGCTTCGTGCCGATGCAGGCGAGCGCGGTCAGCGCAGCCTGACCGCCGCCATGTACGACTGCGTGCGAACGCCGCTTACAGGAAGCAGCGGCGCTCGTCGCGCAGCTTGAGCTGGATGTTGGTCGCCTCGACGAAGGTCGGCACCGGCTTGGACACGATCTTGTAGGTCGACGGCCACTCCACCGGCTTCGACTGCAGCTCGGTGTTCCAGATCTGGCAGATGCCGGTGTTGTCCCAGCGGATCACGTAGTAGCCGGGCTTGGGCGCAGGCGCGGCGAAGGCGGTGGGCACGATCGAGGCGGCTGCAATGGCCGCGGCGGCGGCGAGCGTGGTCAGGCGACGCATCATCAATCTCCTCAAACAAAACAACGACAATCGCCCGCCCGCGCGGGCCACCGGCCTTGCGGCCGGACCAAGGCCAAAGTGGTGCGACAAAAGCGCGCGCAACGCAAGCCGCGCGTGCCGTCATTCACAGCGATGTCCGGGATGTGAAACGACGACTTGCCGCCGTCACGTGATGCCATAAGGCGCGCGCGGGCTCACAGCGTGCAGCGGCCCTGCTGGCGCAGCCTGATCTGCCGGGTCACGGCGTCGTTGAACGTCGGCACCGGCCGGCTGATGACCTGATAGCTCGACGGCCATGCGACCGGCTTGAAGGCGAAGGCCTCGCTCCAGACCTGGCAGATGCCGGTGTTGTCCCAGCGGATGATGTAGTAGCCGGCCTGGGCGGGCGCGGCGGCGAGCAGCGCGGCCGCGAGAGATGCAGCAAAAAAGATTGTGGTGAAACGAGGCATCGTCAACTCCGGCAACGAACTGGCCCGGCCAGCGGGTGGCCCTATGTCGGAGCGGTCTCGTTCATTTTGAAGGCAAGTCTGCAGAACGTGTGCGTCAAAAGCGCGCGATCGTGGTCACCTGATCACTCCTGATGATCCCGGCGGAAGGGGAGGCGGGTTTGCAGGCTCGGCGCGTCGACTTGATTGCGGGGCAGGCGCGGTCGTTTCGGCGACCTCGGCGCACGGCTCAGGGGCGGACGCCTTCGGTGCTCGCATGCGACGAGAAGCGGAGATCCGCGCCAAAGCTCGCTGCCGGAACCAGCACCGGAGACGCGCCCGTGACGATCGGCGGCGAGGTGACCGGCTGCGCGCGCCGGCGCAGGAAGTGGCGCTCGAGATAGGCGTAGGACAGCGTCGCCGCCACGATCGACAGCGGCAGCCCGATCGCGAGCCGCAGCGGCCACCACACGCCGTAGCTGTCGAGGAAGTTCAGGATCGGCAGATGCCAGAGATAGATGCCGTAGAAGATCCGGCCGAGGAAGATCGCCACCGGCCATTCGAAGATGCGATGGCAGATCGTGCCGTGGCTCCGCCCCAGCATGGTCAGCGCGAGGGTGCCCGGAAGCACGCCGCACACCATGCTGCCGAACAGATAGTAGTTCATGCTCGGCCCGTCCGCCGGCCAGAACAGGAAGGTGACCGTGATCCAGTAGATCAACAGCGGCCATGCGAGCTTAGGCCACAGACGATCGAGCGCGGGATAGGCGCCTTGCGGCACCAGCCTGAGCACGACGGCCATGGCGCAGCCTGCCATCAGCGCATCGGCGCGGGTATCGAACGCGGTGTAGAGCCGACGCCACTCCGCGCCATCCATCACCAGCGCCACGCGCCAGGCCCAGATTGCGGCCGCGATGGCGCAGATGGCGCCGACCAGCCGCCAGGTCACGCCGAACCGCTTCACCAGGAACGCGAAGGTCAGCGGCCACAGCAGATAGAACTGCTCCTCGGTCGACAGGGTCCAGGTGTGGCCGATGTCCTCGATCGTCTTCGGATCGAGCACGTACCAGTAGTTGGCGATGTAGGAGAGCGCGATCGCCGCGCGCTCGACCGCCAGCAGGAATGGCGGCCGCAGCAGCCAGGTGAACAGCAGATAGGCCGCGAGCATCAGGAGCAGCGGCGGCACGATCCGGGCGAAGCGCCGCGCATAGAACTGCCGGAACCTGATGTGGCCGTGCTTGTCGATGTCCCGCAGCAGCAGGCCGGTGATGTAATAGGCGCTGGCGACGAAGAACAGGTCGATATAGAGCACCGCGCCCGGCACGAGGCTGTGGGAGACATGCGCCGTGACGACGCCCAGCGTCATCAGCCCGCGCATGCCGTCATGCGAGGGAACGTAGCCGAGCGGATAGACCTGGGCCTGGAAGGCCTCCCGGATCGCCTCCCGCAATGGCGCCGTGGCGGCGCCGACGAGGCGCAACAGGGCATGGATCGGCAATGAATAAAACATCTATCGTGAAATTTTCGGAGATAATGTTTCGGACTATTAAATCTTATTTAAAATTTAAATCGACCGCAAGAGACGAAATAGCAGGCCGGGGGCCATCACGACGCAGGGTTGCGGCGGAATGAGGCAGGCCGCCGCGGTGGCGGCAAACGGCGGCGTCAGTGCAGGTGATGCGAAGGGAAACTCGCGGTGCTGCTGCGGAGCGCAACGGCGTGTTGCTCGACCGGCATCTTCCGCTCGTCGAGGTCGCGTGAACGGCAGAGCGGCGTCCGCTGATCGGCAGCACGATCGCTGGACGACGATCATAGTCATTGACCGTCGCCTCATCGGCCAAACCGTAGGGTGGGCGAAGCGACGTCTCGCTGCATCGCCGCGCGTCGGCTGACGCGTGCCCACCATGCTCTCCGCGGTAGGCGCGCCTTCGCCGCCGCTCTGCGAGCGCCGACGGCGGCTTTGCCCATCCTGCGGTGTCGCGGCCGCCGCGACGTCCTCGATCAGCATCTTCTGGAGTGGGGGCGCTAGACGGGTGAATGCGCGTCCACGACGGTGTCAGTGTCACCAACATGGAGTCACAATCATTGGTTGTAATTCACGGAATTGAAGTCTAAAATCCGCGATTGTTTGAGCGCGGCAAATTTTTGAGTTTCATTTCAACGGAGCTTGTCATGGAAGAAGCGCATATCAAGGCTTTCGAGGCTCTACCTCAGTCCACCTCATGCAGGATCATCACGTTCGACAGCGCGACCGTGGTGCCCGGCATCGTTCCGAACACCTACTTCCTGATCGTCACCGGCACCAAGCCCTGGGTCACGATGAAGGTCGAATTGCATCCGCTGATCTATATCCGGCAACCCGAATATTGGGGCATCGAGGTGGTCGGCTGCCAAAGCGGCATCGGCTTGCCGCAGACCGCGCCGTATCACGTTGTCCTCGACATCACACACGTGCGCGGCACGAAGGGGATCGAAGTGATCGGCGCCACGAGCAGGAAGCAGATCAACGTGCCGTAGGTCGGTCGACGGTCGGGTGGGGGGCATTCGCGCGCGCCGAAGCGGATCGCGCAACGCCCTCGGCCTGACCAGCTCACGTTACGACGAGCGCCGCGACACCCTCGATCTCGATCAGCATCTTCGGATCGGGCAGAACGTAGGGCGGGTTAGCGCCCGCGGGACGATTTCACCGCGGAGGGAATGTTTGCCAGGGCGCGTAACCCGCCGCCTGGAATGGTGGGTTACGCGAACGGCGTTCAGCCATGTGCGAGTGTGGAGAGATCGTCGGTTGCCGTCCGCTAACCCACCCTACCGTTTCGCGACCGCCGCGACACCCTCGATCTCGATCAACATCTTCGGATCAGGCAGCGCTGCGACCACGCAGGTGGTGCGCGCGGGGTAGGGTGCCGGCCCGAACGCCGCGGCATAGAGTCGGTTCATGGTCGCGACATCAGCGGCTCGCGTCAGCAGCACGTTGACCTTGACCAACTCGCGGATGGTCGCGCCGCCTTCGGTCAGGACGCGAGTGAAGTTGGTCACGACATTGGCGAACTGCGCGTCGAACTCGGCGGGCAGGTTGCCGTGGGCATCGAAGCCGGGAATGCCGGAGATGAAGAGGAGGTCGCCGATCCGGGTGCCAAACGACAGCGGCGGAGCCTTGATGTGGGGTGGGGCGGGGATGTGGTGGATGGGCATGGGACGTCCATTTCGATCTCGTAACTATTCACAAGAGGCGCAAAGCACGCGCTAGGACCTGGGCAGTGGATTTCGGCAGGCTACCGAAAATTCCTACTAGTGCAAAGGCGACCGGCCACAGGCAGGCGGCTAGACCGAACAACCAGTGCTGCTTTGGCTCGCGGGAAGACCGTCCGGACATCAGATTCTCCTGCTTCTTTCGCCGCGAAGGTGATGTCCTTTCCTACAAAGTACAATGATGAAATAATTTAGTTGGCGGTCGGTTTAACGGGCCACTAAACCGAAATTGACCTAATCCCTTGGATTTACTTACTCGCGTTCCTTGCGGATAGTTGTGGATTGGGAACGTGAAGGAGGCTGTTTCTGCATTCGTCGACCGTTCCTTGTCGCTGAAATTGAGAAGGCGGACATCAGCGACCTTCCGTCATTGTCGCAACAAGCGGCAACCAACGCATCAATTGCGAAATCGAAGGACCGAGCAGACCTCAAACAAGAAAGCCGGGCTTGCGCCCGGCTTCGATGGATGGCCGGGTCAAGCCCGGCCATGACGGTGGAGGTGGAGAGAGCGGGCTTCAGGACAACGCCTTGTTGCTCTCCTTCACCTTGTCCGCGTCGAGATACACGCTGCCGCCCATTTCCTTGAACTTGGCGCTCATCTGGGCCATGCCGTCCTCGATGGTGCCGGAGATGGTCATGCCGACCGTCGCCGGATCATTCAGCGTCGCGGCGTAGTCGCGGACGTCCTGGGTGATCTTCATCGAGCAGAATTTCGGGCCGCACATCGAGCAGAAATGCGCGACCTTGTGGGCTTCCTTCGGCAAGGTCTCGTCGTGGAAGCTCTTGGCGGTGTCCGGGTCGAGGCCGAGGTTGAACTGGTCGGTCCAGCGGAACTCGAAGCGGGCGCGGGAGAGGGCGTCGTCGCGCAGTTGCGCGGCGGGATGGCCCTTGGCGAGGTCGGCGGCGTGGGCGGCGATCTTGTAGGTGATGACGCCGGTCTTGACGTCGTTGCGATCCGGCAGGCCCAGATGCTCCTTCGGCGTCACGTAGCACAGCATGGCGCAGCCGAACCAGCCGATCATGGCGGCACCGATGCCCGAGGTGATGTGGTCGTAGCCCGGCGCGATGTCGGTGGTCAGCGGCCCGAGCGTATAGAACGGCGCCTCGCCGCACTCCTTGAGCTGCTTGTCCATGTTGATCTTGATCTTGTGCATCGGCACGTGGCCGGGACCCTCGATCATGACCTGGCAGCCCTTGTCCCACGCGATCTTGGTGAGCTCGCCAAGTGTTTCCAGCTCGGCGAACTGGGCGCGGTCGTTGGCATCCGCGATCGAGCCGGGGCGCAGGCCGTCGCCGAGCGAGAACGAGACGTCATACTTGCGCATGATGTCGCAGATCTCCTCGAAATGGGTGTAGAGAAAGCTCTCCTTGTGATGCGCGAGGCACCACTTCGCCATGATCGAGCCGCCGCGCGAGACGATGCCGGTGACGCGGTTCGCGGTGAGGTGGATGTAGGCGAGGCGCACGCCGGCGTGGATGGTGAAGTAGTCGACGCCCTGCTCGCACTGCTCGATCAGGGTGTCCTTGTAGAGCTCCCAGGTCAGCGCGACCGGGTCGCCGTTGCACTTCTCCAGCGCCTGGTAGATCGGCACGGTGCCGATCGGCACCGGCGAGTTGCGTAGGATCCATTCGCGGGTGGTGTGGATGTTGCGGCCCGTCGAGAGGTCCATCACGGTGTCGGCGCCCCAGCGGATCGCCCACACCATCTTGTCCACTTCCTCTTCAACTGAGGAGGTCACCGCCGAGTTGCCGATATTGGCGTTGATCTTGGTCAGGAAGTTGCGGCCGATGATCATCGGCTCCAACTCGGCATGGTTGATGTTGCAGGGAATGATGGCGCGGCCACGGGCGATCTCGTCGCGCACGAACTCCGGGGTGATGAAGGCGGGCACGGATGCGCCAAAACTCTCGCCGTCGGCAAGCGCGGCTTCGGCGCGCTCGAGCTGGGTCTTGCGGCCGAGATTCTCGCGCGCGGCGACGTAGATCATCTCCTTGGTGACGATGCCGGCGCGGGCGAATTCGAGCTGGGTGATCTTGTGGCCGTCGAGGCCGCGCAGCGGCTTGTGATGCGCGGTGAACGACTTTGCGGCCTTGTCGGCGCCGACATTGCCGTTGTCCTCGGGCTTGATGTCGCGGCCTTCGTACTCCTCGACGCCGCCACGCTCGCGCACCCAGGCGGTGCGGGCGCGCGACAGGCCGGCGTTGACGTCGATCGTCACGGTCGGATCGGTGTAGGGACCGGAGGTGTCGTAGACCGGCAGGTTCGGCTCGGAGGCCGCTTCCGAGAGGATGATCTCGCGCAGCGGCACGCGCAGGTCGGGCGCGGAGTCCGGCGTTGCGTAGATCTTGCGCGAGGACGGCAGCGGGCCGGTGGTGACGGCGGGCAGGGTGGTGTCGGGATTGGAGCGGATGTTCATGGGATCCTCCTTCTCAATTGTTGTTGTTCCGGCCAAAGCGCCCGGCGTTCAGAGGCGATGTGTTGGCGGGAGGTCTTGCGGCGAGTGCAGTGCGCCCCCCTCCCCCTTGCGGGGAGGGGTTGGGGGTGGGGGTGCCCGGAATGCGATGCTGATGAGTGGGCGATTCCTTAGAGCTGCAGCGTGCCGGACGTGACGTCACATGGAGAGCTGTGCGCGTGGACCCCCACCCCCGACCCCTCCCCGCAAGGGGGAGGGGGGCACACCGCGTTCGCGGAGGTGATCTCCTGCAACAATTCTCAGACGCATTCGCAAAATCCGCGCGCATCATGCCGGCTCCTTGGTCGCATCGAGCCACGCGCGGACGCGGGCGTCGGGGTCGGGGTTCTGCGTCACGTCGCTGACGACGGCGATGGAGTCGGCGCCGGCGGCGAAGATCTCCGCGGCCTGCTCCAGCTTGATGCCGCCGATCGCGACCAGCGGGATGGTGCCGACACGCTTCTTCCACTCGCCGATCTTCGCGATGCCCTGCGGGGCGAAGCGCATCGCCTTCAGCGTCGTCGGGAAGATCGGCCCCAACGCGACATAGTCGGGCTTGGCGGCGAGCGCGGTCTCCAGCTCGGCATCGTCATGCGTCGAGAGGCCGAGCGTCAGGCCGGCCTCCTTGATCGCGGCGACGTCGGCGTCGGCGAGGTCCTCCTGGCCGAGATGGAGGTGCTGCGCGCCGGCAACGATCGCGGCGCGCCAGTAGTCGTTGACGATCAGCTTCGTCGCCGTGCCCTTGGTGATCGCCAGCGCGTCGGTGACGATCTGCAGCGCCTCGCCGTCGTTGAGGTCCTTCGCGCGCAGCTGCACGGTGCCGACGCCGAGCCTGGTCAGGCGCTCGACCCAGGCGAGGCTGTCGACGACGGGATAGAAGCGATCAGGATACGGCATGCCAGAACGGTGTCCCAACGACAGGGGTGGAGGGCGAGGCGAAATCGCGGGCGTCCATCAGCCCGGCCTCGTAGGCGGTGCGGCCGGCTTCGACCCCGAGCCGGAAGGCGCGCGCCATCGCCACCGGGTCGGCAGCCTTGGCAATCGCCGTGTTGAGCAGCACGGCGTCGTAGCCGAGCTCGAGTGCTTCCGCCGCGTGGCTCGGCGCGCCCAGGCCGGCGTCGACCACCAGGGTGATATCGGGCAGGCGGTCGCGCAGCAGCTTCAGCGCGTCGCGGTTGATGATGCCCTTGGCCGAGCCGATCGGCGCCGCCCAGGGCATCACGACCTTGCAGCCGGCATCGACCAGCCGCATCGCGACCGTGAGATCCTCGGTGCAGTAGGGGAACACCTCGAAACCGTCCTTGATCAGGATATCAGCGGCTTCGACGAGACCAACTACGTCGGGCTGCAGGGTGTCGTTGTCGCCGATCACTTCGAGCTTGATCCAGCTCGTGCCGAACAATTCGCGCGCGAGCTTCGCCGTCGTCACCGCCTCGCGCACGCTGCGGCAGCCGGCGGTGTTCGGCAGCACGGTGACATCGAGCGCGTTGATCAGCTTCCAGAACGCATCGCCGGTCTTGCCGCCGGCGGCCTCGCGCCGCAGCGACACGGTGACGATCTGCGCGCCCGAGGCGCGGATCGCGTCCTGCATGATCGCAGGCGAGGGGTAGAGCGCGGTGCCGATCAGCAGGCGGGAGGCGAAAGTCTTGTCGTAGAAGGTGGGCATCAATGGTCTCCGTCATGTCGGACGGTGGTCGCCGCAACGAAGCCTGTCATCGCCGCGAAAGCGGGCGATGACAGTGGTGGTTGTGGCGCGAGCTCCATGAGCATCACCCTCCCTGCCGGGGGGTGATGATCTCGATCTCGTCGCCGGCCTTGAGCTGCGTCTCGGCCCAGCGACTCTTCGGCACCACGTCGTAGTTCAGCGCGATCGCGAAATGGGTGCCTTCGTAGTCGAGCTCGGAGAGCAGCGCGGCGACGCTGGTCGCGCTGATGTCGCGGGCCTCGCCATTGACGGTCACGCGCATCGCATCACCTCGTTGTCGATCTGGCCGTGCGCGAGATAGTTCAAGGTCGCCTGCGCCAGCGCCGGCGCGATCAGGAAGCCGTGGCGGTAGAGGCCGTTGACGCGGATCTCGCGCTCGCCCTTGATGGTGATGCGCGGCAGATTGTCGGGATAGGCCGGCCTGAGCCCCGAGCCGAATTCGAGGATGCGCGCCTCGCCGAACGCCGGATGCACCGAGTAGGCGGCACCGAGCAATTCCAGCGCCGAGCGCAGGCTGACGCCGGTGTCCTCGGCCTCGAGCGAAGTCGCCCCCAGCATGAACAGGTTGTCCTCGCGCGGGATCAGATAGAGCGGGAAGCGCGGATGCATCAGCCGCACGGGCCGCGCGAGCTGCACCTCGGCGGTCTCGATCAGGATCATCTCGCCCTTGACGCCGCGCAGCTCGGGCTCGGCGTCGCGCGCCTCCAGCCCGCGGCAGTCGATCACGAGGCCGTCGAGATCGTCAGCCGTGACGTCGCTGTTGAACAGCACGCGGCCGCCAGCCTCGACGATGCGCTGATGCAGCTTCGGCAGCACGCGGCGTGGCTCGACATGGCCCTCGGTCGGATAGAACAGGCCCTCGCGGAAGCGGCCCTCCAGCGACGGCTCCAACGCCGCAAGCTGCTGCGCGTCGAGCCGCTGATAGCCGGAGGTGCGGCGGGCGAAGCGGTCGTAGTCGGCGCGGTCGCGGGCATGCGCGATCACCAGCGAACCGTTGAACGGCGTGTCCGGCAGCTCGCGCCGCCAGATGTCGAGCGAGGCGAGCCCGAGCCGGCTGATGATCGGCTCGGCGACCTCGCTCTCGCAATAAGGCGCCAGCATGCCGCCGGCCCAATGGCTGGTGGAGAGCATCAGATCGGCGTCGCTGCGCTCGTGCAGCGTGACCTCGCGGCCCGCGCGCGCGAGCAGCAAGGCTTGCCAGGCACCCGCGATGCCCGCACCGATGATGGAAACGGGGACATCCCCGCGCGTGGTTGTCTGCTGCATCCCTGTCCCTTCGCCGGCATGACCCGGATCAGGTTCAAAGGGTCACCGCATCACGCTGCGGTATCTCAGCTCCCCTCGGAGCTCCCCTCGGAACGCACTTAAAATAGACCGATATCCCCCCGTGTCAACGGAGTGTCACGGAAAGACAAAGCCGGTGGCCCTTGGAACCAATGGCGATCAGTGCGCCCGCGCGTGGCGGCCGGTTGCAATCTTCGGGGTGATGTCGAGCGGGCCGCTCGTCCGCTCGGAGCGGCCGGCGGGCCGCGCGTCGGCCAGGCGCTGCCGCTTGGCCTCCTCGTAGTAGCCCCTGGCGAAGTAGAGCACGGCGCGGTCGTGATCGCCGCGGGCGGCACGGTAGGCGCCGGCGAGATAGCGCACGCCATAGGTGAGATTGGTGTTCGGATCGTGCAGGCCCTGTGCGTCGCCGGTGTAGCCCAGGCCGCGCGCGGTGCCGAGCTTGATCTGCATCAGGCCGATGCAGCCGCAGCGGCCGACCAGGTCCTTCTGGTATTTGCTCTCGCGCACGATGACGCGGTGGATCAGCGATTCCGGAATGTTGTTGGCGGCGGCGTGCACCGCCACCAGCGCGTCGATGTGCGGATGGCCGGTGTCGATGTGGCGCGGCTTGGCCTCGGCCGCCTTGCGCTCGGCCTCGCGGGGCTCGGCCGCAGCGGCCGGGATGGCATCGGTGTCGGCGGGGGCTGAGGCATTGGCGTCCATCGGCGGCGAGGTGTCGGCGCTGCTGACGGCCTCGATCGCCTCGACCTCGCGCGCGGCCTTGGTCACCGCGCTGCGTGCCGCCAGCTCCCTGGTTCCGTCAGAGCGGACATGGGCGAGCTTGACCTTGCCGGCCTTCGGTTTGGCCGCACTGTCCGATGCGGTGCTCGCATCATCGGCAGCCATTGCAGGCGGCACGGGACCAGCCATCGCGAAGCCTGCAATGCAGGCCGTCAGCACAAGACGTCTCATGTGTCAGGATCCCCCGGGAACCACACGCATGCCGAGTAGCCCCCCAGCACGCGCTTTACACTTTGCACACCGTAATTGGCGCAAACGCCGGGCGATAATGTGGCAACAATGGGGCGAAGACGCCGGGTCGGGTCCGGATGCGCCGGCGGTTTACCGCGAATTATGCCGTGCATGCTTGGCTGGGCGGAGCAATTCCGCCAACGGGGCCATGCCGCGATGACGCTGTCCGTCACCCACACCGAAGCGACCGCCGGGCGCGCGCAGGCGCTGCTGCCACTATGGGTCGGCGCCGGCGTCTATGCGCTGCTGCTGATCTCCGGCAACCGGCTGCTCAACGATCCCGACACGCTGTGGCAGATCACGGTGGGGCAGTGGATCATCGATCATCGCGCGGTCCCGGAGGTCGACGTCTATTCCTTCACCATGCGCGGCGCGCCGTGGATCTCCACGCAGTGGCTGGCGCAGGTCGCCTATGCCGCCGTTTACACGTTCGCCGGCTGGACCGGGCCGGTGGTGCTGGCGGCCTCGGCGAACGCGCTGTCCTTCGCGCTGTTCGCGCGCGCCCTCGGCCGGCATCTGCGCGACGCCACGACATTGGTGTTCGTGGTCGCGGCGTTCCTGCTCTGCCTGCCGCATCTGTTGGCGCGGCCGCATGTGCTGGCGTTTCCGATCCTGGTCGCCTGGATCGCCGGACTTGTCGATGCGGCCGATCGCAGGGCCGCGCCGCCATGGCAGCTGGTGCCGCTGATCGCGCTGTGGGCCAATCTGCATGGCGGATTCGTGTTCGGCCTGTTCTTCATCGCGCCCGCCGCGCTCGACGCGCTGGTGAATGCCGATCGCTCGGTCCGCTCCGGCCTGGCGCTGCGCTGGGCCGGGTTTGCGGCGCTCGCGCTGGCGGCGAGCTGCTGCACGCCCTATGGCTGGAATGCGCTGCTGGCGTCGCAGAAGATCCTCTCGCTGGGCCAGGCGCTGCCGTTGATCGTGGAATGGAAGGCGACCGACTTCCAGGGGCTCGGTCCGTTCGAGATCTGCCTGCTGATCGCCATCGGGGTCGCGCTGTTCCATGGTCTCAGGCTGCCTCCGGTGCGGATCCTGATGCTGCTCGGCCTGCTGCACATGGCGCTGGCGCAGGCGCGCGCGGCGGAGATCCTGGCGTTGGTCGGCCCGCTGGTGCTCGCCGCACCGCTGGCGCGGCAGGCGGGCGCGTCGCCCGTGCTGCCGCCGGGGCGCGCGTCGGGAGCGGCGCTGACGGCGGCAGTGATGCTCGCGCTCGGCGCCGGCACGGTCGCCTCGGTTTCGATCCTGAACTACACGCCAAACATGCGCGGCACCCCGGTCGCGGCCGTGACCGAGCTGAAGAAGCTCAACCTCACGCGGGTTCTCAATGACTATGATTTCGGCGGCTACCTGATCTCAGCCGGTGTCGCGCCGTTCATCGACGGCCGCACCGAGCTCTATGGCGAAAAGTTCTTCGTCGATCACAACGCCGCGTCCGGCCTGATGGAGCCGGACAATCTGTTCCGCCTGCTCAAGGACTACGACATCGAGGCGACCCTGCTGCGCACGCAGAGTGCTGCGACCAAGCTGCTCGATCACGTCGACGGCTGGCAGAAGGTTTATGCTGACGACATCGCCACCATCCATCTGCGCAAGGCGGGTGCCCGTCATGTCGCGGAACCGGCGGTCTCTCCGGCGGCAATTGAATCAAACGCGTTGATCCCATCTCCGTGAGGTCGGATGTCGCGCGGCATCCCGGCGCGTGCAAAACAACCGCCGCGCGGCTAAGATCAGGGCCGTCAGTTCGACAGCATGCCTGACTCATTCAAGAAGACTGAACAGAGAGGGAGCGCGTCATGGCCGTGAAGGCAGCCGACGATCATTCACCCAGCATCGACCATTCATTCGATATCGACGCGATGCCATCCACGGTTCGCGTCGTGGATCTGCCGCGCAACAATCCCTGCGCCCAATGTGGCGAGGCGATCGCATTGCCGTCCTGGGTCGAAAAGGATGGCCGCCGCACCGCCTATCTCTGGCACTGCCGCCTCTGCGACTATCGCTACGAAACCATCGCCTTCTATGCCGAGTCCGTCGACGAGAACGGCGCGATGGCGGCGTAGGCTCGATTGACTATTGCGGGACGTTGCAGCGCTGACGGTCGGCTCCCTCTCCCCGTTCTTACGGGGGCGCGACGAGCTTCGCTCGCGCTGAGAGGGTTGGGGGGAGGGCAGACCCACGGGAAGCGCCGATGGGGAGATCTGTACCCTCTTACCCGGATCGCAACTGGCGATGCAATCCGACCCACCCCGCAGGCGGGGGAGAGGTGAAACCGAGCTAGCAGCAATAGGCTTACACCAGCTCCAGCCAATGTAGACCTGTTAGTCGGGCTCCCGTGCTAGGCGCGGCGGTGCGGCTTGGCGATGTGAGCGACTTCACCCGGATCCCCCGAACGTCACAAAGTGACACTGCCGCGGCGCACTGAGGCTGCTTGTCGCGCAGCATGACGAAATCGTGGTTCCCGCGGAACGCCGACTGTCCATTGCCGTTCTCTCGTCACCATCCACCTAGAGGAGACACCACATGATGATGAAGACTGTTGCGGCCGGCCTCGCCGGTTCCCTGCTGCTCGCGACCGCCGCCTTTGCTGCGGAGAGCACCACCACCACAACCAACACCACGATCAAGAGCGACACCACCGTCGCGTCCTATCAGGGCGACTGGCGCAGCTCCAAGCTCGTCGGCGTGAAGGTCTACAACAACAACAACGAGAATGTCGGCTCGATCGACGATCTGCTGATCGACAAGAGCGGCGCAGTCAAGGGCGTCGTGATCGGCGTCGGCGGCTTCCTCGGCATGGGTGAGCACCTCGTCGCTGTCTCGTTCGACCAGATCAAGTTCTCGGACCAGCCGGTTCAGGCCAACACCGCCTCCAACGCTCCGGCCTCGGGCAAGGCGACCACGCCGCCGGCCACGACGACCGGCGCCGCCACCGGCACTTCGTCATCCTCGTCGATGAGCTCCTCGAAGAATCGCTGGTATCCCGACCATGCGATGATCAACGCCACCAAGGACCAGCTGAAGTCGATGCCCGAGTTCAAGTACTCAGAGTAAACGGCGTCACTGACGTCTAGCTGACTGCCCAAGCGGCGCGCCCGGATCCGTCCGGGCGCGTTCGCGCGTCATGCTGCGGGGCGCAAGGTGGTCTGGCCGAGCGGCAGCTCGATGCGGGCGATCAGTCCGCGTGGCTTGCGATCGTGCAATGACAGCTCGCCGCCATGCGCCTGGACGATCGCCTTCGCGATCGAGAGGCCCAGGCCGAACCCGGTGGCCTCGTCCATGTTGCGGGCATCGTCGCCGCGCACGAAGGGCTCCAGCATGTCGGGCTTGCGCGCATCGGCGATCCCGGGTCCATCATCCTCCACGTCGATCGTCAGGCACTTCCCCGACGCCACCAGTCTGATGACGGTTTCCTTGCCGTACTTCACGGCGTTCTCGACCAGGTTGGTGACCGAACGCATCAGGTCGTCGGGACGCACCGTCGCCATCGCGTGCGCCGGGCCGATATAGGTGACGCTGTGGCCGACATCGGCGAATTGGTCGGCGACGAGCTGCAGGATGCTCGCGATATCGACCAGCGTCATCGGCTCGAGCTTGCGGCCGTTGCGCAGGAATGACAGCACCGAGCCCAGCATCGCATGCATCTGATCGAGATCGGCCAGCATGCGATTGCGCTGCAGCTCGTCCTCGACGAACTCACAGCGCAGCCGCATGCGGGTCAGCGGTGTCCGCAGATCGTGGCTGATGGCCGCCAGCATCTTGGTCCGGTCGTTCATCAGCGCCGTGATGCGTTGGCGCATACGGTTCAGGGCGCGCGCCAGCGACCGGATCTCTTCCGGTCCGCGCTCGGGCAGGGCAGTGGCATCGCCATCGAGGCTGAAGCTCTCGGCAGCCTTGGCGAAGCTCGACAGCGGTGAGGTCAGCGCGCGGGCCGCCCACAGGCCGAGCAGTGTCGTGCTGATCAGCGCGAACATGATCGTCGTCAGCCATGGGGCGCCCCAGAACGGTGGCCGGTGCGGCCGGTCGGCCATTCGAGCCGAAACCATGTTGCCATCGGGCAGAGCGAAGATGACGGTGCGCGTCTGGGAGCCGGGCGGCGGCATGAAGACGCGATAGCCTGGGCCAAGGCCACGAAAGCCGCCTGGACCGTGAGGCCGTCCGTCGGCGAGCTCCGGAGGGGCCGGCCGTCGCTCGTCGCCACCGGTCCCGGCCTCGACGTCGGGGCCGGCCGGCTCGCGCCGGCGGCCGGAAGCACCCGGCAGAGGCCCCACGTGAGGCTTGAGCTCGAACTCAGGATAGGCGCGGGCAATGTCGGAGATCAGTCGAGGCCGTTCGGCAGCGGGTGCGCGTCCAAGAATGCGGATGGCGGTCGCGAGCTGAAGTGGCCCGACTTCGTTTTCGGGGTCGGGCTGCTCGGCGCGATAGATCAGGAACGTCGCCGTGATGATGGCATGGAGCGCCACGATCGAAATGGCGACCAGCGCCGTGATCTGGCCGCGGATTCCCTTGAGGTTGAGAAAGCCGAACGACATCATGACATCGCCATTCGATCGGGCCGGTCAATGGCTTTGCGGGCCAGTCACCACCTCGACGACGGGTGTGAACATGTAGCCGCCGGAGCGCACGGTCTTGATCATGGTGGCCTCCTGCGGGTCCGGCTCGATCTTGCGGCGGATGCGGCTGACCAGCACGTCGATCGAGCGCTCGAACGAGCCGGCGCTGCGGCCCTGCGTCAGGTCGAGCAGGCTGTCGCGCGACAGCACGCGGCCCGGCCGCTCGCAGAAGGTGCGGAGCAGATCGAACTCGGCGCTCGTCATCGCGACGCGTGCGCCTTCGGGATTGCGTAGTTCGCGCAGCCGGAAGTCGATCGTCCAGCCGAGGAAGCTCAGCGCCGTCGCGCCTTCGGTTGCGCTCGCCGTCATCGCGGCCGCCTGCCGGCGCAGCACCGCGTTGATGCGGGCGAGCAGCTCGCGCGGATTGAACGGCTTTGGCAGATAGTCGTCGGCGCCCATCTCCAGTCCGAGGATGCGGTCGACGTCCTCGCCGCGCGCGGTGAGCATGATGATCGGCACCTGCGATTCCGCGCGCAGCTTGCGGCACAAGGTCAGGCCGTCCTCGCCGGGCAGCATGACGTCGAGGATCAGGAGATCGACACGGTGGTCGCCCATGATGCGGGTCATCTCGCGGCCGTCGGTCGCGGTGGTCACGTTGCAGGCATTGTTGCGCAGATATTTCGCGATCAGCGTCCGCGTCTCGCGGTCGTCCTCGACGACAAGAATGTGTGGTTGTGTCTGGGCCATACCGACAAGTGACCTAGAATCGCGGCGTTTTGCGAAGATTTTTGTTACGGAATATTTCCTGCGACGGGCGCGCGGAAAGGGCCCGACAACGTCTCTCTGCGCCGTGTTGCGGAATTCGTGAGGGCGCGTCAAGCCTCGCGAAACGTATGGCCTCGGGGCCGCCGCACGCTCGCGCGATACGGCTGCATCGGGTTACCGGAAACGGCGCGGACATTCGTAAGTGTCGCCAGACCAGGGCAGGTCCGATTGAATCATTGCCGGTCGTTGCACGGTCCGCAAACGCGTGCAGCGACGGGATGCGACGTTCCGAAACGGCCCGTCACAGTCCTGGCAATGTATTGACTCGAACCGACATCGTGCCCTCCGCCGAGGCGATCACGCGCAGCACGGTGGCGTCGAAGGCGATGTCGGTCAAAGCGAGGTTGTTGATGTCGGTGTCGACGCGGATGCCGTTCTCGTTCTTCTGCAACTCGGAAATCGCGGTCGCGATCTTGTCGCGGACATTGTCGGCGAACGGCTTGAGATCGACCACCGACCGCTCTAGCAGCGCGCGTTGCAGATGTGGCACCACGGCGCGCGCGGCGGCGCCGAGCAGGCCGAACGCCGCGTCGGATTCGACGGCGAGCTGCAGGTCGGACAGCCGCAGGATCTGCTGCGCCTGATCGACCATCGGCCGTCCCCAGATGTGCACCGTCGCGTCGGCGCCGAGGCCGAAGAAGCTCTCCTTCTCTTTTCCCTTCACCTGCAGCGAGATCAGCAGCCGGTTGCCCGAGGGCACGACGGTCGCATGCTTCACCGTGACCGTGACCGGGCCGGAGCCGTCCTCGGGGAACGTCCGCCCGGCGAGCTGCGAGTCGACGAGCTTGCTGAGCTCGGTGAATGGGACATCGATCGGAACCGCGACGTTGACGGTGCCCGCGGTGGGCGGAACGATCGTGATCTTGTCCGGGAACGGGCACTCCGGCTTGGTCTCGGCCGCCGTGACCCGGGTCTCCGCCTCGATCCCCATGGTGACGCTGACGACGTTCGCATCGATCGCGGGCTGCGCGGCCAGCGCCCGTGTCGGCTTGATCTCGAGCCAGACGGCGGGCAGTCCCGGCGTGGTGCCCTGAAGCGGCACCGAGCGGCAGGCGCGGGCCCACTGCGCCTGCGCCACGCGCCGCATGGTCGGGTCCTTGCGCAGCCTGTCGCTGAGCGCGCTGAGCTGGTCGTTGACGGTCTTGTCGATGACCGGCTTCATCTGCGCGGGCACGTTGACGCGGGCGCCGGCGACGGTCAGCGCGGTGTCGCCGAGATTGACCTGGGCGGTGAAGTTCGGCTCGACATACCAGGAGGCGGCCAGCCGTGGCCGCATCGCGATCAGGACGTTGCCCTTGATGTCGGCGGTGGCGTTCAGGTTCTTGATGTTGATGCCGCCAATCTGCTTGGCGGCATCCGCGCCGAGCAGGCCGCCGATGGCGTCGCCGAGCGCGCCGGTCGCTTTGGCGGACAGCGATCCGGTGACGTTCAGCCGGCCCGAGAGCGGCGTCGCCAGCGACAAAGTGTCCTGGGTGCCGGTGGCGGCGATGGCGCCGCGGGTGACCGTCCAGCCGATGTCGGCATTCTGCAGGATCTGGTTGACGGGGTTGTCGGCCTTGCCGGAGAAATTGCGCGGCGTGGCCTTTTCGGCGGCGTCACGAATCGCGCCGAGCGAGATCGAGACCGGCGTCATGATGATCGAGTTGCGCGTGGCCGGCGGCAGCGGCGGCAGTTGGGTCAGCTGCGGCGCCGGCGTGCTGCCCGAGAACAGAAACACCTCCACGATGATGATGCCGATCAGCACGACGGCGGCAAGGCCGGCGGCGCCGATCAGGATCAGCCGCAGCCGAGGCGGCGAGCGCCGCGGCGGCCGCTGCGTTTTCGGGGCGAGCGGATGCGGCCTGCTCTGCCAATCCGGTCGCGGTGTCGGAAGGTTCATGTCGGATCCACGGACTCCAACTGCCGCGCCGGCCCATGCCGGAAGCGGCGAGATCGCGGTTAATACAAGATTGCCGAGCTTACAGGGCCGGACGGAGGCGCGCCAGGGCAGCCCGTGACGCGGATCATCATCAATCGGCCGTGATGGTGAACGGCGGCATGCGCGCAAAGAAATGACCGCCGCGGCTTTCGGGCCTCGGCGGTCCAGTCAGGGAGGATCCGGGAGAAGGAACGAGCGGTGCGGCCCGCGCAGGTCAGCGGGTCATGCGGCCGAGATCGGCGCGGCGCTCCATCGGCAGCACGATCACCTTGGCGCCGACGCTGACGCGGGCATAGAGGTCGATCACGTCCTGATTGGTCAGACGGATGCAGCCCGACGACACATGCGTGCCGATCGTCTCGGGCGCGTTGGTGCCGTGAATGCGGTAGACGGTGCCGCCGAGATACATCGCGCGGGCGCCGAGCGGATTGCCGGGACCGCCGGCCATGTGACGCGGCAGATAAGGCTGGCGCGCGATCATCTCCGGCGGCGGCGTCCAGTCCGGCCATTCCGCCTTCCTGGTCACCGACTGCACGCCGGACCAGGTAAAGCCGTCGCGGCCCACGCCGATGCCGTAGCGCATCGCCTGGCCGCTGCCGAGCACGTAGTACAAATACTTGTTTGGTGTGTCGATGATGATCGTGCCGGGTGCCTCGCGGGTGGCGTAGCTCACGACCTGGCGGCGCAGGCGCGCGGGCATCTCATAAGCGGTCGCCTCGTCCTCGCGCGGCGTGATCAGTTGCGGCGTCGTTGCCGGCGGCTCGTAGGTCGCCATCGGCGGCGGCAGCAGGAAAGGGAACGGGAGCGGGGCCGGAGGCGCGGCTTGCGTCGGCGTTGCCGCAGCGAACGTACCGACGATCAGCGCAGCGAACAGGATGCGGGATCGCGAACCGACTGTGCCTGACGTGAACATGGACGTCCCCTCGTTTGATCGCTTGGTGCGCGCCGTGCTTGTCTCGACCGGCGTCGTCAAAATCAGTTGCCTGTCATCATTCTCTGCGGCGCATTGACCCGCGCCCGATGCTGCAACTCATAGGGGAGAAAAGTTTCGTTGCGTTTGCGCGCTGCGCGCAAAAAGGTTTCGTCGGCTTAACCGTTTGTTTCATGACGGTTTCACGACAGCAGCCGCGCGGGACAGCCACAGATCGCGGGGAAAACAGCAGTTGGCGGGCAAAAAGACCCTTCGACAGTTCGATGACGTCACACGCCTGAAATAACAATGTCGGAATTTGCGGCTGTTCAGAATCGCTGCAACTTTCCGGATCGCCTTATGCGGATCTTAATCGCAACCGACGCCTGGCACCCGCAGGTCAACGGCGTGGTGCGCACGCTCACCTCGCTGGCTCGCGCGGCCGCCGGCCTCGGCGCCGACATCACCTTCCTCACGCCGGAAGGCTTTCCGTCGTTCGGCGTGCCGACCTATCCGGGCCTGCGGCTCGCCGTGACCAACGGCCGCGAGATCGCCCGGCGCATCGAGGCGGCGGCGCCGGATGCGATCCATATTGCCACCGAAGGCACGATCGGCTGGGCGGTGCGCCGCTACTGCCTGCGCCATGGCCTGCCGTTCACGACGTCCTACACGACGCGCTTTCCGGAGTACGTCGCTGTGCGCACCGGCATTCCCGATGCCGTCGGCTATTGGGTGATGCGCCGCTTCCACGACGCCGCCGCGATGACCATGGTCGCGACAAATTCGCTGAAGCAGGACCTCGCGTCGCGCGGCTTCAAGCGGCTCGGCTTCTGGACCCGGGGCGTCGATACGAAGCTGTTCAATCCGGACGCGCCGGTCGCGCTGGATCTGCCGCGTCCGGTGTTCATGACCGTCGGCCGCGTCGCGGTCGAGAAGAACCTGGAAGCCTTCCTGTCGCTCGACCTGCCGGGCTCGAAGGTGGTGATCGGTAACGGCCCGCAGAAGGCGGAGCTCGAGCGTCGCTTCCCGGCGGCGCATTTCCTCGGCGAGAAGACCGGCAACGATCTGACCGCGCACATGGCGGCCGCCGACGTCTTCGTGTTTCCGAGCCTGACCGATACGTTCGGCGTCGTGCAGCTGGAGTCGCTGGCCTGCGGCACGCCGGTCGCGGCCTTCCCCGTCACCGGTCCGCTCGACGTCATCGCCGATCATCCGATCGGGGCGATCGACTGGGACCTGCGCGCCGCCTGCCTGAAGGCGCTGACCATGTCGCGCGAGACCTGCCGGGCATTTGCGCTCGACCGCTCCTGGGAGAACAGCGCGCGCCAGTTCATCGGCAATCTCGCCGTGCTGCAGCCGTCCCGCGTCGTGCGTCCGACCCCGGTGCTGGCCGGTCAGAGCGCCGTCCGCGGCTGACGGCGAACTTTGCGTCACTCCATCAATTCCAAACCCAAGTGAGATGTAACGATGGCAGAAACCATGAAGCTCGGCGGCGCGCGGGAGCTCGACTTCGATCGCGAGCAGGTCGAGCAGGCCTATGACCGCTGGGCACCGATCTACGACCTCGTGTTCGGCGGCGTGTTCGAGAAGGGCCGCAAGGCCGCGATATCAGCCACGAACAAGCTCGGCGGGCGCGTGCTCGAGGTCGGCGTCGGAACCGGCATCTCGCTGCCGCTCTATGCGCCGCATGTCCGCGTGTTCGGCACCGACATCTCCGAGGCGATGCTCGGCAAGGCGATGCGGCGCGTCGCCGACCAGCGGCTGAAGAACGTCGAGGGTCTCGCGGTGATGGACGCCGAGCAGCTCGACTTTCCCGACGATTCGTTCGACGTCGTTATGGCGCAATATGTCGTCACCGCGGTGCCGAACCCGGAGGTCGCGCTGGACGAGTTCGCGCGCGTGCTGCGCCCGGGCGGCGAACTGATCATCCTGACCCGCGTCAGCGCCGATGACGGCCTGCGCCGGGTGATCGAGCAGGCGCTGCAGCCGGTGGTGCGCCGGCTCGGTTTCCGTACCGCCGAGTTCGGCTGGTCGCGCTACCTGCGCTGGCTCGCCGGCGCCGAGCGCATGGAGCTGGTCGAGCGCCGCCTGATCCCGCCGCTCGGCCATTTCTCGCTGGTCCGCTTCCGCAAGCTGGAGCGTGCCGCCGCGGCCTGAAGCCGCGGCCGCCCTCTACCGCCTCCGCGACGTTCTACGTAGTCCGAAACGTTTCGCTGCGTCCGATCGCATGACATCTTGATGATGTCATGCGATCTACACCGAATCCCTGTACAAGACCTGCAACTCATTCTTCGGAGCAACCATGATCAAGCATTTCCTGGAGCAGCTGCGGATCCAGCGCTGGGACGACCATCGCTACTATCATCACAGCCGTATCAACCAGAGCCTCCACTTCGTCAGCGCGCTCAGCTTCATGATCGCCTATGTGATGATGGTGTTCGACCCGCTGGTCTCGGCGCTGATCGGCTGGCTGGTGTCGATGACCTCGCGCCAGGCGGGCCATTTCTTCTTCGAGCCGAAGGGCTACGACCACGTCAACCAGGCGACCCACGAGCACAAGGAAGAGATCAAGGTCGGCTACAATCTGCAGCGCAAGGTCGTGCTGATGTCGATCTGGGCCGCGGCCCCCGTGGTGCTCTATCTGCAGCCGACCCTGTTCGGCCTGCTGCCGCCCTGGACCTCGGCGATGGAATTCGTGCGCGAGACCGCCAAGCTGTGGCTCGTGATCGGTATCGGCGGCCTGCTGTTCCGCACCATTCATTTGTTCTTCATCCGTGACGTCGAGACCGGGCTGGTCTGGATGACCAAGATCATCACCGACCCGTTCAACGATTTCATGCAGTACCGCGCGGCTCCGCTGGCGCTGCTGCGTGGCGAGCTGATCGACCCCGGCCTGCACCTGATGAACGAAGGCCTCGAAGAGCAGCACGCCTGAGCCGGCTTGAAGCCCAGAGTAAAGCGATGCCCGGGCCGGTCCCGGGCATCGGTGTTTGTGGGGGGCTGTGAGGTGAAATCGAGCGAGCTTGCAGCCATGCGGCACGTGCCACCTTCCCCTGGAGGGGGAGGGGGAGGGGGAGGGTCGACGCGTGCGAAGCGCGCGTCGGGGTGGGGTGATCTCTCCACTTGCTCACCCGCACCTCATGTGCGGACAGGCCGTCACCCCACCCCGGCGCGCATTTCGCTTCGCTCATGCGAGCCGACCCTCCCCCTTCAGGGGAGGGTGGTTGCGCCGTCAGCGCCCGAATGCGGCGCCGAGCATCTCTTTCAGAATCTGGCGCTTGATCGCCTTGTTGGTGAGCGTGCCGTCGTTCCACCACCAGCCGTCCTGCTTCATCTTCTCGGCCGCCGAGACGAAGCGCTTCGTCACCTCGGCAAAATCGGCGTCGGTGTAGTTCAGGCTGAAGATCAAGCGGCCGGTGCCGACCCAGCTCAGCGCCAGGCCCTCGGCACGCAGGTAGTATTGCAGCATCCAATTGTAGCGCGACGGCACGGTGTATTCGACCAGCCAGATCGAATGCATATTGGAGACGCGCACCGGCAGGTCGTGCTCGGCCAGCGCGGCGTTGAGCTGCGCGGCGCGGCCATTCCAGGTTTCATCCAGGCCGTCGTAGATGGCGCGGAGGTTCGGGCTGTCGAGCCGGCTCAGGAACTCGTCCATCGCCGCCATCACATAAGGATGCGAGTTGAAGGTGCCGCGGGCGAAGCAGATGTCGGCCGGGCGGTCGTCGCGGAAGCGGCGCATCAGCTCGCGCTTGCCGCAGACGACGCCGATCGGCAGGCCGCCGCCGAGGCTCTTGCCGTAGGTCACCATGTCGGCTGTGATGCCGAAATACTCCTGGGCGCCGCCCGGCGCGAGCCGGAAGCCGAGGAACACCTCGTCGAACAGCAGCACGATGCCGCGTTCCGTGCAGACCTCGCGCAGCTGCTTCAGCCAGGCGGTGTAGGCTTCGCGGTCGTAGCGACCCTTGCGCGAGGAATCGACCAGCGCCGAGTCGCCGGGCGCATTGCCGTTCGGATGCAGCGCCTGCAGCGGATTGACCAGCACGCAGGCGATGTCGCGCCGCGTGCGCAGGACGTGCAGCGTGCGCTCGGACATCTCGGCCAAGGTGTAGGTCTCGTGCGGCGCGATCGGGTTGCCGACGCCGGGCTGTACGTCGCCCCACCAGCCGTGATAGGCGCCGGCGAAGCGGACCAGATGCGTGCGGCCGGTGTGGTAGCGGGCGAGCCGCACCGCCTGCATCACCGCCTCGGTGCCGGACATGTGGAACGAGACCTCGTCCATGCCGGACAGCTCGGTCAGGCGCTTCACGTTGTCAGCGACGACCGGGTGATAGAGCCCGAGCACCGGGCCGAGCGCGCTCGCGCGCCGCTCGGCAGCCGCGATGCACTCCTTGTAGAAGTCATAGCCGAAGATGTTGACGCCGTAGGAGCCGGTGAGATCGTAGAACCGGTTGCCGTCGAGATCGGTCAGGGTCACGCCGGAGGAAGCCTGCATGAACGAGCCGGCGCCGAGCTGCTCCTTGACCAGACGGCTGTACTGGAACGGGACCCGGTAGCTCTGGGTGAACTGCAGGTCGGAGATGCGGCTTGCGGCTTCCGCCGTCAGCGCGCGGCTCTTGGCGAACTTCTCCTGGAACAGCGCGCCGAGCCGGAAGAAGCCGTCCTGGCGCTTCGTGGCGATCGCCTGCGGTGCGCCGTCGGAGCGGAAGAAGTCGTCGATCTCGAACTCATAGCGCGGGATCAGCCTGGAGATCCGGCGCGACATCTTGGAATGGCCGGCCAGCGAACGGTGCTTGGCGCGCGACAGTTCGATGCGGGCCTTGACCTTCGGGGCCATGGCGGCCGTCACGGCAGCGCCAACGGCGAGCGATACATAAGGAATCGAGTTTTCCATCATGTCCAAAAGCGCTAACCCCTCCTGCTGACAGATTCATGACAGTCAAAAGCCTGATCGCCTCCGTCACCCAACAGGAAGACCTCAACTTCCTGCTCACCAACCGCGTGCCGCGCGCCGCGCTGACCCGCTTCATGGGCTGGTTCTCCAAGATCGAGAACCCGCTCGTCCGGGACGCGTCGATCGCGCTCTGGAAGCTGTTCTCCGACCTCGATCTCTCCGAGGCTAAGGAGAGCCGCTTCAAGAGTCTGCACGCCTGCTTCACGCGCGAGCTGAAGCCCGGCCTGCGGCCGTTCGATCCGGATCCCGCCATCGTCACCAGCCCGTCCGACGGCATCATCGGCGCCCACGGCCTGATCCGCGACGGCGAGCTCTACCAGATCAAGGGCGCGCCCTATTCGCTGCGCGAGCTCGTCGCCGATCCGGCCGTGGTCGAGACCCATCGCAACGGCAGCTTCGTCACCTTGCGTCTGACCTCGAGCATGTATCACCGCTTCCACGCGCCGGCCGACATGACGATCGAGCATGTCAGCCTGATCCATGGCGACGTCTGGAACGTCAATCCGATCGCGCTGAAGCGGGTCGAGCGGCTGTTCTGCAAGAACGAGCGCGCGGTGATCCGCACGCATCTTGCCTCCGGCGAGCCGTTCACGATCGTGCCGGTGGCGGCGATCCTGGTGGCGAGTATCCGCCTGCATGCGCTCGACCGCGTATTGAACGCGCAGACCGAGCGGCCGCTCGCCTACGCCTGTAACAACAATGTGCGCAAGGGCGACGAGCTCGGCTGGTTCGAGCACGGCTCGACCATCATCCTGCTCGCGCCCGGCAACTTCACGTTCTGTCCCAATGTCACGGAGGGTGCTCACATCCGCGCCGGCCAGCCACTGTGGCGCAGGCGCGTCGCCGCCGGATGAATGTCAGGTCCACGCTTGCGGAATCTCGATTTCGGCGTTGCGCAGTCCTATATCGGAGCGTTCAACTGGCGAATCGGACCGCGGGAGTTGCGGTCGTTGCGGCTCGGGAGAGGCGATGGCGAGAGCGCCGATCATGGCGGCAGGTGGCATCGTGCTGCGGCGGGAACAGCCGCCGCGCATCGCGGTCGTGCGCCTGCGCAAGCGCGACGAATGGGTGCTGCCGAAGGGCAAGCTCGACGACGGCGAGACGCCGCGCGACGCCGCCAGGCGCGAGGTGCTGGAGGAGACCGGCCACAAGGTCACCGTGCATGAATTCCTCGGCACCCTGGTTTACGATACCGGCACGCGTGCCAAGGTCGTGCACTATTGGCGCATGGAAGCGGCCGGCGAGCCGTCGCAGCCGCTGATGGACGATGTCCGCGCCGTCGACTGGCTGCCGCTCGATGCGGCGGTGGGGCGGCTGTCGCGCGATCATGAGAAGACGTTCCTGGAGACCGTCGGGCCGTACGCGCTCGCAGGTCTGATCCGCAAGACCAAGGCGAAGTCCGCGCCCGAGGTGGTGGCGAAGACCGCCGCTGACAAGAAGCCGGTCGAGAAGGTCGCAGCGGAGACGGCGGCGGTCGCGGCAAAGCCTGCAACCGCCAGGAAGCGCCGCAGCCGGGTCGTGGAGCAGCCCGCCCCAGCGCCGGCTCCGGAGATCGCCGACCTCGCGATCGCAGTGCCGGGCGAGCAGCCCGCCGAAGCCGTGCTTGCGGCTGCGGCGCCCGACCTCGGTCAATCCGAACCGACTGCTTCGGATCCGGCGGCAGTGCCGGTGGAGGCCCACCCGGTCCCGATGGCGGCCGAACCCGCTGCAAGCGCGCGTGAGCCGGCGGACCTCGAGCGTATCGAGGCCGTGGCCGCAGCGATCAAGTCGCTCGTGCCGAGCAAGGCCGCGCCGGATGCCGAAAGCAGCCCGAGTAAGGACAGGCCGTCGGACGTGCCGAATGCCGGCGCAGAAGCCGCTGCGCCGCGCGAAGACGTGGCCGCCGCGGATGCGGAGGCGCTGGATGGTGCGCCACGCCGCAGCCTGGCGCAGAAGATGCGGGCGTGGCTCGGCCGCGCCGCCTGAGTCTGGTTGACGAAACGATTGATCGGCAAGCGGTTCTGCCGTGCGCATTCTGCGCGTGCCGGCTGAGCAATTCCTGCTGTCCGCTGCTCGAAGATTGCCAAGAACCATTCGCGCCATCGCGGGTTGATGCGGGTCCGTCAACGGAGACACCGCATGAGCCCGTCGCCACCGCGCCAGAGCGCCGCGTCCACCGCAAAGCCTGCCCCTCTGTCCGTCACGCTTCAGATCAATGGCCAGTCGCACACGCTGCCGGTGGCGCCCTGGACCACGCTGCTCGATCTGCTGCGCAATCATCTCGACCTCACCGGCACCAAGAAGGGCTGCGATCACGGCCAATGCGGCGCCTGCACCGTGCTGATCGACGGCCGCCGCGTGCTCTCCTGCCTGACGCTCGCGGTCATGAAAGACGGCGCCGAGATCACGACCATCGAGGGACTCGCCAAGGGTGATGAGCTGCACCCGCTGCAGCAGGCCTTCATCGATCACGACGCCTTCCAATGCGGCTATTGCACGCCGGGCCAGATCTGCTCGGCCGCCGGCCTGATCGCCGAGGGCAGGGCGAAAACGAAGGGCGAGATCCGCGAGCTGATGAGCGGCAACATCTGCCGTTGCGGCGCCTATCCGAACATCGTCGGCGCCATCGAGCAGGCGATGGGAGGCAGCCGATGAACAATTTCGACTACACGCGCGCCAGCGATGTCGCCGAGGCCGTCAAGCTCAAGGTGGCGACGCCGGAGGCCAAGTTCATCGCCGGCGGCACCAACCTGATCGACCTGATGAAGTATCACGTCGAGCAGCCGCGTCAGCTGATCGACATCAGCCGCCTGCCGCTGACGAATGTGGAGGAGACGAGCGCCGGCGGCGTCAGGATCGGCGCGCTGGTCCCGAACAGCACGCTCGCCTATCACCCCCTCATCGAGAGCCGCTATCCGCTGCTGGCGAGCGCGATCCTCGCCGGCGCCTCGGCGCAGCTGCGCAACATGGCCTCGACCGGCGGCAATCTGCTGCAGCGGACGCGCTGCGCCTACTTCTACGACGTCGCCACGCCCTGCAACAAGCGCACGCCCGGCGCCGGCTGCTCGGCGGTCGACGGTCTCAACCGCAGCCATGCCATCCTGGGCACCAGCGCCGATTGCATCGCGACCCACCCCTCCGACATGTGCGTGGCGCTCGCCGCGCTCGACGCCAAGGTGCTGGTCGCGGGCTCCTCGGGCGAGCGCGTCATCGCCCTTGCGGACTTCCATCGGCTGCCCGGCGACCGGCCGGAGCTCGACAACACGCTGCGCGTCGACGAGATCATCACCGCGATCGAGCTGCCCCCGCAGGGCTTCGCCGCGAATCACAGCTATCTGAAGATCCGCGATCGCCTGTCCTACGCATTCGCGCTGGTCTCGGTCGCCGCTGCGCTCGAGCTCGACGGCGGCCGCATCGGCGAGGCGCGCCTGGCGCTCGGCGGCGTCGCCCACAAGCCGTGGCGCAATGAGGCGGCCGAAGCCGCGCTGCGCGGGCAGGCGCCGGATCCCCAGGCGTTCGGCCGCGCTGCGAACATCCTGCTGAGCGATGCGAAAGCCGCCACGCACAACGCCTTCAAGATCCCGCTGGCGCGCCGCGCCATTGTGCGCACCCTGACCCAGGCCGCGAACGCAACGCCCCAGATTCAAGCCATCAAGACCATCCGGTGATGTCATGACAGCTCGCATCGGCACAGCCACCTCCCGCATCGACGGCCGCGCCAAGGTCACCGGTGTCGCCAAATATGCCGCCGAGTTCACCGCGCCCGATCTCGCCTTCGGCGTCGTGGTCAATTCCACCATTCCGAAGGGGCGGATCGTGCGCATCGATACCGGTCGCGCCCTGGCTGTCGACGGCGTCCTCGACGTGCTGACCCACGCCAACCGGGTCAGGATGGCGGACAAGGATGACGCCTATCGCGACGAGGTCGCGCCGGAGGACGGCTCGCCCTATCGTCCGCTCTATGACGACCGGGTGCATTTCAACTACCAGCCGGTGGCGTTGGTCGTCGCCGAGGACGAGGACACCGCGCGTTTCGCGGCGACGCTGGTCGCGGTAGAGTATCTGGCCGAGAGCTTCGCGACCGACCTGCATGCGCGGCGCGAGCAGGCTTTCAAGGTCGACAAGCCGCTCAAGCCGCGCGGCGACGCGACAAAGGCGCTTGCCGGCGCAGCCGTGCGTCACGATGCCGACTATGGCGTCCCGATCGAATATCACAACCCGATGGAGCTCTACGCGTCGACGGTGCTCTGGCGCGAGGGCGGCAAGCTCGTGGTCTACGACAAGACCCAGGGCGTGCAGAATGTGCAGCGCTACGCCTGCAGCGTGTTCCAGCTGAAGGAGGACGACGTCCAGGTGATGTCGCCGTTCGTCGGCGGCGCATTCGGCTCCGGCCTGCGGCCGCAATACCAGGTGGTGCTCGCCGCCATGGCCGCGCTGAAGCTGAAGCGCGCGGTGCGCGTCGTGCTCAGCCGCGCCCAGATGTATGGCCTGTGCTATCGCCCTGCGACGATCGAGCGGCTGGCGCTCGGCGCCCGTGAGGACGGTACGCTGGCGGCGCTGACGCACGAGGCCGTTGCGATGACCTCGCAGCACGAGGCGTTCTCGCGCAACGACATCGGCTGGGGCGATGTGCTCTACACCTCCGCTACTTCGCGCGCGACGCACCGCCTCGCCAAGCTCGACGTGCCGACGCCCGGCGACATGCGCGCGCCCGGCGCCGCCAGTGGCGTCTACGGGCTGGAATGCGCGATGGACGAGCTCGCCGTCGCGCTGAAGATGGATCCTCTCGAATTGCGCCTGCGCTGCTATTCTGATCGGGATCAGGACAAGGATCTGCCGTTCTCCAGCAAGCGGCTGAAGGAGTGCTATCAGCAGGGCGCCGAGGCGTTCGGCTGGTCGAGGCGCAATCCCGAGCCGCGGTCGATGCGTGACGGCCGAGAACTCGTCGGCTGGGGCATGGCGAGTGGTGCCTGGGAGGCATTGCAGATGCCGTTCGCGACGCGGATCGTGATGACGGCGAATGGACATGTCGAGGTGGCGAGCGCGACCTCCGATATCGGCACCGGCACCTACACGATCATGGCGCAGGTCGCCGCCGACATGCTCGGCGTGCCGCTCGACAGCATCAATGTGAAGCTGGGCGACTCCACGCTGCCCAAGGCGCCGGTAGAGGGAGGTTCGTGGACCGCAGCCTCGATCTCGCATGCGATCGTCAACGCCGCCGATGATATCCGGGCGGAGCTGTTGAAGATCGCGCACACCATCCCGGGCTCGCCGTTGCAGGGGCTCACCGCCGACGAAGTGACGCTCGCCGATGGCGCCATCGTCGCCATCTCCGATCGCAGCCGGTCGTTGGCGATGTCGGACGTGATGCGTCACGGTGGCAAGGACCGCATCGAGAAGGAGCGCGGCTCGGATTTCGAGGACGACGACAAGCACGCCCACAACGCCCACTCGGCGGTTTTCGCCGAAGTGAAGGTCGACGAGGAGCTCGGCGTCATCAGAGTGACGCGCATCGTCAATGCCGTCGCCGCCGGGCGCATCCTCAACACCAAGACGGCTTCGAGCCAGATCATGGGCGGGGTCGTCATGGGCATCGGCATGGCGTTGCACGAAGAAGCCCAGATCGACCAGCGGTTCGGGCGCATCATGAACGCCAACATCGCCGAATATCACATGCCGGTGAATGCCGACGTTCACGATATCAAGGTGATCTTCGTCGACGAGGAGGATCGCATCATCAACAAGATGGGCATCAAGGGCGTCGGCGAGATCGGCATCGTCGGCGTCGCCGCGGCGATCGCCAACGCGGTCTATCACGCCACCGGAAGGCGCATACGGGATTTGCCGATCACGCTGGACAAGCTGGTGGGGTGAACCGTCTTCTCTCGGCCATAATGGCGCCGGAGCGAGCCGCGCTCGCCACACCGTCTCCCTTGTTGGTGCCGTTTCGAAACATCTCTCCATTCTTCCGCCCCACGCCGTCCGAAATCTCGGAGAAGGATGCGCCGCCCGCGAGAGGGCGATCATCGTGGGCGTGAGGCGGGAGAAGCATGGTCGAGATCGACGTCGCGGCTTTCGTGAGATCCTGTACCCCCGCCACCATCCGCCTGATGATGCTGTGCGCGGCGCTCGGCCTGTCGGGCTGCGCCACGGCGCAGATGACGCAGAGCGGCGCGCTCGCATCCTATCAGTCGCTGGCGGAATCGAACGGCCTGCTCGCCAAGTCGCAGCTCAACGTCGACAAGGACAATGTGCTCGCGGCCCAGACCGTGCGTATCATGCCGACATCCTTCTCGGGCCAGGCCGGCGCGGTGCTGACGGACCAGCAGCGGCAGCTCGTCGCCAATGCCGTCGACCGCGCGCTGTGTCTCAACCTGAGCGAACGCTTCACGGTCGTGGCGCCCAATCAGAGGGCCGATCTGACGACGCGCACCTTCATCACCCAGGCGACGCCGACCGATCCGGTCGCCGCCGGTGCGTCGAAGGTCGTGTCGGCCGTGCCGGGCGCGCTCGGCGTTCCCGTTCCGGTGCCGCGGCTGCCGATCGGGCTCGGCAGTCTCACGATCGAGGCTGAGGCACTCGACCGCAAGGGCCGGCAGCAGGCCGCAATGGTATGGGCGCGCGGCGCCAATTCGTTCACCAACTCGCCGGTGCTGTCGCAGGCCGGCGATGCCTATGATTTGGCAGGTTCGTTCAGCGCCGATTTCGGCCAGATGCTGGTGACCGGCGAGACCCCGTTCGGAAAGGTGCCGAAGCTGCCGTCGATCGAACGGATCGGCGCGGCGCTCGGCGGCAAGCCGAAGAACGCGGCGTGCGAGGCGTTCGGCAGGGATCCCGGGGTCATCGGCATGGTCGCCAACCGTCTGGGCGCACCGCCGGAATGGGTCGACAAGGGCGCTGTGCCAAGGGACGCACAGGCGAGCACGCAGATCGCGAAGCAGTAGCGGTCATCTGCATCCGCATGCCGCCGTGGGAATGCGAGACGCGGCCGCGTCGGAAAGCATAAGCGCGCAGCTGGTGCTGGCACACCTCGGATCGGGGCGGCGGCCGGTGTGCGCTACTCCGCCGCCTCGCTCTTGCCCTCGATCAGCAGCACGTCGAGGCTCTCGATCTCCTGCATCGCGCGGCCGGCGATGCCCTGCAGGTCGCCATACAGGCCCGCCGTCGAATCCAGCACGCTGCGCAGTTGCTCCTCGCGCTTGGCCCACAGCCGCATCATGGTCTTGCGCTCGCGGTCGAGATCCGACTGCATCTCGGTGAAGCGCTCGACGATGGCGTCGATGCGGTGGCGGAAGCGGGGCCCCGTGAGATAGGCGTAGACCATCTCCATCTTGGTCTGCTGGCCCTCCTGCGCGAGCTTGCTGCAGGCGACGTCGATCAGCGACTGCCGCAGTGCCAGCGACAGTGGCAGCGCGAAGCGCGGCTCGGCGACCCAGACGCCGTCGATCAGGTCGAAGCCGTCGACCCCCTTGGGCAGCGCGCTCGAGACGATCAGCGCGATGTCGGCCTTGGCGGCGCGCAGGTCGTCGCGCAGCTTCACCAGCCAGCCATCGCTCCAGTTCTTGGTGCGCTTGGATTCCCACAGGATCGCGCCGCAGGCCTGGCCACCGGGGCCGACCACGCGATGGATCACGTCGCCGCCGAACTCGCCCTTCGGAACCGGCTCGACCAGGTCGCGGGGAAAGCGCGCGCGCAGTTGTGACTCCAGCTCGATCTCCAGTGCCTCGCCCTGCAGCTGCTGCGAGCCCTGCTCGGCCTTGCGGCGAAGCTCCTCGATCTGGCGCTGCATGCCTGCGATCTGGGTCTCCTTCTCGGCGACCTTGGCCTTCAGAGACTCCTCCGCCTCGAGCCGCGCCTTGTCGCGCACCGCGACGAGATTTTCCTGCACCTTGGTCTCGATGGTGAGATCGAGCTCGCGGCGGGCCTCGTCGAGCTCACGCTGCTTGCGCATCATCTCCGCCTGCGCCTTCTGCGCATCCGCCAGCTTGGCGTCCTTGCTGACGATGGCCTCGTGCAGCTCGGCGAGCTGGCGATCGCGGTTGCCCATCTCGTCGGCCACCGCCTGTCGTGCCTTCTCGGCCTCGGCCTGCGCGATCGCAGCGCGTTCGGCCTTCAGCTTGGTGGCGACCTGCTGGTCGATCGCAGCCTTGGCCTGCGCGATCTGCTCCTGCGCGGCCTTGAGCTGCGCCTCGCGGCGGCCGAAATCGGCTTCTTTCGCCTGGAGCTGCCTCTCGAACTGCCGGCGCGTCTCCGCGATCAGGGGCGCTGCGAGCTGCTCGGTCAGCTTGATCTCGGTGCGGCAGGAGGGGCAGACGATCTGAGGATCGGTCATGATTCGCTTCCTTCCATGAAAGCCGAATCTAACCGGCCGCCGCGTGGCGTTTAACCCACGCGAACGGCTTATCCCACGCAATTATCCGCGATTCACGCCCCGTGCGGCGTGGCCTCGGACGTCGCCGTCGTGTCCGGCGCCTTGATGCGGAACCAGGCGACGTAGAGCGCCGGCAGGAACAGCAAGGTCAGCACGGTGCCGACGATGATGCCGCCCATCATCGCATAGGCCATCGGACCCCAGAACACTTCGCGCGCGATCGGGATCAGCGCCAGCGAGGCCGCGGCCGCCGTCAGCATGATCGGCCGCATGCGGTGCTCGGTCGCCTCCATTACGGCCTCCCACGGCGGCCGTCCTTCTTCGCGCAGATGCTCGATCTGCACGATCAGGATCACCGAGTTTCTGATCAGGATGCCGATCAGCGCGAGCACGCCGAGGATGGCGACGAAGCCCAGCGGCGCGCCGCTCGGCAGCAGTGCTGCGACGACGCCGATCAAGGCCAGCGGGGCCACCGCGAACACCAGGAACAGCCGCTGGAAGCTCTGCAGCTGCAGCATCAGGATGGTGGCCATGGTGAACAGCATGATCGGGACGACCGCGATGATCGGCGCCTGGCTCTTGGCGCTCTCCTCGACGCTGCCGCCGGTGACGACCTTGTAGCCGGCTGGAAGCTTGGCGTCGAAGGCCGTGATAGCCGGCTTGAGCTGATCGACCACCGTGTTCGGCTGCACCTGATCGATCACGCTGGCCTTCAAGGTCAGCGTCGGCAGGCGCGAGCGGCGCCAGATTTCCGGCTGCTCGATCTGGTAGCGCAGGGTCGCGAGCGCCGCGAGCGGGATCGACTGGCCGTTGGATCCGGAGAGCTGCAGGTCGCGCAAGGTCTCCAGCGACTGCCGTTCCTTGGCCTGGGCGCGGCCGCGTACGTCGATCAGATAGATGTCGTCGCGCACCTGGGTGATCGAGGTGCCGTCGAGCACGCTGTTCAGCGCATTCGCGATGTCCTCCGAGGTGACGCCGAGCTGGCGCGCCTTGTCCTGCAGCACGTCGACCTTCACGACGCGCGCCGGCTCCATCCAGTCGAAGATGACCGCCCCGAGATGGCTGTTGCCGCGCAGGACGCCGGCCAATTCCTGCGCGATCTCGCGCACCTTGGCGACATCGGGCCCGCTGACGCGATACTGCACCGGGCGGCCGACCGGCGGGCCGATGTCGAGCAGATGCACATAGGCGTCGGTGCCGGGGAACGTCTTGGTCAGATAGGCCTGCAGCTTGGCGCGGGCGCGGTCGCGCGCCTCGAGGCTCCTGGTGACGATGATGATCTGGCCGAACGACACGTCGGCCGGCTGCACGTCGAACGACAGCACGAAGCGCTGGGCGCCGGAGCCGACATAGGTCGACCAATGGTCGATGTCGGGATTGCCCTTCAGCGCCTCCTGCTCGAACTGCGCCATCTGCGCGTTGGTCTCGGCGATCGAGGAGTTCTGCGGCAGGTTGAAGTCGATCACCAACTCGGTACGGTCGGAGGAGGGGAAGAACTGCTGCTGCACGAAGCGCATGCCGAACACCGACAGCCCGAAGATCAGGACCGTGGCGACGATCGTGGTCCAGCGGTTCCGCATGCAGGCATTGAGCATGGCGCGGAAGATCCGCGTCAGCCGGCCGCCCTCGGCATGGTGACTCGGCAAGGTCGCGGGCAGGATGGTGACGCCGAGCAGCGGCGCGAACAGCACGGCGACGATCCAGGACACGACCAGCGACACCGCGATCACGACGAACAGCGTGAAGGTGAACTCGCCGGCGGCGCTGTTGTTGAGGCCAATCGGAATGAAGCCCGCGACCGTCACCAGCGTGCCCGTCAACATCGGGAAGGCGGTCGAGGTGTAGACGTAGGTTGCGGCCTTGCGCAAGGAGTCGCCGACCTCGAGCCGCGCCACCATCATCTCGACCGCGATCATGGCGTCGTCGACCAAGAGGCCGAGCGCGATGATCAGCGCGCCCAGCGAGATGCGCTGCAGCGAGATGCCGGTGTAGGCCATGAACAGGAAGGTGATGGCGAGCACCAGCGGGATCGAGATCGCGACCACGAGGCCGGCGCGGACGCCGAGGCTGACGAAGCTGATCGCGAGCACGATGATCACGGCCTCATAGAGCGCCTTGGTGAAGCCGCCGACGGCTTCCTCGACGATCTTGGGCTGGTCCGAGACGAGATGCACGCCGACGCCGACCGGCAGGTCGGCGATGACCTTGGTCATCTCCTCCTTCAGCGCCTCGCCGAAATCGAGCAGATTGGCGCCGGCCTTCATGCCGATGGCAAGCCCGATCGCCGGCTGGCCGTTGAAGCGGAACAGCGACGTCGGCGGGTCCTCATAGCCGCGGGTGATGGTGGCGACGTCGGTGAGCGGGAAGAAGCGGTCGTTGATGCGCAGGTTGATCGCCTTGAGACTCTCCTCGGAGGTGAACTGGCCGGAGACGCGTACGGCGACGCGCTCGGGGCCGGCCTGCAGCACGCCGGACGGCGACACCGCATTCTGCGCCTGGAGCGCCGTCAGGATGGTGCGCTGGTCGATGCCGAGCGCGGCCACCTTGCGCGGCGAGAATTCGAGATAGATCACCTCGTTCTGCGCGCCGACGATGTCGACGCGGCCGACATTGGGCACGGTCAGCACCTTGGCGCGAACCTCCTCGACGCGGTCGCGCAGCTGGCGCTGGCTGAGGCCGTCGCTGGTGAAGGCGTAGATGTTGCCGAACACGTCACCGAAGCGGTCGTTGAATCCCGGCCCGACGACGCCGGACGGGAAGTCGCCCCTGATGTCGTTGATCAGGTTGCGCACCTGCAGCCAGGTCGGGACGACGTCGCGTGCCTTGGTGGTGTCGCGCAGATTGACGAACACGGTGGTCTGGCCGGGCACCGTCAGGCTCTTGGTGTAGTCGAGCGCCGGCAGCTCCTCCAGCTTCTTCTCGATGCGGTCGGTGACCTGGCGCGTCATCTCCTCGGCGGAGGCGCCGGGCCATTTGGCCTGGATCAGCATCGTCTTGATCGTGAAGGACGGATCCTCCTCGCGGCCGAGATGCACGTAGGAGAAGAGGCCCGCAGCCATGAAAGCGATCATGAAATACCAGACGAGCGAGCGGTGCTCGAGCGCCCAGTCGGAGAGGTTGAAGGACTTCACGGTTGAGATTCCTGATCGATGCGGACGGACTGGCCATCCTTGAGACTGTGCACGCCGGCGGTGACGACGCGCTGCCCGGCTTCGAGGCCGCCGGTGACGCGGACGCTGCCGTCCTCGTTGCGGGCGATCGTGATTTCCTGTCGCTTCACCGTCTTGCTGGTAGCGTCGACCAGCCAGACGAAGCTCTTGTCGTTCTGCTCGAGCACAGCCGAGCGCGGCAGCCGGATGACGGTCTTCTGCTCGATATCGAGCGAGGCGGTCACCGTGGTGCCGAGCCGCATGATCTCGGGCGGATTGTCGAGCGTGATGCGGATGCGGCGCGTGCGCGTGGTGGCGTCGGCGCGCGGCGCGATCTCGCGCACCTTGCCGGCGGCGCTGACGCTGGGATCCACCTGTAGCCGCACGGTGAACGGCGTGCCGGCCTGCAAGGCCCCGGCGATGTCGTCGCCGACATCGATCACGGCCTCGCGGATGTCGGGCCGCGCCACCGTGACGACGCTCTGTCCCGGCGAGACGACCTGGCCGACCTCCGCGCCGACGGCGGTGACGATGCCGGCGAAATCCGCCTTGAGCTGGGCGTAGCCGAGCTGCTCACGCGCCTTGGCGAGATTGGACTGCGCCTTGACGACGGAGGCCTGGGCGGCCGCGCGCGACTGCTCGGCGCTCTCCAAGGTCGCCTTGGTGGTGGCGTCGGTTTCCAGCAGGGTGCGCTGCCGGCCCTCGGTGCCGGTCGCATTGGTCAGTTGTGCCTGGCTGCGCGAGACCTCGGCGGCCGAGGCACGCACGGCGAGCTCGAGCGCGGCGGGATCGATCGCCGCGACGACCTGGTCCTGCTTGACCATGTCGCCGACATAGACGGGCCGGGCGATCAGCCGTCCGAGCACGCGGAAACTGAGATCGGCCTTGTAGCGCGGCTCGATCGTGCCGGTGACGGCCGAGCCGTTGGCCGCCTGCGGCTCGATCTTCATCGACAGCACCGGCCGGACCGGCTCGGGAGCGGCGGCCTTTTCGTTGCAGCCGGCGAGCAGAGCGAGCGCGCCGAGCGGAAGAACACAACGCATGGGCGTCATCACGACCGCTTCTCCTCGTTGAATACGATCTGTTGGCCGACGCTGAGCAGCTTGCCGCCATCGGTCACGACGCGGTCACCCGGTTGCAGCCCGGCCGACACCACGATCGCGCCGGTCTCGTAGTCCTCGATCGTGATCGGCTTCAGCGACACGGTCTTGTCGGCGGCATCGACCAGCCACACCGCCGGTTTCTTGCCGGCCGCGGTGAGCGCGCTCCAGGGCAGCACAATGCGTTGCTCCGGCTTGATGAAGCCGGTGACGCTGACGGCGCTGCCGAGGATCATCTCGGGCGGCGGATTTTCGATTGCCATCTTGACACGGACGGTCCCGGATTTGGGATCGATGGTCGGCGAGACTTCGCGCACTTGACCCTTGGCCGTCACCGAGGGATCCGAGAGCAGCGCAATCGCGGCCTTGGTGCCGTCGAACTTCAACGACAGCGCCGCCTCGTAGACGTCGACCACGGCATCGCGATCGCCGTCACGCGCGAGCGTGAACACGGACTGCGCCGCCTGCGCCACCTGGCCGACCTCGATATTGCGCGCGGTGATCGTGCCGTCGGCGTCGGCGCGCAACTCGGTGAAGGTGAGCGCGTCCTTGGCGGTGTCGCGCTGGGCCTTGGCGGATTCCAGCGAGCCTTCCGCCGTCCGCAGCGTCTCCTGGGCCTGGTCGAAGGTGGCGCGCGTCGTGAAGCCGCTCGAGAGCAGCGTCTGCTGCCGATTGAAGTTGGAGGTCGCGACCTTCACCTGCGACTCCGCGGCGGTCACGGCGGCCTCGGCGGAATCCAGGTCGGCCTGCTGCTCGGCCGGATCGATCCTGGCGAGCAACTGTCCGGCCTTGACGTGCGCGCCGACCTCGACGAGGCGCTCCGTGACGCGGCCGCTGACCCTGAACGACAGGTCGGCGAGCACGCGCGCCTGGACGTCGCCGGTCAGCGTGATCGATTGCCGGCGCTCCGACAGCTTGACCACCTCGGTTCGCACCAGCCGGGACGGCGGTGCGGTTGCGGCCGTTTTCTGCTCGCAGCCGGCCAGCAGCAGGCCGACGGCAGCACAGCCGGCCGCGGCCAGCAGGCGTGAGCCCGGCGCCCGAAGGAAGGGGAATCCTGTGATTGGAGACATGGTCGTATCTTCGGCCCGGTTGGGTGGTGGCGATCATTCCCATCCTGCCGCGCAAGCACGCAAGGACCGGAAAGCGCCTGTTGGTCGTCAGCAGCGCGCAGAACCCGCGCAGCCGCCCGCCGTTGCAGGCAAGGTTCACGCGAAAGTTGAACACCATCCTCTTGACAGTGCGTGAATTAGACAATCAAATCTAGAATAATTCGTCTAGTAACATTCTCGTGGCGGTTTCGAATTCCCCCTGTGTGGGTTGCCGGGCGCTCCCGTTGGGACATCGGCCATCGCTGCCGCCGCGGTGAGCCAAGGCATGACGCGAACGTGCGACGCAAAGCTGCGACTGACCTGAATGACCCCGCGCGCACGACATCACGTGCGCCGCGCCAGGCGCGGGGCCGTGAGCGGCGCGAGCAGCTGCTCGACGCCGCAGCCGCCATCATCGCCGAGTCCGGGATTGGTGCCGTCAGCATGCATGCCGCGGCCCAGCGCGCCGGCGCCTCGATCGGCTCGGTCTATCACTTCTTCCGTGACAAGGATCAGATGCTGGATGCGCTCGCCGAACGTCACGATGCCGAGCTGCAGCCGGCATTCGATCGCGTGCTGCAGCGGAGCGATGCGGAATGGGCAGCGTTGGCGCCCGCAGAGGTCATCGAGCAACTGATCGGCTGGGCGATCCGCTACTTCGTCCGCAATCCCGATGCGCTGGCGACGCTCGATCTGCACGACCAGACCGTGCATGCCGAGTTCAGGGCCGTCATCGACCGCGTCATGCGCGCCAGGCTTGGCGACGAACTGGGCAAACAGGCGGCCACTACGCTCGATGCCGTCGTGCTCGGCACCCTGCTGTTCACGCGCGAGCAGGATCCGCGCAGTCGCGACGTCGTGGTCGCCGCGTTGCCGGAGATGATGGCTACCTATCTGAACGCTCTCGAGGCGAAGCGGAAGCGGACGAAGGCATGAGGTACAGGCGGCGTATCGATGCGATCAGGGCGGCTATCTGAACGGCCACGCGCTGCTCTTCCGATGCATCGCCACTGTGCGCGGCGTCGCCGTGTCCGCGATCGGCTGGGCCGGAAGGACGATCCGGTCGTCGACGTTCCAACGGTCGAGCTCGTAGCGCCATTTGCCATTCTCCGATGTGCGATAATCGCAGTCCTTCAGCGCGCGATCGCGAGACGGTGGATCGATGACCGTAGACGTCGTTCGGCGCTGGCGACGATGCTGACGATCAGGCGGAACGACGAGGCCGGCGCGGACGTACGCATACCGCTCATCGCACGGGGCCCGCCGGCGAAGGCGTGTCGACATGATCCATCGTCGTCATCGACACCGGCTGCGGCTCGTCGATGAGAGCGGAGCGATCGCGACGGCGTGCCAGCCGCCGCTCGCTGCTCCGGTCGCGCCTGATGGCGATCCCTTCGACCAGCCGGGCCACGACGCCGACCACGGCAAAGCTCAAGAGCAGCGAGATGCACAGCAGCCCCAGATAGAGCTTCAGCACCGAGCTTGCGAAGCAGGCAAGCGCGATGAGCGCGACAATGGCCAGCCGGCCTTTGACGGAGATCGACATGATGGGGCGTTTCGCTGGTAGCTGATTGTGGGCGCCACTCTAGCGCCATGTTTTCTGCCGCCAAGCCGCGTCCCAATGGGTGGTAAATTTTGCCGCAAGGTCATGACGACAATCGGATGTGCTCCAGCTCAATCGTCGTCGCACGCGTCGCAGTTCAACTCCGCGTTGCGAAGATCCGGTTGTCCTTGTGCCGGCTTCTCGCATTCGTCGTGGGGAACCGAAGCGAGCATCCATCGTCGCCGGGGTCCGGTCTTCCCTGCGCCCTCTCGTTACGATGAGGGCCGAGATATCGCACGATCCGGGCGCATCGCGTCGCGGCAACGCGAAGCCGCGTCATCTCTCCGAGTAACGGATCAAATGCGTTTCTGCGCATCAGTACCCGACGAGACCGGCTGTTTGAGATGGCCAGCAAGACGATCGGCAGACGTGCTGCTACTGCGCGCTGGCCCACGCCGCAAGCACGGCGCGCTCCTCGCCGGTGATCTCGGTGATGTTGCCGGGCGGCATCGCGTTGGACCAGGCGGCGTTGCGCGCGATCAGCCGCGCATTGCGCTGGATGTGCTCGGCGGTGTCGAGCCGCACGCCCCGGGGCGCGCTGACGATGCCGTCCCACACCGGCTCGGCGGCATGGCACATGCTGCAGCGGGAGGTCACGATCTCCTCGACCTGCGCGAAACTCGGCTGTGCCGTTGCGGCGACCTTGGCGTCGCGTGGGCCGGCCGCGGACAGCAGCAGGATGCCGATCATGCCGGCGGCGGCCACGCCCCACACCCACCATGGCGACGGGTTGCCCTTGTGACGCTCGTTGAAGAAATGCCGGATGACGGGTCCGAGCGCGAGCACGATGGCGACGATCACCCAATTGTAGCGGGTGCCGAACAAGAGCGGATAGTGATTGCTGATCATCAGCACCACCACCGGCAGGGTCAGATAGTTGTTGTGGACCGAGCGCTCCTTGCCGGCCTTGCCAAGCTTGGGATCCGGCGCCTCGCCGGCGAGCAGCGCGGCGACGATCTTCTTCTGGTTGGGGATGATCACCGCGAACACGTTGGCTACCATGATGGTGCCGATGATGGCGCCGATCTGGTTGAAGGCGCCGCGGCCGCTCAGCACGTGGGTGAAGGCGTAGGTGAGCGCGACGAGGAAGATGTAGCCGCCGATCGCGAATGGCAGTTCGTGCCGGGCAAGGCCGCTGCGGCAGGCGGCCTCGTAGAGCAGCCACGCCAGCGCCAGCGAGCCGAAGCTGAACAGGCCGGCCTGAAGGGGCGTGAGATCGAGGATCGACTTGTCCACCAGGAACAGGTCGGCGTTGAGATAGTACACCACGATCATCAGCACGAAGCCGGACAGCCAGGTGGTGTAGGCCTCCCATTTGAACCAGGTCAGCTCGCTCGGCATCTGCGCCGGGGCCACCAGATATTTGACGATGTGGTAGAAGCCGCCGCCATGCACCTGCCAGGCCTCGCCCATCACGCCGGTCGGCAGGCCCTCGCGCGGCCTCAGGCCGAGGTCGAGCGCAATGAAGTAGAACGAGCTGCCGATCCAGGCGACGGCGGCGATCACGTGCAGCCAGCGGAAGATCAGGCTCAGCCATTCCGATATGATCGAAGCCCACATCGTGCGCTCATCTCCTTCGACAGGGCAAGTCCAGAGCCGAGTGCCTGCGTCTCATCTGTGGCATCGATCGCATCTGATTTCCAGCGCGTCGCTGTGGCAGTCAGTGCACAACAGATTAGCTGTCATGCGCGCGTGATGCGGTGGACTCCGGTGGCGCGATTGCGTTCAATGTGGCGGTCTGACAAGCGGGACGGGCGGAATGACGAGACTGGTTCTGATCATGCTGGTGCTGGGACAGTTCGCTAGTGTGCCTCTGGCGGCGGCGCAGACCGCACCCAAGCAGAGCACGGCCAAGCGCGCCGATGCCTGCGCGCCGATCGGACGAACCGAGGACGGCAAGCTGGTCTATGCGATGAAATGCGAGAGCATCCCCAAGCCGGTCGCTCCCGCCGCCCCGCCACAGGCGGCCGCCCAGCCGTCGGAGCCGGCTGCGGAACCGGAGCCCGAGACCCGGCGGAGCGGCGTGTTCGGTTGGTCGTACGATCGCCGACCCAAGCCATAGCGCAGCCGTTTCCCCAGACCGGCTCATTCGCCGAATTTCTCCTGCAACTGCGGAAGCAGCCGGTCCGGCTTGAATGGCACGACCGCGAAGCGGATGCCGGTCGCAGCGCGCAGCGCGTTGCCGAGCGCGGCGGCGACCGGATTATAGGGGCTCTCGCTCATCGACTTCGCCCCCAATGGGCCGATCGTGTCGTGGGTGTCGGCAAACAGCACCTCGGTGCGCGGCACGTCGGCATAGGACGGCAGGTGATAGTCGCGGAAGCGCGGATTGATCACGCGGCCCATGTCGTCGATCACGATCTCCTCGTACAGCGCGGCACCGAGCGCTTGGGCCACGCCGCCCTCGACCTGGCCCCGGCACTGCATCGGATTGGCGACCCGGCCGGCATCCGCGGCCTGCACGCTCTTGAGGATCCTGATCTCGCCGGTCCCCTTGTTCACAGCGACGCGAAAGCCCTGGACGTTGAACGCGACCGAGCGCGGCGTGCCCTGCGAACTGCCGCTCGCGGTGAGCGGCGATCCGCTGGCGTTCGCGAGCTCGGCGAAAGCGAGACGGTGTGCGCCGCAGGTGATTGCATCATCGGCGATCACGCAGGCGCCGGGAGCGACGTTCCACCTGTCGGCAGCGAACCGCTTGATCGTCTCGGCCAGCGCCTCGGCCGCAGCCTGGGTCGCGCGTCCCGCGACGAAGGTGCCTGTCGAGCCATAGGCGCCGGTGTCGTGGCCGCCATGCGCCGTGTCGGACTGCTTCAGCGTGATGCGATCGACGGTGGTGCCGAGCACGGTCGCGGCGATCTGGCGATGGACGGTGCTGGTGCCGTTGCCGAATTCGGCGGTGCCGACGGTGAGCACGAAGCCGCCGTCGTCGCGCAGGCTGACGGTGGCATCGGCGATATGGCCATCGGGCGGCACGGTGTCGATCATCGTCAGCGCGATGCCATCGCCCTTCAGCCACTCGGCCGCCAGCTCCGGCGTCGGCGTGGCCTCGGCCATCGCGCGCTCGACCAGATCAAGGCACTGGTCGAGCCCGTAGGAGCCGTACAGCACGTCGCTGGGCTCCGATGCCGGCGGCGCCAGCATGGCATCGCCCAGCCTGACGATGTTGCGGCGTCGCATCTCGAAAGCGTCGATGCCGAGCTGCCGCGCGAGCTCGTCGATCGCGGCTTCGACCGCGAAGGTGGTTTGCGGCAGGCCGTAGCCCCGATAGGCGCCGGCCGGCACCGTGTTGGTGTAGACGGCGAGGCCGTCGACCTTCTTGTTGGGACAATTGTAGACCGAGATCGACTCGGCGCAGGCATGGAACAGCACGGGCCCGGCATGATTGCCGTAGGCGCCGGTGTTGGAAAGAACATCGAGCTGCAGCGCGGTCAGCTTGCCATCCTTGTCGGCGCCGGCCTTGACCGTGACGCGCATCGGATGCCGCGTCGAGGTCGCGATGAACTGCTCCTCTCTGGTGAATTCGAGCTTCACGGGGCGCTTTGTCTTCAGCGCGGCGAGCGCGAGGATGTCCTCGACGAACATCTCCTGCTTGCCGCCGAAGCCGCCGCCGACGCGCTCGCAGAACACGCGGACATTATCGGGCGCGAGGTCGAAGATCTCGCACAGCGCCCGTTTCGTCAGGAACGGCACCTGCGTGCTGGAACGGACGGTGAGCACGCCCTTCTCGTCGAGCCAAGCGAGACCGCCGTGCGTTTCCAGCGCCGCATGCTGCACGCGCTGGGTGGTGAAGGTGCCTTCATAGGTCGCGGCGGCGGACGCGAGCGCGGCGGCGACGTCGCCGAACTCGCCATGGGTCTCGGCGACGATGTTGCGGGCGACGTCCGCGATGCGATGCGCGCTGCCACGGCCGGCGTGAATGACCGGCGCGCCGGGCTCGATCGCGTCAGCGGGATCGACCACGGCAGGCAGGATCTCGTAGTCGACGACGAGACACCGACAGGCCTCTTCGGCCGCTGCCTCGGTCTCGGCGACGACGGCCGCGACCTTCTGGCCGATGAAGCGCACGACATCGTCGAGCACGCGGGTGTCGGCCGGATCCATCCACGCCTGCTCATGGCGCGCGGTGGAGAACAGAGCCGCCGGCGCATCCTCGTGCGTCAGCACCGCATGCACGCCGGGCACGGCCAGCGCAGACCTCTTGTCGATGCCGACGATGCGCGCATGCGCGTGCGGCGAGCGCGCGAGCTTGACGTGCAGCAGGCCTTCGACCGTCGTGTCGAAGGTATAGCGCGCCCGGCCGCGTACGACGTCGGGGCCGGCGGGGGCGGGCAGGCTGCGTCCGAAGGCTTCGCCGGCTGTGACCTGCTCGACATGAACGTGGCCGAGCAGCGCGTCCTCGATGGCGCGATAGCCGGTGCAGCGGCACAGATTGCCCTTCAGCGCCGCGCCGAGATCCTTCTTCTGCGCCTGGTTCAACGAGGCGCAGGTGACGATCATGCCGGCGGTGCAGAAGCCGCATTGGAACGCCTGCGCATCGAGGAAGGCCTGCTGCATCGGATGCAGGCCGTCATCGGTCGCGAGGCCTTCGACAGTCGTGACCGCCTTGCCATCGGCACGAAAGGCAGGGATCAGGCAGCTGTGCACCGGTTCGCCGTCGAGCAGCACAGTGCAGGCACCGCAATCGCCGGCGTCGCAGCCCTTCTTGACGCCGAAATGGCCGGTGTCGCGCAGAAAGGTCCGCAGGCATTGCCCGGGGCGCGGGGCAGCATCGACCTCCTTGCCATCGACGATCACGCTCATGGCCTGAAGCCCGCGAGCTCGGCGCGGATCTCCTCGGCGAGGCGCAGAGTCATCGCCTTGCGCCAGGCGGGCCTGCCATGAACATCATCATGATACGACGCGTCTGGGATGCTGCCGAGAATGCCGGCGCGCAATTCGGTTGGGTCGGGCATCGTGGCAAAGCGCAGCTGCTGCGGCTTGATAGTCGATCCGGTTACCGTGAGCAGCAGGTCGCCGCTGCGGCCCGAGGTGCCGATCAGCAGCGCGCCGGAGCGTCCGACCGGGGTGAGGGCGATCTGGCGGAAGGCAGTGCGGCGCTTCAGCGCGGCCAGCGGAACGTCGATCTGGCGCAGCAGATCTCCAGGCGCGAGCACGTTGCTGTTGTTTCCGGTGACGAAGTCGGTGACCTGGATGCGCTGCTCGCTGCCGTCGTTCTTCCAGATCGTGCAGACGCCCTCGAGCGCGGCGAGCAGCGAGATCATCGGCCCGGCTGGCAGCGACATGCAGAGATTGCCGCCCACGGTCGCCGTCTTCCAGATCTTGAACGAAGCGAGGAACGCGCGGCAGCATCGATCGATCAGCGGCGCCGCGATCCACTCGGCCGGGCAGGGCAGCGCGTCCAGATCGGCGACGCTGCAGGTCGCGGCGATGCACAGGCCCTGATCGCTGATGCTGAGAGACGGCCAGGCGAGATCGTGGAGATCGATCAGCCGCGACAGGCGCGGCTGCGGTTCCGAGAAAAGCCACGTGCCGCCGGCCAGCCAGGCATCGCCTGCCTGCCAGCTGGGCAGCTCGGCCCGCGTCCTCGGGCGCACGACCGCCGTGATGGTGTTCAGATCCATGGTGAAGCCAGCTCGTGGGCGCAGCCTATCGCGGGTGGAATCCTTGCAAGACCAGCGCCAACTGGCAATAGGATGACGCCGGCCTTCCGCTTGCAAGTTACCGGCACATGCAAACGCCCAATCACCGAGACGAGACAGCCATGAGCACGACGCCGATCTGGATCAAGGACCCGCTCGCCATTCTCGCCGAGGGTGCTGCGCGCGGTGTCGTCGTCAAGGACGGCCGCATCGCCGAGCTGGTGCCTGCCGGGGCCGAGCCGGCCACCGCTGATGCGGCGATCTATGATGCCAGCGGGCATGTCGTGATCCCCGGGCTGATCAACACCCATCATCACTTCTACCAGACGCTGACGCGCGCGCTGCCGGCTGCGATGGACCGCGAGCTGTTCCCCTGGCTGAAGGCGCTCTATCCGATCTGGGCAAAGCTGACGCCGGAGGCACTGGATGCGGCGGTCACGGTTGCGATGGCCGAGCTGATGCTGTCCGGCTGCACGACGACGACCGATCATCACTACGTGTTTCCGGCCGGCCTCGAGGACGCGGTCGGCATCGAGGTGGCGGCTGCGAAGCGGCTGGGCATTCGAGTGCTATTGACCCGCGGCTCGATGAACCTGTCCGAGCGCGACGGCGGACTGCCGCCGGACAGTGTGGTGCAGGACGAGGATACGATCCTCGCCGACAGCGAGCGCGTGGTCGCGACCTATCACGAGCGCGGGCCGGATGCGATGGTGCAGATCGCGCTGGCGCCGTGCTCGCCGTTTTCGGTCACGGGATCGCTGATGCAGAAGACGGCCGATCTCGCCGACAAGCTCGACGTGCGGCTGCATACCCATCTCGCGGAGACCGAGGACGAGAACCGCTTCTGCGAGGCGATGTTCGGCTGCCGTCCGCTCGACTATCTGGAGAAGCATGGCTGGCTCGGACCGCGAACCTGGCTGGCGCACGGCATCTTCTTCAATGCCGAGGAGATGAAACGGCTCGGCAAGGCCAAGACCGCGATCACTCACTGCGCCTGCTCGAACCAGTTGCTCGCATCCGGCTGCTGCCCGGTGTGCGAGATGGAGGAGGCGGGCGTCGGGATCGGCCTCGGCGTCGACGGCTCGGCGTCGAACGACGGCTCAAACCTGATGCAGGAGGTGCGTGCCGCGTTCCTGCTGCAGCGGGCGCGCTACGGCGTTGGCCGGATCAGCCACAAGGATGCGCTGCGCTGGGCGACGAAGGGCTCGGCCGCCTGCGTCGGCCGGCCGGAGCTCGGCGAGATCGCGGTCGGCAAGGCCGCCGACCTCGCGCTGTTCAAGCTCGACGAGCTGCGCTTCTCGGGTTCAGGGGATCCGATCGCGGCGCTGGTGCTGTGCGGCGCGCATCGCGCCGACCGCGTGATGGTCGGCGGCCGCTGGACCGTGATCGACGGCGCCATTCCGGGGCTGGACGTCGGCGGGCTGATCGATCGGCACAGCGCGGCCGCCAAGGCCATGCGGGGAGGGTGAAGCGCGCAGCGTTGGAAAATATCCGCTCGAGAACTCCCCCCGACGTGTGGGGGGAGTTCTTGCCGGGTGCTGCGTCTACTTGCCCGGCACCTTGTCGTCGACGCCCTTGACGTAGAAGTTCATGCCGAGGATCTGGCCGTCGGCGAGATGGTCGCCGCCCTTGCACTCGATCTCCTTGCCGTCCTGGCCGAGCACCGGGCACTTGAACGGGTGCAGCTTGCCGGCGGTGATCGCGGCCTGGGTCTCCTCGGCCAGCTTCTTCACGTCATCGGGCATGTTGGTATAGGGCGCCATCTCGAACATCTTGGAATCGAGGCCGCCCCAGGTGTCCTCCGACTTCCAGGTGCCGTCGAGCTCGGCCTTGACGCGCGCGATGTAGTAGGGGCCCCAGGTGTCGAGGATCGAGGTGAGCTGCGCCTTGGGGCCGAACTTGATCATTTCGGAGTCCTGGCCGAAGGCGAGCTTGCCGCGCTCGGCTGCGATCTGCATGGCAGCCGGGCTGTCGGTGTGCTGCATGATGATGTCGGCGCCCTGGTCGATCAGTGCCTTGGCGGCGTCGGCTTCCTTGCCCGGGTCGAACCAGGTGTTGGCCCAGATGATCTTGACCTTGATGTTCGGATTGACCGTCTGCGCGCCGATGATGGTGGCGTTGATGCCCGAAATGACCTCCGGGATCGGGAACGAGCCGATATAGCCGAGCACGCCGGCCTTCGACATCTTGCCGGCGATGATGCCCTGGATGTAGCGGCCCTGATACCAGCGCGCCGAATAGGTCGACATGTTCTTGTCGCGCTTGTATCCGGTGGCGTGCTCGAAATGCACGTTGGGATACTTCTTGGCGACCTTCAGGGTCGGATCCATGTAGCCGAACGAGGTCGTGAAGATCAGCTTGTTGCCGGCGCGGACCAACTGCTCGATGGCGCGCTCGGCGTCCGGGCCTTCCGGTACGTTCTCCAGATAGGTCGTCTCGATCTTGTCACCGAGCTCCTTCACCAGCGCCTGGCGCGCGAGCTCATGCTGATAGGTCCAGCCGAGGTCGCCGATCGGTCCGAGATAGATGAAGCCGACCTTCAGCTTGTCGGCGGCGTGCGCCACGCCGGCAATGCTTCCCGCCAGCACCAGCGCGGCGGCAGCCCCCAGAAGCCTTTTCATCATCGTCCATGCCTCCAAACAATCCGGGGAAAACCTCGTGCGCCAGAGCACCGCGCCCCATCGCTGGCGCTCCGGATGATTGGTTCAGCGATCCGGCACGAACACCGTCCCCAGCGCTGCCGGCGCGGTGGAGCCGCCGGTGCGGGCGCGCGACAGCAGCACCAGAACGATCACGGTGGCGAGGTACGGCAGCGCCGACATGAACTGCGAGGGGATGCCGACGCCGGCGCCCTGCGCATGCAGCTGCAGGATCGTCACCGCACCGAACAGGTAGGCGCCGATGACAAGGCGGCCCGGTCGCCAGGATGCGAACACGACCAGCGCCAGCGCGATCCAGCCGCGCCCCGCGGTCATGCCGGGGATGAAGAACGGCGTATAAGCCAGCGGCAGATAGGCGCCGGCGAGCCCGGCGCAGCCGCCGCCGAACAGCACCGCGAGCAAACGGATGCGCAGCACGGGATAGCCGAGCGCGTGGGCGGAGACATGGTTGTCGCCGCAGGCGCGCAGCACCAGGCCGGCACGGGTGCGGTACAGGAACCACCAGACGGCGATGATCAAGACGAGCGACAGATAGACGAACGCATCCTCGCCGAACGCGATACGGCCGACCAGCGGGATGTCGCTGAGGCCGGGAATGGAAAGGTGCGGCGCGGTGCTGATGCGTTCGCCGACAAAGCGCGCGCCGATCAGGCCGGACAGACCGGTGCCGAGAATGGTCAGCGCGAGGCCCGTCGCCACCTGGTTCACGGCGAGGCCGAGGGTCATGAACGCGAAGATCAGCGACATCAGCATGCCGGCGACGATGCCGCACAGCGCGCCGACGATGATCGAGCCGGACAGCCAGGCCCCGCCGAAGCCGCAGGCCGCGCCGACGATCATCATGCCCTCGACGCCGAGGTTGAGGACGCCCGAGCGCTCGGTGACCAGCTCGCCGGTGGCCGCCAGCAGCAGCGGCGTCGATGCGGCGAGCACCGACAGGATGATTGCTTCAACCAGCACCACTTTGCACCTGCCGCGCGGCGAAGACGAGCTTGAAACGGTAGAGGATGAGCGAGTCGCAGGCGAGCACGTAGAACAGCAGGATGCCCTGGAACACCTTGGTCACATCGAGCGGAATCTTCATCGTGATCTGGGCCTGCTCGCCGCCAATGAACGTCAATGCGAGAAAAAGCCCTGCAATGAATATTCCAACCGGATTGAGCCGTCCGAGGAAGGCCACGATGATCGCGGTGAAGCCATAGCCCGGCGAGATGCCAGGCTGCAGATGTCCGATGGGTCCCGCCACCTCGATGATCCCTGCGAGACCGGCCAATGCGCCCGACACGGCGAACGTCAGAAGGATGAGCTGGTTCGCATTGAAGCCGCCGAACCGTGCCGCACGCGGCGCCACGCCCACGACTCGGATCTCGAACCCCTTGATGGTGCGCTCGAGCAGCACGAAGGCGCCGGCAACAACAATCAGTGCGATGATGCTGCCGAGATGCAGGCGTCCGCCCTCGATCAGCACCGGCACGGTGGCGACCGGATCGAACTCCGCCGTGGTGGGGAAGTTGAAGCCGGCGGGATCGCGCCAGGGGCCGCGAACGAGATAGTCGAGCAGGAGATCGGCGACATAGACCAGCATCAGGCTGATGAGGATCTCGCTGGCGCCGAACTTGACGCGGCACAGCGCCGGGATCAGCGCATAGAGCGCGCCGGCTGCGGCGCCTGCGACCAGCATCGCCGGCAGCACCCAGTGTCCCGCTTCGGTGCCTTGCGTCTTCACCGCGATCCAGCTGCCGGCAACGGCCCCGATCAGGAACTGGCCCTCGGCGCCGATGTTCCAGGCGTTGGCGAGGTAGCACAGCGACAGGCCGATCGCGATCATCACCAGCGGCGTGGCCTTCACCGCGATCTCCTGCAGCGAATACCCGTCGGTGAGCGGCGCGATGAAGTAGACGCCGAGCGCAGTGATCGGGTTCTTACCGAGCACGGCGAACAGCACGCTCATGGTGACGAGCGTCAGCCCGATCGCGATCAGCGGCGAAACCAGCGCAATGATGCGCGAGCGCTCGGCGCGCTTCTCAAGCACGAGCTGCATGCGCGGCCTCCTTCTCGATGCTGGCGCCGCCCATCAACAGGCCGAGCTTTTCGCGCGTCGCCTCCGCGCGTGGCAGCGCCTTCGAAAGCTGCCCGTGAAACATCACGGCGATGCGGTCGGCGATCTCGATGAGTTCGTCGAGGTCCTGGCTGGTCACGAGGACGGCAGCGCCCGCGCTGGCGAGATCGATCAGCGCCTGGCGGATGATCGCGGCGGCGCCGGCGTCGACGCCCCAGGTCGGCTGGTTGACGACCAGCACCGCCGGCGTGCGCAGGATCTCGCGGCCGACGACGAACTTCTGCAGATTGCCGCCGGACAGGCTCGCCGCTTCCGGATCGCGCTTCGCCTTGCGGACATCGAATGTCTCGGTGGTGCGATCGACGGTCCGCAGCGTCGCTGCCGCGTTGATGAAGCCGTGCCGGACCATGTCGCTGGCCGCGTGTCCCGTCAGCAGCGCATTCTCCGACAGCTTCATCCGCGGGGCGGTGCCGTGCCCCAGCCGCTCCTCCGGCACGAAGGCGGCTCCCATCTTGCGTCGCTGGCTGATCGAGAGATTGCCGCAAGCGAGGCCCTCGATGATGATCGTGCCGGGCTCTTTGACGAGGCGTTCGCCGGACAGCGCAGCAAATAGCTCGTCCTGGCCGTTGCCGGCGACACCGGCAATGCCGAGGATCTCGCCGCCCTTCAGCTCGAAGGAAATGTTCTTGAGGCCCACGCCATGCAGCTCGCTGGGGGCGAGGGTGAGATCATTGACGACCAGGCGCGGCACGGTGGTGCGTCGCTCGGCCGGCGGCTTCACTTCCTTGATCTCGGTCCCCACCATCATGCGGGCCAGCGAGGCAGCCGTCTCCAGCTTCGGATTGCAGGTCGCGACCTTCCTGCCGCTGCGCAGGATGGTGGCGGTGTCGCACAGCCGCTTCACCTCCTCGAGCTTGTGGCTGATGTAGAGGATGGCGCGGCCTTCTGCTTTCAGTCGCTCCAGCACGACGAACAGCTGGTCGGCCTCCTGCGGCGTCAACACGGCGGTGGGCTCGTCCAGGATGAGGAATTTCGGACTCTGCATCAGCGCCCGCACGATCTCGATGCGCTGCCGCTCGCCGACCGACAATTGCCAGACCTCGCGCTTCGGATCGAGCGGCAGTCCGTAGTCGCGCGCGACGTCCGCGAGCCGCGCTGACATGGACTTGAATGGCTCTTTGCCGTCGAGCCCGAGCGCCACGTTCTCAGCCACGGTGAGGTTGTCGAACAGGGAGAAATGCTGAAACACCATGCCGATGCCGAGAGATCGAGCCTCGGCCGGGCCGGACAGCTTGATGGGCACACCCTGCCAGCGCAACTCACCGGCGCTCGGCTGCACCAGTCCGTAGATCGTCTTCACCAGCGTCGACTTGCCGGCACCGTTCTCGCCGAGCAAGGCGTGAATCTCGCGTGGCCGGATCTCGATGTCGATCTCGTCGTTGGCAAGGAAGTCGCCATAGCGCTTGGTCAACCCGATCGTCTGCAGGAGCGGAGGCGTAGGGTTCGGATCGGCCGGCGCGGGTTCAGGCATTTGCTGCGTCGTGGGCAGGGGAACGAAGATGCCTCAATTGTGATCTAATTTGCCGCGGCGCGTAAGAGGCGAAAAGCGCCATCCTCTGCCCAACTCTTGTCCAAGCGCCCATCGCGCGGCGATCGGCGAATGCAGCGCGCCCTTGGTTGCAAGCAGCGTACGCTGCAATCAGCCGTGATCGATAAAGCTCTGTGGCACTATTGAGACACTGGCCGGAAATCGATCCGCCGCGGCAAGCTGCACGTTGGATGAGCAGCGTCATCCAATACGCGTCAGGGGCGCGCTTGCGCCCAGGCTTGCTCGCGAAAGCGCGCGGAAGGCCACGCGGGGGCTTTCGGAAAAACTTCTGCAATGTGAAGCGGCAAGATCGGAATTTGGGAGCATCGCGGCCGCGGCCAATCGTCCCATGTTCAGGCCTGCGTCTGCTGTCGTCGCTGCTGCAATACGGCGGAACCTTGATCAAACTGCGGGCAAGTCCTGGAGAAAGTTGAGGCTTCTCCAGCCGGTGGAACGGCGCAACTGTGCATGCAAGTCGGGAATCGGCGCTTGTCAACTGGGGGTGTTCTGAATGTCGTTACGTCACACAATCGCAGCGGCCGTCGCGCTGGGCGCGGTAGCGCTTAGCTCAGTCGGTGTCGCAGGGGCTGCCGACCTGCCCGCCAAGGCGATCGCGAAGAAGGCTCCGGCCGAGGTGCCATTCTTCCTCGTCGTCGACAATCGCGTCAGCTACTCCTACATCTTCGATGCCAGCCAGCCTGGTGCATGGAGCGTCAACGGCAACGGCACGTTCAACGCCAAGACCGCCAAGCAGGTCTATTCGTTCACCCATTTCGACGTCTGGGGTTACGGCACCAACTTCTTCACGATCTCGCTGTTCAAGTCGGACCACAACGACCCGGCGGGGCCCTGCACGCAGACCGGCGGCATCGTCTCGCCCAACGCGGGCTTCGCGTTCACGCCGGCGAGCTGCGCCGGTGCGACCGAGATCTACGGCCTGTTCCGCTCGACCTTCGGCTGGAACCAGATCTTCAACACCAAGGCCTTCACGGTGGGGCCGCTGCAGAACATCTCGTTCGAAGTGGGCATGGATGCCAATACCGAGAACCGCTACTTCGGCGCGGCCAAGCGTGACGTCGTCGCCGGTCTGCAGTTCGCGTTCAACCTGCCTTACAAGGGCTACTTCAACGTCGCTCCCTTGATGTACTGGGAGTTCGCCAACCACAACTCGTTCTCGCAGTGCGGCGCCGGCTGGTCGAACCCCTGCATCTCCGACGGCAACACCTCGTTCAAGCCAACCTGGGCGGTCGAGACCAACTACTACATGGATCTCGGTTTCCTGCCTGAGAGCATGCAGTTCTTCTCGATCTCGGGTCGCGCCGGCTGGTATGGCAAGAAGGGCACCGATACCGAGCCGCTCCCGGCCAGCGTCGCGAACGGCGTCTATCCGACCAAGGTCGAGTTCAATTCCGAGCCGATCCGCCTGACCTTCGATGCGTCGAAGGCGATGTGGGGTGAGAAGCAGAGCCACATGATCGACGTCTGGGTGGCCTATCGCTACTGGCAGAACAAGTTCGGCCTCGACCACAACAACGCGGTCGGCTGTTCCGTCGCCGGTGTCGGCGGCACCCGCGTCGCCACGGGCGCCTGCACCGAATCGTCGCTCTACTCGGGCGTGACCGTGAAGTTCTGACATCGATCGAGCCACGCGAGCAGGCGCCGCGCCTCCGGTCGCGGCGCCTGCTTCAGTTGTCCCAGACGCCGTCATGTAGTGCCGCGGCTTCCTCCTCCAGCAGGGGGCCGACGATTTCGGTCGCGCGCTGGCCGCTCGCGAACACGTCGCGGCAGGGCAGGTCGAGCGTCGGATTCTCCGGATGATTGCCGGTGATGCCGCGCAGCCGCCGCTCACCGAGGCCGTAGACCACGCGTCCGATGCCGGCCCAATAGATGGCGCCCGCGCACATCGCGCACGGCTCTGCCGACGAATACAGCGTGGCCGCCGCCCTGATCTCGGGCGCTATCGAAATGCAGGCCTGGGTCGCAACCAGCCGCTCGGCATGGGCCGTGGCGTCATGAGCTGGCATGTAGCCGTTCTCGGCCTCGATCAGAACGCGGCCGTCGGCAGCGATCAGCACCGCTCCGAATGGATGATTGCCGTTGGATGTCGCGCGGCGGGCGATGGCGAAGCTGTGCCGCAGGAAATGTGTGTCCCGGTCTTGGGCGCCGGCTTGCCTCCGTCCGTCTCTCGCCTGATCTCTCGGCGCCATCATCACTCTGCTCCGTTGCGGATCGGGCGATCCTGCTCCGGCGCGACGACGCGCGCAAGCGCGCCAAGGGAACCGATGCGCCGCAGCTCGCGTTGCCCGGCGCACGAGCGCAAAGAGAGAATAGGCAGGCGACATGGCGGCAAACGCGGATTCCAAGGTTGCCGTCTATGCCGCGCTTGCCGGCAATCTGCTCGTGGCCTGCACCAAGACCGCCGCGGCGGTGTGGACCGGCAGCTCGGCCATGACGAGCGAGGCGATCCACTCCGCCGTCGACACCTCGAACGAACTGCTGCTGCTCTACGGCTTTCATCGCGCAAGCCGTCCGCCCGACCAGCGGCATCCGCTCGGCCATGGCCGTGAGCTCTATTTCTGGAGCTTCATCGTTGCGCTGCTGCTGTTCGCGCTTGGCGCCGGCGTCTCGCTGTACGAAGGCGTGGCGCACCTGATGCATCCGCTGCCGATCGAAGACCCGACGGTGAACTACATCGTGCTCGGGCTCTCCTTCGTGTTCGAGGCAGGCTCCTGGTGGGTGGCGGTGCGGCGGTTTCGCGCGGCTGCGCCGGGTCTCTCCTATCTCGAGGCGTTCAGGCGCAGCAAGGACCCGCCAGCCTTCATGGTCGTGTTCGAGGACAGCGCGGCACTGATCGGCATCGTGATTGCTGCTGCCGCGATGGCTGCGGCCGTCGCCTTCGATGAGCCGGCATGGGACGGCATCGGATCGATCCTGATCGGTGTGCTGCTTGCGGCGACCTCGATGGTGCTCGCGCGGGAGAGCAAGAGTCTCCTGATCGGCGAGCCGGCGGATCCGGAGCTGGCGCGTTCGATCCTCGACATCGCGCGCAAGAGGAAGGGCGTCAAGTCAGCCAATGGCCTGCTCACGGTGCAGCTGTCACCGCAGCATGTCGTTGTCGCGCTGAGCATCGAATTTGCGGACGATCAGCGCGCCGATGATATCGAGCGCGCCGTCGTTGCGATCGAGAGCGAGCTGAGGGCGCGGCATCCGATCGTCGCGGCGCTGTTCGTCAAGCCGCAGACCGGTGCGCGCTATCAGGAAATGCGCGAGAGCGTGCTCCAAAATGGCTCGACTCCGGCGTGAGATCCGCAGCTCAGCGATAGACGACGTCGCTTCGGGCAGACGAATGGCCGAGGCATGAGATGCCGGGTCGAACCGGAGCGGCGCGCCTCGTTCCTAAGGCTGCGTGCTCGCGGCCAACGGCGCACTCAGCAGCACGATCACCAGCAGTGCGGCCAACATCCAGAATGCGGCCGGCAGGCTGGTGGCTGCGGCGATGAAGCCGATGCCTGCGGGGCCCAGCAGCACGCCTGAGTAGCCTGCGGTGGTGACGGCCGCGACGGCCAGCCCGACCGGCATGGCGGTCTGCGCCCCGGCTCGGCGGAACAGCACCGGGACCAGGTTCGACGCGCCGAGGCCGATCAGCGCAAAGCCCGCCATGGCAGCAGCAACCCACGGAGCCGTGAGCAGCAGGACGAAGCCCGCGATGGCGATGGCGCCGCCCCCGAGCAACGTTGCGCGATCACCGATCCGTGCAACCACCGCGTCACCGACGAGGCGCCCTGCGGTCATTGCGATCGAGAACATGATGTAGCCCAGTCCGGCCTGCGCCGCCGGCAGGCGGCCGGAACCGACGAGCAGCAGCGCGCTCCAGTCGAGCATCGCGCCCTCGACCAGGAACATGATTGCGGCGAGTGCCGCCAGCAGCAGCACCGCGCCGTGCGGAAGCACGAGCAGAGGCCCCGATTGCGCGGGTTTGCTCGCCATCAGTCGCGGGGCAGCCACGATCATCGCGGCCAGGGCGAGGGCGCAGCAGGCGAGCGTGCCGAGCAGCGGCGCGACGTCGAATGCGAGCAGCGCCGTCATGACGCCGGAGCCCGCGAAGCCGCCGATGCTGAACTGGGCATGGAAACCCGACATCAGCGGACGCTCGCTCAGCCGCTCGACGTCGATCGCCTGGATGTTCACCGCGACGTCGAGCGAGCCCAGCGCCGCACCGAAGGCGAACAATGCGAGTGCGAGTGTCGCTGGCGTTGCTGCGATCGCCAGCAGCGGCAGGAACAGCGCGAGAGCGATGCCGCTGACGATGACGACCGGCTTGCTGCCATAATGGGCGCTCAGCAGTCCGGCGGCCAGCATCGATGCGACCGAGCCAACGCCGAGCGAGAGCAGGAGCAGCCCGAGCGTCGCATCATCGACGCCGAGCCGCTGTTTGGCAAACGGCACCAGCGGTGCCCAGCAGGCGATGCCGAAGCCGGCGACGAAGAAGGCCAGGCGGGTCGCGAGCCGCGCCCCGCTGTGATCAGAACTCATTTGGAAGATTCCTGACTTTCTGAAGGGCGCTGTCACCCCGGCGGGGCGGCCGTCATGATGGCGGCTCCCGCCCGTTTGAGCAGGGCGAGCCGGGCCGCCGGCGCATCATGCTCGACGGTGAGCTGGCTGATGGTCTTGGCGCCGGCGATACGGTGGGGGGCTCGGGTCTCGAGCTTCTCGTTGGTGACCATTGCGACGCTGACGCGGCTCAGCGACAGCAGGGTCCGCTTGAATGCTGCGTCAGCCGGATCAACCGCGCTGATGCCGCCTTGCGCCGATACAGCGCAGACGCCGATGAAGCAGCGGTCGATGTTCAAGCGCTGCACCTGCATGAGGGCGTCGGCGTCGACACAGCCGCCGACTGCGGGGTGAACGGAGCCGCCGATCATGATCAGCTGCAGGTCCTGCCGGTGCAGCACGGTTGCGGCAATGTCGATGGCGTTGGTTGCGACGGTGAGATCGAAATCATCGGGCAGGACCTCAGCGAGGGCGAGATTGGTGCTGCCACTATCGAGGAAGAGAAATTCGCCACGCGCGATGCCGCGGGCGGCCGTCCGGGCGAGCGCCAGCTTGCGGTCGCGATCTTGCCCGATCCGCGCCGCCATCGGTGTCATGCCGCCGGCGATCGGCAATGCGCCGCCATACACCCGGCGGCAGCGTCCTTCGGCGGCAAGCGCACGAAGATCGCGCCGGATGGCATCCTCGGAGACGCCGAATTCGTGGGCCAGGGCGGCCGCGACGACCGCGTGCCCCGCCGAGAGGCGGCCGGCGATCTGGTCGCGGCGCGCCAGTGGAAGGTCTGACATGCCCTCTTCATATCAGGCATAAACAAGAATAACAACGTGCATAATCGTGCATTGCGCAATTTGTTGTTTGCGCGGCCCGCGCGGCATGGCATTGCCAGATGTCGAAGTGATCGGGAGCAAGGTGTGACCGCCGTCTATTCGTCAGCAACGCCGGCCCTTGTCGCCGTCGACTGGGGGACATCCAGCTTCCGCGCCTGGCTGATGGCCGGAGATGGGACGGAGCTGGCCGAGAGCCGCGGTAGCGAGGGCATGCTGCATTGCGCGACATCAGGCTTCGCGCCGGTGCTGCGCGACCATCTGGCGAAGCTCGGCGCGCCGGCCGATGTTCCGGTGCTGATCTGCGGCATGGCCGGCGCGCGGCAAGGCTGGGTCGAGGCGCCTTATCTGCACACGCCCACCCGGCTGGAGGCGCTGCATGCCGGCGCGATTGGCGTCGACACGGAGGGCGACGTCAGGATTCTGCCGGGATTGGCGCAGGCGCGGGCGGATCAGCCGGACGTGATGCGCGGCGAGGAAACCCAGCTGCTCGGCGTCACCGAGCCGGACTTCACCGGGATCGTCTGCATTCCGGGCACCCACAGCAAATGGATCCGGATCGATGCCGGCGCTGTGATCGACTTTGCCACCTACATGACCGGCGAGCTGTTCGCGGTCGTCTCTCAACATAGCATTTTGATGCACGCCGTCGAACCGGAGGCCTCGGCCGTCGAGCACGACGCGGCGTTCCGCGAGAGCTTCGCAGCGTCGCTTGCCGCGCCGACGGCACTGACCAATGCGCTGTTCCGGCTGCGCGCAGCCCAGCTCCTCGGTTTTGAGCAGCGGTCCGATGGGGCTGCGAGGCTCTCCGGGCTTCTGATCGGCAGTGAGATCGCCGACGCTCGGGCGCGGTTTGGCGCCGAGCTTCCACTCCGGTTGATCGGAGCGGGCCGGCTCGGCCGGCTCTATCGCGCGGCGCTGGCCGCTGCTGGTTTCGACGTGAACGAATGTGATGCCGAACAGGCGTCCCGGCGCGGCCTGGTCAAGGCCGCGCGGCAGATCTGGGGAGCGCGTTTCCGACCATGACAAAGTCCGTTGCCTGGCCGCATGTCAAGCGGTCGCTGGTCGCGATCCTGCGCGGCATCAAGCCCGACGAGTCCGAGGCCATCGTCGATGTCCTGATCGAAGCCGGTTTCGAGCTGATCGAGGTTCCTCTTAACTCTCCGGAACCGTTCGTCTCGATCGAGCGTCTCGCCGCCCGGTTCGGCAAGGACTGCCTGATCGGTGCAGGGACGGTCGTCAATGCCGCAGATTGCGTGCGTGTCGCGGAGGCCGGCGGGCGTCTGATGGTCAGCCCCAACGTCGATGTCGAAGTGCTGGCGACGGCGCAGGCCTACGACATGGTCACCATGCCCGGGGTGTTCACGCCGACGGAGGCCTTTCTTGCTTTGCGTTGCGGCGCCTCGGCCCTGAAATACTTTCCGGCGTCGGTGCTTGGTCCGTCGGGGATTGCAGCGCAACTTGCCGTCCTGCCGAAAGGCGTCGTGGTCGGTGCCGTCGGCGGTGTGTCGGACAACAATCTCGCCTCCTATGCCGTAGCCGGTGTGCGAGCCTTCGGACTCGGCTCCAGCCTGTACAAGCCGGGGATGAGCGCGAGCGATGTGCGAGACACCGCGGTCGCTTCCGTGCGTGCCTATGACGATGCCATCGCAGCCACGGGCTGAGCAGATCACGCTCCATGACGGCTTCGTGACGCTGTCTTGAAACTGTCGTCAGAGCTCGGCGTTGGAAGGGAACCAATTGTCCGTGCTCGCAAGAGTCTTGGTCCGCGTCTCCGGAACGAGCGGCCCTTGAACGCAGCTTGCGCGCATGGACCGGCTACGAACAACCGGGAGCAAGCCGGACATGACCGAATCCGTCATCCGCTTCCTGATCGGCGGCGTCATCGTTTCGACATTCGCGATCATTGGCGATGTGTTGCGTCCGAAGAGCTTTGCCGGCCTGTTCGGAGCAGCGCCCTCGGTCGCGCTGGCGACGTTGGGCGTTGCGGTTGTCACGCATGATGCCGCCTATGCGGCGGTCCAGAGCCATTCGATGATGTTCGGCGCAGCCGCGCTCTGTCTCTATAGCATGACCGTGTGCCGGCTGCTGATGCGGCAGCATATGCGCGCATTGAGCGCGAGCCTGCTCGCAACGGCCGTGTGGCTGGTCGCAGCGCTGGGACTGCAGGCGGTCTTCTCCGGAGGGGCGTGATGCTGATCCGCATCTCGCCCTCGGCGCTGAAGGACGGCAGGTGGCATGAATACGTCATCCGCTTTGCGCTGGGCGGCGCCGCCACAGTCGCGACCGGGCTCATTGCCAAAGCCTTCGGTCCTGCGATCGGCGGCCTCTTCCTGGCATTGCCGGCGATCTTCTGTGCCAGCGTCACCCTGATCGAGGCGCACGAGATCAGGCGCAAGCGCCGTCAGGGATTGTCCGGCGAGCGGCGCGGACGCGAAGCAGCCGCACTCGACACCGCAGGTGCAGTGCTCGGCAGCCTCGGCATGCTGGCGTTCGCGGCCGTATTCTCGACGCTGGTTCAGTCAAGCGTCGCGACCGCCTTCGTCGCCGCAACGACGGCATGGCTCGTTGTCTCGGTGACAGCGTGGGCCATCCGGCGCAAGCTGCGCGTTGCGGCAACGACCCGCAAAGTTGCGGGCCGTTGCGATACGTCTCGGCCGCAGCCTCCGCTGGTCAGCTGGCGGCGGCGTTGATCTCCTGCGATTCGCCTTCTTCCGCAGACTGGGTGAATGCCTGCAGCGCCTCCGCCATCTGCATGCGGCCGCCGACGCCGGTGATGACGACGTCGACCATCGTGAACGACGAGTGGAAGTGGCCGTGGGCCTTGAGCTGCCCGACCGGCACGCCGTTGGCGGCGAGCGCCTCCGCATAGGCGACGCCCTCGTCGCGCAGCGGATCGAACTCGCAGGTGACGATGTAGGCCGGCGGCAGGCCCTGCAGCTTGCCCCGCAACGGCGACGCGCGCGGATCGGTGCGATCCGCCGGCGAGCAGTAGATGTCCCAGAACCAGTACATCAGGCCGCGCGTCAGGAAATAGCCGGCCGCGTTGTCGGTGTAGGACGGCCGATCGAAGCTGCAATCGGTCACCGGGCAGACCAGCAACTGTCCGCCGATGAGAGGCCCGCCGCGATCCCGCGCGAGTTGGCAAGTGACCGCAGCGATGTTTGCGCCGGCGCTCCAGCCGGCCACCAGCACCGGTCCGTCGCGTCCGCCGAGCTCGGCGGCGTGCTCGGCCACCCAGCGCGTCGCCGCATAGCCGTCCTCGGCCGCCGCCGGGAAGCGGTGCTCGGGCGCGTGGCGATAGCCGACGCTGACGAAGATCATGTTGGAGCGGCGGCACATGTCGCGGCAGAATGGATCGTCCGATTGCTCGTCGCCGAGCACCCAGCCGCCGCCATGGAAGTAGACGACGATCGGATGCGGCCCAGGCGTCGCCGGCCGATACAGCCGATAGGGCAGGGGACCGTCGGCGCCCTGCAATGTGCCATCCTTGACTTCGCCGACGGGACGTCCAGGCGGCCTCGTCGCGTTGAACTGCGCAACGAATTCGCGGGCGCCAGCGGCGCCCATCGATTCGATCGGCGGCAAGTTCATCTCGGCCAGCATGTTCAGCACCAGCCTGACATCCGGCTGCAGCCGCACGATCTCGCCGTCATTGCATTGGGACGCGCCGTTCGGACCTGACAGCTTGAAGCCGAGCATGCCGCGGCTGACGATTTCGTTGCAGATGCCGCGATAGGGGCCGACGCCGCCAGTATAGGGCATCAGGGTCTGCGGCTTGCCCGGCACGTTGGCACCGGTGTACCAGGTGTTGGCGAGCCGATGCAGCGTCACGGTCGCGCAGTCCGCCATGTGGCGTGCCCAGCCGGCCTGCGCAGTCTCCGTGGCCTCGATGGTCGTGAACCCGGCTTCGCGCAGGGCGACGAGACGATCGACGACCCAGTCGACATGCTGCTCGATCGAGACCGCCATGTTCGACAGCACCGATGGGCTGCCGGGACCCGTGATCAGGAACAGATTGGGAAAGTCTGCGACCGTGAGCCCGAGATAGGTTTGCGGTCCGTTGGCCCAGACATCCTCCAGCGATTTGCCGCCGCGCCCGGTGATCGGATGCACGGCGCGGATCGCACCGGTCATGGCATCGAAGCCGGTCGCGAACACGATGACGTCGATGTCGAAGCTGCGCCTGTCGGTCTTGATGCCATCAGCGGTGATGGATGTGATCGGCTCCTGGCGCAGATTGACCAGCGTGACATTGGGCCGGTTGAACGTCTGATAGTAGTTGGTGTCCAGGCACGGGCGCTTGGCGCCGAACGGATGGTCGTGAGGCGTGAGCGCGGCGGCGGTCTCGGGATCCTTGACGATCTCGTGGATCTTCTCGCGGATGAGGTCGGCGAGCAGCGCATTGCCGTCGGGGTCGACACCCTGGTCGGCCCAGAGCTGCGTCAGCATGCCGACGAGGTCGCCCGACGCCCACAGCTTCTCGAAACGTTCGCGGCGCTCGGCCTCGCTCAACGCCCAGCTGAAGTCGGTGGCCGGCGGGATCGGCACGCCAGCCATCGACCAGCGCGCCTGCTCGCGCAGCCCATTGCGATCCTCTGCGAGCTGCGCGGCGCGATCGGCCGGGAGCGGGCCGTTATGCGCCGGCAGTGCGAAGTTCGGTGTGCGCTGGAAAACCGTGAGCTGTGCTGCCTGCTCGGCGATGATCGGAATCGACTGGATGCCGGATGAGCCGGTGCCGATCACCGCGACGCGCTTGCCGCGGAGGTCGACACCGTCATGCGGCCAGCGGCTGGTGAAGTAGATCTCGCCCTTGAAGTCGTGCACGCCGTCGATCTCCGGCGGCTTCGGCTGCGACAGGCAGCCGGTCGCCATGATGTAGTGGCGGCAGGAGACGGCGGGGCCCTTGTCGGTCGTCAGCAGCCAGCGCTCCTTGGCGTCATCCCAGGAGGCGCCGAGCACGCGGGTGCCGAAGCGGATGTCGCGGCGCAGATCGTAGCGATCGGCGACGAAGCCGAGATAGCGCAGGATCTCCGGCTGGGTGGCGTATTTCTCCGACCATTGCCACGCCTTCTCGAGCTCGGGATCGAACGTGTAGCTGTAGTCGACGGTCTGGATGTCGCAGCGCGCGCCGGGATAGCGGTTCCAGTACCAGGTGCCGCCGACATCGTTGGCCGTATCCAGAGCCACGGTCGAGAAGCCCGCCTTGCGCAGGCGGTGCAGCAGGTAAAGTCCCGCAAATCCGGCACCCACGACGGCGACATCGACCGTCTGCGTTTCACCGCCCGACACCTCCGACGCGCGTGTCTCGACAACCCCGTCTGACATGCTGACCTCCCGATGATTTTGTGATTGGAAGAAAGGCTAGCTCTGCTCGCAGGGTTTGTCAGCAGCCAAAGCAGCGATCTGCGGTTGTTGCAGTGCGGGCCGTGCGGTGCGGCCGGTATGCCAGGCGCTGATTTTGCATCGCCGGTCAAAAGGCCGCGACGGAGTGGACAAGACCCTGAGAAAGCGACAGAAAGCGACCCTGCCGCGTCGCATTCACCAAGTTTCAACGCATCGCGACTGTAACAACCGCTACACTACGCCACATCCACGACTGAATCAGGCCAGGCCCATGCCGTTATCGCTTCCCAAGCAAAAGATCCGCGTTCTGCTCCTCGAGGGCGTGAACGACTCGGCCGTCCGCATGTTCGAGGCCAACGGCTATTCGGAAATCGAGCGGCTGCCGAAGGCGCTCGGTTCGGCGGAGTTGAAGCGTATGCTGTCGGGCGTGCACATGCTTGGCATTCGCTCGCGCACGCATCTCACCGCCGATGTGCTGCAGGCGGCCGACCGGCTGATGGTGGTCGGCTGCTTCTCCGTCGGCACCAACCAGGTCGATCTCGATGCCGCGAAGCGGCTCGGCATCCCCGTATTCAATGCGCCCTATTCGAACACCCGCAGCGTCGCCGAGCTGACGATCGCCGAGGTCGTGATGCTGATGCGCCGCATCTTCCCGCGCTCGGTGTCGGCGCACGCCGGCGGCTGGGACAAGTCGGCCAATGGCAGCCGAGAGGTGCGCGGCAAGACGCTCGGCATCATCGGCTATGGCAACATCGGCTCGCAGCTGTCGAACCTCGCCGAGGCCATGGGCATGCGGGTGATCTTCTTCGATCTCACCGACAAGCTCCGTCACGGCAACACCGAGCCGGTCGAGAGCCTCGACGAGCTGCTGGCGATGAGCGACGTCGTGTCGCTGCATGTCCCGGAGACGCCGGCGACCGCCAACATGATCGGCGAGCGCCAGATCCGTCACATGAAGGATGGGGCCTATCTGATCAACAATTCGCGCGGCACGGTGGTCGACATCGAGGCGCTGGCCAGCGCATTGCGCGAGGGCAAGCTCTCAGGCGCTGCCGTCGACGTGTTTCCGGTCGAACCGGCATCGAACGCCGATCCGTTCGTTTCGCCGCTGCAGGGCCTGCCCAACGTGATCCTGACCCCGCATGTCGGCGGCTCCACCGAGGAGGCGCAGGACCGCATCGGTGGCGAGGTTGCGCGCAAGCTGATCGACTATTCCGATGTCGGCTCGACCTTCGGCGCCGTGAACTTTCCGCAGGTGCAACTGCCGGCGCGCCCGACGGGCACGCGCTTCATCCACGTTCATCGCAACGTGCCCGGCGTGCTGCGCCAGGTCAACGAGGCGGTGTCGCGGCACAACATCAACATCCTCGCGCAATATCTGCAGACCGATCCCGAGGTCGGCTATGTCGTGCTCGAGACCGACGTGGTCGGCGGTGAGGGCGAGGCGCTGCTGTCGGAGCTGCGCGCGGTGGAGGGCACGATCCGCGTTCGCGTCCTGTACGATCACGACCGGCCCTGAGGCTGTGGAGGCTGCCGCGCGATGACCGGCTCGTCTGCATCGTCTTCAGCCTCGTCCGTCGTTCTCAGCACGACGGTGCCGGCGCGCGTGCTGCGCCATGATCCGCAATATGGCATGTCGACGTTGTTCTTCGCCGACGGCGAGTTGCGCGTTCCGATGGTCGACGCCGCGATCGACGCCGGCGTCTCCGTGACCATCGAGGCCCGCGATGTGTCGATCGCGCTGTCGCGGCCGATGGATGTTTCGATCACCAACCGGCTGCCCGGCCGGATCGAGGAGATCCTGCCGCTCGATCCGCCCTATGTGCGCGTGACGTTCGATCTCGGTGCGACGAAGCTGCACGCCTTGGTCACGCTGGAGTCCGTCGAGCGGCTGGCGTTGGAGCCGGATCTGTCGGCCTGGGCGATGATCAAGAGCGTCGCGATCGGGCCCGGCGCGGTTCGGCCTTCGGAGCTGCCTCGGCCGCGCCGCTGGCCCGCTTCTGATAGCGGGGATCGGTAGCCTTCTGCAGCTCAGCGAGCGCCGCGGCGGTGGCCGTGCGGGTGCGCCGTTCCATCGAGCGATACAGCGCGATCAGCCGCTCGCCGAACGGCGTGATCTCGGCGCCGCCGCCCCGTCGCCCCGGATGAGTCTCGAACACCGGCGTCTCGAAGGTGCGGTTGAGCGCATCGACCATCAGCCAGCATTTGCGGTAGGAGATGCCGCTCGCGCGCGCGGCGCCGAGGATCGAGCGCTCCCGGCGGATGAAGTCGATCAGCAGCAGATCTTCGGGCGACAGACTTCCGCCGTTGCCGAAAGTGATGGTCAATGCGATCTGAGCTTCGCGCTTCATCCTATTCCGATCCGCTCGCGTTGTGAGCCGATCATGTCACGCGGGCTTCGCGCTGTCACCATGCGGCCGGACCACGCCTCGATCCAGCCGGGACGGCGCGCGACATCGACCGGGACGCATTCGGCGAACACGCCGGCGAAGCGCGTCCATGTCTCCATCATCGCGGGCGATACCGCCGTGATGATCGGAAGCCCGGCTGACATCGCCGAGCCGAAGGCGTCGGCGAGGCCTCCTCCCGCCGCCTCCTGCTTGCCGAACTTGCTGAGGATCACGACATCCGTGCCACGCGCGATCGACTGCTGCACGGCGGCGCAGGCCAGCACCAATCCTTCGGGATCGAGATTGCAGGCCTGCGATCCCGGGCCGAGATCCTGCGAGATCGAGAACACGCGGTGGTCGTCGAGGCTGCGCAGCATCATGGCCTTGCACGGCCTGGTCTTGTCGGCGCTGCTCTCGATCACGCCGGAGACGCGCAGCCCGATGCCTGCGAGCCGCGTGGCGAGCTCATCGAGCAGCTCCTGGATGACGGTGGACGCAGCGCCCTGCAGCGCCACGATCTGACACGTCCCGACCTCAGCGACACCCATGGCAGTCCTCCTCACACGTTGGCGGAGACGCGGCCCGCCTTCCGACCGGTTTGCATGATCGCGTGGACCGCCGAGACGACGCTCGCGGCGATCGATCGCCCGCGGTCGTCCATGCCGGTCCATGCGGCGTGGCGGCCGCGCGGATCGATCTCCAGCAGCTTGACGTTGGCCGGCACGCGCAAACCGTCGCGCGCGATGCCGCGCAGTGCGCCATCGAGCGGCGCCAGCACCGGCGTGCCGCCGAGCGAGCCGAGCTGCAGTCCCTTGTAGACGCGGGTGCCGATGTCGAGCGGCGTATGCCAGACGGCGTCCTGATTGGAATAGACGAAGCGCTCGCGGCCGGCGCCGCCGAGCGCGCGCGCCTTGCCGTCCGCGTCGCGCGTGGTGCCGTGCGCCACGATCGCGCCGGTCTCGCAAGGATGCGTCTCGATCGCGATGTCGCAATTGTGCCCGACCGCAAAGCGCGGTCCGATGCCGACGGCGATGCCGGCAACGCCGCGCAGATCCGGCGTGGCCAGATGCTTCTGCATCCGTGCGTCGACGATGACCGCGGGATAGCGGAACGCGATGATGTCGGTGAGATGCATCCCGGTGACGGCGACCTGGCTGGGCTCGCGATGAATGCGCACGACGTCCGCGATGCCCTCGGCCCGGCAGCCGACCACGCCGTCGATGTCGCAGGCCTCGCCATACAGGACGTCGTGGAAGGCCATGCCGCGTCGGATCACCGGCGGAAAGGCGTCGTGACAGAGGACGAGCGCGAAGCGCTCATGGTTGAGCTTGGCCGCGATCGCGGAGGCGATCTCGTTGGTGCCCAGCACCAGCGCGAGCGGCTTGGGCGCGTTCGGATGCCAAGTGACGGCGGCGGCTTTCATGCTGATGACCTCGTGTTGCGAGATCGAATGAGCAAGCCGCGGGCCAGATCGTTGCGCGCCGATCAACATGTTCATTGCATTGAGGAAAAGCAGGCAGTCTTGGTTCGTCTGATGCAAAGCTGTATTGTTTGAGATATAACATCGGATGCTATATTGTCGCTTATACAACATGTCGTGATGGTGGGGCAGGTCGGCGCGTGCCGATCAGGCGATGGGCTCTTCGCGGCGCACCAGCGCGACGCCCTTGACCTGGGCGTAGACGGCAAGCCCTGCCTGCAGGCCGAGCTCGTTCCACGAGCGCTGGGTGACCCGCGACAGCAATCGTGCACCCTGGCCGTCCTCGCCGAGGCCGAGCAGGGCGGTGACGCGGTGGTCCGATTGGCTGCGGATTTCCAGGATCTTCGCGCGTAGCACGTTGACGATGGTGCTGCGGCTCGGCGTTTCCAAGGCGAGGCTGACGTCATCGGCCAGCACGCGCAGGCGGCGGCGTGTTCCCGGCGCAAGCGGCTCGGCCGGCAGCACGAAATGCCCGCCCGGCACCGCAAGCGTCACCATGCCGTCGATGGCGTCGTGCTTCAGAACGGTGGCGTCGAGACTGACCGCTGCATCGCGGGAGAGCGCGAGCGGCAGTGTCAGGTCGGCTTGGAGCACGGACAGCGGACCTGAAGCCAGGACGCTGCCATTGCGCATCAGCACCAGCTGATCGGCGAGCCGCTCGACCTCCGCGATATCGTGGCTGATGTAGAGGATCGGCAGGTCGAGCGCGGCATGCAGCCGCTCCAGATAGGGCAGGATCTCGTCCTTGGTGATCTGGTCGAGCGCCGACAGCGGCTCGTCCATCAGCAGCAGCTTCGGCTGGCTGAGCAGAGCGCGGCCGATCGCCACGCGCTGCCGCTCGCCGCCGGACAGATGGCGCGGCGAGCGCTCCAGCAGCTTGGCAATGCCGAGCAGCGACACCACCTCATCGAAGCCGATGGCGGTGGGGCCGGACGGGCCGGGATGCCCGTACATCAGGTTGCGGCGGACGGAGAGGTGCGGAAACAGATTGGCTTCCTGAAAGACGTAGCCGATCGGGCGCTGGTGCACTGGGCGGAAGGTCTTCTCGTCCTGCCAGACGTCGCCGGCGACGGAGCATCGTCCGTCCAGGCGGTTGAGGCCGGCGATGCTGCGCATGACGGCAGTCTTGCCGCAGCCGGACGGGCCGAAGATCGCGGTGACGCCGCGCGCCGGCACCTCGAACCGCGCGTTCAGCTCGAAGCGCCCGAGCGTACCGCGGAAATCGACCTTGACGGTGCTCATGACGCACGTCGCGTCATCTTCTTCTCGATCAGCATCATCGTCAGAATGACGCCGAACGAGAACACGACCATGCCGAGCGCCAGCACCGAGGCCTCGGTCCATTGCGAGGTCTCGACGTAGTCGTAGATCGCGACCGACAGCACCTTTGTCCTGCCGGGAATGTTGCCGCCGATCATCAGCACGACGCCGAACTCGCCGACGGTGTGGGCAAAGCCGAGGATCGCGCCGGTGAGGAAGCCGGGGCTCGCCAGCGGCACGGCGATCGTCCAGAACGCGCGCCAGGGCGTGGCCCGCAGCGTGGCGGCTGCTTCCAGGGGCTTCTCGCCCATGGCCTCGAAGGCGTTGCGGATCGGCTGCACCACGAACGGCATCGAGAACAGCACCGAGCCGATCACGAGGCCTGGGAAAGTGAAGGCGAGGGTGCGTGCGCCCCACAAGGAAGCCAGCGTTCCGCCCGGACCGCTCGGGCCGAGCGCGACCAGCAGATAGAAGCCGAGCACGGTCGGCGGCAGCACCAGCGGAATCGCCACCAGGGCTGCGACCGCCTCCTTCCACCACGCCGGCGACCGCGCCAGCCACCATGCGATCGGTGTTCCCACGATCATCAGAATGATGGTCGTGATCGCTGCCAATTCGAGGGTCAGACTGACCGGTTGCCAGATATCGGCCGAGACGTGCAAGTTCATCCTTGGAAGTTCATCGACGTGAGTGCTCAGCTGCCGGACTTCGGGTCCAGAGCATAGCCGAACTTCTCGATGATCGCACGGGCTTCCGGAGTCCTGAGGAAGGTCAGGAACGCGGTCGCCGCCTCGTTGCCGGCGGATGCCTTCAGCAGCACGGCGTCCTGACGGATCTCGCTGTAGAGGTTCTGCGGCACCAGCCAGCGCGAGCCGCCCGCATTCGGCATCAGCTGCGACAGTGCGACGAAGCCGACCTCGGCATTGCCGGTATCGACGAACTGGAACGCCTGCGAGATCGTGTTGCCCTGCACGATCTTGGGCTTGATTGTCTCATAGAGATTGAGCGCCTTCAGCGTCTCCACTGCAGCCGCGCCATAGGGCGCGGCTGCGGGATTGGCGATCGACAGCTTGTTGAACGCGTTCGCCTTCAGCGTTTCCTCGCCTTTCACCGCGTTCGGGTCCTTGCTCCACAGCACCAGCTTGCCGATCGCGTAGGTGAAACGGCTCCCGGCGACGCCGAGGCCCTCGTCGACCAGCTTCTTCGGCCGTTCGTCGTCGGCGGAGAGCAGGATCGCGAACGGCGCGTTCTCCTTGATCTGGGTGTAGAACTGTCCGGACGCGCCGAAGCTCAGCACCAATTCGTGTCCCGTCTTGGCCTTGAACAGACCGGCGATCTCCTTGGCCGGCTCGGTGAAGTTGGCGGCCACGGCGATGTTGGCGCTCCCGGCGAACGCATTTGCGCCAGTCAGGAGAGCGGCAGCCGCGCACAGGGCAGCGGCGACGAAGCGCATCGATCTCATCACAATTGTCCTCGTTCATATCGCAGAGACGGGTTCGCTTCGGTGAATTGCAAGTCCCGTTCCGGCGCAGCGCCCGTACCGATGCCGTGCTATATTCATTCGTATACATCAAAATAGACAGGTCGGCGACGTCCCGTCAACCCGAGGGGCTCCTCGGGCAAACGCGATGGGCGTCAGTGTTCGACTTTCGACAATCGAGGCTGAAGCGATGTCGGAAACATGACTGCCCGAGAACCGGGGTCCTCGGGCCGGCGCGAGACTAAGCCATCCGCTCCCAGAGCTGCCGCGCCAGCATGCCCGCACGCTTCTCGATCGCCGCGGCGGCATCGAGCGCGAGATCCTCGCGATAGCGGCCGGCGATCAGCTGCACGCCGATCGGCTGGCCATTGTGAACCGCCACCGGCACCACGGCGCCGGGCAGCCCGAGCACGTTGATGGCCGAGATGAAGCGGATCTCGTTGAAGAAGATTTCGCGCACGCGCTGCGGGCTTACCGTGTCCTCGCGCGGGCCCGGCGTCGGCTTGACCGTCGTCGGCGCCAGCACCACCGGATAATCCTCGAAGAACAGCTGCCAGGCGCGGATATGGGTGGAGCGCTGCGCCGTCGCGTTCATCCAGCCCGCGAGGTCGAGGATCTGGGCCTTGGCCCGCATCCCGCCCCACGCCTTGTGGAAGTCTTCCGAAGTGACGGCCAGCATCTTGGCCTCCTGCATCACGACCACCTCGGTGGTGATGACGTCGCACCAGGTCTGCCAGACGCCGGAGATGTCGGGGACCTCGACCTCGCTGACCCGGTAGCCGGAGCGCTCCAGATGATCGGCGGCCTGCCGCAGTGCGGCCTGCACCGAAGGATCGACGTCCATGTCATCGGGGATCTTGGCGAGCGCGACCTTGATCGGCCGCTTGGGCTTCTCGCCCTCGAGCGGGGCCGGCACCCACCACGGATCGCGCGGATCGCGCCGGCTCATCACCTCCAGCGCCAGCCTGACGTCGGCGACGCTACGCGCCAGCGGGCCCTGCGACGACATCAGATGCGCCAGCATCGGCCGCTCGGCCGCGGCGCTTTCGTTGTAGGCCGGGATGCGCCCCTGCGTCGGCTTGATCGTGACAACGCCGTTGCAATGCGCCGGCCAGCGCAGCGAGCCGCCGATGTCGTTGCCATGCGCGATGGTGCCGATACCGGCGGCGACCGCAGCTCCAGCGCCGCCCGACGAGCCGCCGCAGGTGATCTCGGGATCCCACGGGTTCAAGGTCAGTCCGTGCAGCGGGTTGTCGGTGAAGCCGCGGAATGAGAATTCCGGCGTGTTGGTGAGGCCGAGCACGATCGCGCCCGCGTTCTTGAGGTTGCGCACGACGGGCGCGTCCGACGGCGCGATGATCCCCATCTGCGCCGGAACGCCGTTGGGGTTTGGCCGTCCCTCGTAGTCGACGTTCTCCTTGATGGTGACGGGCACGCCATGCAGCAGGCCGTCCTTGTTGCGCGCCTTGTCCGCGGCGCGCGCAGCCCTCAATGCTTCTTCGGACAGATCGACGACGACCGCATTCAGCTTCGGATTGACCTCATGCATGCGCGCGATATGAGCTTCGGTCACCTCGACCGAGGAGACCGCGCCGGAGCGGATCGCAGCGGCGGTGTCGAGCGCCGACCACTGCCAGACCGGTCCTCTCGGCAGCCGCGGCTTTGGCGCGGCGGCCTTCGCCTGTGGCCTGGCCTGCGGCTTCGCCTTTGCGGGCTTTCTGTTGGCCGTGGCGCGCGCGGCCACGCGCTTCGGAGCCGGCTTGGCGGTCTTCGCCGCCGGCTTCTTCCTTGTCGCTGTTTTCGCCATCGTGTTCCCCCCCCCCCAGTGTATCTCTCAAACGACCGACATGGTCAGCGGCGGCTCGACCTCGGCGGGCAGCGGGCTGACATAGGGCGTGCGCAGCGTCCGCTTCTTCAGGTCGGCCTTGGCGGCTGCGATCAGCGCCGGCTCATTGAGCGCCTTGATGCCGAGACCGGCCATCGCCTTGGCGGCCTGCACCATCGCCTTGTGCGAGGCCGGCGTCTTGCCTTGCGCAACGACCTGCCAGGTGTGGAACGGCGTGCCGATCGCCACCGTCGGCGCGTGCACCTGCACCGTTGGCACCACCCAGCTGACGTCGCCGACATCGGTCGAGCCGATCTGCGGATTGCGCTTGGCGTTCAGCGGCACCAGGAAGTCGGCCAGCGGCTTGTCGGTCGGATCCATGCCGATGCTGTAGTAGACGGATTCGATGTCCTTGTCGGTCAGGGTCGCCTGGATCTGACCGGCAAAATCCTTGTCGCTCGCGTCGAAATGCGGCGGCCCCAGCTCCTCCATGATCCCGTGCAGCGCCTCTTCGAGCGGCGTGTTGGGCAGGATGTTGGAGACCGCCGAGATGATCTTCATCTCGACCTTGGTCTCGGTCATCATCGCGGCACCTTGCGCGATCTTGTGCACGCGTCCGACCAGCTCGTTCATGCCGGGCAGGTCGCGCGCGCGGATCGAGTAGCGGACGCGCGCATGCGCCTGCACGACGTTGGGCGCAATGCCGCCGGTGTCGAGCAGCGCGTAATGCACGCGGGCGTCGCTCGGCATGTGCTCGCGCATGTAGTTGACGCCGACATTCATCAGCTCCACCGCGTCGAGCGCGCTGCGGCCGAGATGCGGCGAGGCGGCCGCATGCGAGGTGCGTCCAGTGAAGATGAAGTCCGCGCGCGTGTTGGCGAGAGAGGGCGTCATCACCACTTCCCAGAAGCTCGACGGATGCCAGGTGATCGCGATGTCGGCATCCTCGAACGCGCCTGAGCGCACCATGAAGGCCTTTGCGGCGCCGCCTTCCTCGGCAGGGCAGCCGTAGTAGCGCACGCGTCCCGGAACCTTGTTGGCGGCGAGCCAGTCCTTCACGGCGGTTGCCGCGAGGAGCGCCGCCGAGCCCAGGAGATTGTGGCCGCAGCCATGGCCATGGCCGCCGGTCTCGATCGGACGATGCTCGGCGACGCCGGCCTCCTGGCTGAGGCCGGGCAGGGCGTCGTATTCGCCCATGAACGCGATGACCGGACCACCTTCGCCCCATTCGCCCATCAGCGCGGTCGGGATGCCCGCGACCTTTTCGATGATCCGAAAACCCTGGTGCTTCAACTCGGCGAGGTGTTCGGCGGACGAGCGGGCCTCGGTGTAGCAGACCTCGGGCATGCTCCACACCCGGTCGCTGAGCTCGATGAAACGGGTCTTGATCGCGTCGACGCCGCGCCAGATCTCGCTGCGGTTGTCCATCTCCGGTCCTTGTCCTCTGCTGCCGATAGGGAGCCGGTATGGTTATCAGCTAAGTTCCCTGACGCCTAGCGATCCGCCGCGAGAGCAGCCATGCGGCGCGCGGCAAGGCGCGGTGGAGCGCGCGTCATCCTTTGAGCAGATGATGCTGCGATTGGATGCAGCGCGATGCTTTCGGCGGCGCAGCGAGAAGGGTGGGGACGCCGTCCTCAAATTTCGGAACTGCCGCCGTGCGCCGTTACCGCACCCGTCCAGGAACGATCGTGGTCGCGTCCTGTTCTCGTGTCAGGAGTGCGACCGCCATGCGTGCAGGACCCATCACTATCATCGTCGCATTGCTGCTGATTCTCGCGGCCGCCGTCGTCTTCGCCTATCAGGGCATGACCTTGCCCGGCGATCCGATGCCGACCGAGGGCTGGATCGCGCTCACGCTCGGCGTGGTGTTTTCGCTCATCGTGGGGATCGGGCTGATGGTGCTGTTGTTCTACAGCAGCCGCAAGGGCTACGACGAGCCATCACAGTTCGGGGCTGATGATCATCGCGACTGAGACCGCTCAAGCCGGATGCGGCGGATGCTGTGTCCGCGGATGCCGGTCGTGAAGCAGCTTGGCGAGTTCGTGCCTCAGATCGTCGTGACCGCGCATCGCCGTCTCGAACAGCGCTTCCTGGATGTCGCGCGGCATGTCGCCCCAGACGCCGATGGCGGCGTTGCCGAGCAGCTCTGCGAACCGGTTGTCGTCCATGCGGCACCTCCGGACGATCTGACGCCCGAGGACGGCAAAGGTTCCAGGCGAGGTTATTGCGTGGTGAACAGGACAACCGCAATCGCAACGGAGAGCGCGATCGCGGACACGGTCCCCGTGGTCGACAGCACGCCCATGCGCCGCAGCGCCGCTGCAAACACGATGATGATCGGGGTGGCGGTGACGAGGCCGAGCTGCGCTTCGGTCATGGACATGCTCCTGATGTCGATCCGGTAGCGCATCCGGGCGCCGTGCTGTTTGTGCGCCGACAAAGAGCATGTCTGCCGCCCCGATTAGCTTTGCCGACATCTGATCGGAGGTGGCGGTGTCGGCACTCACATACGAACCGGAACCAACGGAGCGCTGGGGCGTGCTCGACGGGTTGCCGGGCGACCCCATGATGTGGGTCCTGATCCTCAGCGAGCTTGTCGCTTTCGGCCTGCTGCTCGGCGCCTTCGTCGTGGCGCGCGCAGTCAATCCAATCGTGTTCGCAGCCGGGCAGGCCATGCTGGACGGACCTCTCGCCGCATTGAACACGATCGTGCTTGTGACGAGCGGGTGGGCTGCGGCGCGCGGGGCGGCGGCGGCGAGAGGCGCATCGCCGGCCACCGCACGGCGTTGGATCATGCTGGCGATCCTGCTCGGCGCGGCCTTCATTGCCGTCAAGCTGACCGAGTATGGCAGGGAGATTGCCGCCGGCGCAGGCCTGGAGACGTCGCCGTTCTTCACGCTCTATTTTCTGCTCACGGGCTTCCATCTGCTTCACGTCGTACTCGGGATGGTCATCCTCGGAATCGTCGGTCGTCATGCCGCGCCCAACAGTGTCGAGACCGGGACGGCGTTCTGGCACATGGTCGACCTGGTCTGGATCGTGATGTTCCCGATCCTCTATCTGGTGGGATGAGTCATGGTCCGCGATCGCCTCACGCTCGCCTGGCTTCAATTGCTGAGCTTCGCCGTCGCCACGCTCGCGGCCTCGCTGCTGCTGCCGAATCGCTGGCTCGCCGATGCCCTCGTGCTCGCGCTCGCATTGGCAAAGGGCAGGGTGATCGTGCTGGATTTTCTCGGCCTCCGCCATGCGCCCGCGCTGTGGCGCGGCCTGCTCGCATCGTGGCTCCTAGGCCTGGTTGCGCTCGCCGGGCTGGCGGTGGCGCTCCGCGCGCTGGTCTGACGGGCCATCGCCGTGCTGCTTGCGCCGCGACAAAGAGACTCCCGGCAGTGCCGGTAGATTGCCTTCACCATCGACCTTCACCAAAACGGAAAGGACGTGTCATGGCGGAACGCCTGACCAAGTCGGCCGCACGGAACGTCTTCTACGGCGGTTCGGCCTTCTTCTTTGCGATCTTCCTCGGGCTCACAGCGCACAGCCACTACTACATGGTCACGACCTCGACCAATGCGTCGACGCTGTCCGACGGAGTCGCTCGCGGCAAGCACGTCTGGGAGAGAAACTCCTGCATCAACTGCCATACCCTGCTCGGCGAGGGCGCCTATTTCGCGCCAGAGGTCGGCAATGTCTGGGACCGCTGGGGCGGCCGGCAGGACCCGGCCGCCGCGCGCGAGATGCTGAAATCTTGGATGCAGTCGCAACCCTCCGGTGCGCCCGGCCGCAGGCAGATGCCGCAGTTCAATCTGTCCGACCAGGAGCTCAACGACCTCGCCGACTTCCTGCAATGGACCGACACGATCAAGCGCCAGGACTGGCCGCCGAACAAGGCCGGCTGAGCCGGCATCCCGTCCCCGTCATGAGAGAGATCCGCGATGAGATATGAGACCCAGAAGGTCGCGATGCTGTATTTCTACGGCGCGCTGACGCTATTCCTCGCCCAGGTCATCTTCGGCCTGCTCGCCGGCACCATCTACGTGCTGCCGAACACGCTGTCGGTCCTGCTTCCCTTCAACATCGTCCGCATGATCCACACCAACGCGCTGATCGTGTGGTCGCTGATCGGCTTCATGGGCGCCACCTACTTCCTGCTGCCCGAGGAGACCGAGACCGAGCTCTACAGCCCGCTGCTCGCCAAGATCCAGTTCTGGATGTTCTTCGGCGCCGCGGGTGCGGCCGTCGTCGGCTATCTCTTCCACTACCATGAGGGCCGTGAGTTCCTCGAGCAGCCCTTCATCATCAAGGTCGGCATCGTCGTCGTCTGCCTGATGTTCCTGTTCAACGTCACGATGACCGCCCTGAAGGGTCGCAAGACGACGGTGACCAACATCCTGCTGTTCGGTCTGTGGGGCGTCGCGATCTTCTTCCTGTTCGCGTTCTACAATCCGGCAAATCTCGCCGTCGACAAGATGTACTGGTGGTACATCGTCCATCTCTGGGTGGAGGGCGTCTGGGAGTTGATCATGGCCTCGATCCTGGCCTTCCTGATGATCAAGCTCAACGGCATCGACCGCGAGGTGGTGGAGAAGTGGCTCTACGTCATCATTGGCCTGGCGCTGTTCTCTGGCATCCTCGGCACCGGCCATCATTTCTACTGGATCGGCGCGCCCGGCTATTGGCAGTGGATCGGCTCGCTGTTCTCAACGCTCGAGGTCGCGCCGTTCTTCACCATGGTGATCTTCACGGTGCAGATGACGCTCAAGGCGGGACGCAAGCATCCGAATCGCGCCGCGCTGCTGTGGTCGGTCGGCTGCTCCGTCATGGCGTTCCTCGGCGCCGGCGTGTGGGGCTTCCTGCACACGCTGTCCAGCGTGAACTACTACACCCACGGCACCCAGGTGACCGCCGCGCATGGCCATCTCGCCTTCTTCGGCGCCTATGTGATGCTCAACCTCGCGGTCATGGCCTATGCGGTGCCGCAGCTGCGCCAGCGTGCGCCGTATAACCAGTGGCTCTCGATGGCGAGCTTCTGGATCATGTGCACGGCGATGATGACGATGACCTTTGCGCTGACCTTCGCCGGCATCATCCAGGTGCATCTGCAGCGCGTGCTCGGCCAGAGCTACATGGACGTGCAGGACCAGCTCGCGATGTTCTACTGGGTGCGGCTCGGCTCCGGTGTGTTCGTGGCGATCGCGGCGCTGATGTTCGTCTGGGCCGTGCTGGTGCCCGGCCGCGCCAAGCAGGCGATCATCCCCGGCGCCCTGCAGCCGGCGGAGTAAAACCCCGCAGGCGGCGGCTTCGATGCCGCCGCCTGCATCCCCCGATTCGGAGAGTGATCATGAAGCCCGCGCTGCACGCGATCGATACCGTCCTGTCGTTCCCCTCGTACACGCCGACCGGCAATGAATGCGCGCTGTTCGAGCATGCGTTCCGACATCGCCTACCGGTGCTGCTGAAGGGGCCGACCGGCTGCGGCAAGACCCGCTTCGTCGCGCACATGGCGGCGCGACTGGGCCTGCCGCTGCACACGGTCGCCTGTCACGACGACCTCACCGCCGCCGACCTCACCGGGCGATATCTGCTCAAGGGCGGTGACACCGTGTGGACCGACGGCCCGCTGACCCGCGCGGTGCGCGAGGGCGGCATCTGCTATCTCGACGAGGTCGTCGAGGCGCGGAAGGATGTGACCGTCGTGCTGCATCCTCTCACCGACGACCGCCGCATTCTTCCGCTGGAGCGCACCGGCGAGGAGCTGCTCGCGCCCGACGGCTTCATGCTGGTGGTGTCCTACAATCCGGGTTATCAGTCGCTGCACAAGGCGCTGAAGCCATCGACACGGCAGCGCTTCATCGCCATCGAATTCGGCTTCCTGCCCGCCGAGCAGGAGATCGCGGTGGTTGCCGCCGAGAGCGGGCTGGCGCCGGAGCGCGTTCGGCCGCTGGTGGCGCTCGCGCATCGGCTGCGAGCGCTGCAAGGCCATGACTTGGAGGAGGGCGTCTCGACGCGGCTCCTGGTCTATTGCGCGACGCTCGTCGCTGCCGGAGCATCCATCGCGGACGCCGTGCTCGCCGCGATGATCGAGCCGCTCACCGACGACGCCGACGTCAAGGCCGCGTTACGCGAGGTCGCGCATGCCGTGATCGGGTGAGCCATGCTCGACTTCCTCGAACTGGAGGAGACCGTCGGCCGCGCCTGGCATCGCCTGGTCGGCACGACCTCGAGCTATCCGGTCCATCCGGATCAGGCCGTCGCCCTGAACGAGATCAGCGGCCGCATCGCCGTGATGTTCCGCGCGCTGGGCGGCGAGAGCGGCGTGCAGGTCGCCGGAGCCAAGGCGCGCAAATCGGGCCATCGGCTCGGCTGGCGCCAGCGCATTGGCCTCGGCGACGAATGCCTCGATCAGGCCGGGCGCGATGGCGCCACCGTCTTCCTGCCGGAGACCATCGCGCTGCTGCCGGGTCGCGCGCTCAATACGCAGCTCTATCACTGGCTCGCGGCGTGGTTCGCGACCATGGCGGTCGAGCCGATCGCGGAGCGCGATCCGCTGCGGCATGATCTGCTGGCGCTGCGCCGGGCCTGTGAGACGACCTCGCTGGTGCTGGCGCGCTTCCCTGGACTGGCGCGTCCGCATGCGCAACTCGCCGAAGCGCTGGCTGTGGCGCGTCCGCGGCGGCCGCTGCCTCGGCTCGAGCAGCAGGTCGAGCACATCGTCATGGCCCTGCTCGGCGCCGGCGCGCCGCCCAAGGGCGCGCTGTGGAATGCGGTCATCGCTGGCGGCGCGTTGCCGGAGGCCGCCCCGCCCGGCTATCGGCCGATGCTGCCGTGTCCGCTGTGGGGCGATTGCTGGAGCCGCGATGCCGTTGCCGCGGCGCGCGAGGACGACGAGACGCAGACGCCCGCAGAGCAGGAGGGGGCACCCGACACCCGCAAACGCTTCGCGCGGCGCGAGCGCGACGACACGGCCAAGCGCGATCCATTCATCCTCAACCGCTTCGAGAAGATCCTGGCGATGGCGGAGATGGTCAATGTCGATCGTCCGTCCGACGATACCGACGATGACGACGCCCGCAAGGCTGCCGACGATCTCGATGAGCTCGCGATCGCCAGGCGCAAGGGGCGTCCGGCGAGCAAGCTGAAGTTCGATCTCGACCTGCCGCCCGAGGCGGTGGACACGGCCCGGCTCGACAGCGGCCGGCTGTATCCCGAGTGGAATTATCGCAGCGGCGCCTATCTGCCGGACCATTGTCGCGTCGTGACCGGCGATGCCGCCGAGGCGGGCGAGGCGTGGTCTCCGGACGATGCGATGCGCCGGCGCATCCGCAGCGTGCGGCGCAGGTTCGAGACCTTGCGGCCGCGTCATGAGGTGATGCGCGCGCAGGCCGACGGCCACGACCTCGACATCGACGCGCTGGTGCGCGCGCGCAGCGATCTCAATGCCGGCCATGGCGGACTTGATCGCGTGCATCTGGCGATGCGCCCGCTCGCGCATGATCTCGCGGTGACTCTCCTGGTCGACGTGTCCCTATCGACCGATGCGTGGATCGACGGCGTGCGCGTTCTCGACGTCGAGAAGGAGGCGCTGCTGGTGCTGGCGCATGGGCTGTCGGCCTGCGGCGACAGCCACAGCATTCTCACCTTCACCTCGCGGCGCAACTCATGGGTCCGCCTGGAGACCGTGAAGGCATTCGACGAGCCGATGAGCGGGCGGGTCGAGCGCCGCATCGGCGCGCTCAGGCCCGGCTACTATACGCGTATCGGCACGGCGGTGCGTCATGCCGCCAGCCAGCTCGCCGAGCGATCCGAGCGCAAGCGCCTGCTGCTGGTGCTCACCGACGGCAAGCCGAACGACGTCGATCACTATGAGGGGCGGTTCGCGATCGAGGACACGCGCAAGGCGGTGCAGGAAGCGCGGCGCGGCGGCGTCGCGGTGTTCGGCGTGACCATCGATGCGTCGGCGCAGTCGTATTTTCCCACCCTGTTCGGCCGCGGCGGCTACGCCATCGTCGGCAACATCAGGCGACTGCCCGCCGCGCTGCCGGCGCTGTACCGGCAGCTCGCGCATTGAAGGCGAGAGGCGCACTGCCGCCGTACCGACGACCGATACCGGCCAGCTGATCGAAGGGGTCCGGCCCTCAGGTCGCCGGCTCGCGCAGATTGCGCAGCGGCACCGGCAGGTGGCCCATCAGCTTGTCGAACTCGCCGGGATCGAGCTTCTCCCAGAGAATTTCGAAGATGCCGCGCGCAGCCGTGAGCGGATCGACCGGGAATTGCGGCGGCAGTTGGCGGAAGATGTCATCGACGAAATATTCGAGATGGCGGTCCTTGGTCGGGGTTGCCGCGTGGTGCCAGCCCTCGTAGTAGATCCCGCGAATGAGCATCGGCAACTGGGCGCCGAAATTCACGGCGACGGCCATCGGCATACGGTCGCGCAGCACATGCAGCACGGCACGCAGTGCGTTGTAGGCCTGCTGCCGGCTCGCCAGCGCGAGGCGTTGCTCGATGGCCTTCAGCCAGATGTTGGTTTCCTGGACGGTGTGATCCAGGGCGGTCACGCCGGTCTCGCTCATGTGGTTCTCCATGATGACAAGTGCACAGGACCGTTCGAGGGACGCCGAACGAGATAACGGCAAGGCCTGATTCGCTTGAACGCCTTGTCAGTAGGTGGTGCGTTCGGGCCGGTTATGTTGACCTGCATCAAATCACGATGTCGTGGTTGGACCGTGAGGTAAATGGCGGGTCAACGTCCGGCGCAGTCGTTTACGATCCCTTGCTACCGCAGCGGCACCGGCGGTAGGCAAGCCCATCCGTCATCTTACGGGGATCGTCGTGGTCCCGTGCACGGCACGTGACAATGGTCAGCAGTTCACTCTGACAAACAGCCATCGACAAACAGAACGTCTACAAATCAGCACGTCGCGATCTCGCGGCGCCTATCGCGCCCGAGTCTTGCTTGACGGAGCCCTCTTCAAGTGAGAGGGCGCAGGGAAGGCCGGGAGCTCGCCGCCCCCATGGCCCCCGTGCGGAAAGAATGCACGGGGCAGGAACCACAGGTTCGGCTGAGACATCCCGGCCTTCCCTGCGCGATAGTGTTACGGCTTATACGCATTCTCCCCGGTGAACGGGCTGTCTTGCCACCGTCACCCGCGCGAGGCTGAAACCTCGTCACGAGCTTGACGCCAGCGTCGCGGCGCCAGGACCATGCGACTTCGCCGTCCGCGCCGTGCCGTTCGTCCGCAGGCATGACACCCGCTGCGACACGTCGCGTCCATCGCATCCCGCACTCCACGTCTCGTGACGTTCGCGACACGCCCCTCTTCATGAGGCGGGATGCGCGGAAATGTCGTCCTGATTTGCCCGACGGTGCAAGCTGTTTATCTGCGGCAGACTGGCACGACGGGCAATTCGCGCATGGCGGTCATGCTGATTCGTTCGTCCGATGGCCCCGGGATTTTGCGTCTGCCCGTGCTCAGTCGGAGAGCGCATCCAAGTTGGGATCGGGCTGCTGCCTTGGGGGCGGCGCGAGGTGGGCGCTGCGGGCGCTGAGAGACGCGCGACCACGGCGCTCCTCGTTCGCGGTGGCGCGCATGATGGCGAGCGACCGGAACGTTCGCGTTGCAAGTCCGGAACTTGCGCGACTCGTTCGCGCCGAACATCCCGAGATCATCGCGGGCCGGCGCTGCGCCGTCAGGTTGAACCCGTAATCGCCCTGCTTGTGAAGAACACGTCTTCGCTTGCTCGTCGCGACAGACTCACCTTACATCGGAGTCGTCCGAGGCGGAGAGATCGCGCGCTCGACACCCCTTTCAACTCACGAATCGACGTCGGCTCGCAATGCTCAAGTCTGCCCAAGAGAAGTCTGTTCACAACAAGCCTGCTCAAGACAAATCCGGCAACGACCTTCCGCTGACCGGCTATGCCGTCGTGGTCGATGGTCAGATCAAGACCGAATTCAAGACCAAGGATGGCGCACACAACGGCGCGCATGACCTCAAGCGCCGGTTTCCGATGTTGCAGATCAGGGTGTACGACGCGGAGACGAAGCAGACCCACGACATCGAACTGACGCGGGCGTGAGACCGGCCTGCCGCGCGGGCCGTGGTGTTGTGAGGACGCAAGGCCGTTGCACCTTGTCGAGCCCGCAATCGCTGTCGATGTTTGAGTGCATGGAGAGCATGCTCCTGATGTAGCCGAGGGTGCGGTGTCGGTCGCCGCGTCCTCGCCCCTGTGGGAGAGGGCGCAGTATCGCGCAGGGGCGTGCGGTCTGAGGTGCACGCAGGCGACTGTCGGCCTGCGCGCCCGATACGCCGGGATGGGCTGTTGCGGTGGCTGCGTGATATGAGCCAATCTGCCTCATCTCCGACCATGCGAGCAGCCATCATGACCGAAACCGCCTGGAACAGACTTTCCGCCGCAGCGCTTCGCGCGCTCGCGGCCCGAGACGCGATCGTGCTGTTGCCGGTGGCCTCGACCGAGCAGCACGGCCCGCATCTGCCGACGGGAGTTGACGACTTCCTGTGCAGCGAGGTCTGCCGTCGCACCGCGCTGGAGCTGACTCCAGACCATCCCATCGTGGTCGCGCCGACCGTTTGGTGCGGGCTCGCCGACCATCACGTTCCGTTCGGTGGCACCTTCACCCTCGGTCTCTCCACCTACCACGCCGTGCTCAGAGACCTGTGCCGCTCGATTCTGAATGCCGGCTTCCGCCGCATCGTGATCGTCAACGGCCATGGCGGCAACATCCAGGCGCTGGCCACCCTCACCGGCGAACTGACGCGCGAGCTCAATGCGCCGATCGCGACGACGACCTATTTCATGGAAGGGCGGGAGACCATGGCCAAGGTCCTCGAGGATCAGGAGGGCGTGATGCATGCCTGCGAAGCCGAGACCTCGATGATGATGGCGGCTCATCCAGGCCTCGTCGACGCGGCGAGGCTCGACGCTGCCTTTGGGCCGAGCTTCGACATCATGGGCTCGCTGGTCCCGTCGCTGAAGATGTTCAGATCGTTCGCCGACATCACCACCTCCGGCGTCGCAGGCGATGCGCGCAAGGCATCTGCTGCAAAGGGCGAGAAGCTGCTCGCCGGCTGCGCGGCGGCGCTGGCGGCGCGATTGCGGGCGGGCGAGCCATGGTCCACTGCACCAATTCCGCCGCCAGCCGCAAGACGACAGTGACGCGGAGCATCATCCCGAGAAGCCCGTCGCAGGCGGGCGTTTCGGATGATGGGCCGCAAACGATACGTCCACGGGTTTGATGGACGCATGCCGATCGGCAAGCTCAGCCGCGCTGCGCGGAAGCGGCGAGGCTCGGAGCTCCGATCGCGTCGAGGCCGTCCGCAAGACTGCGGCTCGCGTTTCGCACCTCGCTGCGAAACGTCTTCGCCAGGTTCGACAGCGGCCGCGCCTCCGACCACAGCACATAGGCCGAGACTTTGGTGCTCGGCGTGAACGGCCGTACCACGAGATCATGCCCGCCCTGGCGCGGCGAGAATGGATCGACCACGGCGACGCCGACGCCGGTCGAAGCCAGCACGCAGGCCGTGTTGCAGTAACGCACTTCGACGGTCGGCTGGAAGTCGGCATCGGCTTGCCGGAAGCTCTCGCGCACCGCTTCGCCGAGGCGCGTGCCGCGTTCGAGGCCGATCAGCGGGAAGCCGGCGAGATCCCGCGCTGAAATCACGTCGCATTCGGCAAGCGGATGCAGGGCCGGCATCACGCACACCATCTCCCCGGTATGCACGACCTCATGGGCGATCCCGGGATGATCGGACAGTCCGAGCGCGAAGCCGAGCTCGGCGACGTTGCCGAGCACACCCTCGATGATGCCTTCGTAGCGGCGCACGTCGAAGAACATCCGCGTCTGCGGCCGGCGCCGCAGGAAGCCTGACAAGGTCGGCGGGATGATGCTGTAGGCGAGCGGCGGCGTGGCGACGATCGACAGATGACCCGTCTTCTGCTCGCGCAGGTCACGCACGCGGTTTTCCAGCCGGGCGTGCAGGGTGAAGATCGCCTCGCTCTCCTCATAGAGCGTCATCGCCTCGGGTGTCGGGAACAGCCGGTTGTTGACGCGCTCGAACAGCGTGAAGCCGGCCTGCGCCTCCATCGCCTTCAGCGCATTGCTGATCGCAGGCTGCGACAGCGCGAGCTCCTCGGCGGCAGCGACCGTGGTGTGGTGGCGGATGACCGCCCGCAGGATCTCCAACTGGCGCAGGTTCATGGCATGGTCGCCCTATTAGCCCGGGTGATGATCTCGGCCAAAATATCATAGACCGAGGTCGTCCCGACTGGTTGCAATTCCTGCGCCGGTTTCGCTTCATTGATGCTTCTCTTGCGCGTCGCAGAGGGCGGTGCTGCCGCCTGCTGGAAAGGCATGACGCACAGATCGGAGGCAGAGTTTTGAGCCGTATCTTCCGCGCCGCCGCCGCCCAGATGGGGCCGACCCAGCGCGCCGACAGCCGCGGGCACACGCTGTCGCGCATGATCGGGCTCCTGGAACAGGCGGCCGCCCAGGGCGCGAAGCTGGTGGTGTTTCCGGAACTCGCATTCACGACCTTCTTCCCGCGTTGGATCCTCGAAGGCGATGAGCTCGACAGCTATTTCGAGCGCGCGATGCCGAACCCGTCCGTTGCCGCGCTGTTCGACCGGGCGCGGGCGCTTCGCGTCGGCTTCTATGTCGGCTATGCCGAGCTGACACCGGACGGACGCCGCTTCAACAGCTCCATCCTTGTCGATCCCGACGGCGAGATCATCAGCAAATATCGCAAGGTGCATCTGCCCGGCTCCGTCGAGCCGCGCCCGAGTGCCAAGTATCAGCAGCTGGAGAAGCGCTATTTCGGCTATGGCGATCTCGGCTTTCCGGCCGTGCGCGCCGGCCGCGAGTGGGGCGGCGCCATCATGGGCATGATGATCTGCAACGACCGGCGCTGGCCGGAATCGTGGCGGGTGCTCGGGCTGCAGGGCGTCGAGCTGGTCTGCGTCGGCTACAATTCCGCAGCCTACGATCCGAATGGCGGCAACACCGAGGATGCCTCGCTGCGTACCTTCCATTCGACCCTGGTGGCGCAGGCCAACGCCTACATGAATGCGACGTGGGCGATCGCGGTCGCAAAGGCGGGCGACGAGGACGGCAGCGGGCTGATCGGCGGCTCCTGCATCGTCGATCCCAATGGCTGCATCGTGGCGCGGGCGAAGACGCTCGCCGACGAGGTCGTCGTCGCCGACATCGACCTCGATCTGTGCCGCCAGGGCAAGGACAAGATGTTCAACTTCGCGGCGCATCGCCGGCCGGATCAGTACAGGCTCATCACCGAGCGCGCCGGCGCCGTCGAGCCGGTCGTGGTCGATTAGCCGTTCACGTGGGGAGTTGCAGGATGCGCCGTTCGTTGTTCGCAGGTTTCGTCATCCTCGCCTCGCTTGCTCCGGCGGGGGCCGCGGAGCTGCCCGCTGAGATCAAGCAGGCTGGCGTGCTCAAGCTCACGGTCAACTCGACCTACGCGCCGATGGAATATCACGACCCCGCCACCAACGAGCTGAAGGGGCTCGACATCGATCTCGCCAACGAACTGGCGAAGCGGTTCGGCGTCAAGATCGTGTGGAGCGAGACGGCGTTCGCCGAACTCATTCCCTCGCTGCAGACCCGGCGCGCCGACTTCATCATCTCGGGCATCTCCGACCGTGCCTCGCGGCGCGAGACCGCCGACTTCGTCGACTATCTCGTCACCGGCCCGCAGTTCTTCGTGCTGGCGGAGAGCGATGCCAAGGTCGCGACCGATCTGTGCGGCCGGAAGATCGGCACCACGCGCTCGACGAGCTTCCCGCAGGAGATCGAGAAATGGAGCAAGGCCAATTGCGAGGCCGCAGGCAAGCCTGCCGCGCAATATGTGCCGGGGGAGAACTCGATCGATGTCCGCAATCAGCTCAAGCAGAGCCGCATCGATGCCGCCGTGCAGGGCAGCGAGACCTTGCCCTATGCGCAGTCGCAGGAGGCCGGCAAGTATCGCATCGTCGGTGAGCCCATCGCCTTCGGCTACCAGGGCATCATGTTCCGCAAGGACGATGCAGGCTTTCGCGAGGTCGTGACCGAACAGCTCAAGTCGATGATCGCCGACGGCAGCTACAAGGACATTCTCGACAAATGGGGTCTCGGCGCCAATGCGGTGCGCGAGCCGATGCTCAACGCGGCGCCGCAATGAGCCGCGCCGACGTACTGGCCGATGGCTTTCCCGACCTGTCGGCGCACAGGATCGCGCGCAAGGCGCATTGGGGCCGCTGGCTTACGGCTGCCGTCATTGTCGTGATCCTGCTGGCGATCGGCCGCGCCTTCGCCAGAGGCCAGATCGAATGGTCTTACGTCGAACGCTTCGTGACCGCGCCGGTGATCCTGCGCGGCATCGTCAACACCATGGTCATGGCCGTCGCGGCGATGGCGCTGGGCATCGCGCTCGGCGTGGTCGTCGCGATCATGCGGCTGTCGCCCAATCCGGTGCTGCGGTCGGTCGCCGCCGGCTACACCTGGCTGTTTCGCGGTACGCCGCTGATCCTCCAGTTGTTGTTGTGGTTCAACCTCGCGCTGGTGTTTCCGACCATCGGCATCCCCGGCCTGTGGAGCGCGCGCGCCGTCGACGTGATGACGCCGTTCCTGGCCGCGCTGCTCGGGCTCGGCATCAACCAGGGCGCCTACACCTCGGAGGTGATGCGGGCAGGGCTGCTCTCGGTCGACATCGGGCAATACGAGGCGGCGCAGGCGATCGGCATGGGACGGCTGCAGGCGCTGCGCCGGATCATCCTGCCGCAGGCGATGCGCGTGGTGATCCCGCCGCTCGGCAACGAGTTCATTGGCCTGGTCAAGGCGACCTCGCTCGCCAGCGTGATCCAGTATCCGGAGGTGTTGCACTCGGCCGAGAACATCTACTACGCCAATTCGCGCGTCATCGAGCTCCTGATCGTCGCCGGCCTCTGGTATCTGCTCGTGGTCTCGGTCCTGACGCCGCTGCAGATGCTGCTCGAACACCGTTTTGCCCGTGGCATCGCGCGGGGGCGCTGATGACGCCGCTCGTCGCCATCCGTCAGGTCAGCAAGCGCTTCGGGGAATTCCAGGCGCTCAAGCAAGTCTCGCTCGATGTCTTCGAGGGCGAGGTGGTGTGCCTGATCGGGCAATCCGGCTCCGGCAAGACCACCTTGCTCCGTTGCGTCAACCAGCTGGCCACGGCGGACAGCGGCGGCATCTGGCTCGACGGCACGCTGCTCGGCTTCCGCGAGACGGCCGGCCGGCTGCATCGGCTGTCGGAGCGCGAGATCGCGCGGCAACGCCTCGCCTGCGGCATGGTGTTCCAGCGCTTCAACCTGTTCCCGCACATGACGGCGCTGGAGAACGTGATCGAGGGGCCGGTGCAGGTGCAGAGGCGCAGGCTTGCCGAGGCGAAGGACGAGGCCTTGTCGCTGCTGCGCCGGGTCGGCCTTGCCGACAAGGCGCAGTCCTATCCGGCGCAACTGTCCGGCGGTCAGCAGCAGCGCGTGGCGATCGCACGCGCGCTCGCAATGAAGCCGCGGCTGGTGCTGTTCGACGAGCCGACCTCGGCGCTCGACCCGGAGCTGGTCGGCGAGGTGCTCGGTGTGATGAAGGAGCTGGCGAGGTCCGGCATGACCATGCTGGTCGTCACGCATGAGCTCGGCTTCGCGCGCGAGGTCGCCGACCGGGTTGTCTATATGGACCAGGGCGTGATCGTGGAGAGTGGTCCGGCCGGCGAGGTGCTGCGTGCGCCGCGCGAGGCGAGGACCAAGGCATTTCTGGCAGCTGAAGTGGGGTGAGGTGATGGAATTGAAGTCGATCGTGTTGGCTGGGCTCATGAGCGCGGCCGTGGCGGGCGCGGCTCTCGCCGCCGAGCTGCCGGCCGAGATCAAGCAGAACGGCCTGCGCATCGCGGTGGTGCCGAACTATCCGCCGATGGAGTTCAAGGATCCGGCCACCGCGACCCTGACCGGCTTCGACGTCGAGCTCGGCGAGGCGCTGGCCAAGAAGCTCGGCGTCAACGCGGTGTGGCAGGAGACCAGCTTCGACCAGCTGATGCCGGGCCTCGCCACGCAGCGTTTCGACATCATCCTGACCGGCATGACCGACTACAAGAGCCGGCAGGATACCGCGACCTTCATCGACTACCTGCGCAGCGGTCCGCGATTCTTCGTGCAGGCTTCGCGCGCCAGCGAGTTCAAGGAGCCGACGGCGCTGTGCGGCAAGAGGGTCGGCGCCTCCAGGCGCACGATGTTCCCGAAGGACATCGCCGCCTGGAGCGAGAAGAACTGCGGCGCGAGCGGAATCGAGTTCGTCGGCACCGAGGGCTCGGCCGACGCCCGCACGCAGCTCAAGCAGGGCCGCATCGACGCCGCCGTGCAGGGCAACGAGACCTTGCCCTACATCATGGATCTCGAGCCGAACACTTACGTGCCGGTCGGCACGCCCATCGCGTACCAATATACGGGGCTGGCGACGCCGGTGAAGGCGGACGAACTGCGCGAGGCGCTGCGCGCCGCGCTGGAGGGCCTGATTGCCGACGGCAGCTACAAGGCGCTGCTGGCGAAGTGGAAGCTGAGCGACAATGGAATCGAGAAGGTGCTGATCAATGCTGGACAGTAAGGCGCTCGCGGGAATCCCGGTCGTTCCCGCCAACACCGCGCCGCCGGCGCCGGGCTATCCATGGCCTGCGCCGCACAGAGCGGCGATGTTCCTTTCGTTCGACATCGACGCCGAGAGCGCCTGGACCTCGAAGGATCCCGCGCATGCGGCGCGTCTGGTCACGATGAGCTTCGGCGGCTTCGAGGCGCGCGTCGGCACGCCGAAGCTTCTCGAGCTGCTCGCCGAGCTCGATCTCAAGGCGACGTTCTTCATCACGGGATGGGCGGTCGATGCGCATCCGGCGATGGCGGAAGCGGTGCTGAAGGCGGGCCACGAGATCGGCCATCACGGCTATCACCATCTGCTGCCGGATCCCGGCGATCCCTTCATCGTCGAGGAGATCGAGCGCGGCTTCGAGGCGATCCAGCGCCGGCTCGGAATCCGGCCGATCGGCTACCGCGCGCCGTTCGGCGAGTTCTGCGAGGAGCTGCTGACAGCGCTGGTGCGCCAGGGCATCGTCTACACCTCCTCGTTCCGCGATGACGTCAGGCCCTATCGCCATCGCTTGGCCTCCGGCTCGCCGGGCACGATCGAAATCCCGGTGACCGCGAGCTATGACGACTGGATGCACGGCCTGTCGGCGCGGTTCTCGCCGCGCTCGATCTTTCCGAAAGAGCACGTGCTGTCGATGTGGAAGGATGAGCTGGACGAAGTCCGCGATTGGGGCGCGATGGTGACGACCGTGCTGCATCCGCAGGTCTCGGGCCGGCCGATGCGCTTCCGGCTGCTGCGCGAGTTCCTGACCTACGCCAAATCGTGCCGGGACGTGTGGATCACGACCGGAGCCGAGATCGCGGCGAACTACCAGCGCCATGAGGCGGCGGAAGCGAAGGACGCATGAGTACGACGGCGATCTTCGGCAGCTACGTGCTGACGCGCAAGGACGGCGCGCAGGACGTCCTGCGCGATCACTGGGTGCTGGTCGAGGGCAGGCGCATCGCGGCCGTGACGCGTGATCGGCCGGCGGCGGACGAGATGTTCGATCGTCCGGGTCGCTTCGTGCTGCCGGGCCTGTTGAACCTGCACAACCACATCTTCAGCGAGGCGATCGCACGCACGTTCACCGAGGACGGCAACGGCCGGCGCAACAACAAGAGCATCGTCTACACCGTGCTGCTGCCGCTGTCCAAGCGCGGGGCCGAGATCCTTTCGGTGGAGGAGCGGCTGGCGATCGGCCGCATGGGGGTGTTGCAGCTCCTGAAGGGCGGCGCCACCACGGTGATGGAGCCGTTCCGCAACACGATCCCGGAGCTGTTCGATGCGGCTCTCGAGATGGGCCTGCGCTTCTATGGCGCGCCCTATCTGTTCTCGACCGGCGATGCCAAGGCGGATGCCTCCGGCGTCGTGACTTACGCCGGCGATGACGGCGAGGCCGACATGGCGGTCTGGAATGCGCTCCATCAGCGCTGGCACGGCCAGGGCGACGGCCGCATTCGTCTTGCGATGAGCCCGCACGCGACCGATACCTGCGGACCGGATCTGTTGCGCGCGGCTGCCAGCCGGGCGCGCGAGCTCGGCGTTCCCATCACCACGCACATGGCGCAGAGCGCGGGCGAGGTCGCGACGATCGCGCAGCGCCATGGCGGCCGCACCCCGGCCGAATATCTCGACTGGCTCGGCCTGCTCGGACCCGATCTGCTGGCGGCGCATTGCCACGCGTCGACCGATGCGGACCTTGCGCTGATGGCGGCGCGTGGTGCCGGCGTGCTGAACTGCCCGCGCGTGTTCGCGCGCGCCGGAGTCACCGCCGCCTTCGGCCGCTTCGCCGCGCATGGCGTCCGCACCGCGGTCGGCACCGACGGCTACAACATGGATCTGCTCGGCGAGCTCAACGCGGCGTCGATGATCTCGAAGATCGCGCTGGGAAGCGCCGAGACGGCGAGCGCGCCGGAACTGATCGACGCCGTCACCACGACGGCCGCCGCCATGATCAAGCGCGACGATCTCGGCGTCATCGCGCCCGGCGCGACCGCCGACCTCACCGTCGTCGACATGACGCATCCACATCTTCAGCCGCTACACGACCCGCGCCGCGGCCTGATCGCGCTCGCGAACCGCGCCAACATCGACCAGGTGATGATCGACGGCCGGCTGCTGATCCACGACGGCCGCTATCTCCACGGTGACGAGGCTGCCATCACCGCCGCAGGGACTGCCGCGATCGAGAGGATCTGGGCGCTGCCGGAGGCGGAGGCCGCATTCGCCGGCTGAATGCTGCTACCGCGTGCCGTAGGCGCGGTCGCCGGCGTCGCCGAGGCCGGGGACGATGAAGGCGTCGTCGTCGAGGCCGTCGTCGATCGCGGCGGTCCACAGTGCGACATCGGGATGCAGGCCGCGGACGCGCTCGACGCCCTCGGGCGCCGCGATCATGCAGACCATGCGGATATCCTTGGCGCCGCGCTCCTTGAGCCGGTCGACCGCGGCGACTGCGCTGTTGCCGGTCGCGAGCACCGGCGTGACCACGACGGCGAGGCGCTCGTGCAGGTCGGACGGCGCCTTGAAGAAATACTCGACGGCGGTGAAGGTCTGCGGCTCGCGATACAGGCCGATATGGGCGACGCGGGCGGTCGGCACCAGATCGAGCATGCCGTCGACGAAGGTGACGCCGGCGCGCAGCACCGGCACGAACACCAGCTTCTTGCCGGCGATCTTGGCCGACTGCATTCGCGCCAGCGGCGTCTCGATCTCGACCTCCGTGAGCGGCAGGTCGCGCGTGACCTCGTAGCACAGGAGCATGCCGATCTCCTTCAAGAGCTCGCGGAACGACTTGGTCGAGATCGACTTGTCGCGGATCAAGGTCAGCTTGTGCTGCACCAGCGGATGATCGACGACCGTGACGCCTTCCATGGCTTTCATCTCCGAAGCGTAGGGTGGGCAAAGGCGCGAAGCGCCGTGCCCACCTGATACTAGCTCAGCTTGGAATGGTGGGCACGCTGCGCTTTGCCCACCCTACGCGCAACTTATGAATTGCGTCATTGCGAGGAGCGAAGCGACGAAGCAATCCAGACTTTCTTCCGGGCTCTGGATTGCTTCCGCCGTCGCCCTTCGGGCTATGGCGGACAAGTCGCTTCGCTCGCAATGACGTCGGCTGTTATGAAGCAAGGCTGCCAAACACCTCTTAAAACACCGTGCCGTCGCTGAGGATGGTCAGCGGCGGCGAGCCGTCCGGGCGGCGGGCGAAGGCGAGCTTGCGGCCGGCGGCCCAGCTGCCGCCTTCGAGGATGCGCGCCAAGGGCAGCTGTTCCGCCGTCTGGCCGGTGCGCTGGCGGATCAGCGCGGCCAGGCGATCGAGCAGGGCGACGGTCAGCGCGCGCCATTCCACCACCAGCGGGGAATCAACGGCATGCGCCCGCGCGGCATCGGCGGGATCGCGCAGCACCAGCACGCCGCCGTCGACGAACAGGCCGCCATTGCGGTATTCGGCGAGTCCCGTAAGGCCGTCGATGTTCTCGACCACGAGGCCGGCGCGCTGCAGCGGTTCGATCAGCGAATAGCTCAGCCATTGCGACAGCTTGTGCAATGGGACGAGACCGCTGGTCGCGTCATCGGTGACCAGGGAAGCATGGCGCCAGCAGTCGCCGAGCGCGATGCCTTGCAGCGTCAGCCGCGACGGCCAGATCGGGCCGAGCTGCAGCAGCACCTGCTGCAGAATGTCGGCGGCCTGGAGGTGGCCGCCGGTCGCACCGGCGGCGAGCTGATCGAACAGACCGCCGGGACGTGGGGTATCCTTCCGACCGAAGATATCCGGCTTTGCAGCCGTGACCTCGCCTAGCCGGCGCAGCAGCGCAACGCGGCCTTCGAGTCCGACCAGCGGATTGTCGGCGCTCACCTGGAAGCCGCGTTCGAGATCGGCGACGATGGTGTGCTGCAGCTTCGCGGCGTCGGCCCGCAGCGGATGGCTTGCATCGGCCGAGAACGCACCGCGTGCGAACATGTCGAGGCTCGCCAGTGCCAACCCTTCGGAGCGGCCGATGCGCGCGCCGGTCACGGCATCCCGATAGCGCCACGCCGCGCCGGCGCCGGCGTCGAGCAGCACGCTGGTGATGGCGAGATCGAACTCGGCGCGCGCCCGTGAAGCCGCATCCGGCCAATTCACATTGTCGGCGATCGCGGCCCAGCGATCGACACCGCCGACCACGAAATGCCGCCAGCGCGAGTGGAACGGCACCTCGCCACCGGGATAGGCCCTGCGGGTCACGTCGAGCACGAGGTCGGCAATCGCATCGAGCTTTGCGAGGTCGATGCGGAAGTGCGGCAGCTTGTCGGCGAGACCGAGCGCAAGCAGCTGATGCGCCCGCTCGCGCACTGCGCGGGCGGACAGGAGATATGAAACGTCGGTCATGATCAGCCGCTGCGCTAGTACTTTTCGAGCGGTCGGCCGACGGTGTCGCCGAGCGCCTCGGGCTTCTGCGGCTCCAGCGAGAAATAGCCGGCGGCCTTCTTGGCCGCGATCTCGACATGGGCATCCGCCGGGATCAGCTCGTCGGGGATCGGCACGCGCTCGACGATGTCGACACCCTGGCCCACCAGCGCGTCATGCTTCATGTCGCTCATCGAGATGAAGCGGTCGATGCGTTTGACGCCGAGCCAGTGGATGACGTCGGGCATCAACTGCTGGAAGCGCGCATCCTGCACGCCGGCGACGCATTCGGTGCGCTCGAAATAGGCCGCCGCGGCGTCGCCGTCCTCCTGGCGCTTGCGCGCATTGTAGACCAGGAACTTCGTCACTTCGCCGAGCGCGCGGCCTTCCTTGCGGTTGTAGACGATGATGCCGAGGCCGCCGTTCTGCCCGGCCGCAACGCATTCTTCGATACCGTGGATCAGATACGGGCGACAGGTGCAGATGTCGGAGCCGAACACGTCGGAGCCGTTGCACTCGTCATGCACGCGACATGTGATCTTCGTCCGGCTGTCATTGAGCTTGTCGACGTCGCCGAACAGATAGACCGTGGTGCCGCCGATCGGCGGCAGGAATACCTGCAGGTCGGGCCGGGTCACCAGCTCCGGATACATGCCGCCGGTCTGCTCGAACAGGCCGCGGCGTAGACTGGTCTCGCTGGTGCCGAAGCGCGCGGCCACGCCGGGCAGGTACCACACCGGGTCGATCGCGATCTTCACCACGGAGACGCTGCCATTGGCATGCACGACGTCGCCGTCATGAACGAGGCGCTTGGCCGCGAGCGCCGCATGCAACTCAGGAAGCTCGATCCGCGCCTTGGTCACGGCGATCGTCGGCCGGATATCGATTCCTTCCGCGATCTCGCCGCCGAAATTCTCGGCCACCAGATGACCCCAGGGATCGAGTGCGACGATCTTCGCCGGCTCTCGCCACTGCGCGAACGGGCCGATCGTGGCGGCGGGATGGGTGTTGGTGAGATCGGGGCGGCGGATCGGGTCGAGCGCACCAGATGATACCGCGAGCGCGCGGTAGACCGTGTAGGAACCGCCATGGCTGCCGATCACGTTGCGGTCCTGCGGACGTGATACCGTGCCGATCACGGGTCCGCGCTCGCGTGCGCTTTCGGCGCCCCAGTGGAGCGGGAAATTATGCTTGGCGCCTGGCACCGGGTGCGAGGTCAGGCGGATGTGATCCGTACGGTTGGAGCGAGTCATCGGACAGCCACCCCCAAAACGGCAACGGCCCGCCTTGACGACGGGCCTGAGCAGAACGCGTTCACGTTTTCCATGCACCAATATAGCAGTTTTTCCCCGCCAAACAAGTGGTCCCGGGTGGCCGGTTATTTGTAAACGAATGGTTTCGGATCCCGGTCGGCGGTCCCGCGGCGTCAGGCCCTGGCATGGCGCTTGCCTTTTGCAGGCGGCGCCGCCAGCTTGGCGCGCATCTGGAATTCTCGACGGCAACGGCGGCATGGACCTGATCATTCGCAATGCGGTGCTGGCGCAGCACAGTGAGCTGCGCCGGGCCGATATCGGAATTTCCGACGGCACCATCGTGGCGATCGCGCCGTCATTGCAGGCCGACGGCGAACAGCGCGATGCCGAGAACTGCCTCGTCGTGCCCGGCTTCATCGAGACGCACATCCATCTCGACAAGACCTGCATCCTCGACCGCTGCGCGATCAGGGAAGGGACCGTGGCAGAGGCGGTGCGCGAGACTGCGGCCGCCAAGCGCAACTTCACGGCCGACGATGTCTATGACAGGGCGAAGCGGACCGTTGAACGCTGCGTCAGCCACGGCACGATGCGGATGCGCACCCATGTCGAGCTCGATCCCGGCATCGGCTTCATCGGCTTCGAGGCGATCCAGCAGCTCGCGCGCGACTATGCCTGGGCGCTCGACCTCGAGATCTGCGTGTTTCCGCAGGAAGGGCTCACCAACTATCCGGGCACCGAGGAGCTCTTGATCGAGGGCCTGCGCCGCGGCGCACGCACCATCGGCGCCGCCCCGTATTTCGACACCGACCCGCCGGCGCAGATCGACCGCATCTTCGCGATCGCGCGTGACCGCGACGTCGACATCGACATGCATCTCGATCTTGCCGAGACGCTCGATCACATGCAGATCGAATATGTCTGCCGCAAGACGGAGGAATACGGCTGGGGCGGACGCGTCGCGGTCGGCCACGTCACGCAGCTGTCGCTGCTGCCGCCGGAGCGTTTCGACGCGATCGCAACGCAGCTCGCCAATGCCGGCGTCGCAGTCACCGTGCTGCCCTCGACCGACCTGCATCTGATGGGACGCCGCCACGATCATGCGATTCCGCGCGGCGTGGTCCCGCTGGAGCCGCTGCGCGCTGCGGGGGTGACCTGCTCGCTCTCGACCAACAACGTGCTGAACCCGTTCACGCCGTATGGCGACGGCTCGCTGATCCGGATGGCGAACCTCTACGCCAACGTCTGCCACGTCTCGCGGCCGGATCATCTTGCGGGGTGTCTCGACATGGTCACGCACGACGCGGCGCGGCTGATGCGGCTCGATGACTACGGCATCGAGGTCGGCGCGCCGGCCGATCTCGTCTGCATCGATGCGGCGACGCCGACCGAGGCCGTGGCGACCCTGGCGCAGCCGCTCTGGGGCCTCAAGCGCGGCCGGCCGTCGTTCTCGCGGATGCGGCCGGTGTTGCACCGGCCGGGGTGAAACGATGAGGGGTGTTGCATGACGCTGTCGCCACATTCGTCATTGCGGGAAGCGAAGCGACGAAGCAATCCAGCGTCCTCGTGTAGCCCTGGATTGCTTCGCTTCTGTTCAGCCCGGAGACATAGCTTACACCTGTTCGGGGACATAGTTGACAGTTTTGGGGTCGCGCAGATCAATCGCT